>CAZIZT010000021.1:0-48336 GCA_964544085.1 uncultured Desulfurellales bacterium
CGCAGATAGAACGATAACTTACAGAAGCGTCTTGACAGGCTTTGTCTTTACTTGTACACTTTTTGTTAACTGACATCGAAGATTAAGAACGTTAATTTAGTAATTCTGTAGAATTTAACAAAGCAGATCCGGGTGTTTCAGTTGCAATAGAGCACTCTGGACTTTTCGAGAAAGGAGTTTGACGAGGGAGTATGGATTCAGACGGTAGTATTAACGGTAAGATAGCAACTACACTTATCGATGTGTTGAGAAACTCATCCACGATAGGCGCATACATGTTTGATTGTGAAAACGGCAAGGTATTTTTCTGTAACAAGGCTTTTGCTGACCTGTTAGGGTTCGACATCGGTGAAATTGTTGATGACACGCTGGAGAAGATAGTTTGCAGCTTAGACAGACAGCGTATTGGAAGTCTTATTGAGAGATTAAAGAGTGGCAGGAAAGAGATAGCAGAAGAGGTTTTATACAGAACCTCAGAGTCTGGACCAAGGAGCTGTTTGAGCTTTTTCCACTGCTTTAGCGTCGAAGGAAGAGATGCGGCTTTCGTAACTGTTCTGGATAGGGCTGCCGATAAAGCCTACGAAACCTTCTACAAAAGTCTCATTAACATAAATCAGGTTATCATCAAATCGGAAAATGAAAGGGAGTTGCTTGAGTCGATATGCGCCATTTTGAGTGACGATATCCATTATTCTCTTGTAATTTTGTGCCATAGCAAGGAAGACGAATCGCTTGAGCTGCTTAAAGCCTGTGGGGATGCCAGGATTTTGACAAGGGTTAACAGTGGGGGTTTCGATATTAAAGAGATTCTCCCAGCAAGGGAGGATGAGATTAAAAGACTCATGAAGAGCAAGAACGTTGTGGTTTTCAACCTAATGGAATCTGGCTGCAGACATGCGCTCGGAGGAATACTCAAAGAAAATGAGATACGTTCTGCCTGTTATGTGCCTCTTTACAAAACAGCTGGCGATGTCGAATACGCCATTTTCATATATTCGAAAACCCCCAGACTTTTCTCTGATAAACACATCTCTTTGATAGAGCAGTTGCAGTCGGATGTCTGTTTCGCTCTTGAGAAAATGGAGCAGGACAGGGAAAGAAAACTATTCCTTGAGACCTTTGAAAAATCCCCTGCATGGATAGTTGTTACAGATAAGGATGGTAATATCCTCAGAGCAAATCGTACTGTTTTTGAGACGACCGGATACACCGAAGAGGAGTTGATTGGCAAGAATCCGCGCATCTTTAAGTCAGGCTATCACTCCGATGAGTTCTACAAAAGGATGTGGGAAACTATTACCAGTGGTAAGCCCTTCAGAAGCTTTATAGCAAATAAAGCCAAGGACGGCTCGATCTTTTACCTTGATGCTATGATTCTGCCTGTCACTATAAATGGTGAGATTTATAGATATATTAACGTCTCACGTGAGGTAACCAAAGAGATTAAGCAGAAGGAGCGCATAGAGAAACTATCACGCCTCTATAAAACCCTGTCTGATATTGAGAATCTACTTCTGACATCCTCTAATAGCAGAGAGGTGCTAAAGGGCCTTCCTGACATCGTACTCAAAAACCACGATTTTGCTGCTGCTTTCATTGTAGAGAGGGACGAAGCGGCAGGTTACAGGATAACAGCAAGCGCCGCCAAACGCAGCGCCGTTTCGTCTTTTCTTAAGTACGTCTCCAAGAAAATCAGGGAGAATTATCCACCTGTAAAATACTGTCTTTTCTACAAAGCCATAGAAAAGGGCCATGTTTACATTGAGAACAACATAGACAAAAAGGAGCAGCTTGGTGACTTTTCGGTGGAGTTCAAACGTCATGGGTTGCTTTCAAGCTTTGCCGTGCCCCTGAAGATGTTTAACAAAACAATCGGAGCTCTTGTGGGTGTTTCCACCAAGAGGAACTTTTTCGATAAAGAGATGTACGCTATGTTCAGGCGTATAGAGTCTATTATCTCCTACTCCCTTGAGAAGTTCGAAACCGATAAATGGCATGATATGCTGCTTAACGCCATAAACAAGGGTTTTGATACTGTGGTTATTATGGACAAGAGCTTTCACATCGTCTATGTAAACGAAACGGTGCTAAAGATTTCCGGCTATACAAGAGAGGAGCTGCTGGGTAAACATCACTCTGTGTTTTCCTCTCGTCTGCACGATAGGGACTTTGCAAGAAGGTTCTATAAGACATTGACATCAGGGGAGCCCTTCTCCGGGATCATGGTTTATAGAACTAAAGACAACAGGCTTCTAAAGTTTCTTGTGAATATTATACCATACAGGGTCGATGGTGAGATAGCCTACTATATCTCCACTGGCAGGGATATAACGAAACAGCTTGAACTTCAGGAGGCGCTTGAGGATGTACTTACCCACGATAGCCTTACGCGTTTAAAGAATAGATATTCACTCATGAAAACGATAAAGAACTTTATAGACAGGGCTAAATATAAGAATCAACTTGCTGCAGTGGCTGTGATCAATCCAATCAGACTATCCCATGTTAATCACGCCTACGGTTTCGAGGTGGGCAACAGGGTTATTATTGAGATAGGCAATAGGTTAAAATCGCTTGTACGTTCGTATGATACGGTTGCCAAGCTTGAGTCGGATAAGTTTGCCGTGTTTCTGGAGGATCTAAAAACAGAAGAGGATGCCCTTGTTGTAGTAATGAAGCTTATTTCTGAGCTCTCAAAGCCCTTTTTGATCATGGGCAAGAGTATAAATCTGAATTTCAATGCAGGCGTCAGTCTATACCCGCAGGACGCCACGGACCCCGGTGAGCTTGTGGAGAAAGCAGAGCTTGCTTTGATGGATGCAAAGGGCAAAGGGGAAGGATCAATAGGCTTCTATAGAGAAAAATTCAGAGAAGAAGCAGAAAAGAAGATAACCCTCAAAAGTCAAGTCCATGAAGCCTTGAGCAAAGGAGAGTTTGTTCTTTATTATCAACCTTATGTTTCTATTGATACCGGCAGAATAGTTGGTGCAGAGGCGTTGATTCGTTGGATTAAGAACGGCAAAGTAATACCGCCTTTGGATTTTATACCGTATCTTGAAGAGATAGGTCTTGTTCAGAAGGTTGAAGAGTGGTCCATAGGAGCTGTGCCACAAACGATCAAACGTTGGATGGGTATGGGTCTTCAGCCTGTCTCTATCTCGTTGAACATTTCCCCTGATAGCTTCAAAAATAGAGACTTTGTAGCAACGCTTCTGTCAAAAATAGAGGGTATCGATCCGTCGTTGATCACGGTAGAGATTATTGAGAGACTTTTGCTTGAGGATTCAGTCTATACACGAGACGTTTTACACACTTTAAGGCAGCAAGGCATCAAGGTTTCCATGGATGATTTTGGAACAGGCTACTCATCCTTGTCGTATCTTTCGAGTCTTGCTATAGATTTTATCAAAATAGACATATCGTTTATCAGAAAGATGCTGAGGGACAAAAACACACGTGCGGTTGTGAAAACCATCATCCTGCTTTCCAAAGACCTCGAGATGAAGACAATCGCTGAGGGTGTTGAGAAAATGGAGCAGCTGGCGCTCTTGCGTGAGATGGGATGTGATTACGCCCAGGGCTTCCTGTACTCCAAGCCGCTTCCTGAGGAGGAATTTGTAGAGCTTCTTAAGCTGCGCTATCTGAAACCTTCTGAATAGATCCATGAGATAATCTCTCTGATCAAGTACAGTTTTTCTATAGCGCTGTATCTGATTAAATTAATTGTTGTATTTTATATGCCTTAGTGTTATAATATGCAAAAAGCAGAGGAGGTGAGAAAATGAGAGGCGGGCTTATCGGGCGTTTAATGGCTCTATTTGTACTGTGTATTGCTGCCTTGTTGTTGCCTGATAGTGCTGTGTCGTCTTTTCTCAGCAAGAAGAATCCCTCAATTCCTTTCGTCAAGACCAGGGGTGGTTTTGTTGCTACTACCTATATCGGCAGTGTAGTGGTGGACAGAGATGGCTTGATCACATACCTTTTGCACACCCGTGATGGTAAACCCATGATGTTTACCGAGCAGCTGAACGGCGCAAGAGCGCTTGCGGAGGCTGGCGAACCTTCAAAGACCAGGGTTCTCTACCTGAAGCCCTCAACAGATAGATTCGTTCGTATGAAAGCCTATAACGGTGTGTCTGTCTCCGAGACACAGAATGCGTTGTTTGAGCTTAGAGCCCGCATGTGGAATATAGAGAAGTTTTTTGTAGTAAAGCCATTTTCCAGTCCAGACAGGATAAGGGTTAGTATACACAGGGCGCATCTATCTCTTGGCAAGGACGGAAGACTGAAGGTTTCTACCGATGCAGGCAGTATTTATTTTTCAAAACCCGTTGCATATCAGATTATAGATGGTAGAAAGGTTTTCGTGGATGTATCCTATAAACTTTACGGTGATAGCTATGGTTTTAGGGTGGGTGAGTATGAGCCTTCAAAACCTCTTGTAATAGATCCGCTGCTTGCGTCCACCTTTTTTGGCGGTCAGGCTGAGTTAACTGTTGAGAAGATTTTGGTGGATAAGAACACAGGCAATGTTTATGTCGCCGGTAATGTGGTTGGTGGTTTCTATGAGGATTATACGGTAACTTTCGGGTATCCCTTCTTTAGTCCCTATATCAATGTTTTCAGTAACGATCTTTCGCAGCTGCTTATAGCTGCTTTCATTGGCCCGGGCGGGGATTTGAATGATATAGCACTGGATTCGCAGGGCAATATTTACATGGTTGGTTATGACACCTACGGAGATCTCATCAATACAGAGGGAGCTTACCAGGATTCTTTTTTGAAATACACCGTTTACGGTTGCGGCAGCATAGTGAAATTTAAAGCCAATTTTACAGGCATAGTAAGATCAACCTATCTATGCGGTGACAAGAAGGATTCCTGGGCAAGCATTAAAAGGATTGCTCTTGACAACTACGGCAATGTGTATGTAGCTGGAGTGGTATCAGGTGACGGTTTTCCAACCACTTCGGATGCTTACGATAGGGATTTCAACGGACCGGATTGCTACGGAGGATTAATATGCACAGATGTATTTGTGTCGAAGCTCAGCTCGGATCTTTCGACACTGCTTGCATCCACCTACCTTGGTGGATCGGATGAGGATATGGTCAATGTGCTAAGGGTGCTTGGTAGCTATGTTTATGTGGGTGGCAAAACCTGCTCGGAGGATTTTCCAACCACAAGCTCAGCGCTCAGCAGGAACTGTAACAATGGCAATATAGGTTGCTCCGATGGTTTTGTTACCATTCTTGACTCGAATCTTTCCACCCTTATAGCTTCCACCTATATTGGCGGCAGTGGATACGATTGGGTAAACGATATAGGATTCACTCCCTTGGGTAGCATGTATGTGGCTGGTATGACCACCTCCGATGATATACAGAAGGTGCCTGGTGGTTATGAGTATACACTGCCACCGTACAATGGTGCAGACTTTCAGGGTTTCTTAATGCAGGTAAGTAGCTCTCTCAAATATGTGTTTTGTTTCACATACTTCGACAGGGAGATCAAAGGGATAGCAATAGGCTCGGATAGTTCAATTTATGCCACAGGAACCACATATACACCTATCAATGTGAACATGATAGGCGCCCTGATGTACTCGGGTAAACGGGACATATTTGTTGTAAGGTTTACCGAACCGCTCTACTCTGTTCTTGATTTTACCTATCTTGGTGGCTCCGATGAGGAGAGTTCTCCTCACATTGCTCTTGATTCTCAGAATAACGTATTTATTGCCGGACGAACATATTCTCCAGATTTTCCAGTTACTGACGGCTCATACAATGTAAATACCTACTACAGCACAACGTTTGTATCTAAGTTCGATCCAGATCTTGCCTTTACGATAGCCCCACTAAACCCCATCGTTAAACCGTTGGTTCCTTACATACCGTTGAGCCCAGCGCCTTTCAATCCGATACCGGTTAATGTGGTGCCACATATTGACTCATTTACGGCAAACCCGCAGCAGGGCGATGCACCGTTAAATGTGACCTTTAAATGTCTTGCTCACGATCAGGATGGTGAAATTGTGCAGTACAGATGGGATTTTGATGGGGATGGTAGTGTGGATAATATCACTTACACACCTGAAGCCCATCACACCTACGCCGAGGGGGGAACCTTCACAGCCTGGTGTATCGTGGTTGACAACGCCAGTGCTTTTGTAAAGGACAATCTAACCATTACTGTCAGGGCAGCACAGACTCCCTCTGGAAGCGACAACTCCACCGGCGGGATTGGATTCCATATGGCTGGCGTCAGTGTGACACAGAATGCAGTTATCGCAATGGATGCAAATGGATCCGTAGCTGCCGGTACGCCAAACGGTTCCATACTCGTTCTTGATCCTGGATTGAACTCGGTTTCTGATAACATTAGCGCAACTGGTGATATCAGGTCGATTGTCTATGGCTATGACTCCTCCATCTATTTCACAACATCAAACAGCATAGAAAAGTTCGACAAAACCAAATCTTCAGTGTGGAGGTTTGTTACTACAGGCGGTGTTCACAGCGTGCCGGCTATAGGTACAGATGGCTCTGTTTACATTGCAGATGATGCTGGTTATCTGTATGGATTGAATCCGGATGGTTCACTGAAATTCAAAAAGAGGCTGAACGGTGCAGTCACATCATCTTCCGTGGCTCTTGATGCGCGCAGGCTGTATGTGGCAGATACTCAGGGCAACGTTTACTGTTTTGATCTCGATGGTAGTCTTTTGTGGGAGGAGACGCTTGGCGACTCCTTCAACTCTTCGCCTGCTATTACTATGGACGGTGTGTATTTTGCAGGAGAAAGTGGGAAGATATACAAGTTCGATGTTGACGGACACAAAATTGCCGAGTTTATGTTGCCCGGAGCCGTTGATGGATCATCCCCGGTGATAGCCAGCGATGGAACAATGTATATCGGATCTACGGATGGATATCTGTATGCTATGGATAGTAAAGGTAGCATCCTGTGGAAATTCGATAGCTCAGGAAAGATTTACTCGACACCTGCTATAGCACGTGATGGCTCGGTTTATTTTGGCAATCAGGATGGATATGTATTTGGATTGAATGCTGACGGTACGCTAAGATTCAAACTCAAGCTCCCCTCTGGTGTGAGATCCTCACCCATAATCTCAGACAACGGAACCGTTTATATAAACACGGAGGGCGGTGAGATTGTTGCTATATTTGTTGAGAATGGTGGTGCTGCAAGGGGTATTTGGCCCAGGTTCCATCATGATAATTTCAACAGAGGCAATATCCTGCCGTTTGCGGATGTTGATAAGGGCAACCTGTTGAGCTGGGCTACAGACGATATTGTAAAGATCTACAACGCTTTCATCACGAACGGCTATCCAGACGGCACCTACAAACCCGATAATTCGGTCAAACGTTCAGAGATGGCTGCATTCATTACAAGAGCCCTGGGTCTCACCATCCCAACCTGTGCCAATAAGCCATTCAGCGATGTAGATACAGGCACATGGTATTGCGGATACGTTAAGGCTCTGAAGGATGCCGGTATTGTTAAAGGTTATCCAGATGGTACCTATCGACCGGATGATGTTGTAACGCGTGCGCAGATGGCTGTTTTCATATCCAGAGCATTTCTTGGCTCCAACTGAGAGTTCAACTGCAGCCCGAAGGTGCTAAGCACCTTCGGGCTTCCCTCTATCCGCTTGACACCTCAGCATTTTAATAATATAAACTTGACTAACTTGAAACAAAGGGGGGCAAAGATGGGAAGAAGAAGCGATATAATGCTAAAGGGACCTGAAAGAGCACCTCACAGGTCATTGTTCAAGGCTGATGGATATACCGATATAGAGCTAAGCAGGCCAATCGTTGCTATAGCCAATTCCTACAACACTATAGTACCTGGTCATGTGCACATGCAACAGCTGGTTGAAGCTGTCAAGTACGGTATATATATGGCTGGTGGTACACCAATTGAGTTCAATGTGATAGGCGTTGATGATGGCATAGCAATGGGTCATCTCGGCATGCACTACTCGTTGCCATCAAGGGAGTTGATAGCAGATTCTGTGGAAACCATGGTAAATGCTCACCCTGTTGACGGGCTTGTGATTTTACCGGCATGCGATAAGATCGTGCCCGGCATGATGATGGCTGTTGCACGATTGAATATACCCTCAATCATGATCTCCGGCGGTCCCATGCTCGCAGGGAGGTATCAGGGCACGGACATTGACGTTGCTCAGGTGTTTGAGGCGGTAGGAAAATACTTAAGCGGTGAGATCAACGATGATGAGCTAAAGGCGATAGAGGATGCTGGCTGTCCAAGCTGCGGCTCTTGCTCGGGTATGTACTCGGCGAATTCTATCAACTGCATAAGTGAAGTGCTTGGTTTGTCTCTTCCGGGTAATGGTACGATTCCTGCACCGATGGCTGCAAGGGTCAGGCTTGCAAAGATAGCCGGGATGAAGATAATGGAACTGATAGATAAAAACATAAAGCCCTCGGACATTCTGACCAAAGACGCTTTCATGAACGCGATAGCCGCTGATATGGCAATGGGCTGCTCCACCAATACGGTGTTGCATCTGCTTGCAATTGCCAATGAGGCCGGTGTTGATCTGACGCTGGATGACTTTGATAAAATGACGGATATTGTGCCCGATTTGTGTGCATTCTCTCCTGTTGGTCCTTACCATCTGCAGGACTTAGACGAAGCTGGTGGCATGATGGCGCTTTTAAACAGGCTTGATCCGCTTGGTGTAATAAACAGGGAGTGCATTACCGTTACCGGCAGGAGCATCTACGATAGCTACAAAAATGCTCGCGTCTATAGGGACGAGGTTATAAGACCACTTGATAAGCCTTACTTCCCCAAAGGTGGGTTGACGATTCTCAAGGGTAATCTTGCGCCTGACGGTGCTGTTCTCAAGCAGTCGGGTGTGGATGTATCAATGAATCGATTCGTTGGAACGGCAAGGGTTTTTGATAGCGAAGAGGAAGCACTCAAAGCCATTTTTGGCAAGCAGATAAGAAAAGGTGACGTTGTCGTTATACGCTACGAAGGACCTGCAGGTGGTCCTGGCATGAAAGAGATGCTTCAACCCACAAGTGCCATAGCTGGAATGGGTATGGATAAGGATGTAGCGCTGATCACGGATGGCAGGTTCTCTGGGGCAACGAGGGGTTTATCGGTGGGCCATATATCTCCTGAGGCTGCAAGGGGAGGTCTGATTGGCTTAATAGAGGACGGTGATAGGATTGAATTTGATGTTCAAAAGAAGACAATGAATCTGCTTGTTGATGCTTCCACAATAGAAGAAAGAAAAAAGAACTTTAAACCGAAACCGCCAAAGATAAAGAAGGGCTGGCTTGCCAGATATGCAAAAATGGTTGGTCCAGCCAGCAGAGGAGCAGTTCTGGAGTATTAGGAGGTTGAAGCCTTGGAAAAGTACAATCCGGCTGTAATAGAGAAAAAATGGCAGAAGGTATGGGAAGAGAAAGGTACGTTTAAAGCTCGCGATTTTGATAGTGAAAGACCCAAATTCTACCAGCTTGAAATGTTTCCTTACCCTTCTGGCAGGATACACATGGGCCATGTGAGGAATTACTCCATAGGTGATGCAATAGCACGCTACAAGTGGCTTAAGGGTTACAATGTGCTTCATCCTATGGGCTTTGATGCATTTGGCATGCCCGCTGAGAACGCTGCCATAGCCAACAAGACGCATCCAGCCAAGTGGACCTACGAAAACATTGATTATATGACAAAAGAGCTGAAGAGACTGGGGTTCTCTTACGACTGGGACAGGCTTGTTATTACCTGTGATCCGGAGTATTACCGATGGGAGCAGAAGGTTTTTATAGAGATGTTTAACAGGGGCATGGTCTACAGAAAGAAAAGCAGCGTTAACTACTGTCCTACATGCAAGACCGTTCTTGCTAACGAGCAGGTGGAAGAGGGAAGATGCTGGCGCTGCGGTGATGAGGTTGTTCAAAAAGAGCTTGACGAGTGGTTTTTCAGAATAACCGATTATGCCGATGAGCTACTTGAGGATATGAAAAAACTCGAGAAGGGCTGGCCCCCCAGGGTACTGACACAGCAGAGAAACTGGATAGGAAAATCAAAGGGTGCCTTTGTCAAGTTTAAAGTTAAGGGCAGGGACGAGTACCTGGAGGTTTTTACGACACGTCCCGATACGCTGTTTGGTGTGACATTTGTATCCATTGCACCGAACCATCCAAGGCTGCTTGAGCTTGTGGATGAGGAGCACAGAGAAGCTGTGGAGCGCTTTGTTGAAGAATTTAAAAAGGTGGAAAGAGACTTTTCCAAGGAGAAGGAAGGCATATTCACCGGTGTTTACCTGATAAATCCTGTCAACGGGGAAGAGGTTCCGCTGTATGCGGCAAATTTTGTTTTGTTAGAATACGGTAGTGGCGTTGTGATGGCTGTTCCAGCACACGATCAGAGGGATTTTGAGTTTGCAACCAAATATGGTTTGCCCAAGAGGGTTGTTATAGTGGCTGAGGGTGTGCCTGAGGATGCTGATAAGTTGCAGAGAGCTTACACTGATAGAGGTGTACTTGTTAACTCAGGGAGATTCAATGGTATGGACAACGAGAAAGCCAAATGGGCAATAGTTGATTGGCTCAAAGAGAAGGGGCTTGCCAGGGAAGCTTATCAGTACAAGTTAAGAGACTGGAATGTGTCAAGGCAACGCTACTGGGGAGCGCCAATACCCGTTGTTTACTGTGATAAGTGTGGAATAGTGCCTGAAAAGGTGGAGAATCTTCCGGTAAGATTGCCTGAGAATGTTGAAATAACAGGAGAAGGCGGCTCTCCGCTTGCAAAGGTGCCGGAGTTTGTCGAAACACGATGCCCTGTCTGTGGCGCAAAGGCAAGGAGAGAGACAGATACATTTGATACGTTTGTAGAATCCTCGTGGTATTTTTTAAGGTACTGCTCGCCGGATTACGAAAAAGACATATTTGATAAGAAACGTGTCTCATACTGGATGGACGTTGATCAGTATGTTGGTGGCATAGAGCATGCTGTAATGCATCTGCTGTATGCAAGGTATTTTACCAAGGTTCTGCGCGATCTTGGCTATGTTGATTCTGACGAGCCGTTCAAGAGGCTGTTAACGCAGGGCATGGTCATTAAAGATGGCGCCAAGATGAGCAAATCCAAGGGCAATGTGGTAGATCCTGATGATATAATCGAAGCCTACGGTGCAGATACAGCAAGGCTGTTCATTCTGTTTGCCGCACCACCGGAGAAGGATCTTGAATGGTCTGACGAGGGCGTAGAGGGCGCCTACAGGTTTCTAAACAGACTCTGGCGTCTGGTTATGAGCTACAGGCATCTAAAGGGTGCGAAGAAACCAGAGGTTGATACGGAGAGATTGAAGGAACTTAACTACATGATCAACCGTACTGTAAAGCGTATGAGCGACGATTTCGAACAGTACCACTTCAACACAGCCATTGCTGCAGCTATGGAGTTTTTAAATTACTTAAGCTCTTTCAATCCGAAGGACGAGAAAGAAGAGGCGCTCTTTGCAGAGGGTATCGATAAGCTTTTGATAATGCTTAACCCTATTGTGCCACACATTACCGATGAGCTGTGGCAGGCAAGAGGTCACAACGATATGATAGAGGAGCAGCGCTGGCCTGAGTATGACGAGGCTGCTCTTAAAAGGGATACGGTTACTATAGCTGTGACGGTCAATGGAAAGCTGAGGGATACGTTACAGATGCCTGCAGATGCTTCAAAGGACGATGTGCTTGATGAGGCACTAAAAAGCCAGAAGGTAAAGAGGCACGTTGAAGGCAAACAGATAAAGAAGGTCATTTTTGTTCCCGGTAAACTGATCAATATCGTTGCGGTGTGAGATGAAAAGATTCGCACTGCTGCTTTGTGTGTTTCTGCTTTATTCCTGCGGATACAGGTTTGTCGGTTCCTATAGCGGCATCGGCAAAAACATCAAGCGTGTCTATGTGGCAAAGGTAAAAAACGAAACCGGTGAGCCAAATCTCGCATCCAGGATGCGCAGCTACATGATAAGGCAACTCAACCTTGACTCACGGGTGGATGTTGCCCATACACCTAAGAAGGCCGATGCCACACTACGGATTGCTATTGTCTCCTACAGCGTAGATCCTTCCTCTTTCAGCTCCAACGGAATTGCTTCCATGTATAGATGCACGATAGTGGCGTTGTTCTGGCTTAAGGGTGCAGGAAAGGTTTATGAAAAAGGTATAAAGGTCGAAGCCTACAGGGACTACCGGGCTTCCGATAAGGTCTCAGCAACGGAGTTAGCCAGAAAGGTTATCTCCAGCAAAGTGCTGAAGGATCTTGCTTCAAGAATTGACGACGAGCTCTTTGTAGGTTTTTAGCCTGTGATTCAAAGAGTCGCCATGCGCTCCAGGATCCTCATTTTCTTAAGCCTCCTTTACGTTGTTGGTCTATTTTTACACCTTGGCAGAATGTATCTGCAACACGAAGAACCAAGGAGAGCGATTATCGCTCTTGAGATGAACCTGCGCCACAACTACGTTGAGCCCACCGTGTTGGGTAGACTCTACTTCAAGAAACCCCCGTTACACAATATTGCCATAGCGCTTTCTTTCAAACTGTTTGGTACGAATGAGTTTGCAGCTCGCATTGTAAGTGTGCTCTCTTTGCTTATTTTCTCAGCAGCCATTTACTATTTCGCAAGCAGGGTGCTCAGTGCCGAAGCCTCACTTTTTGCCGCCTTTGCATTTGCCACATCCTTTGTGAGCTACTTTTCATACGGTTATCTTGCTGAGACAGACATGTTCTTTTCCATGTTCGTGTTTCTTTCGATTATCAGTATCTTTCTGTTCAAGCGCCACCCGGGAGTGCCGGGGGGTTTGTTTGCCCTACTTGCCCTTTTAACCAAGGGTTTTCCTGCACTGCATTACTTCTATCTATCGTTTGTAGTCTGGGCACTGCTTAAGAAGCGCTTATGGGATCGTTACTTTTTCCTCAATCTTTTCACCTCTTCTACGATCATACTGCTTGGGTTTGGTTGCTGGCTTTTCCTCATCTCCCACGGCAATATTCACCGGGTCAACTACGCCCTTGGTTTTCTGCTTATGGCATCAGGTGGGCGTGTGATGAGTATAGAGCAGCTGGGAAAGTTTATTGAGCATCTGATACGCTTTCCTTTAAGCTTCTACTTGCACATGTTGCCCTTTGCGGCCTTTTCACTTGTTCTGCTAAAAAGGGACCTTCGCAGGATGTTCCTTGAACAGATACGCAGGAGGAACGATATAAAGGAGCTATTTCTTTTTCTGGTAGCGGTATTCATACCAAACTTTCTCATCTACTGGTTGCTTCCAGCGGGCCGTATAAGGTATGCCCTGCCACTTTCGGGATTTTTTGCTGTTTCTCTTGGCATTGTGTATGAAGTCTACACCATGCAAAATGCAAACAGAAAGGTACCCTTCAGAATTGGAGAAGCCGTTTTTGCATTTATCTTTGTGTTAGCTCTGCTTGGTGCCCTGTTCGATTATAACTTCACAAGGATGCATGGATACATAACCTGCCTTCTTGTCGCACTGCTTGCGCTCTACATTGGAAAGTATCTTGCAAGCGGTAAAATAGATCTGCCTTCGTCGGTATTTACCACACTGCTGGGGGCGGGTGTGTTGCTTAAGTTTCTTTTTATCTCTGTCTATCAGTCCTATCTGTTTAGCTACTACACCAACTATCGATACTACGCTGCCAAGATTGCGGGAATTCTTTTGAAAAATAAGGCTGAATATGTTATGAGTGATGGCGGGAACTTACGACTCTTTTTCTATCTGGAGAGGGATTTAGGAAAGCCCATTCATCCTATCGGTTCGCATAGAGGGTGGGTGATTTCAAAGAGAAGGCAATATATGGATATGGTTAAATACAAGGTCGATACACCCAAGGGTGTTTATTTTATTGGCGTGAAAAACGGAGGTAAAAGCAATGGAAAGACTTGATGAGAGGATCATCTCAAAGGCAATAGTTGAGCGTTATTTTGGTAAACTCAGTGATTATCTTGAGAATGATGTTAGTATTGTGGGTGGTGGGCCAGCAGGCCTTGTTTGCGCTTACTACCTTGCAAAGAACGGTGTTAAGGTTGCCCTTTTTGATAAGCGCCTCACAATTGGTGGCGGCATGTGGGGCGGAGCTATGCTGTTCAACGAGATTGTTGTGCAGGAGATGGGCAGGGAGATACTCGATGAGTTTGGTATAGGGTATGAACCCTACACCAGGGGTTACTATACGGCAGATGCAATTGAGGCAGTTACCACTATTATCTCGAAGACAACAAAAGCAGGTGCAAGAATTTTCAATGCTATAGAGATAGAGGATGTGGTTTTGAAGCAATTTGATGGTCAGTACAGGGTAAACGGACTTGTGATTGGCTGGACAACTGTCAATATGGCTCATCTGCCCGTTGATCCGCTTGTTGTGACAAGCAGGTTTGTGGTGGATGCCACAGGCCACGATGCGGATGTAACCACGGTTTTGACCAGAAAGGGCGGCGTTAAGATAGATTCTCCAACAGGTGGTGTGGTAGGCGAAAAGCCCATGTGGGCTGAGGTTGGTGAACAGTCAACGGTTGAGTTTACCAAAGAGGTATTTCCAGGGTTGATTGTGGCTGGTATGGCAGCTGTAGCTGTAAGCGGCGCTCATCGAATGGGCCCGGTGTTTGGTGGTATGCTTCAGTCTGGTAAAAAGGCTGCCAATATTATCCTTGCAGGGCTTTAGGGAAGAGTGGCGTTTGGCTTGACATTTCGCCTCTTAAGATTTATTGTTAAAGCAGGAGGTGAACCATGAGGATAGGTGCGCTTACGAGTACCGCTATCAATAATACGCAGATGGCACCTGCAAGGAATGATGCGGCGGCCAATCCTGCAGATTCTCTGGTGAGATCCACGCAGAGGATCGCTCAGCAGAAGGGGAATAAGGCTGCGGCTGTCGCCAATCAGCAACCGGCGCGGGTTGAGACAAGGAGTGTCAACAGAAATACTCAAGTGGCGAATAACAACCCGACAGCTACACCAGCACAGAACAGGCAGGTGTCAACGAACCAGGTTATAGGTTCTCTGATCGATATCAGGGCATAAGAGAGGGATCGGGTCTGCCTGATGAAGGGTAGAGCTGATCCGCCTACAAGCCCGCACTATCTTAATCCCTTTAAAGTTATAGGTGTAAGAAAATTAGGAGGCTTGGTATGTATGTAGATGGTTCTGTATTCAGGGAATATGACATAAGGGGAATCTGGCAAAAGAACATTAACGAGGAGTTCTGCAGGGGTTTGGGTGTGGCTTATGGTCGTTACCTGAAACAGCGTTGCGGTCATTCCAATCCAGTTGTCACTGTAGGTTACGATGCAAGGCTCTCGTCTGAGGATATATTTCGACACCTTTGCATGGGTCTTGCCCTTGAGGGTGTAAAGGTTGTCTCATTGGGTCTTGTTCCCACACCCGTGCAGTACTTCTCGCTGTTTAAGCTCTCCACAGACGGTGGTGTTATGATAACTGCCTCTCACAACCCCAAAGAGTACAATGGTTTCAAACTTAGTGTGGGTAAGGAAACGCTTTACGGGGAAGAGATACAGCACATAAGAGAGCAGATGGAAAAACTCGATCCAGTTGCTATTGACCATGCGCCCACACCACAGGTGGATCGCTACGATATTCTAAAGGATTACACCGCTTTTATGATGGATCAATTCGGCTATCTGTTTGGTTCTGAGCACAAACCTGCTGTTGTTCTGGATGGTGGCAATGGTGTTGGTGGTTTTGTTGGCTACGATATAATGAAGCGTCTCGGTTTTGATGTGAAAGGACTCTATATCGAGCCTGACGGAACATTTCCCAACCACCACCCCGATCCAACGGTGGAGGAAAACTTAAGAGACCTAAAAAGAGTGCTGAAGGAAGAGCACTACCAAATTGGTATAGGTTATGATGGCGATGCAGACAGAATAGGGGTGGTCCTTAAAAATGGCGAGATCCTCTACGGTGACCAGCTTTTACTTCTGTTTGCACAGGATATACTCTCGGATCATCCTGGCGCTAAAATCATCGGAGAGGTGAAATGTTCTCAGGTGCTGTTCGATGGAATAAAGGAAGCAGGTGGTGTACCCATTATGTACAAGGCTGGTCATTCGTTGATTAAATCGAAAATGAAACAGGAACATGCCCTGCTTGCCGGTGAGATGAGCGGCCATATCTTCTTTGCGGATCGCTACTTTGGATACGACGATGCCATATACGCCTCGCTGAGATTGCTTGAGATAGTGGTTAAGCGTTCGCTGGATCTGATTCAGTGGAAACGCTCGCTGCCTAAGACCTATAACACGCCGGAGATAAGGATAGAGTGTCCGGATGAGAAGAAAAGGTCTGTTGTAGAGAAACTTAAAGCATATCTCGAGTCTCATGCCGATGAGTTTGATATCACACATATCCATACCATTGATGGTATCAGATTCAACACGCACTACGGCTGGGGTCTTATCAGATCGAGCAACACCCAGCCGGCGCTTGTGTTGAGATTCGAGGCAAACACGAAGGATAAGCTTGAGGAGTTAAAAAGCAAAACCCTGTCGCTTGTTGAACGTACCATCAAGCAGGAGACTTAAAACAGCCCCTTTTGCTTCATATCGGTTGAAAAATCACCTATAACCATTGCCGTTATAGTCTGATTGTGGTGCCACAGTGGCATAAGATCTGAGTTGCCTGTCTCTCCATATGTGGAAAAGCCTATAATGGGCACATCGTAACCTACAATCTTCTTTATCTCGTTTATCTCCTCGTCTTTGGTTGCATAAATATCGCTGAGTATATCTCTTAAGATGCAATCGAACAGGATAACAGCACCGACCTTCTCAGGGTTTCCTGCTCTTCTTAAAGCCTCTTTAACTGCCTCCCTAACGGCATTTACATGGAGTTTTGGATTCGATTTCATCAACGATACGCCGGTACCCTCGGGCATGTCTGAATAGAAAAGTATCGATCCGTCATCCAGGATTTTTGCAGGGCTTCTTACCTTCCAAACCTTGGAAGAGGGTTCAATGGCGCCCAGTGGATTCTCAGCAAAGTGTTTGTTTGCATCTTCTATGCTGCTTACGCCCAGCCAGCGCATATAGACTTTCATAGCAAGCTCGTTGTTTATCGTCTTTACGATGCGCTTATTTTCTCCATTCTTTGTTACCACGCCATATTTCAGTGGACTTCCATCGGGCACAAAGCCTATTTTTATACCCACACCCACTTTCAAAATGGTGTAGATGGCGGCAATCGATACTCCCTTCTGATAGGCTCCAAATTTGGAATATACATAGGTACCGGTAAATTTTAGATCGTCACCTGCTGAACCACCGGCTGTACCTATCTTGTTTAGGGTGGCACGCGCTGCTCCGTGCAATACGCGTTCCTCCACGCCCGGAAGACCATCCATGGCTATCAGCATGTTGTAGGATAGAGCTCTCAGTATTTCAAGGGCATCACTCTTGCTCGATTTGAGGAAGAACTTCAGCAGGAATATATCGAGCACCGACTCAAGGTTCTTGAAAGCGCGTTTTGTGACGTTTACACCGCTTGATACCGGATCATCTCCAAATGGTTCAAACTCGGTGTTTGCGTTGAATATGGTTTTTGGTGCACAGATGCTCAGGGCAACAACACTGTTTTTGTGAAATCCTGTGGATGATATCTCACCGGCTGTTGAGCAGCCCCATATCTCTCCTCCAATTTCGTGTTTTATCGTTTCCACCACGTCTTCCTGACTATGTGGCACATTTGTGGATGAGAAAACAATAGTTAACTGAGGTGTATCCGGGAGCTGGTTTTTTAACGATTTGACAACAGAGAATATCTCCGGGCCCTCTGCAAAACAGAAAGAAACCTTTTTCATTACCCACCCCCTTAAATCACAGCTTATTAAATAAACATTAACACAAATTAGTTTTATTTGCAAACCATATGCTATCGACAGATTTTGCTGTTAAAACAGGTTCCTTATCTGCCGTCAATCTTTCGTGGAGGCGCTTTTTTGTCTTTTTCTTAGCGTCCTTTGTCTAATCCATGGTTTATTTTCTGTATAGTAGTTTAGCCATGAAACTTTGACACTACCTGTTGTATTGTGTATTATTGCCGCCAGCACGGTTATTGTGGAGAGGAACCATGTCGCTTGATGCTATTGAAAACAAGGTTATTGCATCTGAACCTATAGACAGGGACGAGGCTCTTGAGCTTCTTAGGTCAGATGATCTGATAGCTGTTGGCAGGATTGCTCGAAGAGTTAAGCTAAAGAAGAGTTCAAACAGGGTCTATTTCGTTCTGAATAAACATATCAACTATACAAACCTCTGTGTTTCAAAGTGTAAGTTTTGCGCCTTCTACAGGAATGGAGATGAACCGGATGCGTATACAATGGAGATAGAACAGATTATAGATGAGATCGGCTCTATACCTGAAGGTGTGAGGGAGGTGCATATCGTTGGTGGACTTCATCCGACAAAGCCTTTTTCCTATTATCTGGAGATGGTAAGAGCCATAAAGACAAGCTTCCCTCATGTAAACGTAAAGGCATTTACAGCAGTGGAAATAGACCATTTCTCGAAGCTTGAGGGTGGTGCCCCCTATGAAGAGATACTCTCAAGGTTGAAGGATGCCGGTTTGGATTCAATGCCTGGCGGGGGAGCTGAGATCTTCTCCGAGCGTGTAAGAAAAAAACTTTACCCCAACAAGATAGGTTTCGAGAAGTGGGCACTGATCCACTCTACAGCACATAAGCTGGATATTCCCACCAATGCTACCATGCTTTTCGGACACATAGAAACAGACGAGGAGATTGTGGACCATCTGTTGAAGTTGAGACAGCTGCAGGAGACCTCCCCCGGCTTTCTCTGTTTTATACCTCTGGTTTTTCACCCTGAGAATACACCGCTTGCCGGGCGTTTGAAAAGGGTGGATGCTGTTAGACAGTTGAAGGTGCTTGCCCTCTCAAGGATTGTTTTGAGTAACTTTGCGCACGTTAAAGCCTACTGGGTGATGCTCTCCCCGAAGATCGGCCAGGTTGCGTTACATTTTGGGGCAGACGATCTGGATGGCACAATAGGTCAGGAGCGCATAACGCATGCGGCAGGCGCCGAAAGTCCGGTTAGCCTTGCCAAAAAACAGATTGTTGAACTGATTAGAGCTGCAGGGTATCAACCCGTTGAAAGGGATGCCCTCTACAACGAGATTGAGGTCTATTAGATGATGCAAAGCGTTTATAGCAAGGTTGAGAAGGGCGAAAGAATAACAAAGAGAGAGGGCCTTGCCCTGTTTAAGGAAGGTGATACGCTTGAGCTTGCAAGGCTTGCCATGCTTGTGCGATTTAGAAAGCACCCCGAGCGGGTTGTTACCTTTATCCTTGATACGAATATAAACTACACCAATATTTGCTCCACACGATGTTCCTTTTGCGCCTTCTACAGGGATAAATCCGATCCTGATGCGTACTGTATGAGCATCGATGAGCTCAAGAGGAAGGCTCAGGAGGCGAAGGATCGTCATGTAACCACAATACTAATTCAGGGCGGATTGAACGAGGCTTTGCCTTATGAGTACTATCTGGATCTTGTCAGGGAGCTTTCTTCGATTGGTGTTCATATACACCCCTTTTCACCGCCGGAGATAGATTTGATGTGTAGGATCTCGGGAAAAGGTGTGGAGGAGGTATTTGAAGATCTCAAGCGTGCGGGTATGACCACGATGCCCGGTGGGGGTGCCGAGATACTTACGGAGCGTGTACGGAAAAGAATTTCACCAGCAAAGATATCAAGCGATAGGTGGCTTGAGATTATGGAGAAAGCTCACAGACTGGGTATAAAGACAACAGCAACCATGATGTATGGGCATATCGAAACCCACGAAGACATTGTCGAGCATCTCGATGCGCTACGCAGCCTGCAGGATCGCACGGGCGGTTTTACTGCCTTCATTGCCTGGGACTTCAAAAAGGAAAACAACGCCCTGGGAAGAAAGATCGAAAGAACTACAACAGCTGTGGATTATCTAAGGCTGATAGCTTTCTCCCGCATCTATCTGGATAATTTCGACAACATTCAAGCCTCGTGGGCATCCCAGGGAAAGGATGTGGGTCAGGTTGCTCTTCATTTCGGGGCAAACGATATGGGCAGCATGCTGATCGAAGAAAACGTGATGAGGCAGGCTGGTTTCAGGGCGGAGGCAAGCGTTGATGAAATAGCAGATCTGATAAAGAGATCGGGATTTAGGCCTGCTTTGAGAACAACCGATTACCGTATTGTAGATTATCTGTAGCAGCACTTGCCATCCGGTGGCTTTTGTGTTATATTTTAAGCGGTTTCTGGCAGTCGGAGAGGTGTCCGAGCCTGGCTGAAGGAGCACGATTGGAAATCGTGTGTAGGGCCACAAGCTCTACCGCGGGTTCGAATCCCGCCCTCTCCGCCATCTTGGAAAAAATGTGACGCGCCCATAGCTCAGTTGGATAGAGCGCAAGATTGCGGTTCTTGAGGTCAGAGGTTCGAATCCTCTTGGGCGCGCCAGTTTCTTTTAGCGATGTCTTCCCGGGTGGGCTTGTGCGACGTATGCCCTGCTGAACCCCGCCAGGCCCGGAAGGGAGCAACGGTAGGCAGGGTTGTGCGAGCGCGCAATGTCCTGCTCGGGTGGGCATCGCTAAGGGAGATGAGATGTATAAGGTTTTAGCAAGAAAATACAGGCCCGCCACCCTTGATGAGGTAGTAGGTCAGGATATTGCTGTCAGGATCCTCAAAAACGCCCTCAGATTGAATCGCCTACACCACGCCATTCTTCTCTCAGGACCCATGGGTGTTGGTAAGACATCCCTTGCACGTATTATAGCGCGCTGCCTGAACTGTGAAAAAGGTCCGACTGTGGAGCCGTGCGGTACATGCAGCATGTGTCAGAGCATAATGGCCGGCAAAAGCGTTGATGTTATAGAGATAGACGGTGCCTCCAACAGGCGTGTGGAGGATGCACGCTCCATCATAGAGAGCGTAAAGTATCCGCCGCTGAAGGGGAGATTTAAGATCTATATCGTGGATGAGGTCCATATGCTCACCATAGAGGCATTCAATGCTCTGCTGAAAACCATCGAAGAGCCTCCAGATTATGTGAAATTCATTTTTGCCACTACCGCCATAGAGAAACTCCCGGATACAATTCTTTCGCGCTGCCAGATTATAACGTTGAAACGTATTCCCGAAAAGATCATTGAGGAAAAGCTTAGAAAGATTGCACAGGAAGAGGGTATCAGCATCGAGGATGAGGCGTTGCGCATTATAGCCTTTGCGTCCGAGGGCTCCCTGAGGGTTGCAGAGGGTTACCTTGATAGATGTATAGCCTATGCGCCAGATGGGATCAGTGCTGAGGATGCATCGCGGGTAATTGGTGTTGCGCCACAGAAGATAATAGATGAATATATAAATGCTCTGAATGGCAAAGATGAGAAACGCGCCCTGGACATCATTGAAAAACTCTATAACGAGGATACCGACTTTGATTCATTTATCAGGGGACTTCTTGAAAGGCTGATAGTTTTAAATCTTTCCAAAGAGTATAGAGCTGCGCTTGTCAATATCTTTCATACAGCACTGGTGGAGCTCAAACAGAGGCTCGATCCGCTGAGCGTTATGAATGTGGCGACACTTAAAGCGCTCGCAGCTGCTTCGCTTGAGAGGGTGGAGCTTCTGATCGAAAGGCTTATGGGCGCCGGTGATGTTGTCAGTCACTCTTCAGTGGACACAGATACTATTTTGAGGCAGGATAAGGATACGCAATCCAAAGGGAATGCTGAATTATCTCAGGATTCGGGTGGGGCTCCTTCAAAGGGTGGTGTCATGGTTGATTCAGTGGACGATGATGATGTAAAGAAAATACTAAAGATCCTTGACGGCAAGGTTATCTCTGTTGAAAATTCTACTGTGTAGGCTATAATTGTTGGGATAAAAATCAGGGGGTGGTTATGACTAAGGGCTTTGGCGGTTTTGATATGAACGCTCTTATGGCGCAGGCGAAGAAGATGCAAAAGGAGCTTGCAAAGGCTCAGGAAGAGGCCGCCCAGCAGATATCAGAGGCAAGTGTAGGTGGCGGCATGGTTGTTGTTAAGGCAAACGGTGCCGGAGAGGTTGTAGAGATAAAGATATCGCCTGAAATTGTAGATCCGGACGATATTGAGACACTTGAGGATCTTGTGCTCTCCGGTGTGAATGAGGCACTGAGGAAGGCGAAGGCTGCTATGGAGGAGAGGCTATCAGCCTTGACTGGTGGATTGAATATTCCCGGTTTATTTTAGATGCTGACGCAGTTTCCTTTGCTGGAAGAAATAGCCGAATTGTTAAAAAACCTTCCTGGTGTGGGCAAAAAGAGCGCTCAACGCTACACGCTCTGGCTCGCAGAGAATATCGGAATAACCCGCAAACTTGCTGATTCCCTTTCTAAGCTTTCCAGTACGCTGGATATATGCCCAAAATGCCACGGATTAATGGAGAGAGGTTTAGAAATCTGTCCCATCTGCTCGGATGAGACAAGACGCAAGGATACGTTGTGTGTAGTGGAAGGTCTTGAGAATTTCTTTGCAATAGAGTCGAGTGGAGTGTATAATGGTCTATACTACATACTGGGTAAGTTAACATCTCCGGTAAACGGCATAGAAAGGGCGCTATCAAGCCTGGATAGTTTGCTGGAAAGGGTGAAAAAAGAGGGGGTAAAGGAGCTTATTCTTGTTGTTAGTTCAACTGTGGAGGGGGATCTTACGGCACAGTACATAAAGGAGAAGCTAAAGGGAAGCAACACGGTGGTTTCAAGAATCGCTTACGGGATACCTGTCGGTGCTGATGTTTCCTACCTTGATAAGTCCACTCTGGTTGAGGCGTTTAAAAGCAGGAGAACCGTATAAAATTACTAAACGGGGGTTTTAGAGATGTCAAAAAAGATGGATGTTAGGTGGCACGGAAGAGCCGGACAGGGCGCCGTTACAGCAGCCAAAACCTTAGCAGAGCTTATATCGCAGGAAGAAGGCATATACGCACAGGGGTTTGCTGTTTACGGTGCCGAGAAAAGGGGCGCTCCAGTTGTGGCTTTTACCCGTGTTGATGAGAAGCCCATCAGAGACCATTCTGAGTACATGGAGCCTGATATCGTTCTTTTGCTGGATCCGACTCTAATGGGCCTTGTTAACGTAAAGGAAGGCTTAAAGAAAACGGGTAAGGTGATTGTGAATACAGCTTTCTCCAAGGATGAGGTTGTAAAAGAGCTCGGGCTTGAGGACTACGAGGTGTATGTAGTTGATGCCAATAAAATAAGCATGGATACCCTTGGTAGGGCTATACCAAACACACCAATGATAGGTGCGCTTGCAAAGGTAACGGGTCTTTTCAGTAAGGAAGCTGTAGCAGAGGGTGTTGTAGAGTTGCTTAAAGAGGCCGGGAAGTTTCCTGAAAGGATTATAGAGGGAAACAGAAAGGCTATAGAGATAGCCTACGAGGAGGTAAAGTAAATGTCTGAGAAGCTGTTGAACTGGGATGAGGTGCTTATCGGCGGAGCGATAAAGGATCCGGGTAACTCCAGAAGCTATGAGACAGGTTCGTGGCGCGTGGAGAGGCCCGTATGGAATCCTGAAACCTGCATACAGTGTATGTTCTGCTGGGTTTACTGTCCGGATAGCTCCATTCTGGTGGATGAAAACGGCAAGGTAAAGGGAATAGATTATGACCACTGCAAGGGCTGTGGTATATGCGTGGAGCAGTGCCCGACAAAGCCCAAGTCTCTTGCCATGATACTTGAGGCTCAGGCAAAGGGTAAGACCGAAGAGCAGCTCAGGAAAGAAGTTTTTTCTAAGTAGAGAATTAGGAGGCAATAAATGGGTAAAAAAGTAGCGTTAACAGGAAATGAGGCTGCCGCCCATGCTATGAGGCAGATAAACCCTGATGTTATAGCAGCCTTTCCGATAACACCATCCACGCCGATACCCCAGGCTGTTGCACAGTTTATTGCAGACGGGGAGATGGACACAGAGCTGGTTACCGTTGAGAGTGAGCATTCGGCTATGAGCGCCTGCATTGGTGCTGCTGCTGGTGGTGCAAGGGTAATGACAGCAACAAGCGCAAATGGCTACGCACTGATGTGGGAGATGCTTTACATAGCCTCGGGCATGAGATTGCCCATCGTTATGGCTGTTGCGGCAAGGGCGCTTTCGTCTCCGCTGAACATACACGGTGATCATTCCGATATCATGGGTGGTAGGGATACCGGATGGATTCAACTTATTGCGGAAAACTCGCAGGAAGCTTACGACAACCTCATTCAAGCCATAAAGGTAGCCGAAAATCACGATGTTATGACGCCAGCACTTGTGGCTTTTGATGGTTTTAATGTGTCTCATACAATCGAGATCTGGGAGATGGAAGATGACAATGCTGTTAAGGAGTTCATAGGAGAGTATGAGCCGCTGTTTCCAATGCTCAATACCGACGAGCCTATAACCCATGGCGCATGGGCTCCACCGAACTGGTATTTCGAGCACAAAATGAGTCAGCTTAAGGGTTTGCTTGCCTCAAAGGATATTGTAGCTAAGGTGGGCAAGGAGTTTGGCGAAAAATTCGGAAGGGAGTACTCCCTTTTTGAGGCGTACAAACTCGATGATGCCGAACTTGTAATTGTTGCAGCTGGCTCTGTGTGCGGTACAACCAAGGATGTTGTGGACAGCCTCAGGGATAGCGGTGTGAAGGCTGGATTGCTCAAAATAAGGCTTTTCAGGCCTTTCCCATACAAAGAGATAGCCGATGCTCTCCAATCTGCGAAAGCTATAGCGGTTCTGGATAGGGTTTCACCAGCCGGTGCCCAGGGTGGGCCGCTGTTCAATGAGATAAGAAGCGCTCTGTACGACTATCCTGCAAGAATACCGGTGATAAATTACACCTATGGATTGGGTGGCAGGGACACACAGCCACGACACATCTCTTCGGTATACGATCGCCTGAAGAGGATAGTTGAAACCGGCAAGGTGGATAAACAGTTCGATTGTCTAAACCTAAGAGGAGCATGGGGGTAGTATATGGCACTGTTGAATGAACTTGCAAAGAAGAAAGAGGGTCTGGTCAGCGGACACAGGCTCTGTCCCGGATGTACCCATTCGGTAATAATGAGACAGGTATTTGCCGCTGCTGAAACGGATAAATACGACATTGTTGTAGCTGCAGCTACGGGTTGTTTCGAGGTCTCAACCGGATTGTATCCATACACAAGCTGGAATGTACCCTGGATCCATAGCGCGTTTGAGAACGCAGCAAGCACCATAGCAGGCCTTGAAAGTGCGTACAGGGTATTGAAAAAGAAGGGTAAAATCAAAAAGGATATACGTTTTATAGCAGTTGCAAGCGACGGCGGCACCTATGATATTGGTCTTCAGGCACTCT
Organism: uncultured Desulfurellales bacterium; assembly: GCA_964544085.1. GTDB lineage: Bacteria > Campylobacterota_A > Desulfurellia > Desulfurellales > Hippeaceae > CAZIZT01. The sequence continues at coordinate 25,457 of CAZIZT010000021.1, forward strand.
CCGGTGCCATCGAGCGCGGGCATCAGTTTCTTTACATCTGCAATGACAACAACGCTTATCAGAACACGGGTAACCAGCGGTCCAGCGCAACACCTTTTGCAGGCACTACCACAACCTCGCCACACGGTAGGGTAAAGTTCGGCAAGGAGCAACCCAGGAAGGATATAATGAGTGTGCTCGAAGGTCATCACATGGAGTATCTTGCACAGGCTTCGCCCTCTAACTGGCGTGATTTGATGAATAAGGTGAAAAAGGCGCTGGATGTTAACGGTCCTACGTATTTAAACGTGATTGAGCCATGCACTACAGGATGGGGTTTCCCGCCAGAGAAGGCTATAGAGATAGCTCAGCTTGCTGTAGATACCTGTGTCTGGCCATTGTATGAGGTGATAAAGGGTAGGGTTGTTATAAACTATAAGCCGAAGAAAAAACTGCCCGTTGTTGAGTATCTCAAGCCACAGAGAAGGTTTGCTCACCTGTTCAAGAAGGGTAATGAGCATCTAATAGATGAGATCCAAAGGCAGGTGGATACGCACTGGGAGTGGCTGCTTAAGAGGGAAGAGAGTGGCATAGCGTACGAATAGCGAGCTTCCCAATCGGCTTTCGAGAGCGTATGCTCTGTCTTGAAGCCGTTTATCATATGAGAGCCTCTGGCTCCCGAAGGGAGTCGGAGGCTTTTTGTTTTCTTGGATATTGACTTTGAACGCCAAAAAGCTATATTGGTAAAAATTTCTCGGAGGTGGGAAGATATGGAGATACGCTATGAACTTAAAAAAGACAGGAGAACTGAACCACTTGTATCGGATAAAGTGCTTCCCTTCGGAGTTCTTAGGACGGATCACATGTTTGTAATGGATTATGAGGATGGGGAGTGGCGTAATCCGCGCATTGTCCCCTACGAGAACATAGAGATAGCGCCGGGTGCTATTACACTTCACTATGGCCAGGCTATATTCGAGGGTGCGAAGGCTTTTCAACATGAAGATGGTGAGATATACACCTTCAGAATCGACAAGAATGCAAAGAGAATGAACCACTCGGCTGATGTTGTTTGTATTCCCCACATACCGGAAGAGGTTCAGATAGAGGCAATACATGCACTGATTGATGTGGACAGGATCTGGTTTCCACAGCAGGAGGGTGCATCTTTGTATATAAGGCCTTTCATTTTTGCAACACAGGATTCTTTAGGCGTACACCCAAGCACAAGTTATCGATTTATGGTCATCCTCTCCCCCAGTGGACCCTACTATCCTGAAGGCTTTACAAAACCGATTAAGCTCCTGATAACCGAGAAGTTCCATCGTGCAGCACCGGGCGGTACAGGCAGTGCCAAGGTTGCGGGTAACTATGCAGCCTCGCTTAAGGCTGGGGAGTTTGCCAAGCGTTTCGGTGCAAGCCAGGTTCTCTACCTTGATGTGACCAACACATACATAGAAGAAGCCGGTGCCATGAATCATTTCCACATCACAAAGGATGGAGAACTTGTGATACCGGAATTTGTTGATACGGTTCTGCGTTCCATTACGTCTGAGTCTATAATGGAACTTTCCGATAAGATAGGCATAAAATCCACGCAGAAACGCGTCAAAATAAAGGAGTTCATAGAAGGCGTAAAAAGCGGTGAGATAGTTGAAGCAGGTGGATTTGGTACAGCCGCTGTAGTTTCGCCTGTGGGTGAATATGTATTTGAAGATGGCAGCAGCCTAACTGTGGGTAATGGAGAGATAGGCGAACTTACAAGGCGCATTTACGAATACTACACCGGAATTCAGACCGGCAAGATAGAAGCGCCCGAAGGTTGGCTTAGAAAGGTGGAAAGAAGGGTTTAAGAGACCCTGTTAGAAACCGGGATCTGCACCGATGGATACCAAACTTACAGTTGCGCTTGTTGAGTTTCTTAACGCCTATCCTCTCTACTTCGCTTTGAAACGGGGAATTATAAAAAACGAATTTGATTTTATATCAGAACCACCCAGTGTCTGTGCTGCCCTTTTAAGGCAGAAAAAAGCCCATGTGGGCAATGTACCTATCGTGGAGTATACATACAATCAGGATTATAGGCTCGTAAGAGGATGTTGCATAGCAAGTAATAGAGAAGTGAAAAGCGTTGTAATATTCCTCAACAAACCTATAGAGAAGGTGAGGACCGTTAAACTGGATAGAAATTCCAACACCTCGGTTGTTCTGACGCGCGTGCTGTTTGCCTTCAAGTACAATTTGACGGTAGATTACACGTATTCCGATGGTGCAGATTGTGAGCTTGTAATTGGCGATAGGGCTCTGACCAGGTTGAACAGGGACAGGAGGGAGAAGATAGACCTTGCCGTCGAGTGGTATGAGATGACCTCCCTGCCTTTTGTGTTTGCCGCATGGATTTCACGCGGTGAGCTTCCTGAGAGTGTCACTGAGCTGTTCGTACAATCCCGCGATTGGGGAAAGGCAAACCTGCGCACAATATGCAGCGACTTTGGGAACAGAAGGATAATCTCAGAAAAAGGGTGTATGGAGTATTTAAGCCGCAATATCGATTACGATCTTGATGATGAAAAGATAGCATCAATAGAGCTATTTTTCGATTATGCAAAGAGACTCGGCGCTGTTGGTGAGAATATTCGATTGAGATTCACTTGACCGATGTCGGTATCTTATCCATAAAGTATTTCAGATCATCGTTTGAAAACTCTATGCCTCCACCAAGATAGAAAGAGCGACTACGGGCATTGAGTATCTCATTGACACCGCCGAAGATGCTGAAGTGTCTCAGGAATCTATACGTAATCTGGGCTTTAAGCTGTGCATTGTGGTCACGTATGTCGTTTGTGTGATTGAAGTCAAACAAATCTGCACTGAGTTTCAGTCTATCGTTCATCGTATAGTAATCCACACCCAGGCCGAATGTTGATTCCATAATGCCGCCCCTTAAGACAAAGTTGTAGTATCGTTTGCCCATTTCAGCAATGACGCGCATCTTGTTTGAATCGCTACCTTCTGGGTTTTCTGTGGTTTTATAGTTCTTCTCGTTAACGAGCCCGATGCGGTAGAATTTATCTGGCATTGTATAGATGTCAGCCATGATGTATCCCTTCGAATCGCTGTTTCTGAACTGGTATGCTGTCTGGGCCTGAACGTTAATCATAATCCTGTTGGCTTTAGTCACGTAGCGCTTTATGTACTTGAGAGTGTCGTTAAGGTTGTTGTAGATGGATTCATCATTGACAAGCTTACCGATTGTTCCCTTTCCGGAGTTGATTTTTCCTGTAATGTCGCTGATATTGCCAGCTGCCTGGTTCAGGTTGGTATAGAGTTGCTTATCGGTTATCAGTTTACCAAGCGTGCCTTTGCCAGTTCTTATGCTATTCGTCATCAGATAAACATTTTCAAGTGTTTTGTTCAGTTTTTCCATCGATTCCCTGGCGTTAGTTATAGCCGCTCTAACGTCCTGCCTGTTTTGCTTTATCATCTCTTTTACAAGCTCCATCGATTTGTTTAGATTATCCATAGCGGCTTTTGCCTGCTCTATAGCAGCCTTGAGTGATGCTCTATTTTCCTCCACAACGGTATTCAGACTCTTTGTGAGTCTATTTATCTGCTCAAGCGCCCTTGCTATATTTTCTCTGTTCTGCTGGTTGAAAACCTTGTTTATGTTGCTTATGAGTGTACCTATATCTGTTGGCGATACGGTTCTGGCGATGAACCCTCCATCGGTCAGGTATCTGTTGGAGTTGCCGAATTCTATTTCAAGGTACTTCTCGCCAAGCAAGCTTTTGCTTTTGATTACCGCAACAGAGTTTGAGGGTATTTTGTACTTTTTGTAAATGGAGAGCGCTACAACTGCTTTTCCATTTCTCAATCCTATGCTTTTAACCTTTCCTATGTCCACACCGGCAACCTTTACTGGTGTGTTGGGGTTCAGACCCGAGACATCACTGAAAGTGGCGTAGATCGTGTATGTGGGCCTTTTTTTGAGCGAGAATTTGCCCATCTGTGTGGTGAGCCATCCAAGCAGAACGAGCACAGCCACAACAAATAGCCCAACGATTATCTCGAAATTCCTTCTTCTCATAGCGACTCTCCTATTCTGTATGCGCTTATAAACTCCTTAACGATGGGATTGTCCGAGTTTATGAATGCCTCTTTTTTTGCAAATTCCACCACCCTGCCACTATCCAGCAAGCCAATATAATCTGCTATTTTGAAGGTGAGCGATAGATCGTGACTGATAATGAAACATGTTGTCGATAGGTTTTTTTGCATCTCTTTTATCAGTAGTGCAATCGCTTTTGAAGATACTGGATCCAAACCCGTTGTTGGTTCGTCAAAGAACACAATGCTCGGGTTGGTTATTATCGCTCTTGCAAGGGCCACCCTTTTTCTCATGCCACCTGACAGCTCCGAGGGCATCTTCTCAACCACATCGGCGCTTAAACCCACCAGATTCAATGTTTGAAGTACCTTCTCTTTTATCCTTTTTCTGCCGCGTACTATCCGGTGTTCCACCACAGGGAACGCCACATTCTCAAACACCGAGTATGAGTCGAACAACGCAGCATCCTGAAACAGTACACCAAATTTTATCCTTATTTTATTGAGCTGCCTCAAGTTTAGAGAGGTCATTTCTGTGTTTTTGTAGAATATCTTGCCAGAATCGGGTTTCATGAGCCCTATTATGTGCTTCAGTAACACGCTTTTGCCTGTCCCGCTCTTACCAATGATGACAGTTATTTTACCTTCCTGTATCGTTAAATTGACACCGTTTAGCACAACCTGATGGCCAAAACTCTTCTTCAAACCCTCCACCCGAATCATGGCTTTTCCCTAAAACAGAAACGCCGTTAAGAAGTAATCAGCGACAAGCACAGAGATACTCGATGCCACCACTGCTTTTGTTGTAGAGATGCCAACACCCTTTGCCCCACCCTTTGTGTTGAGCCCCATGTAACAGCCGATAAGCGAGATGATCAAACCAAAGACGACCGCCTTTATGAGTCCGTAGGTAAGGTCACTTAGATCTATGAAGGTCTGGATGTTTTTTATGTAGGCAGTGGGATTTAGATGTAACACATTTACGCCCACGAGATATCCACCAATATTTCCCACCGCGTTTGATATTACAACAAGCGCAGGTAGCATCAGTGTCATGGCTATGATACGTGGGGCAACGAGGAAGTTCACCGGATCCACAGCCATTACTTCAAGGGCGTCTATCTGTTGCGTGACACGCATGGTTCCCAGCTCAGCTGCAATTGCAGATACGTTTCTTGCCACTATCATCAATGCAGTGAGTACGGGAGCCAGTTCTCTACCCAGTGAAACTGCCACCGTATAGCCTATCATGTTTTCGGCGCCGAATTTGTGGAAACCGTGGTAGATCTGAAGTGCTTCAACCATACCAACGAATAACGACGTCAATACGACTATTAGTGTCGATTTGACACCAACATAGTACATCTGCTCGAAGGTTAATCTGATGCGTATTGGTCCCTTCAAGGTTGCCAGAATAAACCGAAAAAACAGGGTGAGTATGCCGCCTGTTTCCTGCAAAAATGAGAGCGTGGCATTACCAATTGCCTCAAGGAGGTTGAGCATCAATCCCCTCTGTAAATACGTTTAATTCTATCGCTTTTTGCAATGTTGGTTAAAATTTCGTAGTTGATCGTACCGGCTTTTTCGGCAAGCTCGTCGGCTGTTATGCTTTCTGAACCGTCGCTACCTATGATGGTCACGGTGTCATAGACCGAAGCGTCGATATCGGTCAGATCGCACATGAACATGTCCATGCATATTGTGCCTATACCTTTGCAACGTTTGCCATTTACTATGCACTCCATTTTGTTGGAGAGAGATCTAAACAGCCCGTCCGCATAGCCAAAAGCTACGACACCGACCCTCATGTCTTTATCTGCAACGAAGCTTCTGCCGTAGCTAATTCCCTCACCAGCCTTTAACTGATGAATACTTATTAATTGTGATTTTACCTCTAGCACCGGTTTCAAGTCAACTATATTTTTCAATTGCCTATGTGGAAGGTAGCCATATAATGCTAAACCTGGTCTGATACAATTGTGATGGGTATTCTTGTGCAAAAAGATGGCTCCTGTGTTTGCTATGTGCCTGTATCGTGGCTCCAACCCCCTGGAGTTGAAAAGATCCACGATCTGGTTAAATAGTCGATTCTGCCTCTGTGTCCATTCTGCATCCGATTCGGAGTCGCTGAAGTGGCTCATTAGGCCGTCCAGCTGCAGGCTGGATGAGTAATCTATAACGAGCTCAAGCGCTCGCTCAGCATCCATGGGGTTTATGCCGAGGCGCGCCATGCCCGTGTCAAACTTCAGGTGCACCGGTATTCTTAAACCGAGCGCTCGTGCGCACTCTCCCACTTGCTTTAGAATCTCTATACTATGGATCACAGGCGTTAAGCCAAATCTGTACATCTGCTCAATATCGCCCGAATCGAAACAGCTTAGAATCAGTATGCTCTTTGTGATGCCGCTTTTTCGCAGATCAATGCCTTCCCTGGCGTGTGCAACGGCAAGATAGGCAATGGAGGAGTAATCCTCGAGTGCTTTTGCAACCCTCAGCATGCCGTGACCGTAAGCATCTGCTTTGATAACGGGTATAATACCTGTGCCTTTTGTTGTGGCTTTTTCTATAATCTCATAATTGTGTCTCAACCTATCAAGATGGACAATGGCAACGCTCAGTAGATTCACGTTAACATCTATTCCTCTTTTTCTTTGCTTCAACAAGGGCTAATATATAACAACCGGAAGTTTTTGTAAATCAGATAAGAGGCTTGAGTTTGGAATTTTTGTAGAATCGTTCTGTAGCCACTCTTCCCCGGGGTGTTCGTTTTATATAACCTATCTGCAGCAGGTAGGGTTCTATTACATCTTCAACGGTGTTTTTGTCCTCGCCTATGCTTGCTGCAAGCGTATCCACACCAACGGGACCACCGCCGAATTTGTGTATGAGAGCCTCCATATATTTTTTGTCCAGATAATCCAGACCCGATTCATCTATGCCAAGAATCTCAAGCGTTTTTTCCACTATCTGTGGTGTTATGGATGGATTGTTATTTACCTCTGCAAGATCTCTAACCCTGCGGAGGAGCTTGTTTGCAATTCGAGGTGTGCCCCGTGCTCGTTTGGCAATGAGTATTGCGCTTTCATCGTCTATTTCTATCTTCAGTATCCGCGCTGATCTTTTTACTATTGCGGCAAGTTCGTCTATGCTGTAGAAGTCGAGTCTGAGGACTATGCCGAACCTGTCTCTTAGTGGAGAGGTGAGAAGACCCATGCGCGTGGTTGCCCCAACAAGGGTAAAACGTGGCAGATCAAGGCGGATTGTTCTGGCTCCAGGTCCCTGTCCAACCACGATGTCCAGCTTAAAATCCTCAAGTGCCGAGTAAAGCGTCTCCTCTACGCTTCTGTTCAACCTGTGGATTTCATCAATGAACAACACGTCACCCTCATTTAGATTGGTGAGAATTGCAGCTATTTCCCCAACCTTCTCAATGGCCGGTCCGCTGGTGGTTATAATGTTTGCATTCATCTCTTTTGCTATAATGTTAGCAAGGGTTGTTTTGCCCAGGCCTGGTGGTCCGTACAGGATGCAGTGCTCCAGGGTTTCGTTGCGTTTCTTTGCTGCCTCTATGGCAAGGCTCAGGCTCTCTATGACCGATTTCTGACCTATATACTCCTTCAGGCGTGTAGGTCTCAGAGTCGGCTCAAGGGAGTTTTCCTTTTGCTTCTCCCAGATACCTTCCAATACACTGACCTCCTTTAGGTAAAAACAATATACCCAACATTGGAGTATCTTTCAAACATTAAAGCCCCGCCGGCATTGCGGGAAATGGATGCCGGCGAGGTTATCTGTAGGCCTGGTCGTTGATAGTGATCGTTCCGTAGAGGAGTTTGTTAATCTTATCGTCAACCTTTATGCGTTTCTTTGCAATGTATGTGTAGGCTCCCGCGTTTGCAAGTTCGCCTATCAGTATAAAGCCCACCAGCTTGCCGTCTTTCAGCATGATCTTTCTGTGTTCAAGACCATTTTCCTTTTCATAGACATCGAACTCATCCCTGTTGGATATGCCTCCGGTGAATATAGTGATATTGAAAACAGGCAGGGCATTCCTTGAGAACTCAGGCATGTACCATGTTTTTATACCTGCCATATTCCTGGCAGCGGCTTTTGCCTGTTCTATTGCAACGGGCCAGATTGCATGTACATGTTTACCGGGCATCACAACATCATCAAACGCAGCAACATCGCCCACTGCATAGATATCGTCAACGCTTGTCTGGAGCCTGTTATCTACAACCACACCGTAGTCAACCTTCACAGGTGTGTTTTCCAGGAAGTCTGTATTTGGATTAACGCCCTTTCCTACGACCATTACACAGCCTTCCAGCTCTCCTGAGCCGGCAAGCTTTATGTGCAAAGTTGAGCCGTTTTCCTCAATTGACTCCACATCTTCGCCCTTGAAAAACCTGACCGGATAGTGCGATGTTATGTAGTTTTCAACCTTATCAGCAGCCTTTTTATCGAGTATCTGTGAAAGAATCCTGTTTGAGCGCACAACAAAGTCGACAGCTATGCCACGCTGAACAAGCGCCCAACCCACTTCGAGCGTGACAAGTCCTGCCCCTACAAGAACCGCTTTTTTTATCGGACATGTAGCGATTCTTATCATTATGTTTTCTATATCCTGCAGATAGCGAACGCCTACCACACTTTCTGCTGAGTAGTTTCCACTGTAGGATGGTATCTTTGCATCCGCCCCCGTTGCAATTAGTAGCTTATCGTAAGGAACAATCGTTCCTCTGTCTGTTGCTACTGTTTTCTGCTCTGTATCAAGGGCTACAACCCTTTCTTTTAGCCTGAGATCTTCGGGGTCTATCCTGAAAAACATGTTCTCTTCCACGCTGTCGGTGTGGATCATGTAGGGAAGAAGCATCTTGCTGTAGGGCTGGGTATTTTCTCTTGAGATAACCGTGACGCTGGAGCCCGGATCTATTGCTTTAAGTTGTCTATAAGCAGTATGGGCGGCTATGCTGCCGCCCACTATTACGTACCTCATGCCAGATCCTCTAAGCCGAGTTCCTGAAGTTTCTCTCTTGTTGGTACGCCGTTTTCATCCCATCCACGCACCTGATAATACTCAGGTAGCATCTTCTCCAGCTCGAATATCTCACCTTTTGATGGACCGGTTTTGATTGGCTCAAGCCTGAGTCTCTCCGGCATCCTGTCATCATCCTTCGTGAAGCCAGCCTTGAGGTTGAAAAGCTTCTCAAGGTTCCAGATACGTTCGCCTTTTTTGAGGAACTCATTGAGGTCGCATTTGAAACCCGTGGCAGCTTCAAACATGGCGGCTATCTCTTTGCCGGTCAAACCGAAGGTTGTAAACAGACAGATGCCAGTCGAATCCAGTGCAGCTGTGAGATCCTGGAAGGTCTTAGTTAGTTCGGCTTTGCCTTCGTAGGTGAGCCTGTCAACTGTACCTGCGAGAACCTCTGCAGCTATGGTGTAGCCCCTCACATGGCAGGCACCCCTGTTGCTTGTTGCATACTCGAGACCTATACCCTTAATTGCCCTTGGATCGTATGCCGGGAACTCCTGTTTTTTAACAGTCATGGAGAACTCTGGATGGCCATAATGTTCAGCGAGCCTGTATGAGCCCTGGGCAAGAAGTTTGCCGAACTCGCTGTCCTGCTCTCCCATGGCTCTTATGCACTCTACAAGGGCATCCCCCGAACCAAACCTTGGCTCAACGTCGAAAGGTATGTCGCTTTTGGGTATATAACCCGCTTCATAGAGATCCATTGCGCATGCCACTGTCGACCCCGCGGATATGCTGTCCAGACCGTAATCATCACAGAGGAAACTTGCCATAATTACCGAGGGCATATCGTCAACGCCGCACATTGCGCCCAGAGCCCAGATAGGCTCATACTCAGGACCAACGCCTTTCTTGCCCTTATACTTGCCCTCTCTTATCTCTGTTACCCTTCCGCAGGCTATCGGACAGCTATCGCAGCCTTCATTCCTTACAAGAAACTTCTCTGTCAGTGTTTCTCCGCTTATATTGTTTGCACCTTCAAGGTATGCATCGTGAGCGTTGTAGGATGGAAGACCACCTACACCATTTATTACATTGACAAGCACCGCTGTGCCGTACTTGGCTCCAGCATTGCCGGAGAATGGATCGTTTGCCAGTATCTTTCTGGCTTCATATACAGCCTTGGCAAATGCCTCGTTGTCTGCAACATTTATTGTGAGATTGCCCTTGGCTGCTATTGCTTTAACGTTTTTGCTTGCCAGTACAGCTCCCACACCTGTCCTGCCTGCGGCTCTATGCCCATCGAAGGTAACATTTGCAATTAGCGAAAGCTTTTCAGCTGCAGGTCCAATCTCGAGTGTGCCAGCTTCTGGGTGGGTTTCCTGCTTCAGTATCGCATCGGTCTCTTTTACATTCTTGCCCCACAGATGCGATGCATCCCTTATCTCGGCTTTCCCCTTGTATATCCAGATGTAAACCGGTTTTTCAGCCTTGCCTTCGAGTATTACCATGTCGTAGCCTGCTCTTTTAATCTCAGCGCCGAAATGGCCACCGGAATTGGAGCAGGCAATAGCTCCGTTTAGAGCACCTTTGGTTATGACCATCACTCTGCCGGATGAAGGTGCATAGGTAGAGCCAAGGGGACCGGATGCCACAACGACCTTATTTGCTTCAGACAGTGGATCTACCTTGGGATCCACCTCTTCCATTATTATCCTTGTGCCGTATCCTCTACCGCCGATGTAATCCTCTGCCCAATCCTCTCTGATGTCCTCAACGCTGATTTTGCCTTCTGTTAGGTTTACCCTTAAAATCTTGCCTGCATATCCACCCTTCAACATATTACACCCCCTGCTGCTCTGCTATAATGCCCTTGTATTTAATGGCATTTCTATGTTTCTTGTCCAGAACCATATCCTCCACTTCCACGTACTCAAGAGCCTTTGCATGGCAGACCTTCACGCACTCTGGATCGCCGCCACACAGATCGCACTTGATAATTTCGTTGCCCTTGTGATTGAGTTTAATGGATCCCCAGGGACACGCCATTACGCACTGTTTACAGCCTATACATTTGCTCTGATCCAGTTCGACGACACCCGTTTCCGTGTTCTTGCTCAATGCGTGGGTTGGGCATACGCTTACGCAGTACGCATCTTCGCATTGGGTGCAGACAGAGGGTATAAATACAAAGTCATCCAGAAACTCACTGATGTGGATACGAGAATCAAGCGGGTTGAATCCGCCTGTGTGAACGAATGAGCAAGCGTATTCGCAGGCTCTACACCCGGTGCATTTTTCCACGTTGATAGTGAGTAGTTTCATTTTAAAACCTCCCATCCTAAAAAGCTTTTGCGGCAGCTAAAATACGCTACCGAAATCGTACAAAAAGACCTTCACCCTACTACCCTTCTTTATGATACCCACCTTATCTGCGTCTATCATTGCGAATCCGTTGCACCTGGCAATCGATTCAATGATGTTTGAGCCCTGTGTTTCGTAAGGGGTGGCATAAAAGGTATCTTCCTTGAGTTCTACCCTGACTCGGTTGAAATGCACCCTGTCGTTGTTTTTCTTCACATCCTCCGTTAAGGTTGCCTCAATGTGTCTGTGGGTGTGGTCCCTGTAGCCCATCATCTTTTTCAGAGCTGGAATAAGGTAGAAGAACGAGCAGAACGCCGTTGAAACGGGATTACCCGGGAAAGAGAAGATCAGGGAATCCTTGAGCGTGCCGAAAGCGAAGGGTTTGCCGGGTTTTTGTTTTACATACTTGAAAGACCAGTTTATGCCGACCTTCTTTTCCACATTTGTAACCACATCGTAATCGCCGAATGAGATGCCGGCAGTCGTGATAATAACATCATAAGCTGCAGCCTGGTTTAACGTCTTTATAAGCTTTTCCGGCTCATCGCTAACTATACCGAGATAGGCGATATCGATATCAAGCTCACTTTTTAGAAGACTTTTGATAAAAAAGGAGTTTGAATCCACCGTTGAAAGTTCACTCTGATACCCGGGATATGCCAGTTCATTGCCCGTGGCTATAACGCAGACGGTGGGTTTTCTGTAAACATCGATCAAGGTGTTGCCTGTTGAAATTAACCGTGAAAGCCTGTAGGGATTTATTGGTTCACCGATGAAATCTATTGGATCGCCTTTCTTTATGTCTTCGCCCTTGAAACGAACGTTGCTTGCGCGTTTTTTTTGTTTCAGAATTGTTACGCGATCGCCCTCTTCGCGAGCAGCTTCAAACTCTACCACCGTATCTGCACCTTCGGGTATGAATGCACCGGTCATTATTCTGTAGCATTCACCCTTTTCCACCCTCAAACCTTCCGTTCTATCACCAGCCTTGATGGTGCCTTTGATTTTCAATGTTGCGGGAATCTCTCTGATATCTTCGAATCTTAATGCGTATCCATCCATGGCTGCATTATCCATTGGCGGTAGGTTGAGCATCGAGACCGCTGTTCTGCTAACAACACGACCTGTTGCTTCGAAAAGGGGTAATTTTTCCTCTCCGGTGGGCTTAACATGCTGCAGGATTGTTTCAAGCGCATCGAGGGGGAGAATCATCTTAACATTACCTCCGACAGTGACGGGATTAACTAACCCGTAAATAATTTTTAGATGTTTTAAACGTTTCTGTCAAGTATCATCGTCAATTACCCCATTTTTTTACTTAAAATTTCAATCGTAATAGGATCTAATCTGCTGAAGCTCTTTTTGTACCTGCACAGGTTGTCCATTGTCTCAAGAAAATTTCTGCCCAGAAAGCCGTCCATGGAATCGACGAAGTTTCCACGGAGTGCCGAGTCCATACTTGATAACATGGCATTTATGGCATTTGTGGCTTTCATTGCGCAGCTCTTCTTGGCGCCGTCGCAGACAACACCTGCCACTGAGGCTATGTAGTTGTTAAAAGCCCCATCAAACAGGTCGAGCTTCTCCTTCAGGTAGAGTATGCCGGCCATGGCGCCCGATGCTGCTGCATGAACCACACCGCATATTGACGAGACAAACCCGCAGCGGGAGGTAATAAGTGACGTTACAAGGCATGAAAGGATACAGGCTTTTGTCTGCTTTTCCGTATCCGCTTTTGGCCCGTAAACAAGCGGTGTCAGGAGCGCCACCAATCCCTTATTGCCACTTCCGGCACAGCTTGCCACGCGAATAGGATCACCTTTCATGCGTGCGTACACGGCTGAATAGATAGGCTCCTCGCGATAGAAAGCGGCTTTTTTCAGGGCATCTCTGTTAGTTTCTATAGCAGAGGCGATCCTGTCGCGCAGGCGTTTTCTTGCGTACAACTCATCCACAAGCGCACTCCATAGACTCACATCGTACAGCTCCCTTTCAAACTCGACGGTTGCTGTAACAGTTGCTGATTGTGTTCTTTTTGTTCCCTCATTTGTTTCTATAACTGCAATGTGAGTGTGCTCACCAACGGTTTGCACCCTGACCCAGCCCGTAGCGCTCTCCGCTTTTGTTTCAATGAAGAGCTCCGGTTTATCTGTTGGGATTATCTTTACCTTCTCCCTCATACGCTCAGCCTGTTTTACTGTTGCATCGTCCAGCCTGTGGAATAGCTCAAGACCGTCCTGAGGATTTGCAAGCAGATATCCGAACAGTAGAGCATAGATCGGTCCTATGTGGTTGTTGGAGTTGGGTATGCCGGCTCGGAAGGCGTTTTTGAGCGTCATTCTGTCGATTGTCAGGGTAAATCTTTCGGCGTTTTTTAGATAGCTTGCAGCCCATGCAGCGTTTAGTGCAATGGCGGCGGGTTCCGTGCAACCTTCTGTGAACTGGACCATCTCGCATAGTTTTTTCTCAAGATCCATAGCACGCTCCATTACCAGAATCTTTTCACGGATGTTACAAGCATTGATACACCGAAGAATGCAAGGATAAGAGCCGAGATTATGTTTATCCATTTAAACACTGAAGGCTTGATAAGGTGTTTGGTTTTATGAACGAACAGTGGCATCAGCGTAATCCACAGGGTGATTGCGCACAACAGCCCGATTATCGTCAGGGTGGGATTGAGTTTCCTTGTTGCAACATATCCGGTCACACTGAGCCAGAAACCAATGGTGTAAGGGTTGAAAAGTGTTAGCGTGTAGCCTTTCAGGTAGCTTGAAAACACATGACGAACGCCAGTTTTTACGCTAAGTGTTTCCATCTGCACATTTCTGTGTCTGTAGATACCCCACGCAAGGTAGAGCAAAAATAACGAGCCGATGAAGCCCAGTGTAGCTAAAAGCACCTGGCTCTTTCTAATGTATCCTAAAACACCAAACAGCAGAAGACTCAAATAGGTTAGATCTGCACTCATGGCTCCAGCGCCGATGAAAACAGCCCTGATATATGAAACCAAAGCCTGATTCATGATAAGGATATTGATCGGTCCTATTGGAACTGCTGCACCTATACCCAGAAAGAAGCCTTCGATTAATGATCCGAACATGTCTTACATTATACACGAATGTGTGAGATAGACCAAGAAATTTTACTTTAACGAACGGTAATCACCCTTATAGTAGTGAGTCGAGCAGTTCTTCAGCAAGCACAGCATCTATGCTTTTCAGCTTCTCGTACTCCTCAAGGGCTCTTTTTCTGTTTCCAAGATCGTTGTAGAGCAAAGCGAGGTCATAGTGGGCATACTGGTGCGTCGGGTTGAGCTTTACGGCTTTTTTGAGACATTTTAGGGCGTTGAGCTGCTCTCCAAGCTCCATGTAGAGGCTACCAAGATCGTAGTACACATCGGGTAATGTGGGATCAAGGCTCAGGGCTTTTGTATAGTAGTTCTTGGCTTTTTCAAGCTGATTACCCATGAAGTATGCGTTGCCAAGGTTGGCATAAGCTTCAGCAAAATCGGGCTCTATCTCGATAGCTTTCAGGTAGTTTTCAGCGGCTTTGTCATGTTTTCCCATTTCGTAGTAAGCATTACCAAGCGTAAGATAAAAAGCAGCGCCGGGGTTATCTAACCTCTCCTTTAAGCCTTCAAGCATTTTCGCTTCCTCTTCGTAGAGCCCATATTCGTGGTAGATAAAGGCAAGCGTACTGTAGGCTTCAAGGTTGTTTGGGTCAAGGGATATAGCCTGAAGGCAGTGGTCCTTCGCATCCTCAAAGCGGTTTTCCATGGCGAAGCAGTAAGCCAGGTCTATGTGTGCATCCACAAGCATAACATCCTCTTTCAGAGCATTGAGCAGGTAGATGGATGCTGCTTTATAGTTACCGTTTTCGGTTAATTTTCTGCCTTTTTCGTATAGCTTCAGGGCAAGTTGGTTCATAAAACCCCTCTCAATTGTTCCATTCTATTATTGGTTTTTGTATTTTGCAAGATAATGTTGAAATGGCAAACGAAAAATGTTTAGAATAGCCTGGTATGGTGGCAGCTCCGGATAGCTGCGTCTGTTAGCATGCATTGTGGGTGGTTTGATATGGAACAGAGACTGAACCATTTGAAGCTTTTAGAGGCTGAGAGCATATACATTCTCAGGGAGGTTGCGGCCTGTTTTTCCAATCCTGTCATGCTTTATAGTATAGGCAAGGATAGCTCTGTTATGTTGCACCTTGCCATGAAGGCCTTTCATCCATCAAAACCACCTTTTCCCTTGCTTCATGTGGATACATTGTGGAAGTTCAGGGAAATGATCGAGTTTAGGGACAGAAGAACAAGAGAGCTTGGAGTGGATCTGATTGTCTACACAAACCCGGAAGGCGTGAGAATGAATATAAACCCGTTCGTTCATGGTAGCAAGGTGCACACTGACATAATGAAGACCCAGGCGTTGAAACAGGTTCTAACAAAGTACGGTTTCGATGCTGTTATTGGTGGTGCAAGAAGGGATGAGGAGAAATCCAGGGCAAAGGAGCGCATCTTCTCCTTTAGAGACAAAAACCAGAGATGGGATCCAAGAAACCAGAGGCCGGAGTTATGGAACCTTTACAACACACATGTTTTCAAAGGCGAAAGTGTGAGGGTTTTTCCTCTATCTAACTGGACGGAGCTTGATATCTGGCTTTACATTTATCTTGAAAATATCCCTATTGTGCCGTTGTACTTTGCAAAGCCTAGACCCGTTGTTGAGTGGGAAGGAGCAAAGATACTGGTCGACGACGACAGAATGCCTGAAGAGTTAAGGAAAAAGGCTAAAACTGAGTGGGTGAGATTCAGGACGCTTGGTTGCTATCCATTGACTGGTGCGATTAACTCCAGGGCTGATACTCTGCCTAAAATAATTGAGGAGATGTTATTGACAAAAACCAGCGAAAGGCAGGGAAGACTTATAGATAAGGACCAGGAAGGGAGCATGGAGAAGAAGAAAATCGAGGGTTACTTCTGAGGCACTATGGAGGCAAAGAAGATAAATATTGATGAGTTCATAAAGGCTCACCAATCCAAGAGACTGCTTAAATTTATAACCTGTGGGAGCGTGGATGACGGCAAATCCACGTTAATCGGAAGACTTCTATACGATACGCGCATGATTTTTGAGGATCAGCTTTCGCAGGCAAAGAGTGAATCAAAGAAGTATGGTACGGTGAAGGATGAGGAACTGGATTTTGCTTTGCTTGTGGATGGTCTGCAGAGTGAAAAGCAGCAGGGAATAACCATTGATGTTGCATACAGGTATTTTTCCACGGAAAAGAAGAAGTACATCATAGCGGATACACCTGGCCATGAGCAGTACACAAGAAACACTGTAACCGGCGCATCCAATGCCGATCTTGCTGTTATTCTTATTGATGCAAGGAAAGGTGTTCTGACACAGACAAGAAGGCATTCGTTTCTCGTTACTCTGCTCGGTATACGCTACATAGTTGTTACCGTAAACAAAATGGATCTTGTGGGTTATTCGCGTGATGTTTTTGAAAGGATTGTTTCCGATTATCAAAGGATGTTCAAAAGCCTCAAGTTCTGCTTGCCGTATAAGAACTTCACTCCGACGGTTAGGTTTATACCGATAAGCGCACTTAAGGGCGATAATGTGGCGAAAAGGTCGTCCAATATGGGATGGTATGATGGTCCCTCTCTTCTTGAGTATCTCGACTCTGTGGACCTGTCGGAGGATGAGATCTCAGAGAGCTTCTTTCGTTTTCCAGTTCAGTATGTAAATAGAGCCGCCCTTGACTTTAGGGGCTACTGTGGCACGATCGCAGCCGGCACTATAAGCGTTGGGGATGAGGTTGTTATCTACCCGTCGCAAAGAACGACAAGGGTTAGCGAAATTGTTTTGCCTGTAAATAGTATCGACAGGAAGAATGTTGATGATAAAGCCAGCAGGGCTTCATCCCCCATGGCAGTGACCCTCAGGTTCACAGATGAGCTCGATATAAATCGTGGCGATCTTGTTGTAAAGAAAGAGTCAAGGAGTCCATACTTCGGTGACAGCTTTGAAGCGATGCTTGTTTGGATGGACGAAGAGCCGCTTGCTACACGTGAGTATATCATAAGGCTCTACACGGCAGAGACAGACGCTACAATTAGCAGGATACTGTTTAAGCGGGATGTGAATACCTGGGAAAAGATAGAAACAAAAACGCTCAATTTGAACGATATTGCAAGGGTGAAAATAGATCTTGCTCAGAAGGTTGCTTTCGATCTGTATGAAGTGAGCAAGTCCACAGGAGCCTTTATACTTATAGACAGGCTGACAAACAACACTGTGGCTGCGGGTATGATAGTTGGAGAAGCGACAAAGTCAGCCAGAAAACGAGTCTACACACCTGCCGAGATTGCCTTGAACAGGTTTATTCGTGAACATTTTCCAGAGTGGGGCTGCAAATCCATAGATGAGCTTTAGCAGAGCTTGTCAGTTTGTAGGGCAATAGATGTTGCTTAAGGAAAAGAATATCAGATCCGTTGTCAAAGGGATCAGCTGGCGATTTCTTGCCACGGCAACTACAGTTGCAATAATTTATGTCTTTTTCGGCAAGTTGACCCTGGCTGTGGCAGCAGGAGCTGTTGAAGCTACTACGAAAATCATCCTTTACTGGGCACATGAGCGCATCTGGCAGAGAATAGGTTGGGGCATCAGGAAGGTAGAACCCTTCAATGTCTGGTTTACAGGTTTACCTTTGAGCGGAAAGAGCACAATAGCCAGACTTGTGCATGAGAGAATGAAAAATGAGGGCATTAACGTTGATTGGATCGATTCTTCGCAAATAAGACGGTTGATCCCGGACATTGGATATACACGAAAGGAGAGGGTGAAGCACCTTAAGAGGATTGCGTACCTTGTAAAAAAGCTGCAGGACAATGACGTGAGCGTTATCTGTTCTTTTATTTCGCCGTATGAGGAGACAAGGGAGAATGTCCGAAAGATAACGAAAAACAGTGTAATTGTATACACAAAAGCCTCTGTAGAGGAGTGTAAAAGAAGGGATTACAAGGGTTTGTATGAAAAGGCTTTAAGTGGTCAGATCAAGCACTTTACGGGCATAAGCGACCAATTCGAAGAGCCGCAGAATGCTGATATTGTCATTGATACCGAAAAAACTTCGCCTGAAAAGGCAGCTGATATGATTGTCAAATACGTTTTGAGGCGCTTTGTAAAGTAGTGGAAAGGTGAAGATGGACAGGGTGATTTTCTCCTATAAAACAAAGGTCAGCAGGGTAGATAGGGAAAGGATAAAGAATCAGAAGGGTTGTGTTGTGTGGTTTACCGGTCTTTCTGGTTCTGGCAAAAGCACAATAGCAAACAGACTTGAACATAAGCTAAACGAGCGGGGCTATCACACGTATCTACTTGATGGGGACAATGTGCGCAATGGCTTAAACAGTGATCTTGGGTTTTCAAAGGAGGATAGGGTTGAGAATATAAGGCGCATAGCAGAAGTGGCACGCCTGTTTGTAGATGCTGGCATTATTGTGCTTGTCGCTTTTATATCACCTTTCAGAGATGACAGACTAAAGGCGCGCAGGCTTATAGGTGATTCTGACTTCTTTGAAATATTTGTGGATACGCCACTTGAGGTTTGTATAGAGCGTGACCCAAAGGGGCTTTACAAAAAAGCGCTGAGGGGTGAAATAGAAGAATTTACAGGAATAGATTCTCCCTATGAACCCCCTGAAAAACCTGATCTTGTTGTGAAGACCGTTCAGACATCGCCGGACGATGCAGCAGAGTCTGTTTTTAATCTTTTGAAAAGAAGGGGCAAGCTATTTTGAGCACGATCAGCAAGCTTAGGCACATCCTCTCAAAAAGGGATAAGATATATTTTGTTGTCCTTGTTGTGCTGTCTGTATTGCTTGCTGTTATTGAGACGATAGGCATATCGTCCATCATGCCGTTTATTTCGATAGCTACCGATTTTCATAGAATACAGACGAACAGATATCTGCATCTTCTATATACACATTTGCATTTCTCTTCGCCGGAGCACTTCGTAATAGCATTCGGTGTTGCCTTGATATTTTTTTACTTTTTCAGGGCTTTTTTCAATCTGAGTTACTACTACCTGCTCGCCCGCTTCTCTCGCGGCAGGTATTATTTAATAGCCTACAAACTGCTTCAAAACTACCTTAACTTCAGCTACAGCGACTTCACAAAGCATGACACATCGACGCTGACAAAGAATATAATCAATGAAGCCAATAATGTTGTTGCTTTATTGACAAACGCTCTATTTATGCTTTCTGAGATTTCCGTCTCGGTTTTTCTATATGCACTACTTATATCTGTGAACTGGAAGATGACTTTGCTTTTGACGGTGTTTCTTGCGGCAAATGCGCTTTTTCTTGTTAAGGCTGTAGGGGGTAAGCTTAAAAAGGAAGGCGAAAGGCGAGTTGAATTCCAGAAGCGGATGTTTGAAAGTATTGAAATAAGCTTTGGAAATTTCAAGATCATAAAGCTCCTTACAAACGACGAACCTATATTGGAGCGTTTCAAAGAGGCAACAGCTGGGTTTACAAGGACACAGATTATCAATCAGACACTCATTCAGTTTCCGCGTCTTTTTCTTGAAACGCTTGGCTTTAGCATCGTTGCCTTTATAGTTATCTATCTTGTGTGGAAATACGGCAAGAATATTACGCCTGTCCTTGGTATGCTCTCCATGTATGTGCTTGCATTATACAGGCTTTTGCCATCCATGAACAGGGTTATTGGTAGTTACAATCAGATGCTTTTCTTCAAGAAGTCGCTGGATATTGTTCATGGTGATCTGCTATACAGAATAGAAATGCTTGGCGATGATAATGTTGATTTTAAAAGAAATATACGGCTTGATCATGTCTGGTTTGGATATGACAGTAAGGTAATTTTAAAGGATGTAAATATTGAGATTAAAAAGAAACAGAAGGTGGCTGTAACAGGCGAAAGTGGTGCTGGAAAGACCACACTTGTGGATATAATTATCGGTATATACAGACCATCAAAGGGAAGGGTGCTGGTTGATGATGTGCCGTTGAGTGAAAGGAATATAAAGTCATGGAGGAGCAAGATCGGTTATATACCACAGCAGGTGTATCTGTTTCCCGGAAGTGTTGCAGAGAATATTGTCTTCGGGAGAAAAATGGACGAGGCGAGAGTAATAGAGTGTTTAAAGATGGTGGGTATGTGGGAATTTTTTGAGGAAAAACAGGGCATACATACCCGCATAGGTACAGGTGGAGTTGGTCTAAGCGGTGGGCAGATGCAGCGTGTAGCGATAGCACGAGCTATCTACTCTGATCCTGAGGTTCTCGTTCTTGATGAAGCGACAAGTGCACTCGACTATGAGGGGGAGCAGAAGATTATGGATATGATCTTTGAAATTGGTAGGGAAAAAACTATAATTATTGTTGCGCATCGAAGAAGTGCATTAAAAAGGTGTGAAAGGATATTACTTGTTGAAAACGGAGAAGTAAGTGAGATAAAGAATAATTACGTAACTGATGAAAGCTTACCCTAAGGTGTCAATTGTTGTTCCGACGTATAATAGAAAAGAGCTTTTAAAAGAGTGTCTGGAAAGTTTAGTAAACCAAAGCTATCCCAACTTTAGGTTTTGTCTATTTTTGCGATTTTTTAAATTTAATGATAATTCATTTACACATGAGATATT
This sequence comes from uncultured Desulfurellales bacterium, assembly GCA_964544085.1. Classification (GTDB taxonomy): domain Bacteria; phylum Campylobacterota_A; class Desulfurellia; order Desulfurellales; family Hippeaceae; genus CAZIZT01. The sequence continues at coordinate 46,569 of CAZIZT010000021.1, forward strand.
TTAAGCTGAAAAAAAGAATTCAATTAGTAATGGAAAATGCCCATCCTTTCAGGTTAATACTTTCGTACTTTCTAAGGAAGAGCGGTTTATCGTCCTTGATTGTGTTTGATAGAGTATATTATAAGTTACGATTTCATCCAACAGCTCTTATGATGCATATGTTTGCAGACAAAAAAGCAAGGGAAGAAGAAGTGTTGTATTTAATTTCGCTATTAACTCCTAACTCAAATGTAATTGACGTAGGAGCAAATGTAGGTACAATTTCCATTCCTCTGGCAAAGTTTGTGAGGTTTGGGAAGGTGTTTAGTATAGAGGCCCATCCAAGAATTTACAATTATCTTAAGAAGAATGTTGAGTTGAACAATTTAACAAATGTTGAATTATTTAATCTGGCAATTGGAGACAAAAAAGGGCACGTGTTTTTCTCTGATATCTCAAGTGATGATATGAATAGAGTTATTAAGGACAAAAGTGGGATTGATGTAGAGACGAGGAGGCTTGATGAGATAATTCCGAAACATTTATTGATCAGGCTATTAAAAATTGATACTGAGGGTTATGAGCTTTTTGTTTTAAAAGGTTGTAAAAATATTTTAGAGAATGTTGAGATAATCTATTTTGAAAGTTTCGAAGAGCATTTTAATAGTTTTGGATACTCGACTAAAGATATATTGGGTTTTCTGAAAGAAAATAATTTTATAGTTTTTAGAATTACAGGCGAGGGTTTTGAAACAGTTTCAGATGGTTATATTTCTAACTCGTGCGAGAATTTAATTGCAGCAAACCAAAACTTTAACCTGAAAAAAGTGCTATGGGATTAAAATGTTTCTTACTTTATTAACTCCGACGTATAACAGAGCCCATAAACTTCATAGAGTTTATGAGAGTATTAAATCGCAGACTTTGCAAAAGGTAGATGGTGAGTATATTTTTGAGTGGATTGTGATAGACGATGGGAGCGACGATGGGACGGATGAGTTAGTGAAAAAATGGAAAAAAGAGGTAGATTGGCCAATCGTTTACAAGTATCAAGAAAACAGAGGTAAATGGAAGGCACTGCAGGAGGGAATAAAAATCGCACGTGGAGAACTTACTTTAATTGCAGATAGTGATGATGAATTTTTACCTGAAACTTTTGAGACTTTTTATAATATATGGAATAAATTTACTGATGAAGAAAAAGCCAAGTGTGGTGGTATTGGGGTTTTGTGCCAGGATCAGCATGGGAATCGAGTTGGCTGTGATTATCCAGTTGAAAAACAGTTGATTCCATCTTTGGAGGCAGTTTTCGGATGGCAAAATATTGGTTTGGGAGAAACATGGGCGGCACTTAAAACTCAAAATTTGAAAAACGTCTTTCAGGTGCCTGATAAAGCGAAAGATCTCAAGTTTATTCCTGAAAGCTTTTTTTGGAGTCGTATTGTCTTTGAACTGCGTCCCTATTCTTATTTTCTAAATAAAGTGCTACGCATATATTACAGAAACGAAGGAGATGGTATTAGCCGTGGAATTCGAGAAAAATATGCAGATGGATTTCTCTTTGAATCAAAATGGTTTGTCACCAAATCTGGGATTATTGCATGGCGCTACCTAAAGATTTTTTTTAACCTTTGGTTTAAGTTCAAATCAAAGTTTACAGGTTGTTTCTTAAGAGCTCCTCCTCTCGTTCTGATGAGTAACCCCTTGTGTTCCAGATGTGATAAATCATTCCGGATCGAAACTTCGCTAACCCCGAACACACGACTCAGGTCCGTAACGGAAATATTAT
>CAZIZT010000022.1:0-7070 GCA_964544085.1 uncultured Desulfurellales bacterium
AAGGAAACACGCACACTTTGATGACGATAAAAGGGGGTTTCAAGCCATCTTTGTTGAGAAAGGGGTCTCTCTATCGGATAATGTTCGCAAAGGGTTTAAAGCAATTTACCGTGTGGATGAGTATCTGCGCTACTTTCATAACCTGAAGGATAGGAGTGCGCTGTTATATGCCGTAAAGAGGGGAGAGTTGTTAAGAAAAACACCGGAGGGTTACACGCCGGAGGGGGGTAGTGGGTACTCCCTTTTGAACGCCTATAACTGTTTATACGATTGCAGCTACTGTTTCTTGAAGGGTTATTTTAGAAGTTTCAATCCTGTTCTGTTTGTTAATTATGAGGATTTTGTCAGCGCTATTGAAAGGATTCTATCTTCTGATAAACGAAGGCCACTCTACTTTTATGCTGGCACATTTTCTGATTCGCTTGCGCTTGTCGGATTGGATGAGACGCTCAAGAGGCTGGTTAGATACTTTCTCGAGATTGAAGACGATGTGTATCTGGAGCTGCGTACAAAGTCGGACAGAATAAGTTTTCTGTTAGATATGAAACCCTCAGAGCGTTTGATTGTGGCCTTTACACTTGCGCCACAGAAGGCTGTAGAAAGGTATGAACGCCTTACGCCGTCTCTTGATCGCAGGTTGAGGGCTATAAAAACACTTGATGATGCTGGCTATCGGATAGGAGTGAGGCTTGATCCGATTTTTACAGAGATGCTTGATGGATACGAACCCATTGTAGAGTTTATCGAGTCGCTGAAACATCTGCACTCGGTTGAACTCGGTTTTTGCCGTTTTGAGAAGAAGGTTTACGAAAAACTGCAAAGAAAAGGTTTTTTTGCGAATCTGGAATTCCGAAATGGTATGTATCGCACACCCAGCAGCGATGTGAAACGTGCCATGAATTTTTTTAGCAAAAGACTGAAAAACTTCTATCTGAGCATGGAACAGGTTTAGTCATACTTTGTTTGCACTGAATTATCTCAGGGTTTTGTACTTCTTCATTCTTCTAAGGATAGATAAGGCGAGCACTGCTGCTATGATTGAATTAACGATGGTAAATATCGCATTATGGATTGAATAAGCATATATGGCAAGTAGAATACTCGCGCACAGATTGGTTATCTCAAACATGCCGCGGTATGGTGTTAGTAACCAGAGATAGGAACCTACAAGCAGCACCAATCCACAAACACCCACCCAGTTCATATCTTTGAGTTCCTTTCTTTTTAATACTACTCCTAAGCAATTCTAAACCCAATATGCGTTACGGTCAATAATTTTGAAATCTACAAAAGTTTATCAACAAAAAACTTTTAATCTTCCGTTTTTCTTGTAACCTATGTATACCTGTTGCGTTGTAGTGGTAGGAGCTTCAAGGTGGTTAGTTGAATCGTGTGTTATTTATCAAAAAATTCTATGGAGGTGGTTCTTATGGGAAAGGCACTAAGAAATCTTGTATTACTTGTGGTGAGTGTGTTTTTGATTGCATCTGCTGCATTTGCAGCCGGCAATGGTAACGGTCAGGGTTCACAAAACACCACAACAGGTGTATCTGCCGATCAGATTGCCCAGATGGTTAATGCTCTGCCGTACCAATCTCTGTCTGATCAGGAGATCCAGGATATCGAGCACATGCGCGAGGAGGAAAAGCTGGCCAGGGACGTCTATACCACATTGTATAACACCTGGCAGATGAATATCTTTAACAACATAGCCAAAAGCGAGCAGACACACATGGACATGGTAAAGGCGCTTATCGATAAATATCAGCTTCCAGATCCCGTGGAGCAGACAGGTGATCAGATTGGAGTTTTCAGTGATGATAAGCTGCAGAGTCTTTACAACCAGCTTGTAGAAGAGGGTCAAACGAGTCTGGTTGATGCTTTGAAAGTGGGTGCTACAATAGAGGATCTGGATATATACGATCTGCAAAAGGCTATTTCGGATACTGATAATGAAGACGTTGCTTATGTGTTTAACAACCTGATGCAGGGTAGCAGAAACCATTTGAGATCATTTGTGAGCACACTTGAGAAGTACAACGCTTCCTATACACCGCAGTATATAAGTCAGGATGAATTTGACTCGATCATCAATTCACCTATGGAGAATAACTCCGTTCAACCCAACCCCCAGGTAGCTTGCAAACAGTCTCCTTTCAGCGATGTACCAACAGATGCCTGGTACTGTCCGTATGTGGCTATGCTAAAAAATGACAATATCACCCAGGGCTATACCGATGGAACCTTCAGGCCAGAGGCAAACATTACACGTGCTGAAGTTGCAAAAATGATAGTGCTTGCAGACAACATCACGGTACCATCTACATGCACGCAGGCTCCTTTCAATGATGTTAAGGTAGGCGATTGGTATTGCCGTTATGTGGAGGCATTGAAGGATGCAGGGCTTGTTTCTGGTACAGGGAACGGTATGTTTGAACCAACAAGGCAGATAACGAGAGCTGAGGTTGCCAAGATGGTTGCATTGATGGCTGGCTTAACCATTGAGCCATGCACAACCCAGCCTTTCAGCGATGTACCAACAGATGCCTGGTACTGTCAGTATGTGCAGGCTCTGAAAGCTGACAATCTTACCACTGGTTATCCGGATGGTACGTTCAGGCCAGATCAGCCTATCACAAGGGCAGAAGCAGCAGCGCTTATCTATAGGGCTATGGAGTACAAGAGGCTGCACGAGCAAGCATCGCAGTAGGGATATTTTAGGTTTTATTGTAAATAGCAAAGAAGGGAGGATGGGCTTTTAGCCTGTTCTCCCTCTTTTTATTTTTGTCTTTGTGTTGTATAGTTAAGCTGTGAAGAAAAGGTTGGATCTTGTGCTCGTTGAGAGGGGTTTGGCTCCCACAAGGAGCCGTGCTGCCCAGATTATAAAGTCCGGCTCAGTGATGGTTTCAGGAAAGATAGTTAAGAAAGCTGGATATTTGGTTGACCATGATGACAATATCTCTGTAAGTGATCCATTCAAGGGCTACGTTAGCAGGGCTGGAATTAAACTTGAACACGCCCTGAAATGCTTTAAGGTGGATGTTGCTGGCAAGGTCTGTCTGGATGTAGGCTCTTCCACCGGCGGTTTTACTCAATGTTTGCTCAATGCCGGAGCTAAACTGGTTTACGCCGTTGATGTAGGGAAGGATCAGATGCATGACTCATTGCGGGGAGATCCGAGGATAAGACTATTTGAGTGCACGGATGTGCGCAGGTTTGACCCTGGTATCAAATTTGATATTGTCAGTGTTGATGTAAGTTTTATCTCGTTGAGGTTGATTCTTGAACATGTGCGTCGTTTAGCTAAAGAGAATTCGAGCGTCGTTGTACTCATAAAGCCACAGTTTGAGGCTGGAAGAGAGCATATAAAGGCAGGTCTTGTGAAGGATCCGGCTATAATAGAGAGGGTTATCGAAGCAGTCAAAGGATATGCCACTGATGCTGGATTTTCAATTGTTGGGATCGTGGAGTCTCCAGTGCTGGGCAAGGATGGGAATCGTGAGTTTCTGATGCACTTAAGGGCTTAGTTTAGCTTGAATTTGCTGAGCAAAGCCTCCATCTGTTGAGCCTTGTCCTTAAGCTCGCTGGCTATAGACGCTATTTCTTCAACGCTCTTTGCGTTCTCGGACGAGGCCCTATTTATCTCTTCAATTCTTGTTACTATTTCGTTTATGTTTTCAGCGTTTTGCATGAAGTTGTTTATCATTTCTTCTACCATACTGGTTGCTTGGTTCATCTGGTGCATGGTCTCGTTTAGTAGAGATTGAACATCCTTTGCATCCTGCGTCAGTACTCCTATGTTCGATGCATTCTCAATAATGCTTGAGCTCGTTTGTGTTATTGAATGTACTATTTTGCTTATGGTTGAATCTATCTCGGACAGAGAACTTTGTGTCTTCTCAGCCAGTTTTCTCACCTCGTCTGCAACGACAGCGAAGCCTCTTCCTGCTTCACCTGCGCGTGCCGCCTCTATAGCTGCATTCAGGGCAAGCAGGTTTGTCTGATCTGCTATCTCGCTTATCACTGTTAAAACATTCTTTACTGCTTCAGCTTCACTTGCAAGGCTCTTGAGTTTACTGGAGAGTTCGTTCTCCCGTTCGCTGGTTTCAAGCATCCTTTGAACGTATGCATCCACCTTTCTTTCTACATTTTCAAGGTGCTCCTTAGCGGTCGAAATACTTTCTCTTGTGGTTTTTGCATTTTCCATGTTTGAGCTTATGGTGCTCTCGACACTCTCACTGTACGAGGTCACATCGTTTACAAGTTGCGACTCCTCTTCTACCTTGCTGCCGATCTGAGCTGAAGCGCTCGATAGGTTTTCGGCAAGGGATAAGTTTTCTGAGCCAATCCCTTGCGTTTTCCTAACTATACTTTTTAGCTCACTTACCATATCGCACAGGTTAGAGGCCATCGTTGCTATCTCGTTTTTGCCTTTTATATTGAGACTATCTGTGAAATCAAGGCGTGATAGCTTCTGAATAAAGAGGTTGATGCCAGGCAGAAGTTTGAGCGTCTGAAATATGAAGTAAAATGAGAGCATAAAGACTATAAAGATGAGTAGATTGCCAAGTGTGATCAGGATTTTTTGTATGACCACATGCCTTTCAACATTATTTACCTCTATTTTTGCCATTTTGTTATGATTTGCCACCATCTTTTCCACTTCTTCTGCGAGTCTGTCTGTGATTGTATCGAAATTCTTCATTATTGCATTACCAGCTTCTGTGCCATTTGTGATATAGGCATTTGCCATTTTTACACCTATGTTGAAATATTGGCGCAGATCTTTTCTGAGTATGTTTATTTTTTCTACAAGCAAAGGATCTGTAGTGCCCAGCCTTCTTTCTATTGTCCTCAATGTTTGTAAGGCATCTGTGTAGTATTGTTTAGCTTCATTGATGCTCCCTGTATTTTTTGTTGCAGATGCATCGGTGAGGAACTGCTGTATCTGAATTATGTCAGTCTTGAGGCGGAAAAAATGCAACATTTGCGGTAGATCCCGCTCCTTAAGTCTGTATGTTTCCTTCTCTATCTTCTGGATCATGAATTGATTAGCCACCCAGACAGTGATGAGGATAATACTTACAACAACCAGAGATGCGTTTAATACCGTTTTTATTTTAATGTTTTTAAAATCCATAAATTACACCTCGCAACGTTAATTCTTATTACACTTATTCTATTGCTTTCTAATTATTTTTCAAGTTTTCTATGCAATAGTACATTTTCACCTGTTTATCTTGACAAATGCTGCCACATCTGGATTACTCTGAGCAAAAGGTCTTGCAAGAGGTGGCTTGTATGTTTTTTGTATTTTTGCAAAGATTGCTGTTTTTGTTTGTTTTTGTAGAACTTACGGCTGGTGTTGCCAGTGCCGGCCCTCAGCTTGATGTAGCACCCCTCAATCCTGCGTTTAAAAGCTACCTTGAGGATCCGTCGAATTTTCGTTATGGCTATGTGCCCCCTCCAGTTGTAGTATCAAAGAAGAAATCGGAAAGCGTAAGGTTATACACCCAGCAGCTGCCCTCACGATTCGATTTGAGGGAATTCGGATACGTTACACCTGCCAAAAATCAGCTTCAGTATAACACCTGCTGGGCATTTGCGGCGCTTGGTGCACTTGAGTCGGATCTGCTTAAGGAGGGAGCACCCTCATACGACTTCTCTGAAAACAACATGGTAAACCTGTCGGGATTCTCTGGTGGTTTCAACGATGGAGGAAACATTGAAATGGCAGCAGCCTACCTTGCAAGGGGAACGGGTCCTGTTCTTGCTTCCTGCGATCCCTATCCAAACCCCGACCGGAGTCCCCTTAACTGTAAGCGTGTAAGGTTCATTGAGAATATGGTACTGTTGCGCTCGCGTACCAGTTCATCTGATAACTACTTCTTAAAGAGTGCTATATATAACCACGGGGCTGTGTTCAGTAGTATTTATTGGGACAGCAGTTTTTTTGATAGCTCAACAAACACCTACTATGCAAAGATCTCGTCAGATGCTAATCACGCCGTTGTGCTTGTAGGCTGGGATGATAATATGGTTGTACCGGGTGCTCCTGGTCGAGGTGCGTGGATAGCCAAAGGTAGCTGGGGGCAGAACTGGGCAGATAATGGTTTTTTCTACATATCCTACTACGATCCAACGCTGGGATATTCTACAAATGCATACTTTGTTGATAAACCGGATACTGCTCTTGGTCATTTCGACATCTACCAGTATGACAAGCTTGGAATGGAAACGAGTGTTGGATGTACATCGACCAATGTATTCTATGGGGCAAATGTGTTTCATATTTTGAAAACCAGTTACATAGCGTCGGTGCTGTTCTTTGTATCGAATAGTGTTGATTATCAGGTCAGTATTTATACCGATTGCGATGATCCCTCAAATAGACCCACCCAGGCGGCGGCAACTTTTAGTGGTTATGTTTCAAATCCGGGTTATGTAACGGTGGATCTGCCGTATCCGGTTGTTGTCAGAGGGGATACAGATGTTTGTGTGATTTTAAAACTCACAACGGATACAGCCAATGCCCATCCTATGGGAACGGAAGCCCAGATTGAGGGGTACTCTGATGGAGCCACCATTGCTCCGGGTCAGAGTTATTACAGCTGCGATGGCAATCAGTGGCATGATATGTACCAGATCTCTCAACAGTCTGGATTGACCAATCTATGTATAAAACTGCTTGCCGTGGAGTTACCGTTCAACGATATAACATCAAGTGATGTTCTGTTTGCGTTAGAATCAATAAGCGATATCTATTATGCCGGCATAACCACAGGCTGCGGGAATGGCAGATACTGCCCCGATCAGCCGGTTACAAGAGCCCAGATGGCGCTTTTTCTGGCACGAGCGTTGAAGCTTCCAATGGACAACTGCACAGATGCTGGCTTTAGCGATGTTGATCCAGATTCCGTGTATGCACCCGGTATATGTGCCATAAAGAGAGCCGGCATAACCACAGGCTGCGGGAATGGCAGATACTGCCCCGATCAGCCGGTTACAAGAGCCCAGATGGCGCTTTTTCTGGCACGAGCGTTGAAGCTTCCAATGGACAACTGCACAGA
>CAZIZT010000023.1:0-32791 GCA_964544085.1 uncultured Desulfurellales bacterium
CCAATGTCTTTTTTTCTTATGTTGTATTTTTAAGAGCTTTTGATTTTTTAAGAGCTTTTGATTCCTGTTTTTGTATTGTAATCATAATTTTTAGTCTGTAATTTTTAATATATAAAATCTTTAAATCTGTCAAGAAGAAACTAAGACTCTTTCTAAAGTCGCCAATACTTGATTTTGACAGCATATTTGAAAAGTGCCCAACAAAAAGTGCCCAACAAATTTTTGCATGGTACTACTTTAGGGTGGGCGGGACAAGTTCTATTCCAAGCTCTGTGTGGCCGTAGGTTTGCTGAATGATAAGAATTTTAAGCATGAAACGGGTGTCATAGGCTTTACGGCCGATCTTAGCGGAGTGGATGGGGGCTAAGATTTTTTCGAAAGGTTTCCAATCAATGAGCTTATTGATATGTGTAATAGGATATTTTCAGGTAGATATAGATAAGATGTTCGCCGAAAGTGAGTTGACCATTAGTTTTTTTGAGCATAGAGCGAACCCCTTGAGTTTTTGGACTATTTTAGCATGAAAAAATGGCTTTCAGGGAAATTTTGCAAAGGTCTTTTGACTTTTCTCACATTAACTTGAATTATCTATTTATCGGTCATATAATCAGCAAAAGGATAGCGGATGTTTCACTGGTTATTTATTTAAGATTTCGGAGGCTATCATGAAGGTTTTGATTGCGTATGTTATTGTGTTTTTTACTTTTCTTTTTCTGCCATCACAGGCAATCTCTGCTTCTGGTGTAAAGAGCAAAACCTTGCAAGGGGTTGAAAAAGATACCGGGAATGCACCGCCTGTGGTCACCTTGCCACCCGCGTACAGTGGAAACACCAATCGGACGCTTCCCCCGGTAGTGCCACCGCCAGCCGCTCTTCCCAGGGTCGGTCCCCCACCAGCACCTGCTTACGCCGCTCCCCCTGCAGCAGGTATAGCTCCACCACCGCCACCACCACCAAACGCCCCACCACCAGCCGCTGCTCCCAGGGTCGGTCCCCCACCAGCTCCACCGCCACCACCTGCTGGCGCTGCAGTGCGCAACAGGTTGCCGCCTGTGGTTTGTGCACCAACGGCACTGCCCTCCGATATGGGAACGTTTGCTTCCGCCTTGCAGAGCAAAACGGAAACTGTGCTTCGACTCATGCAGCCATACGGCGTATGGATTAATATAACACCCTCTGGCACGAGGATTCTTCAAGGTGCTTTTGTCTACAGAAGGAGTATTGTCCTTGTCGTAAGATTTGATCCTGTGAGTGGTGCTCTGTTGCCTGTGGGTTACGATGCATCTGCAGCCTATGTTAGCCGTTCAGCCTTAGACAGAGCCAGAATGATGCTTCGAAATCTTCCTTCGCTTTTAAAGCCTGGTGGTATTGAATACAGGGCTCCTGAATCTACATGGGTCGTTTCAGTGGAAAAATCTGGCATTGTTGTTGGATTTATCAAATTTACATTCGATGGTGAATCTGTGGTTCCGGATTATCCCGCCCAGCAGCAGCTGGGTTTGATGCGGTAGGTTTATCGGCCCTACCGCTTTATATCTCCTTCTATATCCTTGTTTACATATCTAATATATTACCTTGCAATTGTGTCCATTATGGGTATGATTGTTAAGCCATAAAATTAGTGCCGTCTGTTGGTAAATAGTATGAGAATTGACAGCACAGTAGTGCATAAGCGTTTTTCTTTATACGATATTGCCGTTTTCGGCTTCATAGTTTTTGTGCTGTTTGTGATAATGCTGCTTGCACGCAGATGGAGTGCGCCATTTGTGGCAGAAGCCCACATCAGCCTGAATCCTTCTGCCCTTTTTAAGTACACACTCCTGTCCATGTCACGTGGTTTTATTGCCTATTTCCTTTCGCTTGTATTCACACTCGTGGTTGGCTATGCAGCAGCCCGTAGCAGGTATTTAGAAAGGGTTATAATACCCGCCCTGGATATACTACAGTCGGTGCCTGTCCTTGGTTTTCTGCCGGGTTTGATGATAGCTCTTATTGCTCTTTTTCCGCATTCGGAGATAGGTTTAAATCTTGTTTCAATAATCATGATATTCACAGGTCAGGTGTGGAATATGACCTTTAGTTTTTACCAGTCGTTGAAATCAACGCCCAATGAGCTGTTGGAGGCGGCAAAGATTTACAATCTGTCGAGATGGTCAACGTTCTGGAATGTAGAGGTGCCTTATGCAATGCCGGGCCTGGTGTGGAACAGCATGATGTCTATGGCTGGCGGATGGTTCTTTCTGACTGTCTGTGAGGCGTTTACGCTGGGTAACAAAACCTACACTATACCTGGCATTGGATCCTATATGGCACTTGCCATCAGTAAGGGAAAGGTTATTGATCAGCTCTACGGTATAGCAGCCATGATAGGTATGATTGTCTTTATTGATATTTTTTTCTGGCGTCCAATTGTTGCGTGGTCGTCGAAATTCTCATTTGCCGCAAAAGAGGTGCAGCATGGTGATTCTTTCGTGCTTAAAGTACTTGTGAACTCCCACCTGGTGCATTTTTTGAGGGAGTCCTTTTCGCCTATTAAGAAGAAGCTGTTTATTCGAAAGGTTGAACGTATAGATCCTGTAGTGTATGGCAAGTCCAATCCTTTGGCTGATGCGCTGTTTTACACGCTCATATCGATACTTGTTGCAGCCTCGTTGTATGAGTTTTACCTGCTGGTTAAGGGTGTGTCCGGAAGCGAGATGACCTTAATACTCTCCGGGGATGCAGTGACCGCACTAAGGGTGTATGCCAGCGTTGCTATCTCCATTCTATGGGCGCTCCCTGTAGGCATTCTGATAGGTAGAAACAGGCACCTATCCAAACGGTTGCAACCGATCATACAGATAGCAGCATCATTCCCAGCACCATTGATCTATCCGTGGTTTGTAATAATGTTTCCTGATCTTAATTATTCGTCTGTATTGCTAATGATGCTCGGTACTCAATGGTATATACTCTTCAACGTGATTGCTGGAGCCTCTGTGGTGCCAGCTGAACTTGAAGAGGCTACCAGACTGTTTGATATTCGTGGAATAAAGAAGGTTTTCGCCCTTTACATACCAGTTGTGTTTCCGTATCTTGTCACAGGTATTATTACTGCCGCAGGTGGTGCCTGGAATGCAAGCATCGTTGCGGAGTACATGTCCGTGAAGGGAAAGATTTATCACGCCTTTGGTATCGGTGCTTTAATTAACAACTTTACCGATGCAGGGAGGCTTCATCTGCTTGTTATTAGTGTGGTTGTAATGTCGCTGAGTGTGGTTGTGATTAACAGGCTCATCTGGAGACCGCTTCAGCGCTATGCTGCTGAGAGATTTAAGCTGGAGTAGTGGTGTATGTTGACGATTGAAGTAAAGGGTGTAGATGTTGTTTTTCCGATGGGCGCGTCCGATAGGCTTACTGTTCTTAAGAATATAAACCTGCAGATAGGCGAGGGCAGGGTTGTCTCTATTCTTGGACCCTCCGGGTGTGGGAAATCCACGCTGCTGCGCGTAATAACTGGCCTATTGAAACCTACAGCAGGTGAGGTCTATTACCGTGGCGAGTTACAAAAAGGTGTAAACAACCGCATGGCTATGGTCTTTCAAAATTTTGCACTGTTTCCATGGAAAACCGTCTGGGAGAATATAGAACTCGGTTTAAGACACACAAGCGGTGAGGATCCGAAGAGGATGATCAGACGCGTCATCGATATGGTAGGACTTGAAGGTTTTGAGGATGTTTATCCTAAAAGTCTCTCAGGCGGAATGAAGCAGCGTGTTGGTATAGCAAGAGCGCTTGTCTCCAATCCTGAGATACTCTGCATGGATGAACCCTTCAGTGCTCTGGATGTGCTAACTGCGGAAAACCTAAGGGAGGAGATGCTGGACCTGTGGCTTGAGGGGAGAACATCCCTTGTGAATATTATCATGGTTACGCATAACATCACAGAAGCGGTGTATATGTCTGACGAGATCGTGATTATGTCGGCGAACCCTGGTAGCGTTCAGCTTGTGTACAACAACACGCTTCCGTATCCGAGACAGCCAAACAGTCCCGTTTTTCTAAAAACCGTCGAAGCCATAAGAAACTATCTAACCAGGCACATTATACCCGATATTCCTGAAACCAAAATCAAAAGCCAGATACTACCAATTCCAAATGTTACTGTTAGTGAGGTTATAGGTCTTCTGGAAGTTCTCTTGGACAACGATGGCAAGATGGATCTGTTTGCTCTTTCTGAGAAAGTAAACAGGCGGTTTAGCGCTGTTATGATGATAGCTACAGCCGCCGAATTTCTCGGTTTTGTCGAGACGCCACTCAAGTTTGTTATACTTACGAGACTCGGAAAGCGGTTCCTTGATTCCGATGTAAACACCAGGAAGGAGATATTTAGACAGCAACTGCTCGGATTGCCGATAGTGAAACTTTTTGTGGGCTACATTAAGAAGAACGGTGGCAAGGTCAGTTTTGAGGAGGCGCGGAGGTTTCTTAAAGAGAAACTGCCAAAAGAGAAACCCTCTTCGCTGTTGAGACCCCTCCTTAACTTCTGTATGTATGCAGAGATACTCGATTACAGCTCTCCGGATAACGAGATTTCAATAAATCCTGATATAGAAATTGAGGTGTAGCTATGATATCGGTTGTGCTTGCCGGAGGAAGCGGCACACGATTGTGGCCGCTTTCAAGATACGCTTATCCGAAACAGTTTATAAAACTCTCCACAAAATCGTTTCTTGGAATGACCCTTGAAAGGGTCTGCTATGTCAAACCAGAGAAGATTATCACGGTTACCAATGAACTCTACAGGTTTTTCGTGCAGGAGGAGCTTGAAAAAATACCCTGCGAAAGTCAGTTGATCTACGAGCCAGAACCCAAGAATACGGCCCCTGCTATTGCTCTTGGTTTGCACCATCTTCTCAAGGAAGGTTTCGATTCAAACCAGGTTGTGGCTGTATTTCCCTCGGATCACATGGTAAATCCAACCGATGTTTTTGCCACCGACTTGCAGAAGGCTATAGCTCTTGCCAGAAAAGGTTACATTGTTACCTTTGGTGTTCCACCGGCTTATCCTGAGACTGGATACGGTTATATCGAGGCTGGCGAAAGGATAGACGAAAATGGATTCGAGGTCAGGGCATTCAGGGAAAAGCCAGACAGAGAAACGGCTATGAAGTACGTGGAGTCGGGTAATTATCTCTGGAACAGTGGCATGTTTATCTTCCAGATGAAAACAATGCTGAATGAGTTCAAGCAGCTACAGCCTGAGATTTACGAGGCAATAGTATCGGATAAAATGGATTTTGAAAGCCTGCCGGAGATATCTATTGATTATGCCATCATGGAGAAGACAGGCAAGGCTGCAGTGGTCAGAGCATCGTTCTCTTGGTCTGATGTGGGTTCATGGCGCAGTTTCTACGAGATAGTGCCAGACAGGGATGAGCAGGATAACGTTAAAATAGGCGATGTGGTTAGCATAGACTCGAGGAACTCCCTGATCATATCGCAGGGTAGGTTGGTCGTGACTATAGGTCTGGAGGATTGTGTCGTGGTTGAGACACCCGATGCTGTCCTTGTAACACGGAAGGATCAGGCTGAAAAGGTCAAAGATGTGGTTGGCATACTCAAAGAGGCTGGTAAGAAGGAAGCTATAGAGCATAGGACGACCTATAGACCATGGGGTTCCTACACGGTGCTTGAGGAGGGCGATCGTTATAAAATAAAACGTATAACGATAAAACCCGGAGCTTCCCTGAGTCTTCAGATGCACTACCACAGAAGTGAGCACTGGGTTGTGGTGAAGGGTACAGCTCGCGTTGTTTTAGATGATAAGAGCACAATAATCCATGAGGATGAAAGCGTGTATGTGCCCAAGTCGCGTAAACACAGGTTGGAAAATCCTGGTAAAATACCCGTGGAGATCATAGAGGTGCAAACAGGCGAATACCTGGGTGAGGATGATATTGTCAGATTTAAAGATATCTATGGCAGACAGGACGAGTAAAAAGATGGAGCCACTATATCTTGAGACCTACAGAAAAGGCTTACTGGATGAAAAAATAGAAAAAGCCTATGAGATGCTGAAAGAGTGCAGACTTTGTCCCCGCCTCTGTAGGGTCAACAGGCTTGAGGGCAAGAAGGGTATATGTAATACGGGTGCGGATGCCATTATCTCAGATCACTTTGCTCATTTTGGCGAAGAGAGTGTTCTTGTTGGAAATAACGGGTCTGGGACAATATTTGTTTCCTGTTGCAATCTGCTTTGTATATACTGCCAGAATGCATCCATCAGTCACAGGTGCCAGGGCAGGGTTGTGGGGCTGGATGATTTTGCAGGTATGATGCTCTCTTTGCAGCAGAAGGGCTGTCACAACATAAACATCGTGACACCAACCCACATTGTTCCACAGTTTCTATCCGCATTGAAGCTCGCCATAGAAATGGGCTTAAGGATACCAATCGTTTATAACACCAGCGGCTATGAATTGCCGTCTGTTCTGCGCCTGCTTGATGGCGTGATAGACATATACATGCCAGATTTCAAGTACTGGGACCCAAAGGTCGCACTTCTTTACTCCTCTGCCGAGGATTACCCGGCCGTTACGCGTAAAGCGATCAAACTGATGCACAAACAGGTTGGTGATCTTGTGGTGGATAAGAGGGGCATAGCGGTGAGAGGCCTTCTGGTTAGACACCTTGTTCTGCCCAACTCCCTTGCTGGCACAGCTCATATTGCACGTTTCATAGCCAGAGAAATCTCACCAAACACCTATGTTAACATTATGGCACAGTACAGGCCGCTTGGTCTTGCGTATCGATTTGAGGAGATAGCACGCCCCATAACCCGCGATGAATACGCTGAGGCTATCCTGTCGGCTATAGATGCTGGTCTTAAAAGGCTTGACCCCTTCTGTTACGAGTTTATTGAAAGCTACAGCAGATGAGAAATCCTGATGATGAGAGCCATGCAGAATAGGATAATGGAGATGCTCCAGGCTATGATAAGCAGTCTTTGTGCTCTTCTGATGTCTTCTATACCGGGCTTGCGCAGGTGTGCACCGATATGAGCTTTCTTTACTGTGATCTCAGAGTAGACCGTATCTCCTCCTAACTTAACACCGAGTGCACCGCTTGCTGCGCTTTCGGGGTGAGCTGAATTGGGTGAAGGGTGGTTGTGCTTATCTGCAAGGTAGACCTTTATGCATCCTTTAGCATCAAACCTGCCTGCCACTGCCGCAAAACAGATGATCCACGAGGCAATCCGTGATGGGATGTAATTTATTGCATCGTCAAGCCGTGCTGCAATTTTACCAAACCGAGTGTAATGTGAATTTTTGTAGCCTACCATTGAATCCAGCGTATTTATAGCTCTGTAGCAGACGGCTAATGAGGTTGCCGTGGTGAGGGAGTCAACCTGCAGTGATCGAGCAATGTGGTAGCCTACAACAAAGTAGAAAAGCGGTGCAAACCAGCCATCAGGAAAGTTTTCGGACATACTCTCTATTGTTGCTTGTGCAATCTGTTCATTGTTGAGATTATGGGTGAGTCTCCCCACTATGTTGGATAGGTTTTTTCTTGCCGCATCAATGTTTCCTATCTTCAGTGGTTTTTCTATCCTGTGCACATGGTTAAGCATATCCTTAAAGGCTATGGATGAGTAAAGAAGGTAGATGGAAAGCACCATTGATGCTGCATCAGAGAAGTGTTTTGTTGCCACCAACAGTAAGACCGCAGAGGCAACGCTTGCCGCGATTGTGCCGCACACAAGAAGAAGTCCGCCAAAGATGCCCTTTAAGTTAAACCTGAACAGCAGTCTCTGCAGCTGCTGTATGAGCACACCCATAAGACGGGTGGGATGGAGTCTATAGGGCGGATCTCCAAGTAAAATGTCGAGCAGGTTGGCGCTTACAAGGCAGATCAAGCTTGCATACATGCCTTTTTTAGTGCTTTTATAAGCAGGTTATTCTCTTCCTTCTTTCTAATGGCAAACCGGAAGAAATTCCCTTTAAGATGTCTAAAATTTCTGCAATCGCGTACAAAAATACCCTCTTTTAGCAGCGATACCATCAGGTCGTCGAGATTCTCCGTTTTTGTCCACTGGGCAAGAAAGAAGTTTGTGTCAGTGGGGAATAACCGGATACCATCAATCCTGCTTAGTAACCTTGCTAACCTCGACCTTTCGCCTGAAACAAGTGTTTCGGTTTCTTTTTCGTAATCTTCAGCTGTAAGGAGACTTTGGATGCATGAATCAATGCAGGCATTTATACGCCATGGTGCAACCCGTCTGGAGATTGCATCGATGATGGTTTTTGAGGCTACAATGTAACCGGCTCTTAGACCGGGTATGCCGTAATACTTCGTCAAGGAGCCGATCACTATCAGGTTGTCTCGCTTAAAAGGAGCGAGTGACTCCTTACCATTGCCTTCTGTAAAGCCTATGAATGCTTCGTCCACAACAAAGGTCACTTCAGGAAATGAATCTATAAGCTCGATGAGCTTGTGTTTTTTGATTAATCTGCCGGTCGGGTTGTTGGGATTTGAAAGGAACAGAAGACGGCCGGCTGTTAGCATGTTTTTGAGCCTGGAGAATGGAATCTGGAAGTTATTGCTGGTTTCCAGTGGTAAACTGTATACTGGAACTCCACCTGCCATTAGCGCTCTTCTGTAATCGTAAAAGGAAGGTTCAATTAGCAGAGCTGATTTTATGCCCGTAATGCCCGTCACCAGGTAAATAGCCTCAGCTGCACCATTTGTGGCAAGGAGCGCCCTTTTAATACCGAAGCGTTGTCTAACAAACTCAAGCAGCCCCTCCCCGTTGGGGGATGGGTAGCGTTCAAATGCATCGATATGCTCTTTGATACACCTTTTCAATACATCTGGCATGCCCAATGGGTTTAGGCTGACGCTGAAATCGATAATATCACTCCTCTGGATACCAAAACGTTTGAGGTATGGCTGATAGTTGCCTCCGTGCATGTACGGGTATCTTACCATTTGAAGCTCCATGGTAGTATAGTTATCAGCATCAGCGCAGAAAGAAGCGTTATTAACTCTACGATCTCGTTTGTTGCTCCGAGTATGTCACCGGTTACACCACCGAAGAATTCCTTGCAGAACGCAGCAAAGCCGATGGTAAAAGCCATGCTTATCAGAAGCAGACACACTCCACCCGCTGCAAAGGGAATACCATCCAGTGCCAGTGTGACAGCCAGTGCCATTAAAAAGTCGGTTACGGATGCATCTTTGACGAAACCTTCGCCTGTGCCCCCCTCGTTTCTTGCGTAGTTCAAGAATGTTGCAGAATAGGTCATTGATAAGCGTGAGTTTGTGAAGGCTACCACCGTTAATCTGCCAGCACCGTGGTTGAACAGTGCAAAAATCAGTGCCCATTTAATTAAGAGATTCAGTGCAACAGCTACTGCTGCGAAGGCTCCTATGCGGCTATCCTTCATGATCTCAAGGCGCCTTTTTTGGGTTGCAGTTGTCTGCAGAGCATCGGAAAAATCAGCCAGACCGTCAAGATGGATGCCGCCTGTGATGAGGGCTGAGAACCCAACAAACAGAGCTGCACCGACCGCTCTGCTGTCGGTGAGCCTGATGAAGCCTGTGGATAGAAGATAGAGGAAAAACCCTATCGTGGCACCAACGAGCGGAAACCAGCGCAGTGCTTCGGATAGCTTGTGCGACTCTTCTCCCGGTATGGGTAGAATCGTAAGCGTCCTGAGGGCGCTTATTAGTCCTCTCATAGGGTTGATTGGGAAACGCCGGCAGAATCGAATGTTGCCATCTCGTTGTATATCTTGATAGCAGCGTCGATTATGCACATGGCAAGAGCAGCCCCCGTTCCTTCACCAAGTCGCATTTCAAGATCCAAGATAGGCTTCTCATCAAAGAATGAGAAGACCGCATCACTGCCTTTTTCAGCGGATTTATGGCTGAAAAACAGATAATCCTTGACTCCCGGACAGATCTTCACCGCAGCCAATGCAGCGGCGTTGGATATAAACCCATCAATTACGGTGGGTATGCCGCGTGAGCTTGCACCTAATATCAATCCACAGATACCGGCTATTTCAAGACCCCCAAGTGCTGATAACGTATCCACTGGATCGGTCAGGTATTCTGAGTTTACTTTCAGGGCTCTGTGTATCACGTCTGTTTTTCTCCTCAGGGTTGTCTCATCGATACCTGTACCTCTGCCTGTCACCTCCTCGGGTTGTAGGTGCAGGTATGCGCACACCAGTGCCGCCGAAGCTGTGGTGTTGCCGATGCCCATGTCTCCTGTGCCCAGCAGATCGGCTCCCTCATCTATAGTCTGATAGGCGATTGATATCCCTGCTTCTATTGCAAGGAGTGCTTCCTCTTTGCTCATAGCCCTTCCTTTGGCAATGTTGTGGGTGCCACGCATTATTTTCATGTCTATAAGACCATCTGCATCACCAAACTCATAATCAACACCAATATCGACAAGCTTGAGTGTAGCCCCGGCGTGTCTTGCCAGCACGTTTATAGCCGCACCGCCAGACAGCATATTCAATACCATTTGCGGTGTTACCTCGCTTGGGTAGGCAGATACGCCCTCTTCTGTAACGCCGTGATCCGCGGCGAATGTTACGATGGTCTTTTTTCTGATATTGGGTCTGTCGGTGTTACGCGCAAGACAGTAGCGAATGCAGAGCTCCTCAAGCCTTCCCAGGCTTCCGGGTGGTTTGGTAAGGTTATCGAGGTGTCTTCTCACAGCCGGTTCAACAGCCTTCGACACAGGTCTAATGTAGCCCAGCGTCTCATCGAATAATCCCATTGTTCAGTCCTCCCTTTATGGTTACTGGTATGCCGCTTATCATCAGCGTTACCCTGTCGGATATTTCGGCTATTCTGGCGTTTGTTTCACCAAGAAGTTCCGTGTAACGACGAGCGAGCTTATTTGCAGGCACGATACCCATTCCTACTTCGTTTGTTACTATGATAACATCGCAGCTTGTAGAATTGAGAACGTCGATGAGCCTGTGTATCAGATCCGTGCGTTTATGGTGCATCAGGTTCGATATCCAGAGGGTTATGCAATCGATCACGCATACGGAGTTTTGAGGCAACTGAAGCAGGGATTCGGGCACATCTAAAGGCTCTTCAATGGTTTCAAACCGGTTGCCACGCTCTTGTTTGTGTTTGTTTATCCTCTCTGTCATCTCTTCATCCAGCGCTTCGGCTGTTGCTATGAAGAATCTGCTCTTCTGTTTCCTTGAAAGAGCAAGCTTCAATGCGTATGAGCTTTTCCCGCTTTTAACGCCGCCTGTTATTAATTCGATCATTGCCGCAGAATTCGTAAAGCATAGCAATTTCACGTTTCCATAGCTCTGGTCTTGGTGTTTCCAGTATCATTGGTATGCCATCAAAGCGACTATCTTCCATCATCATGCGAAAGGCATCCACACCTATATTGCCAGAGCCTATACTCTCATGCCTGTCAACCCTGCTTCCCAGAGCCGATCGTGCGTCGTTTAGATGAACACCCTTTAGCCATTCAAATCCGACAATCCTCTCGAAGGCATCAAAGGTGCTTTCATAGGCATCTTCTGTTGATATGTTGTATCCGGCTGCAAATAGGTGGCATGTATCTATACAAACGCCTATGCGTTGTTTGTCATCAACAAGCTCAAGGATGCGTTTCAGGTGCTCAAATCTGTAGCCGACGTGGGTGCCTTCACCGGCTGTGTTCTCTATCACTATACAGACCGATTCTGTTTGCTCTATGGCTCTGTTTATATTCGACGCGACCAGTTCAATGGCTTCTTTTTCCGATATTTTACCAAGGTGTGCGCCTGGATGGACATTGATTTTTGTAAGCCCGAGGCTGTGGCATCTGTTTATCTCATCCACGAAGGATTCCAGCGACCTTGCAGCGTTTAGCTTATCAACGGTTGCAAGATTTATCAGATACCCTGCGTGTGGTAGTATGAACTCACTATCAAATCCGTACATGCGGCAGTGACGCTTGAAGAGCTGTATATCCTCTTCCTTCAGAGGTGCAGCCCTCCATTGGCGCTGGTTCTTAACAAACATACCAAACGCCTTTGCGCCTATCTGATGTGCTCTTACCGGTGCTGTGTATACGCCGCCTGATATGCTTACATGAGCACCAATAAACTTCATTGAAGGAATTATATCAAAACCTACAGGCTTTGTTTAAAAAAATATTGCCTGAGTGTGGGAGTGTTATCCTTTGACAAATGAAGATGGCTGTTGTATTTTTAGGCGATGGAAAACAGTGACGAATTTTACATGAAAAGGGCAATAACACTTGCCAGAAAGGCAATTGGCCGCACGTGCCCCAATCCGCTTGTGGGTGCTGTAATCGTAAAGGATTCAAAGATAGTAGGTGAGGGTTACCATAAGAGAGCCGGAATGCCCCATGCGGAGATAGAGGCAATAAATGCTGTTAGGGACCCTTCGCTGCTTTATGGTGCGACAATGTATGTTAACCTTGAACCGTGCAACCATTTTGGAAAGACACCCCCTTGCTCTGTTGCCATTTACAAGTCTGGCATAAAGCGTGTGGTTATAGGCATGAGGGATGTTAATGAGGTGGCACGTGGTGGTGTAGAGTTTCTAAGAAGTAGAGGGATAGAGGTAAAGGTCGGGGTGCTGGAAGATGAGGCAAGAAAACTAAACGAGGTGTTTATTGAAAATGTAACAAAGAAGAAACCCTTCTTTGTTATGAAAGCCGCCATGCTCTTGAATGGCTCTATTACGCTTAAAGGAGGCGTGTCGAAGTGGATAACTTCGGAGGCTTCAAGGCGTATTGTTCACAGGTTAAGAGCTCAATACGGGGCTGTGGCTGTAGGCATAAATACGGTGCTTATGGACGATCCGTTGCTGACGTGCAGATTAAAGGGTTATAGGCAACCCAAGCGGCTTGTGTTTGATGCAAATCTACGTATCCCTGTTTCTTCCAATATTTTCAGTCAGTACACCAAAAACGTTTATGTAATCACATCAAAGGAGGCGGATCAGTCTCGCAAAAGTGTGCTTAGGGCTATGAACATTAACGTGATAGAGTGCAGTACCAAAAACGGTGAGTTCGAGCCACAGGAGCTGTGTGAACGCTTACTTGAAAATGAGGTGTGTGCATGTATGATAGAGGGTGGTAGCAGGACGCACGGCTACTTTATCAGACATCGACTCTACAATAAGGCACATCTTTTCTATGCTCCGGGTATTGCTGGTTCGTACGGTGCTTTCAATGTTGTTGGAAGCGATGCTCCCGGTGACTTTGGCGGTGTTTCCTTCTTGAAGGATATTAAGTGCCGGATAATAGATGACAGGGATATACTGGTAGAGGGCTATTTCTGATGTTTACCGGTATTATTGAAGAGGTGGGCAGGGTTGCAGCCATAACCGATGTTGCAGGTGGCAAAAGGGTGCATATATCTGCCGGGGTTGTACTGCAGGATCTAAAAAGGGGTGACAGTGTTGCTGTTAACGGTGTCTGTTTAACCGTTATTGATAAGTCAGCGGATGGCTTTTTTAGTGATGTATCATTTGAGACACTCAAGAAGAGCAATCTTGGTTTGCTTTCTATAAATGATGCTGTTAACCTTGAAAGGGCATTGCCGGCAAATGGCAGATTCTCTGGCCATATTGTGCTTGGGCATGTGGATTCAACCGGGAGAATCGCATTCATACGGCGGGTGGGTAATTTTTACCTTATGAGAATTTGGCTGGATCCCAGCCTGTTGAGACAGTGTGTTGTAAAAGGGTCTGTTGCCGTTGATGGCATCAGTCTGACAATAAGCGATATGGGAAATGGGTGGCTGGAGGTAAGCCTCATACCCCACACGTTTGAGACTACCAATCTTGCCTTTAGAAAAGCCGACGATCTGGTTAATGTGGAAACGGATATTATTGGCAAGTATGTGGAGAGGCTTCTTGAGAAAGACCGCAGTGGCTTGACGATAGATAAATTGAGAGAAAACGGTTTCCTATAAGGGGTGATTCATGTTTGCAAGTGTAGAGGAGGCAATAAACGAGATCCGATCGGGTCGTATGGTAATTATGGTGGATGATGAGGATAGAGAAAACGAAGGCGACCTTGTAATGGCAGCTCAGTTTGTAACGCCAGAGGCAATAAACTTCATGGCTCGTTACGGCAGGGGGCTTATTTGTCTTCCTATGGATGAGTCGCTGATCAAGAGACTCGGTCTTGAGTTGATGAGCGTGGACGAAAACGACAAGTTTAAAACCGCCTTTACTGTCTCTATAGATGCGCATCCGAAATACGGTGTGACAACGGGTATATCCGCCTATGATCGAGCCATAACAATACAGACAGCCATAAGGCCTGATGTCAAACCAGAAGATGTAGTAAAACCGGGGCATGTTTTTCCACTCATAGCGAAAAAGGGTGGTGTCCTTGTAAGGGCAGGCCATACTGAAGGCAGTGTAGATCTTGCGCGCATGGCAGGATTGATACCTGCAGCGGTGATATGTGAGATTATGAATGAAGATGGCACAATGGCTCGCAGGCCTCAGCTTGAGAAGATAGCTGAGAAATTCGGCTTAAAGATGGTAACGATAGCCAGCATAATCGAGTATAGAATGCAGCATGAGCGACTGATTATGCGTACAGCTGAAGCGGATCTTCCAACGAAATATGGCCACTTCAGGATTATTGTCTATAAAAACAAGGTGGACGATTTCGAGCATGTAGCTTTAGTCAAGGGCAAGATCACCAAGGACGAGCCCGTGCTGGTCAGAGTACATTCCTCCTGCTTAACGGGTGATATTCTCGGTTCTCTCAGGTGTGATTGCGGTGATCAGCTTCATACGGCGATGGAGATGGTGGAAAGAGAGGGTAAAGGCGTTGTGCTTTACATGCAGCAGGAGGGCAGGGGGATAGGTTTGACAAATAAGATTAAGGCGTATGCCTTGCAGGATCAAGGCTACGATACTGTGGAGGCGAATCTGAAACTGGGTTTCAAGCCGGATCTGCGCAATTACGGTATCGGAGCTCAAATACTGGTGGATCTGGGCGTAAGGAAGATGAGGTTGCTTACAAACAATCCCAAGAAGATCGTTAGCCTTCAGGGGTACGGTCTTGAGGTTGTGGAGCGCGTGCCCATAGAGGTAGATCCAAACGGTGTGAACAAATGTTATCTGGAAACCAAAAAGAACAAAATGGGACATCTATTAACAAAGGTGTAGAGGGGTGGTTCTATGAGAGTGCTTGAGGGAAAGATAGACGCAAGCGGTAAGCGGGTAGCGATTATTGTGAGCAGATTCAACAGTTTTATAACCGATAAGTTGCTAAGCGGCGCGCTCGATGCCTATGTTAGGCACAATGGTAACCAGGATGATGTTACTGTAATAAAGGTGCCCGGTGCGCTTGAGATACCTATGGTCCTGTCGAGGGTCGTCGAGAAGGACTACGATGGTGTGCTCTGTCTCGGTGCTGTGATCAGAGGTGCTACACCGCATTTTGACTATGTGGCTCAAGAAACTGCCAAGGGGATAGCACAAATAGCTTTAAAAAGCCCTGTGCCTGTCTCATTTGGTGTTCTAACAACCGATACGATAGAGCAGGCAATAGAGCGAGCTGGCAGCAAAATGGGCAACAAAGGTTTTGATGCCATGGTTGGCTTGCTTGAGAGCATCAATCTCTACGGCATTCTGTAGGTATGTCGAGGAGAAAGGCAAGGCAGAGCGCTATCCAGTACATATTCGCAAACGAGTTCAGAACGGCAGGCGATCCGGAAGAGTTTATAGATTATATAAACGCTCCCAAAGCACAAAAGGATAGGGAATTTGCCCTGAGGCTAATAAGGGGTACTCTGGAGAATATGAATGAAATAGATGCGCTGATTGCACGCTACGCCCAGCAAGGTTACGATATGATACTGCTTATTGACAGATGTATTCTCCGCGTTGGCATCTATGAATTGCTCTATATGGACGAGGCACCCCCTCCGGTTGTGATTGATGAGTATGTGGAGATAACCAAAACCTTTTCAAAAGAAAGCTCGGCTTCCTTTGTTAATGCCGTGCTCGATAGGGTGGCTAAGAATGAAAGCTCAAGAAAGATTGATAGTGGCGCTTGATTTGAAGGGAAAGGATCGAATACTTGCACTTGTTGAAAGCCTGAAGGATGCTGTCTGGTTCAAGATAGGTGCAGTTAATTTCACAGCTTATGGTCCTGAATTGATCGGTCAGATAAAACGGTTGGGGAAAAGGGTATTTCTGGATTTGAAGTTTCACGATATACCGAACACGGTTGCGCTTGCCGTAGAATCAGCCTGCAGGATAGGGGCGGATATGCTGACTGTTCATGCAGTAGGCGGTGTTGATATGATGAGAGCAGCCGTCGAAGCAGCCAGAGGTTCTGGTAATGGTGATGTGCTTGTGTGTGCTGTTACAGTCCTAACCAGCATGGATGATGAGAACATAGGACGCGATATGCTTATTCACATGAAAAGCCACGAGGCTGTTTTGGCGTTTGCCGA
Source organism: uncultured Desulfurellales bacterium (assembly GCA_964544085.1). Taxonomy (GTDB): domain Bacteria; phylum Campylobacterota_A; class Desulfurellia; order Desulfurellales; family Hippeaceae; genus CAZIZT01. The sequence goes on from CAZIZT010000023.1 coordinate 16,473, forward strand.
GAACGCCATGAAGGCTGGAGTTAATGCACTTGTCGCATCCCCAAAGGAAGCACCGCTAATACGAGAGCACTTTGGAGACCACTTCAGGCTGATAACACCCGGTATAAGACCGGAAGGCTCAAGTGCTGGCGATCAGAAACGTATCACAACACCTGCTGATGCGATAGCTCTCGGCGCCGATTTTCTGGTCGTTGGTAGGCCAATATACGCAAGCGATGACCCTGTTTCGGCTTACAATCAGATTATCAGGCAGATGGAGGAAGTATGCTAACTCAGGAAGAAGCGCTGGATCTCTACAGGAAGAGAGGGGCTTACCTGAAAGGGCACTTTCAGCTTTCAAGCGGTTTGCACAGCGAGTATTACCTGCAGAGTGCACTGGTACTGCAGTATCCTCACGATGCTGAGGCGTTGTGCGCCTCTATAGCTGACCACTTCAGAGAAAAGCAGATCGATGTGGTGGTTGCACCTGCCGTTGGTGGGATCCTTGTCTCCTATGAGGTGGCACGGGCACTCGGTGGAGAGGTGCGTGGTATTTTTGCTGAGCGTGTGGAAGGTAAACTTACCCTGCGCAGGGGATTTCATATATCCGCCGATGAGCGGGTACTCGTTGTTGAGGATGTGGTCACAACTGGCAAGAGTGTAAATGAAACACTGGATGTGGTGCGGCGCTATACAGATAATATTGTGGGTGTAGGGGCGCTTGTAGATAGAACCGGCCAGTTTGACCCCGGTTCACTTGATTATTTTGCGCTGATCCGTTTGAAGATTGAGAACTATGAGCCTGATAAGTGTCCGCTATGTAAACAGGGAGTGCCGATAGAGAAACCCGGTAGCCGCTTTCTGAAAAAGTGAGCAGCACCGATGCATAAACTTGATATTTCGGCGCTGAAGGTTATTATAGTAATGAGATTCTGCTAAAAAGGAGGTGGGCTATGGCGAAGGTAACATTTATCGGTCACTCCTGTGTGCTGGTTGAAGGAAATAGCACAAGCTTCATTATCGATCCCTTCATAAACGGCAATCCTGATGTGAAAGGTGGTCTGGAACCCTCGCAGATCAAGGTGAATTACGTACTTGTTACACATGGACACGGTGACCATCTCGGTGATGCTGTGCAGATAGCAAAATCCAACTCTGCCACCCTTGTTGCACCCTATGAGCTTGCCATGTACTGCGCAAATCAGGGAGTCGAGAACGTTGCACCAATGCATATCGGAGGAGCAAAACGCTTCAGCGATGATTTCTGGGTGAAGTTGACGATTGCTCATCATGGCAGTGCGGTAATTGATGGTGATAAGATCATCTACACCGGCAATCCGTGTGGCTTTGTTGTTGAGATTGACGGCAAAAAGATCTACCATGCTGGTGACACAGGTCTGTTTATGGATATGCAGTTGATTGGTGAGATAGGGCTTGACCTTGCAATGATACCTATCGGTGATAACTTTACCATGGGTGTTGAGGATGGCGCAAAGGCCGTCGAATTCTTGAAACCGAAGGTAGTAATGCCGATGCACTACAGCGCCTGGGATATCATCAAACAGGAGCCTGAGAGATTTGTAAAGCTTGTGGGAGACAAGGCACAGGTTAAAGTAGTAAAGCCAGGCGAGAGTTTCGAGATTTAGCCATCTTTGTGGCCCTTCTTCGATTGTTTTTAGTCGAAGGAGGGCTTTTTTACTGTTTATTTTCTTGATTTTCTTGCGGCTCTACATAGTCGCATCCCTTTCGTGCGCAGTGCCATCCGTCCTTTCTTTTAACAAACAGTGTATAACCACATTTGGGACAGGTAGCGTTTTTAAGTTCGCCACGTGCTGTAAACTTGCACTCGGGGTAGTTTGAGCATCCATAAAATCGTCCCCTCTTGGAGGCGTGTTCAATCAGGTCACCGCCGCATACCGGGCACTTCAATCCTGTGGGGAAAGGTTTTGTGTTCTTGCATTTTGGGTAGTTGGAACATGCCAGAAATCTGACACCTTTTTTTGAGTATTTGACCACCATTGGTGCACCACACAGCTCGCAGGTCTCGTCGGTTATCTCCTGATTTAGAGGTTTTGTGTTCTTGCATTTTGGGTAGTTGGAACATGCCAGAAATTTGCCAAACCTGCCTTCTCTTATAACCATTGGTGCACCACATAGCTCGCAGGTTATATCTGTGGGCTCAGGCTTTGGTTTTAAATTTTCCATCTTTTCATAGGCAATATCAAGCAGCTTTTTGAACCTGTCATAGAAGTCACTCAGGAGTTTAATCTTGTCAAGCTTCCTTTGAGCTATCTTATCGAGCCCCTCTTCCATTTTTGCAGTAAAACTCACATTTATGATCTCTGAGAAGAACTTATCGAGCATTTTGCTTGTTGTAATACCGATTTCCTGTGGGTAAAATTTTTTGTCCTTCAGGACAACATAACCTCTTGAGATTATCGTATCAATAATGGTGGCATAGGTAGAGGGCCTACCGATACCATGCTTTTCGAGCTCCTTGATTAGTGTGGCTTCGGTATATCTGGGTGGGGGTTCCGTAAAGTGCTGTTTCGGTTGTACATCTGTAAGATCAACCTGCTGGTTTTTTTTCAAGGCTGGAGGCTCCTTATTTTCCTGTTTGCCGTAATCCCACACGCGCATATAACCGTCAAACAGGGTGGTTTTATAGGTTGCTTTGGCTTCAAAGCTGTCGGATGCGAATGTTATTATGACGTTTTCGAAAATGGCTTCCCTCATCTGACTTGCCATAAATCGCTTCCAGATCAGGGTGTAGAGCTTGAATTCATCATCAGTAAGGTAGTTTCTTACCATCTCAGGCAACATTGCTGGGTCTGTCGGTCTGATCGCCTCGTGAGCCTCCTGTGCCATACGGGACTTTGTTTTGTATACATTTGGTTTATCCGGTAGATAGTCACTGCCAAAGAGTTCCTCAATCAACGAGAGTGCCTTATCCTGTGCCTCTTTTGCGATGTGGAACGAATCTGTGCGCATGTAGGTTATCAAGCCTATTCTGTTGGAGCCGATATCCACACCTTCGTACAAACGTTGGGCTATGCGCATTGTTTTGTTGGCTGAGAATCCAAGTAGATTTGATGCCGCCATCTGGAGCGTGCTTGTTATGAATGGTGGTTCAGGTTTCTTTTTAGTTTTGCGCTTCGTTACAGATGCTACCCTGAATGTCTCCTTTAGAATTCTGTCCTTTATCTTTAGAGCATCGTTTTCACTCTTAATGGTGAACTTCTCAAGCTTCTCTCCATCCACAGATATAAGCTGAGCGGTGATTTCCTTATCAAAGACAAGCTGTATTGTCCAGTATTCCTGGGGTTTGAAATTGGCAATCTCTTCTTCTCTGTCAACAATAAGCTTTAGAGCTACAGATTGAACCCTACCGGCTGAGAGTCCCTTCCTTATCTTTTTTGCAAGCAACGGCGAAAGTTTGTATCCTACGATCCTGTCCAGTATTCTGCGCGCTTCCTGCGAATTAACCATGTCGATGTTTATGGTACGTGGGGATTCAAGTGAACTTAGTATTGCCGATCTGGTTATCTCATGGAATACGATCCTCTTCACCTTATCTTCGTTTAGTTTGGTTGCTTTGACAATGTGCCATCCGATTGCTTCTCCCTCTCGATCCTCATCTGTGGCTATGTAAACCGTGTCAGCTTTCTGTGCCTCTTTTTTTATGCTGTCTACAATAGGTTTTTTCTCTCTGGGCACCACATAGCGCGGTTTAAATCCATTTTCTATGTCTACACCAAAGGATTTCTCCGGCAGATCCCTTATATGACCATATGATGCCATCACATCGTAGTTCTTCCCAAGAAAACGGGAGATCGTTTTTGCCTTTGCTGGCGACTCAACTATAACAAGGTTCTTCATGGCTATAGTATCTCCTTAAGGCTAAAGATCATACAAATACACAACCGTCGGATTATACACAACCCGTTGCAAAATTAAAACACTAAATTATACCTATAACGGTTGACACCTGTTGTATTACTGTGCATAATTGGTGATCAAAATTTGCAAGGGGTGTCATGAACCTCAAAATATACATTGCCCTGTTTGTTGGGGTGGTTTCCATATCGTTTGCCGCCATACTGATCAGACTTGCGTCAGATGTACCAAGCGTTGTTATTACGGCATACAGACTGAGTATATCCTCCCTTTTGCTAATAGCTTTCTGGTTTTTGAAAGGCAGAAGAACTATAAGGATAAGCCCTGGAGAGCTTGCCATTTCTGCCCTGAGCGGCCTTTTTTTAAGTGCCCATTTTATGTTATGGGTAACATCGATTAAGTTCACATCCATACCAAGCTCGGTTACGTTAGTCTGTACAAGCCCGATTTTCGTGGGAATATTCTCCGCCGTTGTGCTTAAGGAAAAACAGAATCGCATGATGGTGCTTGCAATAGCCCTCTCTGTGATTGGCAGTGCAATTCTTGCATCGGCTGATGGTGGCTTGTTTACCTCTCAGTTTGACAGAAGAGCTTTTCTGGGTGATTTACTTGCACTGATGGGTGCTATCGCCATAACGGGTTACTTTTTGGCTGGATCCTATCTGAGGCGGAACATGGACACGTTGAGCTATGTGGTTCTTATCTACACTTTTTCTGCCATTTTTTCGCTCATTTTTGCCGTTATTACTCACCAGAAGTTTTTCGGTTACCCAGCTAATGCCTATCTGTATATGTTTTTGCTTGCTGTGGTTCCACAGATTCTGGGACACACCTCCTTCAACTGGGCTTTGAAATATACCAAGACAAGCGCTGTTTCCATATCAACACTCGGAGAGCCAGTAGGTTCAACCATACTTGCCTATATCTTTTTCCATACAGTAATTACACCTGTACAGACACTCGGTATGGTCATTATTCTTTTTGCTATCTTTATTGCTGTTACCCGTGCAAGCAGCGGTTAGTTGTTCATGGCAAAAAAACGCTGTTGCAGCGGCTATTTTAACAAGTTTTAGAAAAAATTCCTTGCTTGGACTTGATTATCCTGTGCTGGTGGTATATTGTATTAACAAATGTGGGATTTTAGTGTTAAGCTTTTTTTGCACCAGTTTATAACGCTTGTTACCATTCTGAACCCGATTGCAGCTGCAAGTATCATGCTGCCACTTCTGCCTGAGGGTGATGAAAAGGCTGTTGGAGTTGTATCCCGGAAGGCAAGCCTTACGGTGTTTGTAGCAAGCATCATAACGCTCTTCCTTGGTGAGGCTATTTTTCGAGTATTTGGCATTAATGTAGAGTCGATAAAGGTCATCGGTGGCATTATAATCATGCTTATAGCAGTTAATATGGTCTATGGTGAACCCAAAAAGGCTCACCACACCCAGGAAGAGAATGACGAGGCTCAAACCAAAGAGGATATTGCCGTTGTTCCGCTTGGCATTCCTATCCTGTTCGGTCCTGGTGTAATAGCCGTATTGATTCTTTTCAATGACAGAGCCCACACGCCCGGTGAGTATCTTACGAGCGTTGTTGCTGTTGTTGCCTCGGTGGTTGTTGTGTATCTGACCTTGTACTATGCTGCAAAGATCGATAAGTTGCTGGGTGTCACCGGCATGAAGATAATGACGAGGATCATGGGTCTGATTCTTGGTGCTATAGCAAGTCAATTCCTGATTGGCGGTATAAAGGGCCTGTGGCATCTTCTCCACTGATCGAGGTGATGTACTATGAGAAAAAGCGCGTTGCTTATCGATACAATCATCATCGGGCTTGTGGGTGCTGCCAGCGCTCAGATCTTTGTTTTCTTATTAAAACTTGTTGGTCACTATTCCCTGACAATGATAGCGGGCTACACACCCCCTGATGTGCTGAATATCTTGATGGGTTCGAAAACAAATACATCCTACCATGCGTGGTTGATAGTGCCTGTCATAGTGGCCGGTGGTCTTATCTCTGGTTTTCTGGTTTATACGTTTGCACCAGAAGCGGAAGGCCATGGTACAGATACGGCTGTGCGCTCGTTTCACAGGACGGGGGGTTATATCAGACCCATAGTGACGCCGCTGAAAATCGTTGCTTCAGCAATTACCATAGGCACAGGCGGTTCGGCGGGAAGAGAAGGTCCTACAGCGCTGTTTTCATCCGGCGTGGGCTCTATCTATGCTCATTTCCGGAAGGCATCCATAGAGGAGCGCAGACTCTTTGTTCTGATAGGTATGGCATCTGGTCTCTCAGCTATATTCAGGGCACCGATTGGAACATCCATCTTCGCCATAGAAGTACTCTACAGCGATATGGAGTTTGAATCGAGCGCACTTGTATACACTCTCCTTGGTTCAATAATTGCATATGTGGCTACCGGTTTTATCATGGGTTGGGGTTCTATATTTAGCGTTCCTGTAGGTCTTGAAGCTCGCCACGCATCCACCTATGTGTATCTTGCCGTTCTGGGCATCTTCAGTGGCTTAATCGGGATACTGCTGCCCAATGTTTTCTATTATGTGCGTGATGGGTTTCACATGATAAAGATACCCCCTCACTTCAAGCCCGCGCTTGGTGCACTTGTGGTTGGCTTAATAGCCCTTGTATTTCCACAGGTGCTCGGCGGTGGCTATGGCTGGATACAGGAAGCGATAAACGGCAAAATGGCACTTTCACTGCTTGCCATTCTGGTGATTGCCAAGATGTTTGCGTTTACTTTTACAGTGTCATCGGGAGGATCGGGTGGTGTTTTCGCGCCGACGCTCTTTATAGGAGCCATGCTGGGCAGCTTCTTTGCTCATCTGTTTCATCAATCATCGGCCATTTTTGCCGTTATTGGCATGGCTGCTGTGTTTGGGTCAGCGGCAAGAGCGCCCCTGGCTACGATTATAATGGTTACAGAGATGACTGGCGGATATCACCTGCTTGCACCGGCTGCCTTTACGGTTTTGCTTGCCTACATCGTACAGGCGGAGGGTTCAAGCAAGCTTAAGGTTCGCTACAGGAGCCTCTATGAGGCGCAGGTACCAGATAAGTCCTACTCGCCGGTCCACCAGATAGAGGCTCTCAGGAATATCCTTATGTGCAACCTGCCGTATCTTGCTGTTTCCCCTGAAGCCATAAATGACAGGGAGATTCTGGATCTGCTTGAGTCCGGCGTGCCAATAAAGTTGCCCGATGGCAGGATGCTGATTTTCGGAACGTTAACACGCGATGTGGCGCCAAGCAGGGACGATGGTGAGCTGACCTACAAGGGTGCACGCATTATGTACATCTTCCGGGATGGCAAGTGGTTGCATCCCAATGAGGTTTCCGAGCTCTTTGCTGGTGACGAGTTACTGATCTGCGGTGATCAGCAGACTATAGAGCGCATCAGGGACGAGCTGGAGAGCATCTCCGGGGTCTTCTCACGTTTGAGGATGCAACATATAAGGCTGGAGAAGCACGCCGGCAAAGCTATTCCGTCCTGCAAGACCTGATTTGGCCGGCATCTGTCTAACTTTTTTGTGCAACTCAAGGAAGGAATGAGATGGGCAGACTCATTATTGTTTCAAACAGGTTGCCCGTGACCGTTTCCAAACAGAGAAAAAACGGTCCACTTACCTACACAAGGAGCGTGGGTGGTTTATCCACAGGTCTTGCATCGTTTTATAAGGATTATAATTCCCTCTGGGTGGGCTGGCCTGGCATTGCACTGGATCATTTAAGCGACAAGGATATTGAGAAGATTGAACACCATCTTCATAGGGAGTCGTGTGTACCTGTGTTCCTGACGCAGAGTGAGGTTGATAGTTATTATCATGGTTTTTCAAACAACGTGCTATGGCCACTTTTCCACTATTTTCCTTCTTATGTGGTTAATAAGAAGAGTTACTGGAAGGGCTATCAGAAGGTAAATGCGAAATTTGCCGAAATTGTGAACTCCATAGCTGAAGACGATGACCTTATATGGGTGCACGATTATCAGCTTCTGCTTTTGCCAGCGATATTGAGATCCAGGAATCCTCAGGCAGGTATAGGATTTTTCCTGCACATACCCTTTCCATCTTTCGAGATATTCAGAATGCTTCCCTATCGCGAAGAGATCCTGAGGGGTATGATAGGTGCCAATTTGCTGGGCTTTCACACATACGATTACGTACGCTACTTCCTTGAGAGCGTACGAAGGGTGCTCGGTTTTGACAGTGAAATGGGTTTTATTTACTCCAATCGCCATGAGGATCATGTGGTTAAAGCGGATATGTTTCCCATAGGCATAGATTACAAGCGTTTTAGTATACCCGATGATGCACTGAAAGACGAGATAGAGGAGATACTTTACCGGGTTAAGGGGTGCAGGATTGTCCTCTCCGTTGATAGGCTCGATTACACAAAGGGGATATTGAACAAACTCTCCGCCTTTGACAGGTTCCTTGAGAGAAATCCCGGCTACTGGGGTAAGGTGGTTTTGATTCTGCTGGTTGTACCATCAAGGACCAATGTTGAGCATTACAAATCCTTAAAAAAAGAAATAGATGAGGTGGTAGGCAATATCAACGGCAAAAGAGCAACATTCGACTGGTTGCCCGTGCATTACCTCTACCGTTCGGTTCCTTTCAAACGGCTGCTTGCTCTTTACAGGGTTTCAGATATTGCTTTAATAACACCTGTAAGAGATGGCATGAACCTTGTTGCCAAAGAGTTTCTTGCGTCCAAACCGGATCTTGGAGGCGTATTGATCCTGAGCGAGATGGCAGGAGCAGCTGAGGAGCTTGGGGAGTCTCTACTTGTCAACCCTAACGATACGGCTGAAATAGCTTCTGCCATTGAAAAGGCGCTGAAAATGCCTTATGTGGAGAAGCAGAGGCGCAACAAGATCATGATTGAGAGGATAAAACGTTACAATATCGTTAGATGGGCAAAGGATTTTATCGGATCATTGATGGATATTGTCAATATGCAGAAGAAGCTCTTTGTCAGAATTGTAAACGAAGCTGTAAAAGAGCAGATGCTCTCTGCGTTTAAGAGGGCTACAAAGAGGCTATTTCTGCTTGATTACGATGGTACACTCATCGATTTTGTGGAGAAGCCCGATCAGGCTAAACCTGATGATGAGCTAAAGGAGCTGCTCAGACGTCTCAATTCATGCGATGGTTGTAGCGTTGTAATTGTGAGCGGCAGGGATAAGGCTACACTTGAAGACTGGTTCAGCGATCTGGACGTTGCCCTTGTTGCTGAACACGGTGTCTGGGTAAAGAAACCCGGGGAGCAGTGGAAGCAGACCGAACTCATGGAGACAGCAACATGGAAGGAGGAGATTAGACCGATTCTTGAGGTTTATGTTGATAGAACCCCTGGCTCTTTTATTGAGGAGAAAGAATTTTCGCTCGTATGGCATTACAGAAAGGTGGATAGTCAGCTTGCCGAGATAAGGGCAGTGGAGTTAAAGGAAACATTGTTGAGCTACGCATCGTCATTCAAACTGGAGGTAATGGATGGAAACAGGGTTTTGGAGATAAAGGATATCAATGTCAATAAGGGTAAAGCGGTGATGGAATGGCTTAAGGATGTTAAAGAGGGTGATTTCATATTTGCAGCTGGTGATGATTTTACGGACGAAAATATCTTTAATGTGCTTCCAGAGTATGCTTATTCTGTGAAGGTGGGTCTGGGCCACTCCAGAGCCCGTTACAACGTGCTAACCGTTAAGGAACTAAGGAATTTGTTGAAGATGTTTGTTGGAGGTTAAAGGTGGATGGTGATCTGTTCGTGATAAAGGACTGCACGTTATTGCCTATAGCCACGGGCATAAGCGTTCAAACGTTAAGCGGGCTCAGGAAAGAGCTTGCCGATATAGATGCGGATAGCATATACTACCACTTCTGGGGCTATCTGTTAAGCCCGCGGTTTGTGGAACCGGAATTTATGAACGACTTTGCCTACTGGGCATTTCATGCTCTTCATGATAAGGTGCTCGCAGAGCGTTTGTCCGTCATAGATCCAGCAAGGTTCGCCGATATGGAGGGCGTAAGGCAGAAACTACTGGATGTTATTGATGAGCGACTGGACGAGTTGGATGTACCGCCTGTTGCATCGTCTGAGAATAAGTTTTACTTTGTAAAATCGCAGATGGTTGTATTTGATACGCACAGGGTTATCCATAAGCCAGAGCAGCTCAAGGATGAGATAAACAGATTTTCAAACGGGAGTATCTTTTATCACTTTGTTGATGCAAGAAGAAGACAAGGCAGAGGCGTTGATGATTTCCGGACATGGCTTTTGAAGTGGGGGACGAAGTACCGCGATCTATGCACAATGATAGAGAGAATAGATCCACATTTCATGACACTGCCGGAGTTGAGGGAAAGGCTGTCAAAACTGTTTAACGAATACTTTTCGGGCGGAGAAGGAAAAGATGGTTGAACTTGAATCCTATAGGGAAATTGTTGGTTCTGACGTCATATCCTACCTGCATCAGCTCGCAGCGCTACTTGAGGGTAAAAAGGTGGTCCATGTTAACTCAACGAGGCTGGGTGGTGGGGTTGCTGAGATTTTGCACAGACTTGTGCCGCTGATGCAGCAGTTGGGTATAGATGCAAGATGGTATGTGATAGAGGGCAGCGAGGATTTCTTCAAGTGCACAAAGAGCATGCATAATGCGCTTCAGGGCAGCGATATTCAGATTCCGCAGGAGCTGCTGGGTGTATATGAGAATACAAACGCCAGCAATGCAAACAAATTTAAGGATGAACTTGAGAGTGCTGATATTGTCTTCATTCATGATCCTCAGCCTGCAGCTATTATTAAGTTCATACCCAAGAGACGTGGCAAGTGGGTATGGAGGTGTCATATCGATATTAGCAAACCTTCGAGAAGTCTCTGGAGGTATCTAAGGGAATTTGTTATTAACTACGATGCAAGCATATTCTCTATGATTAGCTTTGCACAGCAGTTGCCACATCCCCTCTTTATTATACCACCCAGCATAGATCCTTTGAGTGATAAAAATAGAGAGCTCTCAACAGATCAGATTGAGAAGACATACGATGATCTTGGTATAGATATAGATGCACCAATAATGCTGCAGGTTTCACGTTTTGACAGGTTTAAGGATCCCCTGGGTGTCATCCATGCTTATAAGCTTCTAAAGCCATCCATACCACATCTGCAGCTGGTGCTTGCAGGCGGTATGGCTACTGATGATCCTGAAGGTGAGATTGTGTATAACGAGGTAAAAAGGGCCGTTGGTGATGATAAAGACATCCACATATTGATGCTCCCACCGGATGCCAATTTGACCATTAATGCACTTCAGCGCGGTGCGGATGTTGTGCTTCAAAAATCCTTGAAGGAAGGCTTTGGTCTAACAGTAACAGAGGCAATGTGGAAGGGCAAACCCGTCGTTGGTGGGAATGTAGGGGGGATCCGTTTGCAAATAATCAATCATCACACGGGATTCCTTGTTGATACACCTGAGGGTGCGGCTCTGAGAGTTAGGTATCTTCTCTATCACGATGCTAAAAGGAAAGAAATGGGTGAGAAAGCGCACGAGTTTGTCAGGAGAAATTTTCTAATTACGAGGCATCTGAGGGATTACCTTACGTTGATGATAAGTTTGATTTACGCAGACGGAAGCAGAATAGAACTATAAAAAGTTTTTCAGGAGGATAAAGATGCCATTTGGCAGTGGTATGGGAAGAGGATCTGGAAGAGGCAAAGGTATGGGCAGAGGCGGGGGCGGATACGGCCCTGCTGGTTACTGTATCTGTTTAAAGTGTGGCACGCGTGTTGAACATCAGCGTGGTGTGCCCTGTACTGAGATGAAATGCCCAAATTGTGGCCATACTATGGCTCGAGAGGAGATGTGGCGCGATCGTAGCGGTAAGTAGCCTTTTGGATTAGATTTGCGGTGCGAATATGCGCATGAAGTTCTCTGCTGCTTGTCTGTACCTGCTTGCCGGAGGCATGCTCTGCGTTGAATTTGCTAACAGCTTGAGCATCCATGCCTCCACCGCTTTTATTGTCTCCTTCGAATAGGCAAAGCTTGCAATCTCGTAGTTCAAAAATAGGCTGCGGTTGTCGAAATTTGGGCTTCCGACCATCACACTTGAATCATCGAATAGGATAGCCTTTGCATGGAGCATTTTGCTGGAATACAACGCTACATGGACGCCGTTCTCCTCAAGTTCTCTCATGTAGCTGCTTCTTGTTAGATCTGCTATAATGTGATCTGATTCGAGTGGAGTTATCAGCTTAACGTCAACAGATCGCCTTTTGGCGATTAAAAGCGCACGCATCAGACTGCTGTCAGGTGCAAAATAGGGTGTTACAATCCAGATGCGTTTCTGGGCTGCGTATATAGCCACCATCAGCGCCTCAAAGAGTGCATCACCATCGAGATCGGGCCCTGATGGTACCACCTGAAGGATCTGTGTGCCAACTCTTCTCTCAATGTTGCTTGATATGTCGAGCTTCTTACCGGATGCGAACTCCCAGTCTGAGGCAAAGACCTCAAGGTAGTGTAGAACGGACGCACCGCGGAGCTTGAAAAGGAGATCTTCCTGAAGGTAAGGCGAAGGTTTTGGACTGATGTATTCCTTCGATAGATTCATTCCCCCTGATAGCACGGTTTCTTTGTCGAAGATGTAGATCTTTCGATGGTTGCGTAGGTTTATGTAGCTGTTGGGTGGAATGGTGAATATGGGCGAAAAGAAGCTTATATCTATGCCACTTGCTCTTAGCTTTTTAAGCCTTCTTTTTGATAGGTAGAGTTTGTACGAACCCACAGAATCGAGTAAAAGCTTCACATCTACGCCGCTTTTTGCTTTCTGTACAAGCAACTTAAAAAGCTTCTTTGTTGCCTGATCATACTCCATTATATAGGTGCCTATGTAGATGCTTTGTGTGGCTTTTTCTATGTGTTCCATGATAACCTGGTATGCACTGACACCATCTGTAAAGAGTTCGAAACTGTTATGACAGGTTGGCGGTGGTATTCCGTTTCCCTTTAGTATGCTGGCAACAGCAGGTTCAGATTCGCATTCGTAACTTGTATCGTCGTCCATAATAATGAACGATTTTTTGCGCTCTCTGAGCTTTCTTGAGCCGAAAATAAGGTAGAGTGGAATGGCTACGTACGGTAGAAAGATAATGGACAGAAGCCACGCTACGATGCTTGATGGACTCCTTCTTTGATAGAGCATGTGAATCAGTACAAGTACTATCGCCAGTCCAACGACTATTGTGTAGAGATAATATGATACAACATGCAGGCGATCCATGGCACAAAGATAATTGATTTACAGCTAAAAATCAACAGAGTAGTTAGTAAAGAAACAGCTTTCTAATGTAATACGGGATAGGTATAATAAAAGCATTTAAAAAGGAGGTTTTTATGTTTGTTAGATGTCTTAACGAGATAGCTGAGTTGGTTCAACAATGGGAAGGCGCAAAGGGTGTTACAAAGCGAATACTTGTAGGACCAAAAGAGGGGTGGGATTCCCACGTTATGAGACTTTTCAGAGTAAAAAAGGGTGGTTACACGCCGAGACATTCGCATCCATGGCCACACATCAATTTCGTTGTAGATGGAACCGGTGTGCTCTATCTGGATGGCAAGGAGTACAGGCTGGAGAAAAACTGTGTAGCTTACGTGCCTGCCAATGCTGAGCATCAATATAGAAATACGGGCGATGATGATTTTGTGATTATCTGTATTGTGCCAAAGGAGGGTGAAAGCGGCTATCAACAATAGCGCTTGACAGGTAAGAGGACGATTGTTATCATTTCAACCGCTGGTGTGCCCCGGTAGCTCAGTCGGATAGAGCACAGGATTCCTAATCCTGGTGTCGCAGGTTCGATTCCTGCTCGGGGCACCATTAAAAGCCTGCGATAACGCCGTTTAGGGTTGACTCTCCCTTCTATCTGGTGAGTAAAAACAGCCTTTAGCAAGAAACATTCAATTGTTACATTAAAGCGGGTTTTCTTTTGCATTTTTGCATATTGAGATAATTACCATGCGTTCTTCCGGGGTTTGTATAATTTTGTGCAATTGGGTTTGGTGTTACGACCCACAAAACCTTTAACATATCTGATATAAATTTTCATTGCACCAAGCAGGTTTTTTATGCCCCAGATTAGAGATAGCATTTTTAGAATCTTTTTTTGGATGTGCAATTGTAAGAATGGAAACTATATTTTTGTAATATTTGTTGCTATTGTAAAAAAACTTATAACTTTGTTTTTTGACATTAAGTATATGCTTTGAGTTTCGAGTATTGTGTCTTTTAAAGTCAAGACAGCTTTTGTTGGGTATTAGCCCATAAGTCGCTGTAGAGCATCTTTTGTTAGACACTACAAAGACGATACTTGCACAGAAAACGTTCAACGAAGCCTTCACTGCCAGAATATCACATCAGCGTCAAACCGAGCCTCTTTATATCTTCCAGATCAGATGGAATATCAAAACCAGAAACGGTTAAGTAATTGCCTACCATTAAACCGGATGCACCACTTTTTAAGATCTTATACTTCGTTTCTTTTTTAAAAACGGTATTTCTTCCGCCACAAATCCTTATCTGCTTATCGGGGAGTAAAAATCTGTAAAGAGCTATAATCTTTAACGCCTCATCTTCGCTTAAAGGTGTCAAATTCTCATAAGGCGTTCCCTTTATGGGGTTTAAAAAATTTAGAGGGATGGAATCAACATTCATCTCTTTTAACGTTAAGGCAAGCTCAACCCTATGATGCCAGCTCTCACCAATACCAAATATTCCACCAGAGCAGACAAAAAAGCCAAGCTCCACCGCGTTTTTTATACAGGATACATCCTCCTCATACTCATGTGTGGTGCATACATTCTTGAAATAGCTCCTTGATGTCTCAAGGTTGTGGTGATAGCCAGACAACCCCGCCTCTTTCAACCTGATCAATGTTTCTCTATCCAGAATACCTACGGATGCATCCGCAAGAAGCCCGCTTTCTCTAATTATTTTTATTCCATCCAGAAGCTTATTGAGGTCCTTTTTGGGCAAAGATTTTCCGCTTGTAACAATTGAAAATCTTTTTACGCCGTATCGTTTGTACTCCCTTGCCCTTCTTTCTATCTCACTTAAATCCACAAACCCATAAACAGGGGATTTGGTGTTGTAATGAGCGGATTGAGCACAAAACTTGCAATCCTCAGAGCATTTACCACTTTTGGCGTTTATTATTGAGCAGAACTGGATCTTGTTTGAGAAAAAGTGCTCTTTTACCTCATTTGCAGCCTCGCAGATCTCTTCAATGTTATCGCGTTTAATAACAAACTCTATCTCTTCATTATCCAGACTCTCTAACCCCTTAGCCTTTTTAATGATTCTTTCAAGCATAATGGTCTCCTTTGAAGTTTTTATAAATGTAAAACTTTGCTCCACCAGCAGCAATTAGCTTAAGATAAAGCTCCTGCTACATCAAGCCTTTTTATTCTTTCTGTTTTTCAGAGAGTAGGGCTCTCGTAATAGGTAAAAGGCTACTCAAAGCAAACAAATACACAAGTAGAAAGCGTGCAAAACATAAGCAGAAATCAATGGAAATAATAGTAAATAAGTAAATAATAGTATTAGTTATAAGGGCTTATGACATAAAAAGCTGTTGAATCGAGTCGGGAAATCTGATATTTTTAAATCTGATATTTTTAGATATTGACAATAATATCGTATATGATATTATTTGAAGGAAGGGTTGATGGAAAATATTAAACGAATATGCAAGCTTTTAGAAAATTTATTTAATAACCCTAAAGATGTAAGATTTGAGGACCTTGATAAACTACTAAAAGCATTTGATTATGAAGTTCGTCAGCCAAGAGGAGGCAGCAGCCATTACGTTTACAGAAAAAAAGGAAAGGAGATGCTAATAACCATTCCCTATAAAAAACCTGTTAAACAGTATTACGTAAAACAGGTTATAAAACTACTTGAGTTGGAGGATTACTATGAAGAAAACTGCAAAAGAAAGTATTGAATATTATATGAGTTTACCTTACACAATAGAGATCATTCCATATCCCGAGGGAGGATTTTTTGCAAAAGTTAAAGAGCTTGAAGGTTGTATGACAGAAGGCGATACCTTAGAAGAAGCTTATAAAATGATAGAAGACGCTAAAAGAGCATGGCTTGAAGTTGCTTTAGAGGAAAGCATAGATATACCTCTCCCAGAATCTATAAGAGAAGAGAATTACAGCGGAAGAATCCTTCTTAGGCTTCCAAAATCCCTTCATAGGAAACTGGCTGAATCTGCTAAAAAAGAGGGTGTAAGTATAAATGCCTATATAACAACTCTTTTATCCTTAGCTTCAGTAAAACGGAAGATATCCCCGAAAATGATCAAATTCCAATAAAAGTAACATTAAAATCAACAAAAAACAGATATAGAGAAGCAGAGGA
>CAZIZT010000024.1:0-39384 GCA_964544085.1 uncultured Desulfurellales bacterium
TTTTGAAAAAATCCTTCGACAAAAAGGTTTCCAAGAGACAGATGTTGTAAAGATATTTGAGCCAATCACAAAAGAAGTTTTGATGCTTTTAGAGAAAGAAAGCCAGGATACTATCGAAAATATAGTCACTCATCTTTTTTATATTGCTAATTCAGGAAGGCCTGGACCTGTCGTTTTGGATTTGCCAATGGATGTTCAACTATCTGATGTTACAATACAATCCAAAAAGCAATTAACCTGTAAGGATGTAAGCAAACATCATTTAGAAGGATGCATCCGCAAGAAGGTTCTCAAAACCATTGAGCTGTTGAAGAAAGCAAGAAGGCCCATTATTCTGGCTGGCAATGGAATATACATTTCTAACACAGTCGAGAAGTTCAGGGATTTTGTAAACAAAACAAAATTGCCCGTTGTGTCCAGCATGCCTGCTGTGGGGGTTCTGGATAGAAAAAGCGACTTGTATTTTGGTTTTTTAGGACATACCGGCGAGTTTTACTCTAATTTGGCCGTGTACTACTCGGATTTCATTCTTGTGCTTGGAAGCAGGTTGGATATCAGGCAAACTGGGACAGAACTGGAGCACTGGTATAAAAAGAAAGTTGTGAGGGTCGAGATTGACGAAAATGAATTGGTAGGATCGAGGATTAAAAGTGACATAACATTTGAAGAGGGCCTGGATGTGTTCTTTGATGCTTTTCTCAAAAACCTGGATGAAACAAAAGTTGTTAGCTTGCGCAATGAGTGGCTTTCCTTTCTCAACAAAATGAAAAGTAAATATTCTTCAGAACAATTTTATACCGATAGGGAAAAATTGTATATGGTTGATGTTATCAAGGCTGTGGATCGCTACCTGGGTGACAAAAGAGTTGTGGTTACATCCGGTGTTGGTGGACACCAACAAATGGTAGCCAGATATTTTGGTTTTAATTATCCTGACAGGATTTGGTTAACATCTGCCGGGCATGGTACAATGGGATTTGATGTTCCGACCGCAATTGGGGCTGTTATTTCCAGCAGTGAGTATGATATTGGTGTTGTTTTTGTGGGAGACGGCTCGTTTCAAATGAACATACAAGAGCTTGCCACTATAGTTAATTACAATTTGCCGATCAAGATATTCGTTTTAGACGATAAAAGACTTGGAATAGTTTCTCAGTTTCAATTGATGAACTGGAAAAGGGATCCAGCAACCGGCAACAAATGGAATCCGTCTTTTAGTTCCATAGCGAAATCTTATGGATTAGCTGGTTTCGACATTTACGACAAAAAGGATTTGAACATTATTAAAGATGTACTTGCCAGCAAGGATCCTGTTGTGGTTCATTGTCATATCAACTCTAAAGAGGATGTATTGCCTATGCTTTTAAGCGGACAAAAGATGAACGAAATGTTCCCGTTTGGAAGGGTTGAAGAAGAGGATGTCCTTGGCAGTTAAAGATAGAGTGGCGCTTATTACTGGTGGCAGCAGAGGTATAGGTAGAGCTATAGTTGAAGAGCTTGCAAGAAGAGGATACAGGGTATATTTTACCTACCACACTAATTCAGATAAGGCTGAAGAGCTAAAAGGCAAGCTTCTGAGAGAGGGGATAAAGGTTGAATATTTCCATCTTGAGTTGTCCAGCAAAGAGAGTGTTGAAAGATTGGTCGATGACCTCTTAAAATCAACCGGAACCATTGATGTATTGGTTAACAATGCAGCTATCTCTCAGGAGAAATCTTTCCTTGAAATAACTGAGACAGACTGGGAAATAATGCTAAAAACCAACCTTCAAGGTCCTTTTATGCTCATAAAGAGGGTTCTGCCGTACATGTTGCAAAAGAAGTGGGGTAGAATAATAAACATAGTCTCGATAGGTGGTCAATGGGGTGGCTATAATCAGGTTCACTATGCAGCATCGAAAGCAGCTTTAATAAACCTGACGCACTCCGTTGCGAAACTTTACTCTAAATATGGTATTACATCGAATGCCGTATCCCCTGGGCTTGTGCGAACAGATATGTCGGCAGCTGAACTTTCAACATTGCAGGGTAAAAAAAAGGTAGAGGGAATACCATTGGGTAGAATTGCTACCCCCGAAGAAGTGGCAAAGGTTGTAGCGTTTTTGGCATCTGAGGATGCATCCTACATAACCGGCCAAACGATAAATGTCAATGGAGGAATGCTGTTTAGTCATGGGGTATAGAAAAAGACTACTTATCCTTGGAACAGGAAAAGACCAGATAAAGGGTATTCTGAAAGCAAGAGAAATGGGGCTTTATACAGTAGGGCTTGATATAAACGAAAAATCCGAAGGTGCCGGGCTGGTTGATGAGTTTTATAAGGTTGACATAAAAAGCGAAGATGAGGTTTCAGGGTTTGTTTCAAGCTATGCAAAGCCCATTGATGGGGTTATAGCCTTTGGTGTTGATATACCTGAAATCATGGCTCTGGTGGCTAACAAGAGGAATCTCCCATTTTATACGGACTACACCAACGCAAAAATCTCCAAAGATAAGTTTTTGGCAAAGGAGAGGATGAAAGAGTTTGGTGTGAATCTGCCGGAATATGAGAAGATAACCAGCCTCAGCGAATTTAAAGGGGTTGTAGATAAATTTGGTTATCCTGTGGTGCTAAAACCGACGGACAACAGTGGTGCACGAGGCGTTTTAAGGATAACGGATGATACCAATCTTGAATGGGCTTACGAATACTCAAGATTGTTCTCAAAAAGCGGAAACTTGATCCTTGAGAAGTTTTTGGACGGCATTCAGATCAGTTCGGAAAGTTTTGTTGTAGATGGAAAGGTTTATACAGTAGGATTATCAGAGAGAAACTATGAGTTTCTGGAGGAGTTCTCTCCGCATATAATAGAAAACGGTGGTGATTTGCCCCCGGAGGTTATAGATGACAATGTACTAAAAAAAATTGACGATGAGATACACAAATGCGCTGAGGCTTTTAATGTAAGCAACGGTGTGATTAAGGGGGATCTGGTAATAAAAAATGGCCGCGTATATATCATTGAGGTGGCGCTGAGACTCTCGGGAGGGCACTTTTCGTCACTGGAAATTCCGCTTAACACGGGCATTGATTTTTTAAAAAACGCTATACTGATGGCATTGGGTGAAGATATTGAAACAGGAGATCTGAAATATAGGAGTCTAAAATACGTTTCTTTGAGATATATTTTCCCATACAAAAGCGGCGTTATAAAAGAAATCGGATTTCCTGAGTGGATGAAGGAACACAGTGAGGTTTATGAGTACGGTTTATACGCCAAAGTTGGAGATAAGGCTAACTATCCTGTAACATCGCATCCGGAAAGATTGGGCTATTTTCTTGTGGTCTCAGATAAAAAAAATCGGATAGAGGCGCTCATAGATAGAGTCTACAAAGATGTGGTGCTAAAGATTGTCTGAGGATAAAAAGCAAAAAGGAGCGTAAGTTTTTGAAAGCAGACTTGAAGTTGATGTATAAAAGATTGTTTTTGCTATCTGGGTTGCAACAATGAATCTCTATCTCCTTTTCCATTTGAACCTTATGTATTCGTCCATAGAGGAATACCAGCGAAACGAGGTTATACAGAGATGCTACTGGCCGCTGCTTGGCATTGCAAACGAAGGGATACCCTTGGGTATAGAACTAACGGGCTTAACGCTTGAGATAATAAATAGACTCGATAAGGAGTGGGTAAGGGAGTTTAAATCACTGATAGAAAGCAAAAAAATAGAGCTTATTGGCAGCGGATACTCTCAGATTATAGGCCCTCTCATGCCAAAAAGACTCAATGAAAAGAACCTCGAGATAGGTCTTGATGTTTACCATGAAATTCTGAACGTTAGGCCAAAAATTGCTCTAATAAATGAGATGGCATACTCCTGCGGTCTTGTTGATATCTACAAAGAAGCCGGCTTTGAAGCCATAATTATGGAGTGGAACAATCCGTACAGATTTCACAAAGAGTGGAGCAGAGAATGGGAGTTTTCGCCCTGTATTGCAAAGGGCGTTAACCAGACAATACCTGTAATATGGGCAGATTCAATCGCCTTTCAAAAGTTTCAACGGTATGCTCATGGTGAAATGCCGCTTAGGGAGTATGTAGATTACCTGAATATGGCAAAAAACGAGAAGAGTGATGGATACTTTCCTTTGTATGCAAACGACGCAGAGATATTCAACTTCAGGCCAGGTAGATACAAAACGGAGGGTTTAATAGAGCACAACGAGTGGAAAAGGATAAGAAAGCTTCTCTGTGTTCTAAAAAGAAAGGGATTCAACTTCGTTCTACCCTCAAAAACGCTTGAGGGTTTAAATAATGTTGTTTTATCACTTCAAGCTCCGCAGCAGCCTATACCCGTGAAGAAACAGGAAAAGTACAACATAATAAGATGGGCTATAACGGGGCGAGATGACCTGTACATAAACACGGCCATAAACAGGATACTCAGCAGCTTCGATGAAAAGAGATCCAGAGAGGGTTGGAAGAGACTGCTCTACTTTGCTTCAAGCGACTTCAGAACCCATATAACTCAGGATAGATGGAGCAGATTTATTGATGAGCTTGAGTCGTTTAGTAAGAAAACCTCTCATGTAAACAAAAGGAAGAGTGTAAATCCGATAAGGAAAAGAGAGATATCGCAGAATAGATTCTATCTCACCATTCAGACCGATGGAGTAATATGCACGCTAAACAAAACCAAGGGTTTAACAGCAAAAGAGGTTGTCTTTAAGAATCTTTCAGATAAGCCTTTGCTTGGTAGCTTGCCTCATGGATACTACGATGATATATCCCTGGGAGCAGATTTCTTTTCGTTTCACTCGATTATTGAGAGACCAGGAAGGCATAAATGTACGAATTTAAAAAAAGCAAACTACACAACCGAGATCTTTGACGACAGAATAGTTATTAGCGATAGACAGAGAGACACTGACATTGAGTTTTTTAAAGAACTTAGTATTTTTGGAGATCATATTGAGATTTACGTGAAAATCGTGCTACCAGAGAGATCGTATGCTATTGTTCATCCCATGAATATCACGTTTATCCCTGACTACTTTGATAAGGATTCTCTATCGTTTTCCACGCACAATGGTGGGGACCTTGAAACGTTCCACCTGAGGGATCTTGAGGTTAATCACGCTGAGAGCTTGTCAGCTTTGATATCAGCCAAGCATGGTCTTGGTGCTACCGAAGGCATAATAATCGTAGGTGATAGAAACAGGAAACTGCTGATCGAACATGATAGGGAATTGAGCGCACTTATCCCTTCGGTATTCTACAAACCCGTTGATGGTTCGTTTTTCTTAAGGATTCAATACTCGGCTCAAGAAATAGATGATACGTTTCTGCCAGACAAGAGAAAAAGTGTAATTGAGGGTAGGTTTTTGATAAGGGCTTTTCCATGAGCTTTGCTCGATGTTTATTTCACGATTTTTTCACATAAGTAAGATAGTTTCTAATTTAAGAAAGTAAGTAATATACTCTGAGAAAAAGAAGAGTGTAGTGGATTTTTGTTGAATAATCTAAGAAAGTCATCTATATGTTAGTAAAGGTTGCCTATCTGTTGGGCACTGATTATGCTATTGGTGGGTTGATATGAGAGTAAAAAAGATTAGACTTGGCGATTTGCTTATAGAAAAGGGTCTGATAACGGAAGCTCAGCTGAAGGTTGCGCTTGATGAGAGCAAGAAAAGCGGCAAAAAGCTGGGCGAGGTGTTGATAAGTCTCGATTATATCGACGAGGATACGTTGCTTGATGTGCTCGCTCAGCAGCTTGGTATAAAGAAGGTTACGTTTAATGATATCCATTTTGAAAAGCCGCTTAAGGAGGCCCTCCCGGAGAGGCTGGCACGCAGATTTAAGGTTGTGCCTGTAGATGTAACCGAAAATCGACTTGTTGTTGCAACCAATGATCCTACAAACATATTTGCACTCGATGAGGTCTCAAGGATCACCCGGAAAGAGGTAGAGCCCGTTATCATATCCAAAGAGGATCTCTTCAAAGCACTTGAAAAGATCTATGGGACAGAGGATAGGCTTTACGAGATAGTCGCAAGCGTTGAAAACAAGCTTTTGGGTTCTGGTGGAGACGAAGAGGCTGTAAGGAGTCTTGCCGAGGATGCCTCTGTTGTTCGGCTTGTTGATGGGATTATCTCTAAGGCCATATCTGAGAAAGCCAGTGATATCCATGTTGAACCGGATGAGGATATACTGCGCGTTCGATACAGAATAGATGGGATACTCCACGAGGTTTTGAGTTTGAGCAAGGTGCTGCACTCACCTATTATTTCACGAATTAAGATTATGTCTGGTATGGATATTGCCGAGAAAAGGTTGCCTCAGGACGGGAGGTTCAAGGTAAGAAAGGATTTCAAGGATATAGATTTTAGAGTCTCCACCTTGCCCACAAACTATGGAGAGAAAGCCGTTTTAAGAATACTGGACAGGGAGACTGCACTGCTGGATTTGAAAAATATCGGCATGGATGAATACAATTTACAGATCTACAACGAAATTATCTCTAAACCGTTTGGTATTGTCCTAATTTCAGGACCTACAGGCAGCGGAAAGACCACAACGCTGTATGCTACTTTGAACAAACTTAATACGCCTGAAAAAAACATAATAACCGTTGAGGACCCTATAGAGTACAATTTTCGGTTGATAAATCAGGTCAACGTTGATGAAGCGGCTGGATTAACGTTTGCGAATGCGCTGAGATCAATCCTGAGGCAGGATCCGGATATAATCATGGTTGGTGAGATTAGAGATAGGGAAACTGCGGAGATCTCTATTCAGGCTTCCCTTACAGGCCATCTTGTACTCTCAACGGTCCACACAAACGATGCGGCAAGCTGTGTGGTAAGACTTGTAGATATGGGGGTTGAACCTTACCTTGTGGCTACATCACTCATAGGCGTCGTTGGACAAAGGCTTGTTAGGAAGATATGTCCACACTGCAGGAGCGAGTATGAACCCGATGAAGCAATAGCCATGCAGCTGGGATTGAAGCCTGGTGAGAAACTCTACAGAGGCCTTGGATGCGAGCAGTGCAAATTTTCAGGCTATCAGGGCAGGATTGGTATATACGAGGTTATGCGAATAGGGCGAAGCATAAGGAGGCTTATCCACACCGGTGCATCTGCAGACGAGATAAGGCAAAAAGCCATTGAGGAAGGCTTTAAGCCCATGAGGGAATCGGGATTTGAGCTTGTCAAACGTGGAATAACAACAATAGAGGAGGTGCTGCGGGTAACGGTAATAAAGGAAGATTGAAAGCGTGTAACTGTGACTTTAGGAATTCTATTACGGAGGGTTTGCTATGAGCAAAAAGGGTTTTACGCTTATTGAATTGGTGATTGTTATCGTTATTCTTGGAATTCTGGCTGCGGTTGCAATTCCGAGGTTTGTGGGGTTAACAAAGGAAGCCAAAATATCTGCTGTTAAGGGTTTTGCTGGGAGCTTGAGGGCTGCAGCGGACATTGTGCATGCTAAGTGGCTTGCTATGGACAACAATTCCGGTACAGTAAATGTTGAGGGTAAGGTTGTGCTCGTTGATAACAACACTGATCCATCTACAGTAGCTGGTTATCCTCTTTCAACCTTAAATGGCATAGGAAACGCTGTAAGATACGATCCTGATAAATTTACCGTTTCCAACAATGGAGATAACATGACCTTTTCCTATAAAGGGAATATAAATTGCTCTGTTAGCTATATTTATGCAAGCAGACAGGATGAGATATATACAAGTGCTCCGAGGGTCTCTGTTGCCACAAGCGGGTGTAAGTAAACATCGAAGCTGATTTAAGCAGAATGAGGTTTGTTTACTCTGGTATAGCTGGCGATAACAAAATCGAAGGTATTATAGAGGCAGCGTCCTATAATGAGGCGCTGCTTCTTCTCTACGATAATGGGGTAGAGGTTGAGCATATAAGGCAAGCAAGCGCGTGGGATGAGCTGAAGCACACCATTGATCAGATAAACCGCCGTTTAACCAGGGTAAAACTGAGTGAGTTGATTGTGTTCACGCGCCAGTTTGCAACGCTCTTTAGTGCTGGTGTGCCTATAGATGTGATACTCGCCCGCTTGAGCGAGCAGACTGTCAGCGTAAGGCTCAAGGAGGTTACAGCACAGATAAGAAAGGATGTTACCGGTGGCATGTCGTTAAGTGAGGCTTTTGGTAAACACAGGAAGATATTCTCTGATCTTTATATAAACATGCTTCGGGTGGGCGAGGAAAGCGGAACACTCGATATTGTCCTCGAGAGACTTGCAACGATACTTGAGACGGAGCTCGATACGAGAAATAAGATAAAAACGGCGACACGTTATCCTAAAATGGTGGTTACAGCCATTGCCATAGCCTTTACCATTATCATAACGTTTGTTATACCGCGTTTTGTTTCCTTGTTCACGCATTTTGGCGCTCAATTGCCGCTACCCACTCGTATTCTGATAGGTGTCAATTACTTTTTTCAACATTTCTGGTTTATTGTTTTAGGCAGCGTGATAGCGATAGTTGTTGCCTTTAGAGAGTATTACAAAACGAAGCAGGGCAAATATTTGATCGATAAATACCTTTTGAGACTACCGATTATTGGAACGCTTGTTCACAAGATCTATATCTCAAGGATGATAAGGATACTTGGTTTGCTGTACAAGAGTGGTATAGCAATAGTGGATGCGCTTGAAATTGTGTCGAATGTTACAAACAACGAGATAGCGCGTGAAGCAACTCTTGAGATAAAAAGGGATGTGGAGAGCGGGGCAACGATAGCTGCGCCGTTTTTCAGATCCACTTTCTTTCCCAATGTAGTTGCTGATATGGTTGCCGTTGGTGAAGAGACGGGCAGACTCGACGAAATGCTATTTAAGGCAGCCGATTACTATGACGAAGAGATTGAGTATGCAATAAAGAACCTGTCGAGCGCTATCGAGCCGATACTGCTTGTGTTCATTGCTGGAATGGTGTTGCTCTTGGCTCTTGGTGTATTCCTGCCTATGTGGAACATGGTAAGGGTGGTGCACTGATGGAGCCGTCAAAGGATGCGTCGGCTGGTTTTTCGCCAATCGAAGAGATTATAGCGCTCGCACTTATAGCTATTTTCATAGCTGTTATTTATGAGCGTTATAAGGCTATAGAGCTTAGAGCAAAGATAGAGGTGACAAAATCTGACCTTAAGAATCTAAGGCTTGCAGTGCAGCTTTTTAGAATCAGGAAAGGACGCTTCCCCGGAACACTTTATGAGCTTTACAGGTCTGGCTATCTTCGTGGGATGTTGCAGAAGAGCGAGTTCAGGAAAACCGTTCTGCTTGATCCATTCGGCAATCCGTATATCTACGATAATTCGACTGGTAGTGTGCGTTTAAGTTCAGAAACCGAAAGGATAATAAATGGTGAAAAGATACCATAATGGCGGATTCACGCTTATTGAGCTTGTTATAGTAATTGTGATTCTTGCTATTATTGCTATCATTGCTCTACCGCGGATATTTACATCCGGATATAAGCCAAAAGCAGAAGCCCTAAGATTCATAACACAGGTCAGATTTATTCAACACCAGTCTATGCTTCACGGTGGCGGATATGGACTTGGCATAGACGCTACAAATAACAGATACTATTTCTTTTTGAATGTACCAACAAATCTGGTTCGTCTGCCCGGTGAATCATCTGATTATGTGAATGTTTCAAACGGTATATCCGCTATTAACTCAAAGGGTGCAAAGGTAACACAGATCTTTTTTGATAATCTTGGAAGACCGGATATAGATAACAATTCTCTTAATAACGATGAGATGAATTTTTCTGATGAGAATCCTTATAGAGAGGTCATTATTGTAACAATTGACGGTATAAAGATTGACATAACACCCTATTCTGGTGGTGTATATGAAGAGTAAAGGCTTTAGTTTGATAGAGCTTGTAATATTTATTGTGGTTTTTTCTATAGGCGTTCTTGGTGTTCTTGTTACGTTTTACAACTCTCTTCAACATTCTGGGGAGTCTATTTTGCGCATGAAAGGTGTTGAGGTTGCCGGTGCGATTATGGATGAGATTTTGAGTAGAAAATTTGATAACGATACACCAAATGGTGGTGGAACAATTCCTTTGAGTCTTGTTAATATTGGCAGGGAAGCGCCAGATGACAGTAATACAATCCAGTTTGATGATGTAGATGATTACAACGGTCTTGATTGTGTGACCGGTTCTAATGGTTGTTTCGATAACATTACGAAAGGCTACAGGGTCAAAATAACCGTTACATGTGCCACGGTAGATTCGAGTGGTGTTATTGCTGCTGCAGCCTGTCCTACGAATTACAAACTGATAACGGTAACGGTCTATGGCCATCTGCGTGATGAAAGATACGTTTTGAAAGCAATAAAAGCGAATTTTTAGCTTATGGGAAAACGAGCGTTTACTCTTGTTGAATTAATTATAGGTATTGTTCTTCTGGGCATACTTGCCTACGTGGGAACAAACCTGCTGCTACCGCTTATGGAGGGCTACATTTCAACACGACAGCAGACGTTTCTGTTCAATGAAGCCCAATTTGCTGTTGATAGAATGGCTCATGAGCTGCGTAACGCTATACCGAACTCGATTAGGATAGGCCAGGGCTACATACAGTTTTGTAAATTCGATCAGTCTGCTTACTATGTGCTTGTCAATTCCGATAACTTTACATTTTACGGTGGTCTTGGTAATATTGCTACAGGGGACAATGTTTCCATATACAACACAGCGCCGGACTATCTGTACTCGCTGGAGAGGGTGTACACGGTGGTAGCCAGAAACGGTAATATGGTACAGGTTAATAAACCCATAGATCCTTCTTCGCCATACCACAGGGTGTATCTGATAAGTACTCCTGTCACATTTTATTTGAAAAATGGCAAGATTTACAGGAGCTTTGCTTATCCGATTGATAGCACTATTTACGGCATCGATAGAGGAAAATTCTATGAACTTGCCGATTTTGTTGACTCTGTTTCCTTCTCATATTCACCCGGCAATTACCGCCATAGCGCTGTCGTTACAATCAGGGTAACGCTGAAAAAAGGCAGTGACAGGCTGTCCTACTCTCAGGAGGTACACATCAGAAATGTGCCCTGAATCTAAAAGGGAGGGCTTTGCACTGCTTTATGCAGTGTTTCTCATAGTGTTTCTCTCCTTTGTAGGAGCAATTGTAGTTGCGCTTTTGAGTAGCACTTCACGTGTTGCCAGTGAGAATTTATTGTATTCTGAAGCGCTGTACTGTGCAGAAAGCGGCAAAGAAATAGCAATAATGCGCTGTCTTGAGGGTTTTTGCAATAGTGATACCTACACATTTGGCGGGAACAGGATTAATGTTGTTTTTCTGTCATCTACCCCCCTGCCAGATGGCCATACCCTATATACGGCTACCTCTCGATGTACCATGAGGATTGATGGTATAAAAAGGGAGATAGAATTTAAGTTCTGGAAGTAGGATGTACAAAGAGATATTCGGCTTTACTGAGGAGCCTTTCAGGCTGACGCCTGATCCTGAGTTTTTCTTTAGTTCCTCGGTTCACGATGATGCTATAACCACACTGGAGTATGCTATAACAAAGAGGCGTGGTCTGATCGTTTTAACAGGCGAGGTGGGTACAGGCAAAACTACCCTGATAAGGGTGCTTCTTGACAAACTGGTCGATACAGAGAGTGCTCTCATTTTGAATCCGTTTCTTTCACCCGATGAGATACTGAAAGCAATTGCCAGGGATTTTGGTATCGATGTTGATAGGGTGTCTGATAGGGGAGAACTATTTGACATCCTTAGAAACCATGTTATCAATCTCTACAGGGATGGTAAGAATGCGCTTATTGTTATAGATGAGGCTCAACATCTTTCCTTTGAGAGTCTCGAGATGATAAGGCAGATTTCAAATATCGAGATGGAGGATGCTAAACTGGTTCAGGTGCTACTATCCGGTCAGGCTGAGTTAATCAAAAAACTAAACAAACCAGAGTACAGGCAGATTAGACAGAGGATTGCCTATTGGATATATCTAAAACCGTTGAACTTCGAAGATACGAGAAACTACATAAATTACAGGGTGCACCAGGCTCTTAAGTACAAACGATACGTTTTCAAGGATGCTGCAATAAAGAAGATTTACCGAGCCACCAGGGGCAATCCAAGGGAGATCAACCAGGTTGCCGATTTGTCACTAATGGTTGCAGCGTCGAATGGTAGAAAATATGTGACTGCATCGGATGTGAGGAAGGCAGCTTCGGAGTACTACAGGTTTAGTTCAAAAAAACGTAAAGGGTTTTATTATTTCGCATTGTTTGTTATTCTCCTTGTAATAGTAATTGCTTACGTGTTCATCTGGAGGGGTTAGTTGAGCATCGTAGCGGACTCTTTGAAACGGCTGAACAATAGAAGATCAAAGCCAGAATACCGTATTGCTGCATCCAAAGGAAGGAGGTTTTTCTTTGATAATGTTACCCTCTGGTATCTACTTGTTGTTGTGATGGGTTTAATGCTACTTGCCGGTGAGGCAGTATACGTTTATAGGCAGATTGACAGTTATGTAAAAAATATCCGTCCGCTTGTGCCTATCGCTGAACTTAGACAGAAACTGGTAGCTCAAAAGGATGCGATTGAACGAGTAAAAGCCGGTCAGATGGGACTCGAAGAACTGCTTGTGCTTGGTAAGCTTGAAAGGATGTTCAGGCTTGCTGTAAGGGAGAAGAACCTTAAATATCAGGGGATATATTACTTCAAAAAGGGTGAATTGGGTAAGGCTTTTGCGCTTTTGAGCACCTATCTGAAAAAGCATCCTGGGGATGTACAGGCTCGGGTTTACTTGGCGTATGTGCTTTATAAACAAAAGAAATTTGCCAGGGCAATAGGGATTTTGGGGGCACTTAAGGATAAGAATTGTGCAATTGTTACGGATAAAGCCTGCGTGTACGAGGCGATGGGCTCTCCTCAAAAGGCTCTTGAGTTATACAGAAGCGCCATTCGTTTGTGTACTTCGCCTGCTGTTAGAGCCAAGATAACCAAAAAGATAGTGGTTCTTGAGTACTATTTGAGAAGTGGAATTAAAAGATGAATCTTAATATTGTAGCGTCGGTGGTTATTGGACCAAATCAGGTAAACTACTGCAGGGTTGTTAGAAAATCGAAAGCGCCTGTTGTGGATTCTGTTGCGCTCTACGATTTTGGATATGATAACATGGATGATCTTGATGGAATAATGGAGTCAATCAACTCTCTGGTAGCCAAACCGACTCTTGTGAACCTCTCGATAATCAGTAGTGATGTAATAAAACACATATACTTCTACAGAAGGGATGCACAAAACGTACGCTCCAATGTGATGAGAGACTTGAAGAACGACTACGAGATAAAACTACAGGATTACTTGATAGATTTCGAAGAAACCAACCTGGAAAACAAAAAGATAGTGTTTGTTGTCGCCATGCCAAAGGCTCTATTTGAAGCATGTTATGAGAAAATAAAAAATAAAGGTAACCTTAAACTCTTCGCGCTGGAGACTGATGTTGTCTCCTTGAGGAGGCTCGTGGCACTTTCTATGCAGCCTCGGGACGGTATGGAGCTCTGTTTTAACTTTGCAAGGGATCACACCAATATATTCGTTATGGATGGCACCTCGGTGCTTGTTGATAGAGAGATAAATTATGGATTCGATGAGTTTGTGAAAGACTTAGCCAGCGCCGGTGGTGTGGGAGAGGAAGAGATCATTAATTTTCTTGAACAGAAAGGATTTTCTGTTGATGAGGGTTCAAGCGAAAGTGACATGAATGCGTATCAGGTACTAACAGACGTATTCGACAAGATGAGTATAGAGCTCCAGAGAACCATTGATTATGTGATCTCTAATCAAAAGCTTGGTGCTATTGATGGGATTGTGACACTTGGTTCGATAAATCGGATAAAAAAGGCAGATGTGTATCTATCACGGCTTTTCTCAATGAAGGTTGAAAAAATGGAGACAGCAAAGAAGGTTGAATTTGACAGTGCCGTTGATTTTTCAATTGTGGCACAGATGCACTGCTTCGACGTAGCAGTAGGAGCTGCATTGAGGAAGCTTGGATGAAAGAGATTAACCTTTTACCAGAACATATTGCCTTTGATTATAGATTCTATGTGATCAAAAGGGTTGCTATATTCCTTGTTGTTTTTAATATTATCTGGCTTTTTGCCTTCTATTTTGTGGGTAGCTATTTTAACGGTTTTCTTGAGAATAAATTGAAAGAAAGAACAGTCTACCTGCACAACATAAAACGTTTAAATGGGGAGTTTAACAGGTACAGAAAACAGTATGTAGCAATGAAAAAGAAATACCGGAGATTGCAGGAGGAGATTGCCTATTACAAAAAGCTCAAGGTGATTCACAGATCTGCGTTTGCAGATAGTGTTGTTTTTATCAATAGCTTCAGGAAGGGTGTGGCATTTTCATCGGTATCTTATAAGGATGGTCATTTTGATATCACAGGTTTAGCGGCATCAAGAAAAACTTTTCAGCTGTTCTACAAAGAGCTTGATGATAATCCTTACGTTTTTGATTTAAAGTTTTACTATTTAAAAAGGAATAAAAATGGTAATACGTACATGTTTAAGATATCCTATGCTGTTGAGTTCAAATGGTGAAGAAGGTTCGCTTTAGAACAAGAGAATTGATATTGCTTACGGCAGCTATACTGGTTTTAATCAACCTTGTATTTTTCAAGTACATCTATCCGTCTGTTACGCAGCGTAGAGTGGAGTTGATGAGAACAATTGATAAGTACAACAGTGCTATAAATACGCAGCTTGAGCTGTTTTATAGAAACTTAAAGCTTCTAAAGGAGATTGCTTCAATAAAGAGAAGGATTCTTTTTTCTAAAAAGAATCTCGAAATTCTGCAGACAAGCAATGTGTCAACCTTTGACATGTCTAATATACTCAAAGAACTGCTTGTGAAGAGTAAGGTATCCGTATATGAGGTAACCCTATCGAGAGTTAAACCTGTCAAGGGGCACGAGATATACTCTTTCAGCGTGAAGGTTATGGATAAGCTTGGACGAATATTCAGATTCATGGATCTGGTTGAGAACTACAGTGATAATATGTATATCACGCGTTACACACTTAAACCCAAGGATGGTCTTTACAGCCTCTCGCTGGTAGTGAACTTTGACTATGTGAGGTTGCCATGATCAGGCAGATAGCTTTTTTTGCTCTCCTCTTGCTTTTTGCTTTGCAATGTAATTCCGTAGCCGGTGATATACCTATCTTTGAATTGCCTCCCAACAATTACCCTCTCTTTTTATATTCATCGCCTTTTAGCTCATCTAATAGTAAGGTTTCCAATATCCACCCTTTGAAAAAACCCTCAAATACAGTGAACTTTAAAATAAGCGGTGTTTTCCGGTCGGAGGGCAAAGCATATGTGCTTATCAATCACAGGATATATGGTGTTGGAGATAAGGTAGACGGTTATACAATAACGGCGATAGAGCAAAGCAAGGTAGTTTTTAGTAAAGGTGGTAAAAGAATTGTTGAGTCGCTTGCTCGGACTCCGTCTGTTAGATTAACCGACCACACGCTTGTCTCGGATAACTCTACCAATTAGGTTGATTTATGATCAGCCAGTAGTTGACGGCAATTCTTTTCTTTTTTTTATCGACACAGGTTATTGCTATTCTGTCTTTTGGTCTTTTCAGTTTCTTTGTATTGCGTATGAATACAAAGCTTCCTTCTCTTCTGGCTTTGTGATATCCAAGTTCACTTACATAAACACCGCATCTGTCGTAGTTGTCCGGAAAGAGCAAATTTGCACCAATGGTCAGTGGTGTAGTTTTTTGGATTCCGTAGTCAGGCACCCTTTTTGTAATGGGTAGATATTCCTCTCGAAGTATCTGGATAAAGTGTTTCATTGTTGACCAGTTTTTGCCTAATATAGCCTCTCTCGGCAAAAGATAAAGGGGTGTGTAAATGCTAACCGCGCCTGGATCCTGTGTAAGAATAGCCTCGAAGCCGAGCGATTTTGCAACATCTATTACTGTTTTGTTGTACTCTCCGTATGGTATTGCAAAAAATTTGGGTTTGTAACCAAAATGTTTTTTGAAAAATGCGATGCTCTTTTCAAGGTCCTTTTTTATCCAGTTTCTGTATTGTTTTTGGGAAAAACCCTTCGGTATGAAAGCCATGTGATGATGTGCATAACTGTGACACTCGAAGTCCGCACCGTATCTTCTCATTGCTTCTATCTGTTTAAATGTGAGATAATCCGGGTAATGTTTTTCTATTGCTTCTGTAGGAATAAATACGGTTATCGGATAGCCGAACTCCTTGATAATCCCAAAGGCGTTCTCGTATACACTTCGGTACCCATCATCAAAGGTTATCACAACACTTTTTTTTGGTAGTGGCTTTCTTTCCCTGATCATGTTGACAAGCTGCGAGAGAGGTAGGACCGTATAGTTATGAGTCTTTAGGTATTCCATCTGCTGTCTAAATTTTGTTACAGAAACGTTGGTGGAAGGTGTTCTGTTGTCGCCTATCTTGTGGTAAATTAGAATCGTTGTTGCATGAATAGGGCTTAACACACCTATTGCGAGGAAGAAAATCAGGGTTTGCAGCAACCGTTTCATGGCATCATGATATACCTGGTTTGCTTTGCGATCAAGAGTTATTTTTTATTTTTGATATTCTTTGAGCACTCGTCGCAAATACCCTCAACTATAACCTTATGACCGAGTACGTTGAAACGGTCCTTTATTTCATTTGGGATCTGCAGCTTGTCGAATTCGTCGCATTTGAAATCCACTATTTTCCCACATCTGACGCAGATAAAATGATGATGAATGGCTGTGTTGGGATCGAAACGCTTGGGTTCACCGCTGCCTTCGACTGCTTTTATCAGACCCAGCTCGGCAAAGGTCAGGAGGGTTCTGTTTACTGTATCGAATGAGATGTTTGGAAAGGCACGTTTTATTCTGT
The DNA here is from genome assembly GCA_964544085.1 of uncultured Desulfurellales bacterium. Taxonomy (GTDB): domain Bacteria; phylum Campylobacterota_A; class Desulfurellia; order Desulfurellales; family Hippeaceae; genus CAZIZT01. The sequence continues at coordinate 16,969 of CAZIZT010000024.1, forward strand.
CAAAAATAACGGTTGCTGACGGATGTTCTTTTGATCTGATTAGTTCCTTGTATATGACAACCCGTTGAGGTGTAACCTTCAGGTTGTGTTTTTTAAAAATCTTTCTGAGCTTCTCTCCGGTTGTGACAAGCAGGTCTTCTTCGTTCATGGCATTTTAATAATAATACAATAGGTGGCCCTAGTCAAATAAAATCAGTTGGTTGATAGTAGAATTTATTTGACAAATAGAATTTTATATGTTAGATTGATTTAGGATTAGTTCTTATGTGAAATTTTTTTTTCAATTTATTTTGAGGAGGAGAAGATGGAAGAGAGAAAAGGGATGCCATTACTGGGGGATGAATTTCCCAGGATGGATGTATTAACCAGCCACGGTCAGTTAAGGTTACCCGATCATTTTGCTGGAAAGTGGTTTGTATTGTTCAGTCATCCGGGTGATTTTACTCCCGTGTGTACTACGGAATTTGTAGCCTTTCAGGAAAACTACGATAGGTTTAGAGAGTTGAATTGTGAGCTAATAGGCTTGAGCGTGGACCAGGTTTTCTCACACATTAAGTGGGTTGAGTGGATAAAGGATAACTTCGGTGTGGCAATTGAATTTCCCATTATCGCCGACACAGGGAGGGTTGCCGACGCCTTAGGTCTTATTCATCCCGGCAAAGGCACAAATACGGTCAGGGCTGTCTTTATTGTTGACAACAACTCTAAAATAAGAATAATACTGTACTACCCCCAGGAACTTGGAAGAAACATAGATGAGATCCTGCGCGTGGTAAAGGCCATGCAGATCTCAGATGAGAAGGGTGTGGCAATGCCAGCTAATTGGCCAAACAACAGTAGATTTGGCGACGAAGTGATTATTCCACCAGCTACTGACGAAGAGACTGCAAAAGAGAGACTCAAGAGGGCTGAGGCAGGAGAGTTCAAGTGCATGGACTGGTGGCTGTGCCATAAAAAACTAAGACAAGATTAGGAGGTAAACCCTATGGGAACCAGAGGAATTGAGATAGTAAAAATGGATGTTGATCGGGTGATATCCTTACTGAATAAGGCTTTTGCCGATGAGTGGCTTGCTTATTACCAGTATTGGATGGGCGCAAGGGTTGTTGCTGGGCCCATGAAAGAGGCTGTGATAACCGAATTGAACGAGCATGCCCAGGATGAGTTGCGCCACGCTGAAATGGTGGCAAACAGAATAATTCAGCTGGGTGGAGAGCCTCTGATAACACCACAGAAGTGGTTTGAAGAGACCAATTGCGGTTACGATGCCCCTGCTGACTACTTTGTGCAGAAGATACTTGAGCAGAACATCAAAGGGGAGCAGTGCGCTATTAATGTATACAACGATATTATAAATGAGGTGATGTCCAAGGATCACGTAACGTACAATCTTGCTCTACAGATACTTGAGGATGAGGTAGAGCATGAAGAGGATCTTCAGTCCCTCCTTGAAGATATATCAGTGATGCTGAAGAAGTAGCTGCCTTCCTTTTTACCCCCCGGCCCACCCTTAAGGGTGGGCCACTTTCATTACCTTTGAAAACCTCTCTGTTTTTGGTTAATATGTAAGTATGAGGTATCTACCGCGCTATAAACATTGCTTTGTTTGTGGTGACGAAAATCCAGTAGGTCTAAACATTGTTTTTGAAACGGACGAGAAAAAGGTTTATGCCCGCTTTAGGAGCGATGAGCGCTACCTTGGGTATCAGGATAGAATTCATGGCGGTATTGTATGTGCAGTAATGGATGAAACAATGGGCTGGGCGTGTAGTGTGATAACAAAACGGTTTTACTACACAATGGAACTTACAGTTAAGTTTAAAAAGCCACTCCCACCAAACACAACCGTGATTGTTGAAGCCAGTATGGTTGACATTAAGCACTCTATTGCCATTGCAAAGGCTAAGCTCTCAGATGAAGACGGAAATGTCTTTGCTGTATCAAGTGGTAAATACTTCCCTGTTGCTGAAAGAGAAATGGAGGCCATTGTTAAGCTTCTACATCACCACCCTGAAGATGGCAAACCTGTAACGCTTAAAGATATTTAGGTGTGATACTCTGCATTTATTTTAACGTAATCGTAACTGATATCACTGAACCACATATTGAACGTTGATGTACCAACGCCAATGTCGATAAGTATCTTGATTTCTTTGCCTTTCATATAGTTCTTAAGGGCGCTGTAGTCTGCGCTGACCTTTTTGCCATCGGCAAATACTGGATGGTTGCCTATGTACACCTTTAGCTTGTTTGGGTTTACGTAAGCGTTGGCATAGCCTACCGCATCAACAATTCTTCCCCAATTAGGGTCGCTGCCAAAGAGCGCTGTTTTCACAAGAAGCGAGTTGGCTACTGTTCTTGCTATGTTTTCTGCATCTTCGGGCTCTTCAGCCCCTACCACAATAACTTCTGCAAGCTTTGTTGCTCCTTCCCCATCCATCACAATCATCTTTGCAAGTCGTGTGCACATGTGTGTGAGGTTGTCTTCAAAGGCCCTGTAGAGCTCGCTTTCATCTGATATCTCTTCGTTTGCAGCTTCTTGTGTTGTTGCCAGAAAGACAGTGTCGTTTGTAGATGTGTCACCATCCACACTAATCCTGTTGAAGGAATGGTCGACAGCATGTTTTAGAGCCTGATCCAACATGGTGCTATTTATCCTGATGTCCGTTACTATAAATGCAAGCATTGTGGCCATATTTGGATGAATCATTCCTGCTCCTTTAGCAGCAGCGCCTATGCAAAAGGTGTTGCCTGCGGGTGAACACTTGATAGCGCACTCCTTGGTGAATGTGTCTGTTGTCATTATTGCTTCAGCAAAACTTCTGGAATTGGCTCCAAGATTTTTTATCAGCTCATCCAGAGATGATACTATCTTCTGATAGGGAAGATCCTCACCAATAACCCCGGTTGATGCAACAAACACCTGCTCCTTTTCTATGCTCAATCTGCGCGCTGTTTCGCTAACTATAGCTTCGATTGCCTCAAAACCGTTAGAGTTGCACGCATTTGCATTTCCACTGTTTACTACCACTGCTCTTATGTCGCGATTTTTTGCCATTAGTTCCTTGTCGTAAATAACAGGTGCTGCCTTTATCTTGTTGCGTGTAAAGACCGCAGAGCACACCGTTTCTGTTGGAAAGTAGATCATCCCGAGGTCCAGACCTTTGCTTTTGATACCTGCTTGTACAGCTGCCGTTTTGGCAGATTCTATAATATTCAATGACATTGTGAGCCTCCTTCTATGTTAAGGGTAGCCAGCAGGTATACCTAAACCTTCTTCTTCGTTGAAACCGAACATAATATTGAAGTTTTGTACTGCCTGACCGCTGGCACCTTTTACTAAATTATCTAACACACTCACTATTATAATCCTGTTATTTTTGATGTCCAGCTCAATTCCTATGTCGCAGTAGTTGGTTCTGCTTACCTCTTTTATCTGCGGTAAATGCCTTTTGATTCGTACAAAGGGTGCCTTGGAATAGAATTGATTGAGCCTATCATAGAGCTTTTCCAGGGAGAGATTCTGTGTAAGGGTTGCATATATCGTTGAGAGGATACCGCGTTGGATGGGCAACAGATGCGGAGAGAAGGTAATGTTAACGGGCTTACCAGATAGCTCGGAGAGGGTGCTCTCTATTTCTGGCGTATGTCTGTGTCTGGCAATGGAGTAGGCGTAGAAGTTCTCATTTACTTCACAGAACTGCAGATGCTCTTTCACGCCCCTTCCTGCACCGCTAACACCGGATTTTGAATCAACAATGATGCTGTCTGTCTCTATATATGGCAGGAAAGCAGCTATGCCTAAGATAGCAGATGTTGCGTAGCATCCGGGATTCGCAACAATTCTCGCTTTGCTTATTTTCTCTTTGTTGATCTCCGGTAAGCCGTATACTGCAGTTTTTAATAACTCTGTCGCTGTGTGGGGTTTTTTGTAAAACCTCTCATATACAGCTGGATCCTTTAGCCTGAAATCAGCGCTTAGGTCTATTATCCTTACATGGTTTTTCACTGCTTTAGCTACTTCCATCGATACGGTGTGTGGAAGTGCGAGGAAAACGGCATCAAGCCCATTTATTCTTTCGATATCAATCTCTTCTATCTGAGCTGTGCTATTGAGTTGCGGGAAAATCTCCTTTAGACGTTTACCAGCGGCGCTTCTTGAGGCAAGGTAGGTTATCTCTACACCCTTGTGCAGGGCTAAAACCTTAAATAACTCAAACCCTGTGAAGCCCGTTATTCCAACAATGCCTATCTTAATCACATTAAAATCCGAAAAAGAAAAAAGCAGGGCAAAAGCCCCGCAACCCTATTTTCAGGCTATCTCTTGGACCACTGGAAGGACTTTCTCGCCTTCTTTCTACCGTATTTTTTCCTTTCCTTGACTCTGGAATCTCGTCTCAACAGGCCAAGCGGCTTCAGCTTGCTTCTTAAATTCGGATCGTACTCGCATAACGCTTTCGATATACCATGTCTGAGCGCCTCTGCTTGAGCCATGATGCCGCCGCCCTTTACCGTTGCGTATATGTCTATTTTTCCGGTAAGTCCGGCAATGTTCAGAGGATACTGTATCTTTAGTTTTGCTTCATTCAGTCCGCCAAAGTACTCATCCATATTCTTTTTGTTTATTGTTATCTCGCCATTGCCGGAGGAGACCCATACCCTTGCTACGGCTGTTTTGCGTTTTCCAGTGGCATAGAACCTGTTATCCATTATTCACCCCTTATACATCGATCTTGGTCGGATTCTGAGCCTTATGCGGATGGTTATCGTCTGCATATACCTTTAGTTTTTTGATCAGCCTGTTACCCAATCGATTTTTAGGCAACATTCCTTTGACAGCGTGTACAATAACACGCTCAGGGTGTTCCTTGAGCATCTTTTTAATAGGAATCTCTTTCAGGCCACCGATGTACCCACTGTGTCTGTAGTAAACCTTCTGCTCGAGCTTCGAACCGGTAAGCCTGATATCCTTTGCGTTGATAACCACGACGAATGCACCGCAGTCAACGTTTGGTGTGAATGTGGGCTTGTTTTTGCCCCTAAGAAGAACAGCAATCTTAGTGGCTATTCTGCCAAGTGTTTTGCCTTTAGCGTCTATCAGGTACCACGGCCTTTTATCGGGTTCGAATTTCGCCATAAATGTTTTCATTGCGCCAACCTCACTTTCACATCCAAAAATAAAAGCAAGGTAGTTTATACTTAAGTTTGGCGGTGTTGTCAAGCGTTTTGGTGGTTGATGTGTGCAAATAGAAAGATTATTTATGACGATACTGGATATCCAAATATTTTTAATAACATAGTTCATTTGACTTTGCTTCCTTACTTGACATAAGCATATGTATATAGTACATTCTGGTAAAAGCAAAATATGGAGGGAAATGCTATGTTTATATTTTCAACACATAGGGTTGATTATAATAATACAGAAGAATTTGAGATTATGGACGAATTGAGAGCAGCATTGTATGAGGATGAATGGTCTGAACTTGAATCTGCAGGCGATAAGAGAAAGGCCTTGATGGATTTGCTTCGGAGCAAATCGTACGAGTTAGATTATTTTGTGTCAAATTTTCCTGTGGCTATGTTTGTTATTTCGCCTCAGAGGAAGTTGCTGAAGTGGAATGGTGAGTTTGAGAAGCTTACCCTGCATTCACACGACGAGATACTCAACGCACCTACGGCAGCTCATATTCTGTGGCCAGATGATCCTTCTTCCTGCAGGGTTTGCGAGTTTGTAGCGGGTTTTGTTGCCAAAAAGAGCTCTGGTATAGGTACGGCTGAAATAAAAAGAAGGGACGGAAGCATTATTCCTGTGTTTGTTTATGTGAACCCGATAGTTAAAGATGGCAAGATTACCAGGATTTACATCTCACTCAGGGATATCCTTGAGGAAAGAAAGAAAGAGGAAGAGGCAAGGATCAAGCTTATTGAAAAGGAAGCCGAGACTATTATAGGTGTGCTTGAGAACATTGCGCAAAAAAGGCTTGATGAAGAACTCATAATCCCAGATGATAGCAAATTTAAGATGCTTCAAGATCCGATAAACAGGATTCAGCAAGCCATGAGGGAGGTTGTTGAGGAGCTAAGGGAGTCCACCCGGCTTGTTGATAGTGTTTATAAAACAACAAAGACCGAACTTGAACAGTTGATAGTCTGGAATAGGGAGAAATTCATACCGTCCCAGAAAGAGGTTGGTGAGAAGGCAAGGACCTTGAATGAAGAGATGAGCAGTATAGGAAAAATGGCAGATCTTATAAAGGGCATAGCTGATCAAACGAACCTACTTGCCCTGAATGCAGCCATAGAGGCAGCCAGAGCCGGCGAAGCCGGCAGGGGCTTTGCTGTTGTGGCGGATGAGGTTAGAAAACTCGCCGAAAAATCGCAGGCCTCTGCAAACGAGATAACATCGATAATAAACACGATCAAGACAAGTGTTCTGCAGATGAATCGGAATATAGATGAGACTGCACAGGAGGCAGAGATGCTTGCTAGAAAACTTGAGGAGATCATCAGTACATTCAAATCAATGGCTGAAAACATTACAAAGCTACAGCAGAATGTGGATGATTTCACCCTTTAGATAAAATCGGCAAGGATTGCATTTGAAACAAGCATAGCTTTCCTGTTTGCAAGCCGAATTTTACCATTGTCTATGCGTATTAATCCGCTTAGTGAGTGCTTTTTTAGTTCATTTTTGAAGTACTCTAAGGGATTTATTCCGTAGCGGCGAGTAAAACGCTCAACATCCACACCCTGGGTAGTTCTAAGGTGCAGCACAAAGGCCTCACGGGCTATTTTTTCCTGGTCTAACTCTTCTTCAATCGCTGGTTTATGGGTGCTTGTAAGATATGTATTTAAGTCGTCAATATTTTTGTACCGGGTGCCATTTATGAATGAGCTTGCCGACAAACCAAAGCCCCTGTAGTCGTAACCTAACCAGTAGGCACAGTTGTGCCTGCTTTCATATCCGACCTTTGAAAAGTTGGATATCTCGTACTGGTAGAAACCAGCTTGTTCAAGGAAGTCGCCTATTAGAAGATAGTGATGTGCGAGCTTGTCGTCGCTTGATAAGGATAAATTGCCGCTCTTTGACAATTCGAAGAATTTGCTGCCGGGTTCAATTGAAAGCATGTACGTGGAGATGTGATGTACATTCATATCAACCGCTTCTGTTATATCTGAAACTATCTCTTCATCCGTTTCGTCCAATCCATACAGAAGATCAATGCTTATATTGCGGAATCCTGCTTTTGAAGCGTTTTCTATGCTTAAACGGCTTTGCTTTGCGTTATGCAGCCTTCCCAATCGTTTTAGCTTTTGATCTTCAAACGATTGAACGCCTATGCTTAACCTGTTCACCCCGGCATTCCTAAAGCTTTTTAGACGTTCGGTTTTTGCGTCTATCGGTATTGTTTCAAGGGTTATCTCTGCTTTTGGGTTTGTTTTGAAACGTTTTGTCACAAGGTTGATGATCTCCTCTATGTGTTTTGGTTTTAATAGAGACGGTGTGCCTCCTCCAAAATAGATTGTCTCAACCTGTTTATTGGTCTCGAACGTTTCTATCTCTTGCTTCAATCTCTCGATATAGTCTCTCAAAAGACTCAGTCTGCCGCCATAAGAGACAAAACTACAGTAAGGACACTTTTTATAGCAGAAAGGTATGTGAATATAGAAATAGATACCGTTATCACTCATCATTTGTTGGCGTATGTCCCTGAAAAGGTAAACGAGCCCTGCTTCATCTTTATGAACGGGCCCGTATCAATACCTACGATGTTTCCACAGGGGCATTTCACTGTTGCGCCGTCCTTTATCGAATAATCATCCTTGATTCTCTCTTTCCAGAGGCGCAAAATTTTACCTTTACCTATTTTGTGGTATTTGAATAGTTTTGATTTGCATTTTGCGCATCTTATAACCATCATGGCTTTGCTGTAGCTATGCTTTTACCGGCGAGAAAACCGGTGGAGAAGGCAGCCTGGAGATTGAATCCGCCTATGGGACCTGATATATCGATAATCTCTCCACAGAAAAACAGGTTTTTGACAAGTTTTGATTCCATTGTTTCGGGGTTGATCTGCTTTACGCTTACGCCACCGACAGTCACAAAGGCTTTCTCCAGGGGGCATTTCCTGACGTTTAACTGGAAGCTGGTTACCCTTTCTATAATGCTATGTATATCCCTTTTTGACAACTCCTGAAAACACTTTTTCGGCAAATTGAGGTAGTCTACGATTCTGTTTGGGAGGAGCCGCTTAAAGAAGCTGCCTGGTGTTCCCCTAAAACCCTCAATGCGTTTTTTTAACTCCTTCTGCGACATATTAATGAGATTAATGATAATCTTGGCATCGGTAAAGTTTTTACATGATAGTTCGAGTATTGCTGGTCCGCTTAGGCCGAAGTGTGTGAATAAAATGTCACCCCTTGTTGAGTGGACTGAAGAACCCGTTTTTAGTTTTACGGGTACCCCTTTTAATGCTATTCCCTGCAGGGGAGCTGTGTTATCTGAGCATAAAGGCACCTCTGCCGGTTGCGGGGCAACTATGGTGTGACCGAATTTCTTTGCAAGAGAGTAGCAGATGCCCATCGATCCGGTTTGCGGGTAACTTGCACCGCCACAGGCAAGGAGTAAGCGTTGTGCCATGTATCTACCTTTACAGGTATGCAACACGAAGTATTTTTTGACCAGATCTACACGGATTACTGCTTCAAATTTTTTGAAATGCATCAGGCGCTTCTGCGCCTCCTCCAACAGTTTTTTGGCAAAACGTTTTGATGTAGCGTTTTTTAAAAAGATCCTGTTTGAGTCGGTTTCCGTCTCAAAACCGATCTTCTTGACGAATCTGATAAGATCGTCACTGAAAAAACGTCTAAATGCGGATCGTAAGAATTGTCCATTGCGATTATAAGCAGAGAGGAATTCCTCAAGCGGCAATGTGTTGGTGAGGTTACACCTGTTGTTTCCCGTTATTGCTAATTTTTCCGCACCGTTTTTCGTGTCAAACATTATTGAGTTTCTAATATTTGCCTGGATTGCTGCCATAATACCACAAACACCTGCTCCCACTATGGCTAAATCATAGATCTGTTTTTGAGCCATCTATACTATGTCTATTTCAACCACCCTGTCTATAAGACCGTTGTTGTACGCTTCGCTAAGAAGGAGCTTACAGGCTTTGATCCCTTTTTCTCCCATGTCAACGGTTAGTTCGTTCACGTACATACCTATAAATTTGTCTGCAAGCGCCTCATCCATGCCTCGCGCAAAATTGAGTGCGTATTTCACAGCTTCGGGTCTATGCTTCATTGAGTAGAGTATACTGTCTTTAAGTATTTTAGAGATTTCTGCCATATGGTCACCATGTCTTCTGTGTATGGCATTTACTCCAAGAGGTAAGGGCAGGGAGGTTTTCTGGTACCACCACTGGCCCAGATCGACAATCTTATGCAATTTGTGGTTCGTGTATGTTAGTTGACCTTCATGAATCACAAGGCCAGCATCTGCTTCACCGGTTTCTACAGCATTAAATATCTCATCAAAAGGTTTAACGATAATATTTAGTTGTTTGCCAAGAAAGAGTCTGAGTTCCAGGTATGCACTGGTCAGTTTTCCCGGTATAGCTATAAGTTTGTTTTTTAGCGATTCAGGTTCCATCGGCTGTTTTGCTACCACAATAGGTCCGTAATTTATCCCCATGCTTGCACCACTTGAAAGAATGGCGTATTTGTCAGCGATCATTGGGTATGCTGCAAGCGAGATGGCTGTAATGTCCAGTTTCTCTTCAAGAGCCATTTCGTTTAAGGTCTGTATGTCCTTTAAAATTTGTTCAAAGACATAGTCACCCGTATCAACGGCATTTTCCCTGTTTAAGCCGTAGAACATAAAAGCATCATCAGGATCCGGGCTGTGTCCAAGCGTCAATAATTTTTTCTCTTTCATTGTCTCACTCTCCTTCTTCAAATTGCTGGATTCATATAATAGCGTTATAGATTTTTTATGCAACCTTTGTTGAATATTCACGATTTTTTCATGAAAATAAACAAAAAATAAAGCTGGTGTGGTTTGAAGAACTGTTTATTGTAATAGTAAAAGAAAAAATAGGAGGGATGGCATGAACGATAAATCGATTTTTAAGAGGTTATTATCGCTTGGTTTGATTGTTATTTTGTTATACCTGTTTAATGTGCGTTCAGCTTTAGGTGCTTGTTCTGCATATTCTTCGGTTCCTCCTTTTATAAATGCAAACGTGCCGTCCAACCTTATGCTTGTATTGGATTATTCAGGTAGTATGAGCTTTTTCGCTTATCCGGGTTGTACCGAATACTCAAGCTACAGCTATTTTGAAGATTGTGGTTTGCACTACGATGAGAGTAAAACCTACTATGGTTATTTTAAACCAGACAAAATGTACAGATGCAGCAAGTATGGTACAATTAAAATAAAGGTTAAAATAAAGGTTTCAAAAAAGAAGAAAAAAAAGAAAACTTTAAAATTCAGGGTTTGCAAAGGTTACTGGTATGAAGATCCTAATGCACCGTTCAATAATTCAGATGATGGAGTGGAGAAGCACTTCAAAGGTGGACAATACCAACTTTACTCCATTAACGAAGATAGGGCTTACAGCGGCAATCTTTTGAACTGGTTGATTCTAAGCAGAATAGACATCTTGAAATGGATCCTAACCGGAGGAAAGGTAGAAACTATAAAAGGAAAAAGGTATGTTAGTACATTTTTTAGAGAACGTATAAAGCCCTATAAGAAGGGTTATTATGTTACTGTAAAAGTTGAAAACAGAATTAAGATTGAAGATGTAACAACCTACGATCCTGACAAGGATAACGTAATAGGAATACTTCAAAAGATAGAGGCAGAAAAACAAAAGCCCAGAATTGGTGCTGTGTTTTTTAGCACCACTGTTTTTGAGACATTGGGTCTGGATTACGATTACTCAAATTTAATCTACGTAATAAACAGTCTATTGCCTGGTGGTGCCACAGCAACGCATTTGGCTGTAGAGTTTGCCCTTGATTTGTATAGAAACGATACGTCTGTGATTAATAAATTCTTTTTCGGAGTTTCTCCTTACGTTTTTGATATTGACGGAAAAGAAACTACCGTTCCATGTGCCAAAAACTTCGTGTTGCTTATGTCGGATGGTGCCTGGAATACTGGTGACCACTTTAACGCATGCTATACCACTTGGTGTGACCCAATAAGACCTATTGATGCAATGTGGAAAGGAGGCAGAGCAGACCTTGTTAGAGGACTAAAAGGAAATCAGAATGCGGAGACGTATACTGTTAGTATGTTTTCCGACCCTTCAAGTTTCGGTACGAACGCACTTAAGTGGATGGCTGTATATGGAAATTATAACGATGTTAATGCGGACGGTTACCCATGTAAACAGTCAAATTATCCCATAACCAGCTTAACAGTGAAAGAGACACTTGAGAATAATTCGACATGCAATGAGGTTAGAGAAAACAAAGATAAAACAGGTCCTTATGGCTTTTTCGAAGCTGAAAATCCGTCAAAACTCAGAAATGCAATTGAGGAAATATTCAACGAAATTTTAAGGCGTGTGTCTGCTGGTTCAGCCACCTCTGTTTTAGCTGTCAGCCAGGAAAGTGGATCCAATATGGTCAGGGCTGTCTTTTATCCAAAGAAGTATTTTGAGAACAGCAATGCAGTTGATTGGATAGGCGAATTGTACAACCTATGGTTCTATTTGGGTCCATACGCTCAGAACATCCGTGAGGACACGGCAAACAGTGTATGTACGGGAAGCAAATGTCTGGATCTTAAGGAAGACAACGTCTTGGAGTTCATTATGGACAACGCTACAAACGCGGTGGAGGCTAAGATTTGTCCGGATTTGAATGGTGACGGTATTATCGATAACTTCATCGATACTTCCGGGAATATTGTTGATGAATCATCCAAATGCAAGATTGTTCCCCTTGAGGATGTTTCGCCAATCTGGGAGGCTGGAAAGGTTCTGTGGAATACCTCTCCAGATGATAGGATAATATTCACAGGGCTTGATCTTGATAACAATTCAACTATTAATAAGGATGATGCTTTTTCCACAACTTACGATAAGGAGCTGGAAAATTATCTTGATGTTGACAATCTTACACTTGCCGATGAGGTGATAAACTACATTCGTGGAGAAGATTTTGCAGACACGCGCTCAAGGTCAGCTACCATCGATTCTGTGACACATGTGTGGAAACTCGGAGATATTGTGTATTCTACACCGAAGATCGTCACATACTCTGCTCTTGCACCCTTGAATAGCTACTACAAGGATTACAACGATGCGACCTATAAGCAATTCCTTGAGAGTCTCCATTACAATAATCTGAGCATGGTGTTTGTAGGAGCTAATGATGGAATGCTACACGCTTTCAGAATGGGCGAACTTTCATTCCCGGGCGGAAACGTTCTTGTAGAATTAAAGGAACCCAAGGATGGTTATGGCTCAGAAGCCTGGGCTTTCATACCGAAGAATATACTGCCATATCTGAAGTACTATATGAGCAAGGATTACTGCCATATTTACTATGTTGACCTTGCGCCGTACGTGTTTGACGCAAGCATAAACGGTGCTCCAGATGAGACCAAAAAAGCCAGCAGCTGGAGAAGAATATTGATTGGTGGCTTGAGGCTGGGTGGAGCATGTGGCGATAAGGTGCCTGGTGCTGTTACACCTCCAAACGATACTGGTAAGGTGCCACCAGGCATTGGCAGATCATCCTATTTTGCAATAGATGTAACAGATCCTGAGAACCCCAAACTGCTATGGGAGTTCACGGATAACGATCTTGGATTCACAACAACAGGACCTGTTGTCATACATATACCATACAAGAATGCAGATGGTACCGCTGATAACAGCAAAAACGGTTACTGGTATGTGGCGTTTGCTTCGGGACCAGACAACTACGATGGAAGTGTGCATAGGCCTCTCTACCTTTATGTCTTGAATCTTAAAGATGGAGATCTGTTGAAGAAGTTTCAATTAAGCGGGGCGGCCGACACATTGCTTGGAGATATAGACGCGTTTGCTGGAAGGATGTTTGGCGCCCAGGTGGATCTTGGGTCTAACTACTCCGACAATGGGTTCTACTTCGGCTACACTTATAAGGATGGTGTAGCGTGGAAGGGTGGTGTCATACGTGTAGCTACGGGCGATGAGAGTGCTGTGGATCAATGGAGGGCCTCTAAACTGATCGATGGCATAGGTCCTGTTACAGCCTCTGTGGCGCATGTAGAGGACCCGGCTCACGGCACTCTCTGGCTCTTCTTTGGAGAGGGTAGATACTTTACCAAGGATGATGATCCAGACGCCGTCAGACATATCTACGGTATCAAGGATCCGTGTTATCAGTCTGGAAAACTGCCGACAACGTGTACAACCGATGTAAAATTCAGTGACTTAACAGATGTAACCAACAATCCAGATGCTTCGATAAGTAATGATGGCTGGTACATTACGCTTTCAGGAAAAACAAGCTCCTTCAATGCAGAAAGAGTAATCACGGATCCTGTGGTGAACCCTATAAACGGATGGGTCTTCTTTACCACATTCAAACCAACAGGCGATATATGTGGTTTTGGTGGAGATACCTACGTGTGGGTCACAAATTATTCTAACGGTGGCACCGCTTCCAGTCTTTTTGGCTCTATTTTCCTGCAGACGTCCACTGGTTCTATTTCGAAAATTAATCTTGCAAAAGAATTTACAAACAAAACTTCATCTGCTACAAGCTATGGTAGGAAGATAGCCGCTCCGATTAAAGGAGCACCACCACTGTCGGTTGGAGGTACGATCCTTGTTCCACCACGACCGCTTGAGAAGGTAATTCACTGGAGGGAGAATTTTGTTAAGTAAAGAGGGTTTCTCCCTCTTTGAGCTTATAGTTATAGTTGTGATTTTGATGGTCATATTGTTAATTGCCGTTCCCATGTTTGGTAAGTATGCGCGCAAATACTACACAGAAAACGAGATAAATACGATCTATACTGATTTGATGACGGAGAGATTTAAGGCTATTAGCACAGGGATCCCAAGGGGTATGATTGTGGATTCGCCGACTAAATACACACTGTTTACTTTTGATGATAAGAATTTCAACCTGATATTTGATGGAGCGACTGAGGAGGCTGATCCTTTGAGCAAAACATTAAAGATACCCTTGAACGGTCCTGCTGCATCAACGGTTATACTGTTTGATAACAGAGGTATGTCCAGATCAGCAAATTGGGGGATAGGTAACTTTACCATTTACATTAACATTCCAGCTCGATTCAATTGCATTGTGGTTTCTGCTGGACGCATTAGAAAGGGTGTATGGAATGGTTCGTCGTGTGAGGCAAGATAGCGGTTTTACACTTATAGAGGTTCTTGTTTCGGCTCTAATACTAATGATCTGTCTTGCTGCCATTATGGAGCTTTTTTCGGTTGTTTCCTTGACCAATACCCAGAACGAGATAAGAAACAAGATGGTAAGAACCCTGGTTAATTACGTGGATAACGTGACTACAAGCCCGTTTTCATCCATTACGAGCCAGACTGAAAGCGGCACTGTGCGTATAAGAAGTGCTGTGGTACCATATACAATCAACTCAAACGTGACAAGCGCTGTGCTTCCAGGGGGGATAGGAAAGAAAACGGTTTCTGCTACTATAGGGTGGAATTACAGAAACAGGAGTTACTCCTACAGTGTGACTACGGTGGTTGTGAATGAGTAAAGACAGAGGTTTTACGCTTGTTGAATTAATAGTGGCTCTTGCCATGTTCACCATAATCATAGGGATACCACTCTCGTTACTTATTAGGGAGTTAAAGAGTACAGTGAGGCAAACCAATCTCTCCCAATCATCTTTGGAAAAAGTGGTATTTGCATCCATCATTCGAAGGGATATTCAGCAGGCAGGGTATGGTCTTGCGTGGGATGTAAATGGTGTTACTTTCTCAGATACAACAACTTCCGTGCCTGAATATACTGCCTCTTTGTCAGTGTTTAACGTGTCACCCCCAACGGTTCCAAAGGCTATAGATGGTTTAAGAGACACAAGTGGAAACGGTTTTAGTTACCTTGTTTTGAGGGCTACGACCCTCGGTTTTAGTAAAGCTATTGAGCACTGGACGTATATAGATAAAAACGGTTATGTTACTGTTTGGCCGGACAATAGCTCGAAGCAGTACGATAACTTCCAGCAAGGAGATAACGCTATTGTATTAAACGCGGCAAACAGAAGGATAGTACCCAATTCTGCAACAGGTACGTTCTACTTTACCATACTGCATGATTTCACACCAGCCTACACATCGGCGTCCTATTACGGATTGCCCACTGGAATCTTTGGGAGTAACTACCTTGTTTATGGTATTTCTCATAACACAACACCTACAATGCCGTACAACAGGGTGGATTACTATCTTCACAGGCCGGCAACCATGCCAAAAAATTGTGCTCCTGGTACGTACATACTCTACAGAAACGCCTCCTATCCGGTGTTGAGCTGCGTGGCAGATTTTCAGGTGGGTTTTGGATTGGATACCAACAACGATGGTGTTATCGATTCGTGGACGCAGGATCTGACCTCCCTGTCTGCTCTACAGGTTAGGGAGCAGTTAAAGCAGGTTAGAGTGTACATACTTGTACAAAACGGTGTATTTGATCCAGATTACGTTTATCCATATACGAGTGTATATGTAGGTAATCCCAGCCTGGGCACTTCCGGGATAGGAAGAAACTTCACCTTTTCGGGTATAACGGATTTTAGGCACTACAGATGGAAGCTTATTAGACTGGTTGTTCAACCCAAAAATCTGGGGGAGTATTGATGAACAACAAAGGAGTTGTTTTACTGATAACGCTCATGGTAGTTGCGCTTGTAATGATACTTGGAGGTATAGCGGCTTATATATCCACACGTTCTACCAGGCTCTCAGGAGCTCTTAAGCAATACAATGCAGGTTTGCAGGTAGCCAATGCTGCTTATGAAGAGACAAAGTATATCGTGGATTACATAAAGGTCAATGGCATATCCCCTTCATCGTCGCTGCTTGATTGTGCTGTGGTAAACGCAAGCTTTCCTGCCAAAGTGCTCAATCCCACTGATTCGGGTATAGCTGCATGGTCAGGGGATGCACAAAATCCAGATACAGTTACCGTATCGCCTGATATTGTGTGTAACAACTTTGCCGGTTTTAACGTTTATGTGAAGCTGGTAAACACGTCTCCCGGTAACACAGCTGTTGGCAGAATCAGGAACCTGAATGCTGGTGGTGTTACAACAGGGACGAACGGTGGATCTATAGTAACGCTTCCCAGAGTACCGTACATGTATAACTTCGTTGTAGAAGCAAGCAGAGTCGGTATTCCAAATGACAATGTAACCGTTACGTTGCTGTTTGGATATTAGTTCTAAGTATCTTGCAGAGCTATGAGTGTAGCAGCAAGAAGTACGCTTCTCTGTTTGAATGTCTCTTTTATCATATATTCATCGGTGGAATGATCCTTGTCACCGCAAGGTCCCATACCGTCTACAACAGGAATGCCAGCTTCTGCAATCAGGTTCGCATCGGATACACCGAAGCGAAATTCCTCTTGTACGGGTATGTCTAACTTGATGGCTTCATTTTTTATGAGTGAATAGAGCTCTTTGTTCTGGCGGGTCTGTTCCATTGGTGGTCTTTCTGCGAAAAGCTGATAGGTGCTCACAACACCATCAACATAGCTATGGAGTGTTATTGTCTTTAAGTTTTCCTTTAGGTAGCGTTCTTGCTGGAACGTTTTGAACCTTGCATCAACTTTGATTGTTGCATTCTCAGCTACGCTGTTTGGTCCCATACCGCCGTTGAATACGCCCACGTTTACCGTAACGCCGTTATCGAAATCATTAAGTTCTTCTAATTTTATGGTTTTGTGTGCAAGCTCCAGGATAGCGCTTTTTTTGTTTCTTATGAACGCGGCATGACCCGATTTACCGTGTGCCTCTATCTGAGCCGTGAACTTACCTTTTCTTCCAGTGACCACTTCGCCATTTAAGCCGCCACATTCTAAAACAAAGGCACATCTGCATTCTTTTGCCGTTTGGGTTATCAGGTTTCTTGAGGATGGTGATCCGATTTCCTCGTCGCTGTTGAATAGAAATTGACAGTTGAAAGAATCCAGCAGACCGAGTTCCTTAAGCAGAACAAGGGCGAACATGCCCACGACAAGTCCGCCCTTCATATCTATAACACCCGGTCCGTATATGAAGCGATTGTCGACTTTGAATTCATTGAAGCCCAGCTCCGGTGGGAATACCGTGTCCATATGACCACAAAACATCACGGGTTTGCTTTCCTGAGAGTGGTATCGTGAGAACAGCAGGTTGTTTCCAAGTTTGTCTTCAGGAAATACCTTCCTTTTGAAAGAAAGCTCATTTGTCATAAAATCGCTTACGATCTCACCCACGCGATCCACACCTTTTTTGTTGTAGGTATAACTGTTTATCTCAACCATTTCGCGCAGGAGGTCCAGCATGGGAGCCTCATACTTTTCTGCCAGGTGCAGCAAACCCGTTTTATCCATTCGATTACTCCTCAAACTTCCTGAAAGAGTATTTCTCTTTGCTGTACTCGCATATATCGGCGTCGGGGTAGGCTACCTCCTCACCGCTCCACGGTTTTCTCAGAATTACGTTTTCGCCTTCTCTTCTAACCACATTGCTTCTGTGAAGCGGTATCTTACCACCTGCAGTGGCTATGTAGCGCGGTATAGCGTCACCAGAGATATTACCATACATACCCTCGATGATATTTCTTCCTTCTTCTATGGGCACCCTTAAATGCTTGAACTGTGGATTCCTGTAGCTGCAGTTGAACACATAGTAGGGTCTCACGTAGGCTTCCTGTATTACCTCACAAAGCTTCCACATCTTATATGTGGAATCGTTAATGCCTCTTAACAATACCGCCTGGTTTAATATGGCACTGACGGCTTTGGAGATCTTTTTGAAAGCCTCTTTTGAGACAGGTGTTATCTCCTGCGGTGTGTTGATCTGCACAACAACCCTTAGGGGTTTCTTGTCATTGCTTTTGTCAAGTATCTCAAGTAGCTCATCGTCAACCCTTTGTGGTGTAGTGACCGGTATCCTTGTTCCGAGTCTTTTCATTTTCACGTGGTCTATGGAATCAAGCTCATCGAGTATCCATTTAATGTAGCTGTTCGGCAAGACAAACGCATCTCCGCCGGTTACAAGAACATCTCTAATGTTTGGGTTGTTTCTTATATACTCGAAAGCTTCCCTGTAAGCTTCTTTGGGATAAATTCTGTCTTTCTTGCCTATGTGGGCAATTCTCAAGCAGTGTGTGCAATACATGGCACACATATTTGTGGCTTTCATCGAGACCACGCGAGGATAAAACTGATCCAGAAGTCGTGCTGGGGAGTGGTCTGCAGCCACGGGAGGTATCTCAACACCCACATTGTCCACCATCTCTCCGGTGGGTACAGCCTGTTGCAGTACAGGATCGTCCAGTTTGCCTGGTATAATCAAGCTGGCGTAGTAGGGTGTTAATCTCATTCTGTAATGCTTTGTTACACGTGTAACCTCCTCAATTGCCTTTGCAGGAAGATCTATTACCTTTGAGAGGGTTTCAGCATCTTCTATAGCATGTTTTAACTGCCCGGAGTATGTATCCCACTCTTCATCGCTTATGTTTAGTACTTTTTTGATACGCTTTATATTTTCCTGGATTTGATCCCACAGTTCTATTCCACTGGGAGCTTCTTCGTCCTTGTGTGCAAGATAGTCTTCGACCCGCCTGTTTGCTTCTTCTACAATTTTCAGAGCACGTGCCACTCTGCCACCCACGGTCACATAATGCTCATCAATCTCCTGATGCTTAATCGCAAGCTCGTACAGCTCATCTTTGGTGATACCGAAATCTGCGGGTGTGACACCTTTGCGCTCTTTTAGATCTACAAGCTCTTTAAACAAGTATACAATAGGGTTTGTTAGTCTATTACCCTTCGCTTTCTCAAGCATCTGGCTGATTCTGTTCTTCTCCTCGTTATTTGGACTTTCATGCTTGCAGTCTTCTTGATAGAGCCCCTCTATCAGCTCTTCTGTCAGCTTATCCACTTTTAGTTTTAAACCATCATCCACCATCTGCAAACCTCCCTTACGTTATTGTTGCCTGTAATATTCTTTTGCCTATCTCTATGCCACTTTCTAAATCCTTCTCATCTCTTGAAATGGATACAATCCTTCCGAGGAATCCACCGGCTTTAACATGCATGTTTGAGCCCACATGCTCCAGTATGCAATAGGATTTCTGTAGTTCGTTTGAATAGATTAACCTGAACATCTCCCGTTCGTAACGGTAGTGTGGAATATAACCGCCTGTGCGAGCGTCTTCTTTCATTTTGAAGTTGTAAGTTGTCCATTTAACGTCTGTAGTGCATTCCGGTTCAATTGCCTTTTCAGCAAGACGACTTTCTGTGACTGCGTAAAACTCTATCTCTGGTAGATTTGGAGAACCCTTTGGCAGCACGTTTTCGAGCATGCAACAAAACTCCATTGTTGTTCCCTGTTTTCTTGCATTGAGTTCTATGAAATAAGCTTCGTTATTTTCGGTAACGATGAAGTCACAGCCGAAGATTCCCCTATAGCCTTCTTTAGCTATACGTTTGCCGATTTTTCTTGTGTACTCCTTTAGGTTTTCAATGACCTGCCTGTCCATGCCTGAAGGGTAGGTTGATCCTGTAAACTTGTTTCCCTCTTCAATTCTCTGATTAGCCACACCCGCTATGTAAATCTCCTCTTCATTAATAGCTACCGCAAGCACAGTTGGATCATACTTATGAGGTGTGAATTTGCTCATCAGATATTGTTGGTTCTCTTCTTTGAATTTCTTTAGTATATCTTGTGTTGAATGTGTTATGGCGCTATTTATTCCTGCTGCACTGTAGGGTGCCGATACGAATATGCCATCCTTGAAACGCTCTCTTAAGCTTTCTGATACCCTTATCAATTCACTTAAGGAATTGCATATTCTAAACTCAACCATTGGTACGACTTTTGAGAACTCTTCGTGCTGAAATAGTTTGTGGTTGAAGCGCTTTACGAGCCTGGCATCGGGACCTATGAGTTTTACAGAGGGTATCTCGGTGAGGGTTAGGGATACAGAGCTTTCATACATGTAGATATAGAGCTCCCCCTGTTGCTTGAGAAGCTTTTCTATCAAATCTTTAACGTAGCGACTTTCAGATACGGCTTTTGCAAACACCTCTCCATCTACCCTTACGCAGGTTCTGTGAACCTTATCCAGATGTGCGGCCACTGGGTTGATCACAACGATGTTCTGGAATGGGTACTGTTCGAAGATGTCCGGGATTATGGCGATAATTTCCACCCTGCGAGAGAGTTTTCTTTCAAGGAACTCCTTCATAAACAGGTTAATACCGTAGGATTTGAACTCGCCAATGTAGAGAAAGTAATAGACCTCGGGCTTTAGCGCCACATTGGAATAGATGAGATCCTTCATCTCTAATTTACCCCCATCTGGGTTTTTAGTTGTGCAATTTTAGCACCGGTTTGGGCGTAGTGTTCCCTGATGATTTGCTCAATCCGGTTGGCCTTTTTCTCTTTAACTGCATCAACGATGATTCTGTGTCTTTCCTCTATCTCGTTAGCCGAGTAGAGCTTTGTCCAGAACATGTGAAACATCAGGTGAGATTTCAGAGAGAGCGTGTGAGCGAATCTGATGATCTGGGTGTTTTTGCATTTCTGAGTTAGACGCGAATGGAATCTATCGCCGAGGTCTATAAGCTTTATGTTTTTACCACTTTCGGCGAGTTTTCCCATCTGAGCGCACATCCTGTATAGATTGTCGATGTCCTTGCAGGTAAAGTCACCGCATGCCGAAGCCGCTGCATAGCCTTCAAGCACACCCCTTGCTACGTAGGTGTCTCGTATATCTTCGGATGTGGGATCAAGGACAAATGTACCAATTCTCGGTTTGTATTCAAGTATTCCCATACTGATAAGCTCTTTGAGGGCTTCTCTTATGGGTGCTCTGCTGATGTCAAGTTCTTCTGAGAGTTTTGCCTCCTTGATCTGTTGCCCGGGCTTTATGCGCCCTTTGAGTATCTCCTTGTATATGTGATTGATAACCTGATCCTTGTAGGTTGCTTTTTTGATGCCCATTTCTTCTCCTCGTCGTCAATCTACTGTCGACAGTATACAAAAATAGCACGAAAGGTCAAGCAAATTCTTACACACACTTTCACCCTGGTTATCCAGCTGGAAAAATTTGCCTGATGCAGTTTTGAGGGTTATTATAGCCAGCATGAAGCGTTCGATTAAACTTATCCTCAGGCTAATTGTAAGTGCTGTACTCCTGGTTGTGCTTTTCTATAGGGTTGATCTTAAGCAACTTTTAAACACAATGTTGCGTGTGGGTGTGGGAAATTTTCTTGAGTTGTCTGCGCTTTATCTGCTTTCCCAGGTGGTAAGCAGCATAAGGTGGAGTATGGTTATTCGAAGTCTTGGTGCACGCATGGGTGTTGTGAGGCTTCTTCTTGCTTATCTTTTGGGTATGTTCGCCAATCTGTTTTTGCCCAGTACAATTGGTGGAGATGCCATCAAGGCATATGTGGTTTCGAAGGTGCTTGGGCTCAGGCTTGCCGTAAGCTCCATTTTTCTGGAACGTTACAACGGTCTTGTGGCGCTACTTTTGATATCACTTGCGAGCGTTTTTATTTTTAAGGGCTTTTTTGATGTACGCCTGAAGATGCTTGTGGTGGGTGTAGTGATTTTTGCCATGTTTGCTCCCTTTTTGCTTGGTTTGAGATACTTTAGACGATTCAAAAGGCTGGATAACTTTTTTATGGATATTATGCGTTTTCATAAAAGCTCCCTGATTTTGCCTGTTACGTTGCTTTCGTTTCTGGTTCAGGGTATTGTAATTTTGGTTTATGTTTTGGCATCCAGAATGCTTGGTTTTGATGTACCTGCTGCTTATTTTCTCGCCTTTATTCCAATCATAAACCTGATAAGCTTTCTTCCCATATCGTTCAACGGTGTGGGCGTGAGAGAGTTTTCCTTTGTTTATTTTTTCTCCCTTGCGGGTTTGAACCGTGTTGATGCGTTGAGTTTAAGTTTGCTTGTTTTTTTTGTTGTTGTCTTTTGCAGTCTTGTGGGAGGTGCTGTTTATCTTGTCTGGAAGGATAACGTTGTTAAAGAAGCTGAAAGATTTTATAGAGAGGAATCGGCTGATACATAGCGGCTCTAAAGTGGGGCTGGCTGTTTCTGGTGGTCCAGATTCCATGTGTATGTTGCATCTGTTTGCCCAACTGAAAGCGGAGTATTCCATTGATATAACTGTTCTGCATTTCAATCACAAACTA
>CAZIZT010000025.1:0-9595 GCA_964544085.1 uncultured Desulfurellales bacterium
CATGTGGCTGCCAAATATTCCCGCTACGCTGTCGTGGCAAAGCGCGCCGGTACTGTTATCAGAATAGACGACAAGATATATGTGGCATGCAAAACGGATAAAGGTTACGAGATAGACGAATATGCGCTCAAGAAGTTTGTAAGATCCAATCAGGATACCTGTTTCTCACAGGTGCCCATTGTGAATATAGGTGACCATGTGGAGGAGGGTCAGATTATAGCTGATGGTCCTTCCATGGATAAGGGAGAGCTCGCCCTTGGCAAGAATCTGATTGTTGCTTTTGTTCCCTGGCGTGGTTACAACTACGAAGACGGTGTAACCATATCGCGTAGGGTTGTGGAGGAGGATCTCTATACCTCCATACACATCAAGGAGTTCAGCGTCTATGTCAGGGATACCAAATTTGGGCCGGAGGAAATAACGGCGGACGTGCCGAATGCGTCCAGCGAGACACTCAAAAACCTTGATAGAAACGGTATTGTCCGCATAGGTGCATACGTTAAACCGGGTGACATTCTGGTGGGTAAAGTTACACCAAAGGCTGAAACCCACTATTCGCCGGAAGAAAAACTGCTGAGGGCAATCTTTGGCGAGAAGGCTGCGAATGTTTCTGACTCTTCCTTGAGGGTGCCCCCCGACACAAGCGGAATCGTGGTGGATGTACAAATACTTAGAAGACGGGGTGTGCCCAAAAATCAGAGGGAGAAAGAGATTCTGGAGTTTGAAAAGGCAAAGATCGACAAGGAGCTTAAGGATAAACTCGACCTGCTTAAAAAGTTAAGACTCGAGCATCTAAAAGAAAAAGCCGTTGGCACAAAGATAAGCAGGGATCTAAAGGTTGCTGGCAAAACACTGAAAAAGGGTCATGTGATCACAGCCGATGACCTTAAGCAGGCGAGTGAGAAGGACGTAATCAAGGTTTTGCCTAAGAGTTTTGATTTGAAGGCATTTGATGAGCATTACAAGAAGCTTGAGAAATCGTTTAAGGATTTTCACGCCGAAAAGCTAAAGAATCTTGAGAAGGATAGCGAACTGCCACCGGGCGTTATGTCTGCTGTAAACGTTTATATAGCAACAAAAAGAAAACTCTCCGTTGGCGATAAGATGAGTGGTAGACACGGCAACAAGGGTGTTGTCTCCAAGATACTGCCCATACAGGATCTGCCGTTCCTCGAGAACGGTCAGCCTGTGGATATTGTACTCAATCCGCTGGGTGTTCCTTCGAGAATGAATATTGGTCAGATTATGGAGACCCATCTCGGATTGCTGTCAAAAGAACTGGGCAAAAAGATCGACCAGCTTATAAAAGAGGGCAAGAAGGAGATCCTGAGGAACTTTCTTAAACAGATATTCAACTCTAAAGAGGGTGATGCACTGATCGACTCCTTGAGTGACGAGGAGCTGGATAGATATGCAAGGGAGTGGACCGACGGTGTGCACTTTGCAAACCCCGTTTTTGAGGGAGCCAAGGAGCCAGAACTTGAGTATTTCAAAAACCTCACAGGGGTGAAGTTTCTGAAGAGTGAACTTTACGATGGCGTAACGGGAGAGAAGTTCCTTGAGCCTGTTACGGTCGGTGTTATGTATGTATTGAAGCTGCATCACCTTGTTGACGATAAGGTCCATGCAAGGAGCGTTGGTCCATACTCGCTGGTAACCCAGCAGCCACTGGGCGGAAAAGCGCAGTTTGGAGGTCAGCGTTTCGGCGAGATGGAGGTGTGGGCACTGGAAGGATACGGTGCCGGTTACTCCTTGCATGAGATGTTAACCATAAAATCCGACGATGTCAGCGGAAGGAACAAGGCATACGAGGCAATTGTGAAAGGAAAGCATATCCCCTTAGGCGGTGTACCGGAATCGTTCAATGTGCTTGTTAAGGAGATGCAGGCGCTCTGTCTGGATGTAGAAATGCTCAAGGATATAAGAAGGAAATAAGGGGGCTGGTTAATGTTTACCGTACTAAAGAGCAAGCCGAAATCCTCCAAAGACTTTGATGCTATAAGGATAAAATTAGCTTCGCCAGAGAAGATACGACAGTGGAGCTACGGTGAGGTAAAAAAAGCTGAGACGATAAACTACAGGACTTTTAAGCCTGAAAGGGATGGCCTGTTTTGTGCCAAAATCTTTGGACCGATAAAGGATTACGAGTGTCTTTGTGGTAAGTACAAGCGTATCAAGTATAAAGGAATAGTCTGCGAAAAGTGCGGTGTTGAGGTTACAGAATCCAAGGTCAGGCGCGAGAGGATGGGCCACATTGAGCTTGCAACACCTGTAAGCCACATCTGGTATTTGCGCTCTGTACCGAGCATCATGGGCTCACTTCTGGACATTAAGCTCAAAGATCTTGAGAGGGTCATATACTACGAAGCCTACATCGTGGTGGAAAGCGAGATCGACGAGTTGCCCGTAAAAACCGTATTAAGCGAAACGGCTTACAGAAACGCTGTCAAGGAGTACGGTATACGCTTTATTGCTGAAATGGGCGCATCCGCCATCAAGAAGCTTCTGAAGAAGCTGGATTTAGATGTGATGATAATGGAGCTCAAGCTGGAGCTTGAAGCTACCAAATCGGAGGCGAAAAAGAAAAAGATATCCAAGAGGATAAGGCTTGCCGAGCAGTTTAAACGTTCTGGTAATAAACCTGAATGGATGATACTGGACGTGTTGCCGGTCCTGCCGCCTGATTTAAGACCGCTTGTTTCACTTGAAGGCGGTAGGTTTGCCTCCAGCGACCTAAATGACCTCTATAGGCGTGTTATAAACAGGAACAACAGGCTAAAGAGGCTAATAGAGCTTGGGGCACCCTCAATAATCATCAGAAATGAAAAGAGGATGCTGCAGGAGGCGGTGGATGCTCTCATTGACAACGGTAGACGTAAGCAGGTTGTGAGAGCATCCAACAATAGGCCATTGAAGTCGCTCAGCGAAGCCATAAAAGGTAAAGAGGGAAGATTCAGACGTAACCTGCTTGGAAAGAGGGTGGACTACTCAGGGCGTTCGGTAATTGTCTCAGGACCGGATTTGAGGATGGATCAGTGCGGCCTGCCGAAAATCATGGCTCTTGAGCTTTTCAAGCCGTTCGTTTACAACAAGCTAATAGAGGAGGGCTATGCAAGCACCGTAAAATCTGCGAAAAAAATGGTTGATAGAAAGGAGCCTGAAGTTTGGAATGTGGTGGAAGAGGTTGTTAAGGAACACCCGGTGCTTTTGAACAGGGCTCCAACGCTCCACAGGCTTTCCATACAGGCGTTCCATCCGGTTTTGACAGACGAAAAGGCTATACGATTGCATCCGCTTGTGTGTCCTGCGTTCAACGCCGACTTCGACGGTGACCAGATGGCAGTCCATGTACCGCTATCTGTGGAAGCACGCCTTGAATCTGAAGTAATTATGCTATCCACTGAGAACATCATTTCGCCGGCTCACGGCAACCCTATTGCCATGCCCAGCCAGGATATGGTGTTGGGTATCTACTACATGACCAAGCCCAAGGATAATCAGAAGGGTGAGGGCATGGTCTTTTCGAGCTTCGATGAGGCACGGGCAGCATACGAAAATGGTGTCTGTTTGCTTAATACACGCATTAAAGTAAGGGTTAATGATGAGCTTGTGGATACAACCATCGGCAGGGTGCTTTTCTACGAGATAGTGCCTGAAGGCATTAGTTTCAAGGATGTAAATAAGACGTTTACAAAGAAGGAGCTAAACAAGCTGATTTCGTATCTGTACAAGCAGTACGATCTACCCGTTGTTGTGCGTTTCCTTGATAATGTTAAGGATATGGGTTTTGAGATGGCAACAAGGGCCGGCGTTTCAATATCGATAGACGATATGATCGTTCCGAAGGAGAAGAATGAGATCATAGCAAAAGCGGATAAAGAGATTCGCAAGATTCAGGAGCAGTACAAGCAGGGTCTTCTGACAGATACTGAGCGCTACAACAAATCGGTCGACATATGGAGTGTTACAACGGATAAAATAGCCGATGCAATGATGAGACAGCTTGGTGGTGAGTATGGCGAAAGCTTCAACCCGATTTTCATTATGGCTGACTCAGGCGCAAGGGGTTCAGCTCAGCAGATGAGGCAGCTTGCTGGAATGAGGGGATTGATGGCGAAACCTTCCGGTGACATTATCGAAACGCCTATAAAATCCAACTTCAAAGAAGGTCTGACCGTTCTTGAGTATTTCACATCCACCCATGGTGCAAGAAAGGGTCTTGCCGATACGGCTCTAAAAACGGCAAATGCCGGTTATCTGACAAGGAAACTCATAGATGTGGCACAGGATGTTACGGTTACAATGGAGGACTGCGGCACAACGGAAGGTATAGAAGTCAGCGCCATACTTGTCAGTGGCGATGAGATAGAATCCCTTGAGGATAGAATCCTGGGTAGAACTGCAGCTGAGGATGTGGTTGATCCCTTTACCAAGGAGATTATCGTTAAAGAGGGCGAGGAGATAGACGAGGAAAAGGTCAAGCGCATCATTGAGAGTGGAATAAGGCATGTCAAGATACACTCCGTTTTGACCTGCAAGGCTGAGCACGGTGTCTGCGCCAAGTGTTACGGTAGAAACCTTGCAAGAGGCGGCAGGGTTGAGGTTGGCGAGGCTGTAGGAATAGTTGCAGCTCAGTCTATCGGCGAACCTGGTACGCAGCTGACCCTGAGGACATTCCACGTAGGTGGTACGGCTTCAAGGGTCAGTGAGAGAATGTCAGCTGAGACAAAGAGGGCGGGTATAGTCAGGTACTTCAACTTCAAGACGGCGTATAACTCCAGTGGCGAAAAGGTTGTCATATCCAGAAGGGATGCTGCCCTGCTTATTACAGAGCCGCAGATTGTTTCACACGGTGCGGGTAGAATCACAATAGAAGAGGATAGAACCTACTACACCATCAGAGTGGGCGAGGATGAGGTATACAAAAGGAAGAAGGTGGAGTTTGTCTCTCAGGATGACATTATTTCGGGAAGTGCTGTTGGAAAACTGATCCTGAGCGTAAAAACGGGTGATGAGGTGGACTCCTACGGTTTGCTTGTGGAAAGGGTGCTTGAGGTATTCGATGTGCCAAAGAAAATACCATATGCAGCGAAGGTATACTTGAATCACGGAGATACCATCAAGCGTTTTGTAAAGGCTGAAGAAAATGGAAAACTCAAGCTTGTAGCTTTGGATGGAGCTGAGTTTGTTGAGATAGATTATCCGGATCAGGGGATAGTTACAAGGCATGGTACCCATATAGTCATAGAAGACCAGCAGGGTCAGACAAAGGTGAGATACTATGTGCCACGCGGATCAAAGCTCTATGTGAAGCCTGGTACGATGGTGGATACGGGGGATGTACTGGCTGGATACGATGACGAGCTTCAGAAAAGGGTATTTGAAAGCGATCCTACAACCTATGTAAGCACCACTGTTGTTGCTGAGTGGGATGCCTATACCGATTATCTGCTTGCAGGCGTAGATGGCTATGTGAGGTACAAGGATCTTGTGCCTAATGTAACGGTAAAGGAAGAGATAGATAAGATAACATCCTTGAAGAGCCTTGTTGTTATTGAAAGCAAAAACCTTACTCTAAAACCAAGAATCGAGATAGTGGATGAGAATGGCAACGTGAAGAAGTTCGAGGATATTGGAGAGGATGCGCTTTACTATCTGCCACCCGGTGTTATTCTGCAGAAACAAGACGGTGATAAGGTAATGGCTGGCGATGTGATCGGAAAGATACCCAAAGAGCTTGATAAGACCACCGACATTACCGGTGGTCTGCCGCGAGTCAGCGAACTGTTCGAAGCTAAGAAACCGAAGAATGCCGCCATTATCAGTGAGATTACCGGAATAGTTTCCTACGGCAAAGAGACGAAGGGAAAGAGGAAGATCGTTATAACTTCCCTTGCGGGTGGCGTTAAGAAGGAGTATCTGATACCGAGAAATAAGCGAATCCTTGTTTACCCCGGTGACAGGGTTGAGATAGGCGAGCCGCTTACGGATGGACCTATTAATCCGCACGATATACTGGCGATTCTGGGTGAGAAGGAGTTGCAGAAGACGCTTGTTTCGGAGATTCAACAGGTCTATAAACTGCAGGGTGTTAATATTAACGATAAGCACATCGAGATTATTGTACGACAGATGCTCTCCAAGGTGTTGATTGAGGATCCGGGAGATAGCGACTTTATCGAAGGCGAGATTGTGAACAAGTTTATCTTTTCCAAGAAGAATGAGCACCTTGCACGTAGAGGAAAAAGGCCGGCCATAGGAAGGGTTGTGCTGCTTGGTATAACAAAGGCCTCTTTGAACACGGATAGTTTCATTTCCGCAGCCAGCTTCCAGGAGACGACGAGGGTGCTTACGGAAGCTGCAATAAGCGGTCAGATAGACCTTTTGAGGGGCTTGAAAGAGAACGTTATTGTGGGTAGAATCATACCGGTCGGAACGGGTCAGAGGCGCTTCGACGATATAACAATTGTGCCGAATGTCCCAAATACTCTTGACAAATAGGGCTTTTATTGCTAATTTACCCAAGTTCAAATTTGAAGGAGGTTTTTGAACGTGCCTACGATTAACCAGATTGTCAGAAAAGGGAGAAAAAAGATAAAGGTCAGGAAAAAAACCCTTGCACTTCAGGGTTGTCCACAGAGAAGAGGTGTTTGCACAAGGGTGTATACAACCACGCCGAAAAAGCCTAACTCGGCATTGAGAAAGGTTGCGAGGGTAAAACTGACAACGGGTTATGAGGTAACGGCATATATACCGGGTGAGGGCCATAACCTTCAGGAGCACTCGATTGTTCTTGTTAGAGGCGGAAGGGTTAAGGATTTACCGGGTGTTAGATATCATATCATCAGGGGAGCCCTCGACGCCAGTGGTGTTGAGGATAGACGCAGGAGTAGGTCCAAGTACGGAACCAAAAAGCCCAAGAAAAGCTAAGGAGTGGTAAATGAGGAGAAGAAGAGCAGAGAAAAGAGAGGTTCCACCGGATCTTGTGTACAATAGTGTGCTTGTTACGAAGATAATCAACAAAGTGATGTGGGACGGCAAGAAGTCACTTGCCAGCAGGATCTTCTATGAGGCTATGAACATTGTTAAAGAAAAGACCGGACAGGACCCAATGGAGGTTTTGCAGCAGGCGATTGAAAATATTACGCCCAAGATAGAGGTAAGACCAAGGCGCGTCGGAGGTGCTACCTATCAGGTACCTGTTGAGGTTAGACCCGAGAGGCAGAGCAGCTTATCGATTAGATGGCTTGTTAACTATGCGCGCCAGAGAAGCGAAAGAACAATGGCCCAGCGACTTGCTGGTGAGATAATAGATGCCGCCAACAACAGGGGCGGTGCAGTGAAGAAGAAGGAAGACACACACAAGATGGCTGAGGCCAACAGGGCCTTTGCGCATTACAGATGGTAGAAGGAGTGGACAGTGGCTCGACCGTATCCGCTTGAGAAGGTCAGGAACATAGGTATCATAGCTCATATCGACGCAGGCAAAACAACAACCACCGAGCGCATCCTTTACTACACCGGCGTATCTCACAAGATAGGTGAGGTGCACGAAGGAACAGCCGTGATGGACTGGATGGAGCAGGAGAAGGAGAGGGGTATTACAATCACCTCAGCATCCACAACCTGTTATTGGCGCAATCACATGATAAATATCATAGATACGCCGGGACATGTGGACTTTACGGTGGAGGTTGAGCGCTCTTTAAGGGTTCTGGACGGTGCGGTTGGTGTTTTTTGCGCCGTCGGCGGCGTTGAGCCACAGAGCGAAACAGTCTGGAGACAGGCGGATAAATACGGCGTACCGAGGATAGCCTTCGTCAACAAGATGGACAGGATTGGTGCAAACTTCTTCAATGTTGTTAAGGAGATCGAAGAGAAGCTGGGAGCCAATCCACTTGTTGTGGAGCTGCCTGTGGGTAGCGAAAACGACTTTGTTGGAGTGGTGGATCTAATCAAGATGAAGGCTATCATCTGGGATTCGGACGTGCTCGGTGCAACCTTTTCTGAGAAAGATATACCTGACGAATTGGCCGATATGGCCTCTGAATACAGGAATACAATGATTGAAACACTGGCCGACTTTGACGATGAGATAATGGAGAAGTACCTTGAGGGCGAACAGATCGGCCAGGATGAAATAAAAAAGGCTATTAGAAAGGCAACGATTGAGAATAAACTCACACCTGTCCTGTGTGGATCTGCTTTCAAAAATAAGGGTGTTCAACCGTTGCTTGATGCGATAGTGGACTACCTGCCATCACCAATAGATATTCCGCCGGTTAAGGGTATTGATCCTAAAACCGGCAAGGAGATCACAAGAAAAGCGGCTGATGATGAGCCTTTGAGCTTGCTTGCTTTCAAGATTATGAGTGATCCCTATGTGGGTAGGTTAACCTACCTGAGGGTCTATTCGGGTGTTTTGAAGGCAGGTTCCTATGTATACAACTCAACTAAGAATAAAATGGAGAGAATCGGCAGACTGCTGAGGATGCACGCAAACAAGAGAGAGGAAATAAGCGAGGTCTATGCTGGAGGCATAGCTGCTGCCATAGGCTTGAAGTACACCACTACCGGTGATACTCTGTGCGATGAAAAGCACCCGATACTCCTTGAGTCCATGAAATTTCCAGATCCTGTTATATCCGTTGCTGTCGAGCCTAAAACCAAGGCAGACAGAGATAAGCTCTCCGTTGCTCTGCAAAAGCTTGCTGAGGAGGACCCAACATTCAGGGTGAAATACGATGAGGAAACCAATCAGACAATCATTTCGGGTATGGGAGAGCTTCATCTTGAGATAATCGTTGACAGGCTGAAGAGGGAATTCAAGGTTGGTGTCAATGTGGGCAAGCCACAGGTCGCCTACAAGGAGAGTATTAAGGCTAAGGTTAAGCAGGAGGGTAAATTCATCAGACAGACAGGTGGCCATGGCCAGTACGGTCATGTTTGGCTTGAGATAGAGCCTCTGGAAAGGGGCAAAGGCTTTGAGTTTGTTAATGCCATAGTCGGTGGTGTTATACCCAAGGAGTTTATACCCGCTGTCGAGGCGGGGGTCAGGGAAGCCATGGAGACGGGGGTTGTAGCCGGTTATCCTGTTGTGGATGTTAAGGTTACCCTGTTTGACGGTTCGTATCATGAGGTTGACTCCTCTGAGATGGCTTTTAAGATAGCTTCATCTGTAGCATTCAGAGAAGGGGCAAAGAAAGCTAAGCCCTATCTACTTGAGCCGATAATGGATGTTGAGGTTAGTGTGCCAGATCAGTACCTGGGTGATGTAATGGGCGATATAAACTCACGCCGAGGCAAGATAAGGAGTATGGAGGAAAAAGGCAATATCAAGATAATTAAGGCATATATACCTCTGGGTGAGATGTTCGGTTATGCAACAGTGCTGAGGTCCATTACCCAGGGAAGGGGTACCTACACCATGCAATTTTCTCATTACGATGAAGTTCCAAAAGGCATTGCTGAAAAAATTATAAACAGAGAGATATAGAAGGAGGCTCTTATGGCAAAGGAAAAATATGTCCGCACCAAACCGCACGTCAACATAGGTACCATTGGCCATGTTGACCACGGCAAGACTACACTCACA
>CAZIZT010000026.1:0-3515 GCA_964544085.1 uncultured Desulfurellales bacterium
AAACTGTGCAAAAGCAGCAAGCTCTCTATACTGGGCAAGTGACAGCCTTAACATTCCAGCTACCTGCTTCATTGCTTTTATTTGAGCAGCACCACCAACCCTCGAAACTGAGATACCGGCGTTAACAGCCGGTCTGATACCAGCATAGAACAGGTCGCTTTCCAGGTATATCTGTCCATCGGTAATTGAGATAACATTCGTTGGTATATATGCTGAAACGTCACCAGCCTGTGTTTCTATTATGGGTAGTGCCGTTAACGAGCCGCCCCCCATTTCGTCGGAGAGTTTTGCTGCCCTTTCAAGCAATCTTGAATGCAGGTAGAATACATCGCCAGGATAAGCCTCCCTACCAGGTGGTCTTCTGAGCAATAGGGAAACCTGCCTGTAAGCTTGAGCATGCTTGGTTAAATCGTCGTATATGATCAGCGCATGCATTCCATTGTCCCTGAAATATTCACCCATTGTAACGCCAGCATATGGAGCTATATACTGCAAAGGAGCCGGCTCGGATGCCGTAGCTGACACTATCGTTGTATATTTCATGGCACCCATCTCTTCGAGCTTCTTGTAAATCCTCGCCACCGTAGATCTCTTCTGACCAATAGCAACATAGATGCAGTAAACATCTGTGTCCCTTTGATTGATAATCGTATCCAGGGCAATCTGCGTCTTACCGATCTGCCTGTCTCCAATAATCAACTCTCTCTGACCCCTACCAATAGGTATCATGGCGTCAATAGCCTTGATACCTGTCTGGAGTGGCTCCTTAACCGATTGCCTCTGTACAATTCCAGGTGCCTTAATTTCTATTCGCCTGTAATGTTCACTCTCTATTGGTCCTTTGCCATCTATAGGTTCACCAAGTGCATTAACCACCCTGCCTATCAGGGCTTCACCAACAGGCACCTGAGAAATCTTCTTTGTCCTTTTTACCGTGTCACCTTCTCTGATATCCTTATCCTCGCCGAGAATAACAACACCGACGTTGTCCTCTTCAAGGTTCAACGCCATGCCCATAACGCCATTTTCAAATTCTACCAGCTCGTTAGCCATTACGTTGCGCAGGCCATAAACCCTTGCAATGCCGTCACCGACACTAAGAACGATGCCAACCTCGCTTACATCGATAAAATCCTTGGCGTTTTCTATCTCTTTTCTGATAATATCACTGATTTCGCTGGCTTTAATCTGCATTCACCACTCCTCCTTCTTCTCAAAGTGACAGGCTCAACAGCTTTCTTTCAAGGTTATTCAAATAGGTGTTGACACTACCATCGAACACCACATCATCCACCTTAATGACAATTCCCGCAACAAGGCTCTCATCCACCTCAAAGGTAAACTCTATGTTCTTCTTGAACCTCGTCTCGAGGCTATCCCTCAGTATGTCCTTTGTCTTTTTGTCCAACTCCACAGCACTTCTCACAAGCGCTTTTACCCTATTCTCCTTTTGATAAACGAGCTCCTCAAAAATCTCTACAACAGCCTCAAGCAGCGGATACCTGTTTCTCTTTATCATGTACTTTACAAACTCTTTAATAAGAAAATAGCTGTCATTTCCAAAAAGCTTCTCAAGGATAGCTTTATTCAGAAAGCGAGCCACGTAAAACTTCTTAGTGTCTGAGAGCAGCTCGTCTACCACTTTGATCTTTCTATCAACAGGTACCAATCTCGTGGATAAAAACTCAGAAAGCTCGCGATTTTCTTTGATAATGCTCAAAAAATGTTTCAGATACTCAAGGGCATCTCGCTGTTTAATCCCGTTATCTTCACAAATCTTGAAAAGAGCCCTAGCGTAGCGTGTAGACACCTTTCTTTCAATCATTGCATTATACTCCCGATGAACTTTTTGTTTATCTTCGTATGCTCTTCATCGCTCAAATTGGAGAGTCTCTCCCTAACAGCACCTATAGCCCTGGAGGATATGATCTTTAGAAGTTTCAGCTTAGCTGCACTAACAAGCGAACGTTTCTGATCTTCGATACTCTCTTTTATCCTGTTTACGGCCTCTTCCAGCTCCTTAAGTATGCCCTCCTTCTCACTTTCAGCCATGGACCTGAATGTGGTCAGAATCTTTTCTATTTCAGCATCCAGCTTTGCAAGCTTCTCCTCTGTTTCCTTGAGAAGTTTTTCTGCTTCAGCCTTGAGTTCTTCAGCCTCCCTAAAGGCGTTAAGTATGGATTCCTTTCTCTCTTTAAAGAAATTCGCAACGGGTTTTCTCAAGAAATAGTAAATAATACCCGCAAAGATCACAAAATCTATTATTCTCCAGGTCATATGGGCTGGAACACCACCCTCATCAGCAGCTGCCATCGCAATGGCTGGCACAACCATAAACACAAACAGACCAATAAGAAGACGCATCAAACTCTCCCCCTTCTATGCAACCAATCTGTTGAATATCTCCTCAGACAAACGATCTCCAAATCTCTCAGCCTCTTTGCTTTCGGATTCAAGCATTGCATCTATCTGTTTTTTGTGTTCATCAAGTATCTCTTTGGCCTTTCTCCGCTCCTCTTCCAAACGACTCTCTTTCTGCTTTGTTGCCTCATCTACAATTCTTTGGTACTCGGCTTTGGCGTTTTCTTCTGCCTGTTGCAGTTTTGTATTATACATCTCCTCGTTGTGGGTAGCTTTCTTTTTGAGTTCCTCCGCCTCTTTGTGTAGCGCTTCAAGGGATTCCCTTCTCTTTCTCAACACTGCCAGCACAGGTCTGTAAAGGATGAGATTCAAAATAAACAGCAGTATCAGGAACCCAATCATCTGTATGATTATGGTGTAGTTGAGATTTACCATATAAACACCCCCTGCCCCAATGAATGAGTAAGAAAAAAATCCGGCATTAAGCTACCATATTCTCCTATTCATGTCAATTCTTTTACTCTACGACCACCACGCGGGTATACTTCTCAATCTCCTTAATAAAGGGTGTTATATCTCCTCCTATGAGAAATCGCTCAATTGGGCCGCGTCTGTCTCTTGGCAAAACGAGTATATCGATCTGGTTAGACTTAACAAACTTCAGTATCTCCTCAGCCGTTTTGCCGTGCAGTACTATCCGCTCATAATTGATGTCACCAGCCTTTTTCTTGATCAACATCTCCATCTTGTCAAGAATTGCTCTTCCTATCTCTTCCATGCTCTCTCTGAAGAGTTCATCTGTGTGTAGGTAACTTGCTCCAGCTCCCTTAAAAAACTCCTCATCTACCACAAATAGCAAGGAGAGCTTCTCACATTTTTCCTGATCCATAATCTTCAAAGCTTCATCCAGGGCACGCTCTCCAACTTTGGATGCTTTTACAATCAAAACAACCCGTTTACAGGTTTTATCCGACATTTCAACCTCCTATTAGTAACCAGAGTGTGGATATAGCAACCGACACTACCATAGCCGGCCCGCCTATCTTCAGGAAGTATCCAAATGTTATAGGATAACCTGCCCGTTCGGCAAGACCTGCTGTAACAACATTAGCACTGGCACCGATCAGGGTACCGTTTCCACCCAGACAGGCACC
>CAZIZT010000027.1:0-102152 GCA_964544085.1 uncultured Desulfurellales bacterium
CGTTAACGGTGATGATGCTGTGGAGGTAATATTCGGAGACACTGCCTATTACGGCTGGTACGGTGGACACGCAGCAGACACCACACTCCACAACGACAACTTCACCTTCGATCAGGCAGGTTACTACAAGATCAAGTTCAGACACCAGGAATGGACCGGTGCTGACAGCTATCAGCTTTACTGGAAAAAACCGGGTGACACAAGTTACACCATTGTGCCAGAGGAGTATCTGTATCATTGCGGTGGTTATATCAGTCATTATGAGATCATACATGGTTCTGATGCGCTCACCTGTCAACCAGCGCAGGTAACGGTGAGAGCCTGTCTTGATGACAATTGCACCGCACTTTACACAGATAACGTTACAGTTACCATGACGCCTACAGGATGGATTGGTGGCGATACCCACTCGTTTACTGGGGGAAGCGCTGTGCTTGAACTGTCTCATACAACCCCGGGTACGGTTGAGCTTGGCATAAGCAACTCTACGCCCGCTGCTGATTACTGTTGTAGGAATAGTGATGTTGACAATTTGTGCGTGAAGGATGCAGCTCACTGTGATATGACCTTTTACGATTCTGGTTTTATCTTTGATGTGCCCGATCAGACGTCCTGCAAACCATCAGACAACGTTACAATAATCGCAGTAAGAAAAGATTTAACCACCCAAAGATGCATACCTGCTTTTGCAAACACGACCAAAACGGTTGGTTTCTGGTTTGCCTATCAGGAACCTGCCTCAGGGACGAAGGTTTTGAGGATTAAAGGCAATACCGCTGGTAGTTCCTTTACACCAATTACAACCAGTGGCACTTCACCAACGCCTATTGAGCTTTACTTTGATGACAATGGTACGGCCACCTTCAGGGTGAAATATCCCGATGCTGGAAGGCTAAACCTGTATGCGGAGTACGATAACGCTTCAAGCGGTCTTGTGATGAAGGGCGAGGATGCTTACGGTGCTTCTGGTAATGGGTTTGTAGTGAAACCGTGGGCTTTCTATATCGATATACCATCCAATCCAGCTGCAACAGACGCAAACGGTAAAGTTTTTACCAGAGCAGGCAGTGATTTTACCATGATTGTAAAGGCTGTTTGCTGGCAGCAGGGTGATAATGTAACTAACAATGCTGACCTTGCTGATAATCCGGTGACGCCTAACTATGTGGATAATATTTCCATTCAGCATACACTCGTTGCGCCGACCGGTGGTGATGCCGGTTTGCTTTCCGTTATTTCAGCATCTGTGACCTCTGGAGGAGGTGTGCAGATTGACAATGAGAGTTTCAGTGAGGTGGGCATAATTTCCATAATTGCTAAAGACCTGAACTATCTCTCTGCAGGCTCTATAGAGGGTGTGGTTCCATATGTTGGCAGATTTGTACCGGATCACTTCCTGATAACAAAAAGATCCAATGGAACGCTTAAAGAGCAATGTGCAACATTTAATTACACCGGCCAGACAACGACCTACCAACAGCCACCTTCGTTTGTAATAACAGCTCAAAACGCTGACAATAAAACAACGTATAATTATACAGGTGCTTTCTTTAAACTGTCTGCTTCAGGTGTTGATATTGCATCACCTACAACCGACGATAAACAGGTTGGTGCAGATGGTGTAAACAGGGTGAAACTGAGTATTGTGAGGGCGACCCCCGCTTTAAAGGATAATGGAAATGGTACGGCGACGTATCTGTTTGGCTACGATAATGTCACCTACATCAGGGACAACAACAGCAAGATAGCGCCCTATTCGCCTCAGTTCAGTTTCACTATAGACAATATCACGGATTCTGACGGTGTTGGTGCTATTGAATTGCCTGACAATGTAACCGTCACGGGTTTGAGCATGATATACGGTAGATTAAAAATATTTGATAATTATGGGCCCGAGACAGAGAATCTAACGATAAAGCTGGCAGCCCAGCTCTGGGATGGTTCCTTCTGGAAAACAAACAGTGCTGATTCGTGTACAACCGTTGCCAAGAATGACTTTGTACTTAAGAATTTTACCGGGAATCTCTCAGCATCTGAAACCTACGTTATCGACAACTCCACGCAGGGGATAACAACTGGTCTTGGTAGTTTTATACTTGCAGCGCCAGGCGCAAACAATTACGGTACGGTGGATATTTGCATATCCCCTGGAGCCTACTTTTATGGCTATTTAAATGATGCAGGTTCCTGTGGCACAGCCACTTTTGGTATCTATCGTGGCAGGGATAGAATAATTGAATGGCGTGAGATTCCAGCTCAATGAGCTGTTCAAGGGAGAATGAGTTTTCCGTATTTCACAAGTATCCTGTCGTAATCTACAAGCCTGTATTTGAAGTTGTCGAATGTTTTGGGGTCGCTCTTCAGCAGGTATTGTTTGTTTAAAAGCCAGTACATGTAACGGTAGTAGATATTGGTTTTGAGTCTTCTTGCAAGATTGTTGAATTTCTTTCTGTTTTTTGTTTTGAAATAGATCTGTGCTGTGTAGAAAAGGATTTGTCTGGTCTGCTTGAGAGAATTGAAGATATTTAGGGCGTAGGTGTATCTGCCTAAAAACTGATAGTTTCTTGCGGTATAGATACTATCAAGCTGTGGTGGTAACCAACCTTTCATGGATTCAAGCGCCATTTTTTCAAAGAAATAATCCTGAATTTTGTAGATTAGGGTTTTTCTTCTCTTCTGTGGCGTATTTTGAAGGATTTTTATAATGTTATTTCTCACATAGACGAGATACGGATAGGAAACCTTTGAGTTAAGACCCAGGTTGTGACTTTTTAGCAGGTAGAGAAACTCGTTAATACCCATGCCAACGAATAGGTTCAGATTTTCTGAAGGAAAAACAATATGTTGCCCAAAAGCCATTCTTATAGGTTTGTAGGTTTCTTTCCTGAAAAGTCCAAGGTAAAATTTTGTTCTGGCCGAGATATGCTTTGGAAGCTTTAGGGCTCCTTTTTCGCCTTTTAGGTAAGCTTGAATATCGTCGAAACTAACGATCCTTCCCTCTTTGTTGCGTATTCTATTGTCGAACATAGGATCCAGGATGCTCCAGTGGTTGTTGTTAAACGCTTCAAAGAAGGTGTGATGTGTTACGTCTCTCAGAGCAAAGTATTTAAAATCGGTTTTCAATATTAAGGTTGCAAGCGATGCCTGCTCTGAGCAGAGAAGATTGCCCGATGAAAGCATTAAAGAGCCGTTCTTCCACCACGGACCACCACTCCCAAGCCCTTTGTATCGTGTGTATCTTCCAGGCGTTGAGTAGAAATTTATAAATTTGACAGTTTTTATGATTTTGGTTTTCGCAGAGTCTTTGTCGTTTATGATTGAGAATCTCACAAGGGTCGGAAATACGAAGTCGTAAACCCTGAAAGCGTTGTTTATCTTGGTAAAAAGCAAGGTGTTGAGTTTGAAGGAACCATAGCTTAAGCCTTCAGCAGCAGCACTTGAGCTCAAAAACACAAAGACCGCTATCACAGTAAAAAGCACTTTTACCGTCCGTGTTGCTATGGAAAAATTGCAGCTTCTGTAGCTCATCTACTTGAAGTATAGCCTTGTCTGCTTTTTTTGTCGAGTTAAATCTCTATTTTTAGCGTTGGGAAACGGGGTTTATGTGTTTTTCTGGTATGGGTTATGGAAAAGGCACGCGCGGCAAGGTGAACAGCGCTACTGTTAAAACGGTTGTTTATTTCATCCACAGCCCTGTATAAACGCCTGATACGGGCTATCTTCGATCTATTTTTGAACAAATCATACGTTGTTGTATGTTGAAGGTCGGTCAGTATCACGCCCGTTTGCCTGTATCGCCTGCGTTTATCATAAATGATAGTAAAGCCTTTTTTTAGAGCTTTCGTAAGAAGCAGTGGTGCGTTTGCAGCCGTGTCAAGCTGCACCTTGACGGCACTGGTTTCGAAATCCTCCGTTTTTAAAAATAGAATAAGGGTTTTGGCAAACAGTTTATGCTTTCTTGCAATGAAACAGGCGTCTTCGAGGTTCTTTACAAGCTCTCCCATGAGTTGTCTTTCATCGGCTGTAGCGTTGTGAAAACTTTTTGCTTTGCTTATGGATTTTCTTCTATTTGTGCCCGTACACTTAACTGGCATCACAGATTCACCGCGCAGTTCGTGCCATATTCTAATGTAGGGGGCGGATAGGTAGCGGCGTAGATATCCTTCCTGGCTTTTTGCAAATTCAAGCGCCGTATTTATGCCGATCTTTCTCAGCAGTGCTGCTGTATTGTTTCCTATGCCCCACACGTCTGCTATGTCGATGCTGGCAATGTATCTATGTATCTCCCTTGCTTTTATTGCAGTTATGCCATGTGGTTTGTTGAGTTTTGATGCGATCTTTGCTAAGACCTTTGTCGGTGCTACACCAATAGATACACTTATGCCAAGCCGTTTCTCTATGTTTTCCTGTATTAGTAGGGCTATTCTGTCGTAGTTTGAGTGATAGAGTCTTCTTAAGCCTGTTATATCCATAAAAGCTTCGTCTATGGAATACTCTTCAACGGTGGGTGAAAACTCCCTCAAAATAGCAAACATCTTTACGGAGAAAAGCGAATATTTCTCATAGTCGGACTCAAGCAGTATCAGTTCCTTACATACCCTTTTTGCCTGAGCTACAGTCATGCCCCTTTTCACACCTCTTTTTTTGGCTTCGTAGCTCACAGCGGTTACTATACCCCTATCTTTGCCGACTGCCACACATTTTCCTTTGAGTTCAGGATTTGTTACCCTTTCGCACTCAACGAAAAACGCATCCGCATCTACGTGGGCTATAGCTCTGGGCCAGCTCGAGACAGAAAATGGAACCCCGTTGCTTTTCATCTATACTTCCTCACCACTCCTATTACAACGCCGGCTATTATTAGTTCTTCCTCTGGTTTTATTGGACTGTATTTTGGATTGGCAGGTGTGAGTACATATTTGCCTGACCTGTCCCTTTCGAGGTACTTCATAGTCCACTCTCCATCCACCTGAGCGATCACTATGTCGTGTAACATAGGTTTCTTGGATTTATCCACGAGCACGTAATCGCCGGGTAAAATTCCAGCGTTAATCATGGAATCTCCTGAGACCTCGAGCATAAAGGTAGATTCTGGATTGTCTATGAGAAATCTTTCCAGAGAAACTGTGTCTCGTAGCTCTTCCTCTGCGGGGGAAGGGAAGCCAGCTTCTACGCTACCAAGTATCCTTATGCCCGTTGGGTTTCTTGTTAATTTTATATGTCCTGTTTCGTCCTTTTCCAGAAGACCAGCTTCTATTAATTTTCTTACGCTTTTGTAAACGGCATTTTTCGATTTTACACCGAACAGCAGAGCCATTTCAGCATAAGAAGGCATGCGCATATGTTGTTCGTAGAAGTTTTTTATGAGTTTTATTCTCTGTCTGATAACTCCAGTTTCGGTTCCTTTTCTGTCTGCATCCATACCGACTATATTATAGTGAACGTTTGTTCACCTGTAAAGTGAAAAAATGCCACGCTAATCCGATAGGACTACCCCTTATGCAAAGAGCTTATCAACGTCAGAATTTTTTCTGTCATCCGGTAATTAGGCTTGTTCTCGTTGCAGAAGCGCTAAAATAGGCTATAATTCTTCTGTCATGGAAGCATTTGCCAGAGAATTTTTGCTCTCCTTAAAGAGCCATCAAACATATGTCTGTTTTTTTGTTTTTCTTGTATCTTTTAGTGAATCGTTTGCCTTTGTGGGGCTTGTAGTGCCAGGCGCAGTTTTTGCGCTAAGCGCAGGTTTTCTTGCATATAAAGGCTATTTCGAGTTAACTCCACTAATTGTTGCAGGCTCTGCCGGGGCTATTCTTGCCGACATAGCCAGCTACTATCTTGGCAAGTACTATGCTGATGCCCTCAAAAGCTCACATATCTATAAACGTTACCGGGATAGATTTGCATTTGGTGAGGCTTTCTTTCAAAAGCACGGCGGAAAGAGTGTGTTTATAGGCAGGTTTGTCGGTGCCCTGAGGCCCGTGATACCGTTTCTGGCGGGTATGCTCGGTATGAAAAGCGCAGCTTTCTATTTTTGGGCAATAACAAGCGGGATACTGTGGGGTATTTGTTATATTGGAGCAGGCTACATATTTGCAGGCAGTCTGGGCCTGTTTGAAGAGTGGCTTGGCAGAATAAACTACGCCGCGGGTGCTTTACTGCTGCTGATTGCTGCGGTGTACTTTTTCAGAAAGAGGTACAGGGAGTGATTGAGCAGGCCTTAGCTCTGTGTATAGGTTTTGTATCGAGTATTGCCGGTGCTTATCTTGGTATCGGTGGTGGCATTATCATCGTGCCAGCGCTTGTTATGCTGCTTGGTATTCAGATGCATAGCGCTGTTGCTGTCAGTCTTGCAACGATTGTCTCCACAAGCACACTTGTGACGATGAGGAATCTGAAAAAGGGGATAATCAACTTCGATATGGGCATCAAGCTTGAGCTTACAACGGCGCTATTTGCTATCCTTGCCGGTTTTTTTGCAATACATGTTAATCAGGCTCTACTTAAGGCGATTTTTGGTGCTTTTCTGCTTCTGTTTGCCATCTTCATGTATCTCAAACCGGAACCAAAAGCGGTTGAGTCGGATTCTGGTGCTTTTTCCTATTACGATGAATTCCTTGCGAAGAGGGTAAGCTATGATGTGAAGCACCCAACAGCTGCCGTAATTATCTCCTCGTTTGCTGGTTTTCTTTCGGGTATGCTTGGTATTGGCGGTGGTATTGTAAAGGTTCCCATCCTCAATGGCATATGCGGCATTCCGATGAAGGTTGCAAGCGCCACAAGCTCCATGATGGTTGGTATTACTGCAGCTTCTGCTTCTCTTATCTATTTGAAGTACGGGTATCAAAAGCCAACACTGGTTTTATTCACCTCCATCGGCGCCATTGCCGGTTCCGGAGTTGGCCTTTTCTTTTCCAAAAAAACCCGGAATGAAACTGTAAAGCTGGTTTTTGTTCTGATGCTTGTTGCTGTTGGTGTTGAGATGATTATAAAGGCTGTAAAATGAGAGTTCTGATTTATGTGCTCGCTTTCGGATTTTACTCTTCTTTGGGCATTATGGCTGCCGGCATCTTTCTGCATCTTCCATCTTTAACGCATGCAGGGTTGATTGTTCTGTTCTCCACGCCTATTGCCTTTGTGTTTGTGCTGTGCGTGATTGAGTTTATGGCGGGTAGGGTGCAAAAGGCATTGGTTGCCTTTCTTTTGTTTTTGATTTTGCTTGTGAATCTTATTTTTCAATAACGATGGAGACCTCTCCCTCCTTGCGCGCCACGTTTATAACTACATCGTGCTGGTAGCGTTTTAAATAAAGATCTACACGTGCTCCATTTATCGTTAGGTTCTTTATCCATACCTCATCAAGAAACTCCGGTAACATGGGATATCTGAAGATTAAGCTATTTTTATGGAAGCTTATACCCAACGCAGCCTGGAGCAACAAAAAGACAGCCGCTGAAGACCATGCCTGCGGATGGCACGCTACGGGGTAGTGTGTGGGGCCTTCATGGGGTCTTCTTGCAAAACCGCAGAATAGTTCTGGTAACCTGTTGAGGTCAAAAAATGTGCTTGCATCAAATAGGCCTTTGAGTATTTTCAGTGTGTATTGCTTTAGACCATAAGCACCCAGACCTGCGGCTATTATTGCATTGTCATGGGGCCACACTGATCCGTTGTGGTACGAAAGCGGATTGTAGCGTGCCTGGGTGTTGGCAAGCGTTCTAATACCCCAGCCGGAAAAGAACTCTTTATCGAACAGTGTTTGAGCAATTATCCTGGCTTTTTTAGGATCCACGGCCTTTGCAAAGAGCAAATGTCCAGCATTGCTCGTTTTTATTTTGCACTGCCGTTTTTTACCATCAAGGGCTATAGCATAAAAGCCCTCCTGCTCCATGTAGAATCGATCTATAAGCTCGTAGGTCTTCTGTGCTTCCATGCGCCAGTGGGCTGCAAGTTCATGCTCGTTCAGCATTGCAGCCAGTCTGGAGGCTTCAACTTTAGCCCTGTATGCGTAACCCTGCACCTCCACAAGCGCTATTGGTGCCTCAGCAGGTGTGCCATCCGCGTGGAAAACACTGTCCGCTGAATCCTTCCATCCCTTGTTGATAAGTCCATTTTTGCAGGGTACGTATTCAATCAGGCCATCGGAATCGATGTCGGCATATCTTTCCAACCAGTTCATAGCCTTTTTAATGTTGGGCCATATCTCTTTTATGAGTTTGTAATCACCGGTTCTATCATAGTAAGCAGATGCAAGAATAATAAAAAGCGGCGTTGCGTCTATTGAACCGTAGTAACGTTTGAAGGGTATCTCGCCAGTATTTGCCATTTCACCTTCCCGTATCTCGTGCACAATCTTGCCCGGTTGAGCATCCTCTTTTTCGTCAAAGTAGTTGGCCTGTAGTGCAGAGAGCGTAAGGAGTGTGCCCCTTGCTATTTGCGGATTGATCCAGAGTGTCTCGTATGCAGTTATTATGCCGTCGCGCCCAAAGATAGTAGTGTACCAGGGTATACCGGCGTAGGGATAATCACCGTATGGTGTTCTGGTCATGAGCATTGCTATGTCGGCATAGGAGCGTTGGAGCCACTGATTGAACTGTTCATTTGATGTGTATATTGCTGTGCTTGTTTCTACCCACCTGTTTAAGCTCGTCTTTGTTTTAAACAGTGCCTGTTTGAATGAGAGTATTTCTCTGGAGGCGTTGTCATGTTGTGGGTCAAAAACGAATGTGACAAGTATGGAACTTTTCTGTTTTGGTGCCAGTTTGAAGGTAAATATGGCCTGATTTGTGGATATAGCCGCGGGTACCGGGGAGAACTTGATCAGCGTTTTTCTAACGATGCCATCAACGCCCCTGTAGATGACAATTACCTCGTCTGTGCCAACCGAGGGCGGAAGCTTTATGCCTCTGTTTTTTCTCCTCGCCCCCCGCACCTCGAATATGTCGGCGAAATCGGCCTCAAAGAGCAGGGAAATCTCAAGCTCAACCTCTTTTTGAGAGAAATTTTGCAGATGGATCTTCTCGTAGCAGCTGTTGTTACAAAGAAACTTGCTCCTCTGTATGTGAACAGAACCCTTGCTTAAAACGACCCGACCGTTTTCCTCTATATCGGGGTTGGTCATATCCACGCTGAAGAGTGAGTTGTCTTCCTTTACCGATGATGAGAGAAGCAGCGGTTTGTAAGACGAGATGTACAGTTCGTAGTGTGACACGTACCTTGTACCTCTGTGGTATATTCCTTCTGTGCCTTTACTTCTGGGCATTATACAGCGTATATCAC
The DNA here is from genome assembly GCA_964544085.1 of uncultured Desulfurellales bacterium. Taxonomy (GTDB): domain Bacteria; phylum Campylobacterota_A; class Desulfurellia; order Desulfurellales; family Hippeaceae; genus CAZIZT01. The sequence goes on from CAZIZT010000027.1 coordinate 9,277, forward strand.
CGAGACTATCGAATATGGCAAAACTGTTTTCGTGTTTCAGTGTTTTGTGATCCACAGAGGCAAACTGCCCAGATGCCATGATATAGTAGTTCCTTGTACCTGTAATCCCTTTTTCCATATCATACCGCCTTCAGTTTCTCGCTTGTGCTTTGGTCTATGAGTTTCCTGTAAATGTTCAGGTAATCCTGTGCCATGCGTTTTGCGCTGAACCTCATCTCGAAGGTTCTTCTGCAATTTCTCCTGCTTATCCTGTCGATATTTTCAACTGCCTTTACCGCTTCGTCCATGCTGTTTACAATGAAGCCTGTTTTGTTGTGTTCAATGATCTCTGGCACAGAACCACACCCGTAGGCTATCACAGGGGTGCCACACGCAAGTGCCTCTATCATAACAAGTCCAAAGGGCTCTGGCCAGTCTATCAAGAACACCAGCGCCAAGGCATTTCCAAGAAATTCATCCTTTTCATTCTCACCTATCTCACCAATAAACTCGACTAATGGGTCGTTGAGCATTGGTTTTATTACTGTTTCGAAGTACTCCCTATCCGCCTTGTCTACCTTTGCGGCTATTTTTAGTGGCAAACCTGTCATCTTGGCAAGCATAATAGCCCTGTCCGGCCTCTTTTCTGGTGAAATTCTGCCTATAAAGGCAAGATACTCACCCTTTTTTGGGTGGTAATGGTACAAATCGGTTGGTAGGCCATGATAGACTGTACCCTGCCAGTTGATCCATTCGAGTGGCTTCCTTTGTGCATTGGAGATGGACACAAAGGGTAACTCAGAGAACTCCCTGTAGAGATTTTGAAGATCCGGTATATCAAGCCTACCGTGCAGGGTTGTTAGCGTTGGCACGTTTAATCTGCGCGCTACAGGGAAGTGCAGAAGATCCACATGGAAGTGGATAATATCAAACCTATGAGCACTCTGCAGGATTTTTTCAAGCATCAGTACATGATGTGGTATGGGATCAACACAGTGTTTATCGAGTCTTAAGGCTCTCTTGGTTATGGGCACCAATTTTGCATTTGTTCTCGAGTCTCCACTTGCAAACAGCGTAACCTCATGACCCATTTTGACGAGCTCTTCTGTTAGGTAGGAGACAACCCTCTCTGTTCCACCGTAGAGTTTGGGGGGTACGCTTTCGTAGAGTGGTGCTACCTGGGCTATTCTCATGGCGTTACCTCCTTCCATGGTAACTTATCTTTGGTGACGTGTAAGGGTTTGTAAGGTTTTTGCTCTTATCAAAAAGATAAAATAATTGTCTTCTCTAATTTGTCAAGACATCCAAAAAGTTGTTTTTGAATAGTTGCGGGTATGTTATAATGTAAACATGGATATTACATTAAGGCTTCTTCCGTATGGTTTAAGTATCTGCAATGTGCCTGAAGACTCAAAAATAGGACCCTATACGCTTGATTCACCATTTGTGGCTATTGTTAAAAGTGATGAGGAGCTCTCGTGTGTTTGCGCTACAGGATATGAGCCGCCGAACAGCATTTGTAAAAAGGGGTTCAGGGCGTTCAGGATAGATGGCACCCTTGATTTGTCTCTTGTTGGTGTTATGGCACCCTTGCTTGATGTGCTAAAGCGTGCAAATGTCAGTGTATCTGTTATTTCCACATACAAAACAGATTACATCCTTGTCCATGAGAAAACACTCGATAGAGCCATTCTGGCACTCGCATCCGTTTGTAGGGTTTTATTGGAATAAAGCCTATAATGCTGCATTTCTCAGTTGAAAGGTGTTTTGGGTTGTCGTATAATTTGGTTACAAGAGCAACCATCCGGAAGCTTCCTCTCACAAGCGAAAAGACAAGGGGGTTTCTATGAAAAGGAGCGGTTTTTCGAAAGCTGTTTTGCCAATTCTGATTGCTTTTGTTCTATTTGGAGGTTCTGCCCTGGCAAAACCGTACATTCTAATAGAGAATCTTAATTTGACAAGGGTTGCACAGGGCACAAGGATCAGTGGCACTGTTGTTGCTGGGGGATTGAAATCGTACTTTTCGTTCAAGGACAGGGTCTCTATATTTGCAGAGCTACCTGAATCCCGTAGTTTTATCTATCCCGCTCTTGCCCAGTATAAGGATCCAGAGACGGGTTGTCTTATGGCTGATGGTGCCTGTTTGAGTGAAAGACAGCTTGAGGGTGTCAATGTAATGGTGTTTAAGCTTTACGACTCAGTTATTCGTGAAGCATGGCGAAAGGGTTACAACTGGCAAATTAATATACCCGATGTGATCAGGAGGCGTTTCAGTGCTGTTATACCGACACGGTATGGCAGGGTTGCGCGCATACATGCCATCCTGAAACGTACAGTGCGAAGGGGGCTTGAGGGTGATTATATACGCTATTATCACTGGTTGAAGGTTGTTGACCTGCGGCGCGTGACAGCCGGTGGCTATACAGGTTCTTACGCTACACAAAAGGGTGCATGCTTTAAACTCAAAGAGAGGCTTGCAAGGGCTCTTAACAGAATCAGACGCCTTGAAAAAAGGTTGAGCGAGTGCAGAGGCAGACTGTTGGGTTATTACGCATCAAAGGGTTTTGAATTTGAAACAGACAGACCCGGCATGGACTACAGGCACTTCAAGATAGAGACAAGGGATCCTGCCCTGTGCGCAGATGCGTGCAATAGGGATGCACGGTGCAAGGCGTGGACATTTAAGATCAAATCATCCCACTCGGGTGTTTGCTGGCTCAAATACGGTGTTCCAGCACCGGTCAGGAACGGTGCATGCGTGTCAGGCGTCAAAAAGCTCACAGGCTACAGGAAAGGGAGATATCTGGGGTGTTTCAAGGATAAGGGTGCACCTGAGGGTCTTTCGGGTAGGGACTTAAACGGTTACATGTTTGAATCCGATCACTCAATGACGCCTTCTTTGTGTATTTCTGTTTGCAGAAAACGCGGTTTTATGTTTGCGGGTCTTCAGTACTCCAAGCAATGCTTTTGCGGAAACTCTTACGGCAGGTATGGGAGATCAAACAACTGTAATATGCGCTGTTCTGGCGATAAACAAAAGATCTGTGGGGGCAGCTGGGCCAATAGCGTCTATGCAACAGGCTTAAAGAGGCCGGTGTTCATTGCGTTAAAAAAGGTGGTTTTCTACGGCAGGCAGAGGCTTGATAAGCTTACAGGGAATCTAATCTCAGAGGGTAATACGCTTGTTGTGAAAAGAAGGGCAAAAATTGTTGGGTATAGTTCATCTGGTGGTGGTTTCTGCATCTATAGGGAGTCCAGAATGGAGCCGGTTGCTTGCTCTGATACCGCGTTTCTTGACGGTTTTGTGCTTACACCGGGGCGCTACTGGATTATGCCGCATACAACGGGTACGTCGAACGGGGCGTGGGCTAAGGTTGAAGTAAAATGCAGGCAGTGTTACGTCGAGTAACTTGTGTTTTTTGCTCTCTTCTTGCAAAAAACCAGAGGCGGGGATATACTTACAACCGAGGTGGTAAATGAAGGTGCCCATAAAAGAGCTTGTTGAGTCTGTAGCCGAGAAGATTGCCTTTCCCAAGGTAGCTTTCAAGATTCTCAAGCTGTTTGAAGACGATACCCTGAGTGCATATCACCTTGCAAAAGCTATTTCTGTGGATCCTGCGCTTGCTGCGTATATCATCAAGGTTTCCAACTCTGCGCTTTACAACTTCGCAAGCAGGGTGAAGAACCTCTCAGATGCGATAGCCATGCTCGGATTCGAAGAGGTCAAAAAGATAGTGGTAATGGCAAGCACAAAGAGCGTTTTCTCTCAAACCGATTTCTACGATGAGGTGCTCTGGGAGCACTCCCTTGCAACGGCTACTGCCTCATCTATCCTTAACGAACAGCTAAAAGTTACTGAAGAAGGATCCGGGTACATTATGGGACTTCTGCACGATATAGGCAAGGTAGTGTTTAAAAAATACTATCCGGAGGAATATGCCGATTTGATGCGTGTTGCATACGAGGAGTCCAAACCGATAAAGACACTTGAGGAGAAGGTGTACGGTTACAATCATGCCGACGTAGGTTCCTATCTGCTTGAGATGTGGAACTTCGATCAGGAGATAATTGATGCGGTCGGTTTCCACCATTTGAATTTTGCCGAGGTTAAGTCTGATATTCTGAAGTGCTCAGCGATGGTCAACCTTGCGGATTCGATAGTCAACTTTATGGGGGTTGGGAGAAAAGAGCCGGAAAAGGATCTTGCATTGATAAACAGGTTGCCAGCTGCAAAATTCCTTGATTTTTACTCGGAAAATCCGGCGGATCTTGCAAATGACATCTATGCGCGGTTTGCAGCGCTGAAAGAGACGCTCGAGTAGGAGGTTCTATCATGAGGAAAAACATATACGCCTCCAATGAGAGGCCTTACCTTTCTTCACGGAAGTACAAAGGAGTGGTGGTATGCCCGGAATGCAAACTGGTTTTTGTTGACGGGAAATGGAAAAAGACAGAGCCGCCTGAGGAGTATCAGGAACACCTGTGTCCGGCGTGCAGACGCATCAAAGACAACTATTTTGGTGGTATTCTGTATCTAAAAAGCGATCTTTTGAAAACAAAAAAGGAAGAGATTCTCAATCTCATAAAAAATAAAGAGGCTCAAGCAATGCTATCGAATCCATTGAGGCGCATAGGCAAGATCGAAGAGGTTTCAGATGACGAGATAGTTGTTTACACAACGTTTGAGCATCTTGCTACCTCTCTTGGCAAAGCAATAAAAAAGGCGTATAAAGGTGAATTGACTATCCAGTACAGAGAAGGCGAAAAAGCAGCAAGGGTCTACTGGACGAAATGAAGATATTTATTACAGGTGCTACTGGGTTTGTCGGTATAAATGTTGTAAATGCTCTAAAGCAGAACCACGAACTGGTCTTGCTTGTAAGGAATCCTGAAAGGGCAGGGTCTCTTTTCGGTGATGAATGTGAGTACGTAATAGGTGATGTGAGAAACAGTGATGCACTTGCAAAGGGGTTGGAAAAAGCCGATGCAGTTATTCATATTGCCGGATTGATCAAGAGCTTCAATCCAGATGAACTTTACGAAACGAACCGCCTGGGCACACGTAAGCTCGCCGAACGCATAGCCGACACCAACATCGAAAATATCATCTATGTGTCTTCTCTTGCTGCCAGGGGTCCTGATGGTGTTGATCATCCTGTCTCGCATTATGGTTATTCAAAGAGGCTTGGCGAGTACGAGCTTGTAAATATCTGCTTCGATAGAAACCCAAAGATACTGCGTCCAACAATCATCTATGGCCCTTATGAGCGTTACTTCTTCAAGCTTTTCGAGATGGCTGAAAGGGGATTTTTCCCCATTTTGAAACATGTTCTGTTCAGCTATGTTCATGTTTTTGATGTAGTTGAGGCGATAGTCCGGCTGCTTGATTTTAAAGCCAGGCGGGTGTCGGTATACACCATTTCGGATGGTGATTGCTATACTATGGATGAGCTTGCAGATCTGATCTGTAAAGTAATGGGAAAAAACAGGCTTATGCGTATGCCTTTGACGGCTTCAGTAGCCCGGTTGATCACTGTGTTGGGCTATCCGTTGGGCGAAAAACTCCCGTTTAGTTTCGATAAGACACGCGAAATGGATGTGGATGGATGGTGCTGTGACTTTGCGGCTCTAAGGGAGGATGTGGATTTTGAACCGAAGTACAACCTGAAAAGGGGCCTGGAAGAGACCTATGGCTGGTATAAAGAGCATGGATGGTTGTAATCCAATCTTAATAACTCAGGATGATACGGTCCGTCTCCTCGATCAGAGGTTGTTACCGCAGAGGGAAGAGTACGTAAGAGTGGACACGGTGGAGGATGTTGCAGGCGCTATTACCGATATGGTGGTGCGAGGAGCCCCACTGATCGGTATAGTTGCTGCTTTTGGGCTTTACATTGCTGTAAGAAACGCAGAAACAAAGGATGAATTTTTGCGTCTGCTTGACTCGGCAGCCAGCAGACTTGCATCCACACGACCCACGGCGGTTAATCTCTTTTACGCTATAGATCTGTTTTTGTCTGAGCTGAAGGCCAAGGTTGATCTACTTGAGCTGGAAAAACTGAAGATGAAAGCAAGGGCTCTTGCTTTTACGCTCTGGGATAAACAGAAAAAGCAGGATAGAGAGATTGGCAGACACGGCGCCAGTTATTTAAAGGATTGCAGGCGCGTGCTTACTCATTGTAACACGGGTACACTTGCAACGGGGGGTATAGGCACGGCCCTTGGAATTATCAAAACCATGCACGAAGCTGGCAATCTGGATATGGTCTATGTAGACGAGACAAGACCTTATCTGCAGGGTGCGCGCCTTACCGCGTATGAGCTTTCAATGGCTGGTATTCCTTACAGGGTCATTACCGATTCATCATGCGGTATGGTTGCACGCAAGGGTCTTATAGATGCTGTTGTCGTGGGTGCTGACAGGATAGCAAAAAACGGGGATACGGCAAACAAGATAGGGACCTATGTACTCGCCTGTATAGCCAGGAAGCACGGTATAAAATTCGTTGTTGCCGCGCCAGAATCAACGATAGACAGACGGATAGCTTCTCTTGATGGGATACCCATTGAAGAGAGGGATCCTGACGAGGTCCTTACCTGTGCAGGCAGGAGAGTAGCCCCCCACGATGCGCAGGCGATCAACTACTCGTTTGATCTGACAGATGGCGATTTGATCAGTGCTATTGTTACCGAAAAGGGCGTTTACGAAGGAGGGTATGCCTTTTGAGTTACATCAGGTTTGAGAAGCATAATGGTACCGGTGTGCTCTATCTGGCAAGAAGCGAGAAGCTGAATGCCATTGATGAACGGTTCATGGATGAGCTTCAACGGTTTCTTGATACCGTTGAGGGAAGCAATATAAGAGCGCTGATTGTAACCAACGCTGACTCCGATGTGTTTGCCTCTGGCGGGGATATTGGCTACTTTCTTACGCTCAATACTGCAAACGATGCACGAATGATGGCCTACAGGATGCATGTACTGCTCAACCGATTCGAAGAACTTGAAATACCTACAGTTTGTGCTATAAACGGTTCGGCGATAGGTGGTGGTGCTGAGCTTGCCGTTGCGTTTGACATACGCTTTATGCGCAACGACAGCTTCATCCAGTTTAAGGAAAAGCAGATTGGGGTTACTACCGGGTGGGGTGGCACATATAGACTTGTGAGGCTTGTTGGTTACTCTACGGCTTTGAAATTGTTACTCTCAGCCGAGAAGGTCGATGCTAAAACAGCTATCAGAATAGGCCTTGTGGATGAGATTTACGATAGGGATGTGCTGCTGAAAAAGGCCCTTGAGTTCTGCGAGACTTTCAGCGATGATGATCTCAGGCTTGTTAGGTATATTAAACGCCTTGCGAGGCAATCGATGTTCCTTGAGAGGGATAGCTACATGGAGCTTGAGCGCAGGCTCTTTTCGGAGAGCTGGATGTTTGGTAAAAGGGAAGAGATGATGAAGAGATTTGTAAAAAAGGAGCGCTGATGGGATTTTTAAAGAGCATCTCTGAGAAGCTTTTTAAAACAAAAGAGAGCTTCACAAAGAAGATACACGAAGAATCGGTGAAGGATGAACCGATAACGGATGAGTATCTTGAGTTTATCGAAGAGCTTCTCATAGAGGCTGACTTTGGCGTGAAAACAACGCGGAAGGTGATGGAGGCGATAGAGGAGGGTATAGAGGATGGCTCGATAAAGACGCGCCGGGATGTGGAGTACCGTATCAGGGAAGTTTTCCTGGATATACTGCAGAAGGTAGAAAAACCGCTTGAGATCAGGAAGAAGCCGTTTATTGTGCTGGTTGTGGGTATAAACGGGTCAGGTAAGACAACCACAATTGGAAAGCTTGCAAGCTTAAATACGGATAAGGGTAAAAAGGTTATGCTGGTGGCGGCAGATACATTTAGGGCAGCCGCAATAGATCAGCTTGAAATCTGGGCGAAGAGAGCCGGCGCATCGATAGTTAAGCAGAAGGAGGGTTCAGATCCTGCTGCTGTTGCCTATGATGGTGTCTCCAGCGCCGTTAGCAAGAATATGGACCTGGTGCTTGTGGATACAGCTGGTAGATTGCACACGCAAAGAAACCTGATGAACGAGGTGATAAAGGTCAAGAAAGCCATAACAAAGGCGTATCCGGAGGCGCCACACGAGATTATGCTGGTTCTTGATGCAACAATTGGTCAAAACGCAGTAAATCAGGCTCGGGAGTTTAACAGGGCGCTGGGTGTTACCGGCATTGTACTGACAAAAATGGATGGTACTGCAAAGGGTGGCATTATCGTAGCCATTAGCGAGGAATTCGGTATACCGATCAGGTATGTTGGTATTGGTGAGTCTATAGAGGATTTGAAGGTGTTTAATGCCCGGGATTTCGTGGAATCGGTTTTCGTGCCATAAATAGGAGGTGTGATATGAGTGCAATAATTGATGTTTCAGCCATTGAAATTCTTGATTCGAGGGGAAATCCAACAATCAGGTGCAAGGTGGTCACAGAAAATGATGTAGTAGGCATTTCGGAGGTTCCATCCGGTGCATCTACCGGGGAAAAGGAAGCAAAGGAGCTGCGCGACAACGATCCTGAGCGCTTCGGTGGGAAGGGTGTGCTTAAAGCCGTTGAGAACATTAATGAACGTATAGCCGATGAGGTTGTGGGGATTGAGGTTACCGAGCAATCAGAGATAGACAATGTGATGCTGGAACTGGACGGAACGCAGGATAAGTCCGAACTGGGTGCAAATGCCATTTTAGCAGTGTCCCTTGCAGCAGCAAGAGCAGCATGTAATGAGCTTGGCATACCGCTTTATAGGTATATCGGAGGATTGCATTCGGTTTATCTGCCTATTCCAATGCTAAATGTCCTCAACGGCGGTAAGCATGCGGATAACAATGTTGATTTTCAGGAGTTTATGATTGTTCCTGTTGGCGCTGAGAGCTTCAAGGAAGCCATGCGGATGGCCAGCGAGACCTTTCATTCGCTCAAGTCCATTCTAAAGCAAAAGGGGCTCTTTACAGGTGTGGGTGATGAAGGTGGATTTGCACCGGACCTTCAGTCCAATGAGGAGCCACTTGAACTTCTGTTGGAGGCTATCGAAAAGGCAGGTTATAAACCGATGGATGATATTGCGCTTGCTCTGGATCCTGCAGCGAGTGAGTTCTACCATGATGGTTACTATCATGTGGGTCAGGATAGACTTTCAAGTGACGATATGATCGAGCTCTATGAAAGGCTAATAGAAAAGTACCCGATCATTTCTCTGGAGGATGGACTCGCAGAGGATGATTGGGATGGATGGGAGAAGCTAACCCGCCAGCTTGGCGACAAAATACAGCTTGTCGGCGACGACATATTCGTTACGAATGTGAAGATCATTCAGGAGGGTATCGATAGAGGCATTGCCAACGCAGTGTTAATAAAACCCAACCAGATAGGAACGCTTACAGAGACGCTTGATGCCATCAGGCTTGCTGAGGATGCCTGCTACAACCTTGTGATCTCACATAGATCCGGGGAGACAATGGACACCTTCATTGCTGATTTAGCGGTGGGTGTAAATGCTGGCATGATTAAAACGGGTTCAGCATGCAGGGGTGAAAGGATTGCCAAGTACAACAGGCTTATTGAGATAGAAGAGGAGCTCTCACCCTATGGCGAGTACCCGACCTGGTAAGCTTTTCAGGATTATCTTTTATATACTTGTAGCCATAGTTATCTCCGTGATAGGTAAGAACATTTATACGAAGCAGATGCAGATCAGGCATCTAAAAAAGGAGTCTGCTGCGCTGGATAAGAAGATATCAAATATCAAAGATAGAATCAGAAGCATTAAGCGCGACATCAGCATGGCAAAAGACCCAAATTATATCAAGCACAAGGCAAAAGACGAGTATTTGATGCTGGATAAAGATGAAAGCGTGATAATATTCCACGACAACTGAACGGCTGGATGCTTGTCTTGAAGGGAAGATACGGAGAGGCCATAGTTTATGCAGATAGAATAGAGGAGGGTGCACTCTCTCAGATAAAAAACCTTGTGGATCATCCCATATCTAAGGATGCCAATGTGCGCATCATGCCCGATGTGCATGCGGGTGTCGGGTGTGTTATTGGTTTCACTGCTAAGCTGGGAAGGATCGTTGTTCCAAACTTGATTGGGGTTGATATTGGCTGCGGTGTGCTCGCCTTTAAGTTTCGCGGAATGAAGCTAAAAGAGTCGGATTTCAGGCGGATAGATGCAATAATCAAGCAAAACATACCCTCCGGGACCCGCATAAGGGATGTTTTTTCTCCCTACGCTATGCGTGTTGCTGAAGATTACCTGAAACTGGACTTCTCAAGCTTTCAGAAGAGCCTTGGAAAGTTGTGTGACAAAACCAAGCAGGATCGTGTGTACGTTCTAAATTCCATAGGTACACTCGGAGGGGGTAACCATTTTATAGAGATCAATGCCTCAAGTGACGGTGTTTATTTTGTTGTTCATACAGGATCAAGGAACTTCGGTTTGAATGTTGCCAACTATCATCAGAAAAAGGCAAAGAAGCTGTGCCGGGCGCCGGTGCCCCCTGGCATGGAGTACCTCGATGGGAAGGATGCGCAGGAGTACATGGAAGATATGAAGATAGCGCAGACCTATGCCAGGTTAAACAGGTACACTATCATGATAACCTTAAAGGAGCTTTTTACCGAAACCGTTGAGAGTGAGGTCATTGAAAGTGTTCATAACTACATAAACTTCGATGACGGCATAATCAGGAAGGGTGCTATATCCGCCCACAGAAACGAGAGGCTGTTGATACCCTTTAATATGGCTTACGGTACACTAATCGGTATAGGGAAGGGCAATAGGGATTGGAACTTCTCCGCTCCGCATGGTGCTGGCAGAAGGATCTCCAGAAAACGTGCCAGGAAAGAACTGTCGGTTAAGGAGTTCAGAAAGGCTATGGGTGGAATATACTCCACATGTGTAGGCAAGAAAACGATAGATGAGAGTCCCATGGCTTATAAGGATGCAGAGGAGGTGCTCAAGTACCTTGATGAAACCGTTGAGGTTGTGGAGATAGTTAAACCGGTTTACAACTTTAAGGCGGCTTAGATATGGAAATCAATATCGTCGGTGCCGGTTTAGCCGGTGTAGAGTGTGCTTGGGCCATAGCCAATCGTGGATATAGGGTGAATCTATTTGAGATGAAACCTGTTCAATTCAGCGAGGTACACAGGAATCCAAATCTTGCCGAAATTGTTTGTAGCAACTCATTTGGTGCTATACCGATAACAACTGCAAGCGGGGTACTAAAAAAGGAGATGGAGATATGTTCATCCATCGTCATTGAGAGCGCCTACCTCTCGAAGGTTGAAGCCGGCAAGGCTCTGGCTGTGGATAGAGAACGCTTTTCGAAGATTATAACAGAAAAGATAGAGGCGCATCCAAACATCAGATTGATAAGGGAGCCTGTTTCTGAGCTGAACGATAGGGATATATGGATTGTAGCCTGTGGACCACTGTGCTCGGAGAAGCTTGCTTTCTGGTTGAAACGGCTTTTTGGAGATAGATTTCTGCACTTTTACGATGCCATTGCACCGATTGTGTATGCCGATAGTGTGGACTACTCCAGGGGTTTCTGGGGCTCTCGCTATTCCGATGAAAAGGATTACTTCAACTGCGTAATGAACGAGGATGAGTACGAGCTGTTTTACAGGGAGCTTATAAAAGCCGAGAAGGTCAGGTTGCGTGAATTTGAGAAGAACTACTATGAAGCCTGTTTGCCAATAGAGGAGCTTGCAGAAAGGGGAAAACAGACGCTGCTGTTTGGGCCGTTAAAACCTGTGGGTTTGAAGTACAATGGCAAAACACCATTTGCAGTTGTGCAATTGAGAAAAGAAAACAGGGAGGCAACCCTCCTTGGCATGGTTGGTTTTCAGACGCGCCTCACCTATCCCGAACAAAAGAGGGTGTTTAGGTTGATACCTGCCCTGAGGAATGCAGAATTTGCAAAACTGGGTAGTGTTCATAGAAATCTATTTATCGACTCGCCTCGTCTGCTCAACGAATTTTTGCAGCTTAGGGATTACCCAAACATATTTTTTGCAGGTCAGATTACCGGGGTTGAAGGCTACATGGCTTCTGCTGCAAGTGGTATATATGTGGGTATGAACGTAGCCCTGTTTTTGAAGAGCGGTAAGATGCTGAGGCTACCTAAGCAAAGCATGATGGGTGGACTGGTGGATTACATAACTACCAAAGAAGGTGAATTTCAGCCGATCGGTGAGAATTTTGGTTTCATAGGGAGCGTCAGGGCAAAAAACAAGAAGGAAAAGAGACTGCTACAGGCAAGGATAGCAATCGAGAATGTGAGAAGGTGGAGAGAAGAGTATGAAGGTTACTTTACTCAGGCACACACCCAATCCGGATGAGCTGGCAGCGAAAGCAGCAAGGGTGTGTTACAGTAGCTCGCCCGTTGATAAGATCGTGTTAAACAAAGAAGAGCAGGAGAAGTTGTTGAAACGAGTGATTAGATCAGGACACCACTCCGTTCTTGAACATGTTAGCTTCACCTATGCACTTGAAGGTTTAAGCAGGGTCGCCACGCACCAGCTTGTTCGCCACAGGATAGCAAGCTACTCCCAGAGGAGTCATAGATATACCGATGTAGGAAAAGAAAGCTTTGTGGTGCCACCGTCTGTGGCTGAGAATCCAGAGGCTCGTGCTATCTTTGATAGGGTAGTGGATGAGGCAACATCCGCTTATCGCAGGCTCATTGATCTGGGAATAAAGCGGGAGGATGCCCGATTTGTCATACCACAGGCTGTGAGTTCTGCGATTGTAGTTACCATGAATGCCAGGGAGTTGTTACACTTCTTTTCACTTCGCTGTTGTGTTAGGGCTCAATGGGAGATCCGAGATGTGGCAATAGAGATGCTGAAACTTGCCAGGGCTTGCGCTCCACTCATTTTCGAAAATGCCGGTCCTGCATGCGTTAGGGGCAGGTGTCCTGAAGAGAAGCCCTGCAGCAACATCTCAGAGATACGAGCTTACTTTAAGTCCCTATAGCCATGGCTTCAACGCTGTTCGTTATAGCAACACCCATCGGCAACATGAAAGATATTACCATCAGGGCTCTGGAGACACTGAAGAGCGTGGATGTGATTCTTGCCGAAAGCCCAAAGCACTCATTAAGGCTGTTTGAGCATTACGGCATCGATCCAAAAAAACTCATCAAGTACAACGATCATACGAGTTTAAAGGTTATTCCTGTGGCAATGGAACTTGCTGAAGCTGGAAAGGATATAGGTTTGATAACCGATGCTGGTACACCAACCATACAGGATCCCGGCTATAGGATTGTCAGGGCTTTTAGGGATAGGGGTTTCAGGGTTGTTCCGGTGCCGGGTCCAAGCGCTATTATGGCAGCTTTATCCGCAAGTGGTATGCCGACGGATAAATTTCTGTTTCTTGGTTTTTTACCCCGCGGTGCTCAAAGAAAAAGAAATATCTTGAAAAAGTACGATCTGGATGCAACTATTGTCCTATACGAATCTCCCAACAGGGTTTCTGCAACCCTTGAGGCGATAGCTGATGCGCTTGGTGAAAACAGACAGGTTGTGGTTGCCCGTGAACTGACAAAGGTGTACGAAGAGTTTTTGGAAGGCAGCGCCTCGGAACTCGCCACACTGTTTAAAGGGGAAAGGAAACCAAAAGGTGAATTTGTGATACTGATCAGAAAGGCGTAAGCCGCATGGGCGGAATGTACAGGAACGCAAAGATCATATCTGCATTTACACTTGTTAGCCGCATCTTTGGGTATTTAAGAGATCTTGTTATAGCCAGATACTTTGGAACAAGCATCTATACGGATATGTTCTTCATAGCCTTTCGGATGCCTAACTCATTCAGGCGTCTGATAGGTGAGGGTGCAATGAATAGTGCAGTTGTGCCGGTTCTATCGAGTGTGGACGAGGATAGAAAACCTCTGGTGGTTTGGAATCTTGTGTTTGTTATGGGGTCAATTCTCTTGCTGCTAACACTTCTGGGTCTTCTCTTCCCGAGATTGCTGATAACGGTTTTTTCACCTGGCTATTTATCGCCTGATAAGCTGCCACTCATGAAAAATATTGTACGAATCACATTTCCATACCTCTTTTTTGTGGGTTTGTATGTGTTATTCATGGGAATTCTTAACTCCTATAACCGTTTTGCTATCGCTGCCTTCGCACCGACGCTTCTAAACATCTCTATTATTGTTTGTGTTCTGCTTTCTTTTCACGTCTTTAAAAATCCTGTTTATGCATTGTGTCTGGGAGCTTTGATTGGTGGTGTTTTGCAGGCTCTGTTGACATTCGCAAGATTAATAGGCCTCCGGATTCGCTTTGTCTTTTATGCAGGAATTGCAAAAGAGACATCGGAGATACTGAGGATTATGATCATTGCAGCAACTGGTGGTTTGATGATGCAGCTTACACCGATTGTGGATGCACTTATGGCGAGCTTTATGCCCCAGGGTAGCTTCTCGTATCTTTACTACGCAAACCGTCTCTATCAACTACCGTATGCAGTCTTTTCCCTTGCTCTCACCCAGAGTTCCATTGTTGATTTCTCCCGATTATCCAATAAAGAAGAGGTTTTAAACAGCTTAAACGGGGCATTGAAACTCGTTAGTCTTGTTTCCATAACGGTGACGCTCTATTTTCTATTTTTCGGTTTCGATGTTATTCGAGCGCTTTTTGAGCACGGTAAATTCTCGGCTGTTTCCGCAAAAAACACCTATTGGGCTTTGGTCCTTTTAATACTTGGTTTTTTCTTTCAATCGCAGAGCAAACTGCTTGCCAATGTTTTCTATTCGCACAAGGATCCGAAAACGCCTTTGAGGGCATCGTCTATAAGTGCCGGTGTTTCTGTGTTGATGGCTGTGTTACTTGGTTACTATTTCGGTTTCAGGGGACTTGCTTTTGCCACAACACTGGGTAGTATTGCCAATATGTTTCTCCTTGCATACTTCGTAAATCGGCGCGTTGAGCGTGGCTCCATTGGTGTGGAGCGATTCTTCAATCTTGATGCTGTGGCACTCTTTGTTCTGCTGAGTTTTGCCTCCCTTGCTATTAAACGCTCTCCCTTTGGTAGCTTTGAGCATCTCGTTTTCGCAACGGCTCTGTACTCGTTTTTCTTTTTCATCTTCTACAAAAAATTGCAATTGAGATGAAAATTCCTACAATTCACAGGTGTGAAGCCCGCAGGTTTGATTAAAAGATCCGATACGCTGAAGATACTCTACGCAGTTGTATCAATTGTGCTGATTGTTTCTATTCCTCTTCTATATTCGGATTTGTACAATCGCATTCTCTACAGCGTGTTCAAGGATGCTTTTGTTTCAGCCGATGTTGTGGCTATCTCCCCAGCGTACGTTTCTGGTGTGATAAAGAAGATCTACGTTAAGCCGGCGGACAAGGTCAAAAAGGGTCAGATGATTGTTTTGATAGACGATACCATGTATAAGGCGGACCTTGGAAAGAAGCTCATCAGACTCAAGCTTGCCTCATCAAAGCTTAAAAAACTAAAAAAAGCTGGGGCGTGTGACTCAGATCAGGAGTGTATGGAGCTAAAAGAGCAGGTGAGCTTATTGAAACAGGATGTAAGGATTGCCCGGTTGATGCTTTCCTACACGCGCATTGTAAGTCCCATAGATGGTATTGTTGCAAAAGTGGCCATGCATGCCGGGGATACTGTGAGTCCCTCTCAGGTAATAATGTTTCTCTATAACCCTTCTACACTCTACATCAGAGCCTTCATTCCTGTTGAGGATGCTTACTATTTTCGGGACAATATGAAGGTTATGATCAAGTTGGCTGGCGGTAAGGTAATCACCGGAAAGGTTGTTCATATCGGCGGTGTGGATGAATTCAAGGTGTGTAACAGGGGGCACCCGGTTGTGCCTGTGCGCATAGATGTGGATAAGAAACAGCGAGCCGAGTTACATTTTGGTGAGCCTGTTAGGGTTATGGTCAAGTAGCTAAAAGAAGTAGTGGAAGATCATGTCCAGCCTGCCATGCATTATCATGTATTTGCCCGAGAAGCGCATAACATCCTTGATTTTTGATCGTTTTGATGGTGCGTAACAGTGAACCTTGCAGTGTTTGCATTGGGGCTTGGGATCAAGAGGGCACATCTGGTTTCTCTTTAAGGCGTACTGGAGAAGCTCGTAGCACTCTTTGCATAAGCCCTCCTTGAATTCTTTCACACCATGCTTCAAATGATTTTCCCGGCAGTAGACGGTTATAAAACTGCGTAGTATCTTCTCGTCCTTCTTGATGCGTTTCTCTTTTCTCATGGCGCCTGATGCTATTCGGGCGAAAGAGCAATCTTTCGCCCGAATAGCGGTTAACGGTTAGATTATACCAAGGGATTTGTGTTTCTGGTAGATTGTTTCAGCAAGATCATCCAGCGCCCTGTAGTCATCCGGTTTGGGATCGCCTTTCACAAGCACGGGTTTCAGAAACTCAACCTTTAGATTGGATAACAGCCCCTTAATATGATCAATACCCTTGCCACCCCATCCGTATGATGCAATGACGGTGGCGAATTTTGCCTTTGGTCTGAGTGCATTTGCAAGGTATGCAAGTGATGCTATTGAGGGATGTACACCAGCCAGGACGTAAGGAGTGGCAAAAACGACCGTTGCGTCGTTTACAAGTGCCATCGCCACTTCGCCAAGCGGAACATTTATAATATTGAACGGTTTGACGTGTATACCCTTTTCGATTAATGCATCGGTCAGGTGCTCCACCATCTTCTTGGTGCTACCATGCATGGAGACGTAAGGTATCAACACTTCGTTATCCACACGGTCCGATACCCAATCCTTGTAAGCATCTATGATGAAAGAAGGGTTTTTGTACACGCAACCGTGACTGGGGCAAATCATATCAAAATCCAGCTGCTCGATCTTCTCGATATGTTTTTTGATGTGGTTACGAAAGGGCATCATAATTTCGGCATAGTAGTGTTTGGCGCCTTCATAGATGAGCATCTCATCTTTGGGTCCGAAAATCCTGCTTGTAGCAAGATGAGACCCGAAAAAGTCGCATGTGAAAAGCATTTTGTCTTCTTCAAGGTAGCTAATCATTGTTTCGGGCCAGTGTACCCACGGGGTAAAGATAAATCGAAGATGTTTGTCGCCCAGATCAAGGGTATCTCCGTCTTTAACTACAATGAATCTGGATTCCTCAATGTGCAGGAGATCCATCAAAAAGGCTTTACACTTAGCATTTGTTACTACCTTAGCCTGTGGGTAGCGTTCCAGAACGTCGGGTATGGAGCCTGAATGATCCTGTTCGGCGTGGTGTGCAACAATGTAGTCCAGCTGCTCAATACCCAACGCCTCTAAATTCCTCATTAACTCGTAGCTCTTTTCCGGATCTACCGTGTCAAGAAGAGCTGTTTTCTGTGTTCCTTTTATCAGATATGCGTTGTAGCTTGTGCCCTTGGGTAGCTCCACAAGCTCGTCAAAGAGGGGCCTATCCCAGTGGATGGCCCCCACATAGAAAATGTTGTCTTTCAGTTTCTGTACAGCCATTTAGATCATCACTCCTTTAGCTTTTCCATAGGCCATGAATTGTGCAATACTCCCGTGCCTCCAGATTGTCGGATGCAGCCTTAAAGGTTGCCTCCGGTTTCTGACCAGGCTTTAGGAATGCAATCTGTCTTGTGTCTCCATCAATGAGCTCAATCCATTCTATGTAGTGATCGTCCTTCATTGGATGCTCAACACTTCCAACCTTTACAACAACACCCTCATCCGTTTTTTCAATAACAGGTACGTGCTTTTCAGTGGAACTATCAGCCGTCTGCTCCTCGAGCTTCACCATGGGTTTGCCGCAGCAAACGAGTTCGCCTGCGCCGCCATGGAGCACCTCAACTATGTTTCCACAAACCTCACATTTGTAAACTTCAAACCTTTCAGCCATGTTACACCTCCTTAGCTATTGTATTCCTCGAAAGCATCTTTGCCTGCGCCGCAGATAGGACATGTCCATTCCTCGGGTAGATCCTCAAAGGTGGTTCCTGCATCTATATTGTTATCCGGATCACCGCTTTCAGGATCGTAGATGTATCCACACACCTCGCATCTGTACTTTTTCATTACTTCCTCCACTTCATTGTTTGCCTTTAGCAAGTTCAGGTTTAACATTACATTCATCCACATTTTCAGTCAAGAGGATTTATTTAAAAATATCTCCTGTCTGCTTATACCAGAAAACAAAATCGAGATGATGCATGGGTATCTCAACTTTTCTTGAAAAATCCTGCATTTTGCTTTCTATCTCGAGGTACCTTTTTTTGGATAAGCTCACAGGCACCCTATCAATCACACCGTATTGATGCAGGTTTTTAAGTATGTGCCTGTCCAGTATGGCAAGTTCATATCCAAAGCCTGTGTTCCTTAGAAAGTGACTTGCCTCTTTGTACCCGAATCCTTTTACATTTTCAGCAAACCAGTTCCTTGCGTCGAATATAGTCTCAAAGCCTGTTATCAGTTTTCTAAGGTCGATGCCCTGGAACATTTCGTAAGCCCTCTTGATGTACTTTGCTTTATTGTTTTTGAATCGTATGTCATGTATAACCTCGGCTATTCTTTCGGATGGCTCTTTAAAGATGTGGGGTTGCTGAAACAGCCTCTGGCACGCCTGTGCGCACTGCCGTGCCTTTGATTGGGGTGTTAGCAAACAGAACACAAGTTCCCTGAACAGTTCAACATTCTCTGCTTTGGCAGCCATGTAATCAAACTCGGATATTCTCGCCTCTATGCGATCCTTTATCGATTCCCACAGTTCTTTCAAATCGCTAACCCTGTTCATCTTCCACCTTACTTCAGACAGTTCTGGGGTTATTCTATGCAAAATAAAAATTTTGTCAATAGAAATTTTTATGCTTATAGTTTGTGATATGAGTTAATTGTCTGGAAAAGCCTAAAGTTTGAATGAATTTTCGGATTATTGTAATATATGCAGGTTAAAATGGGTTGTAGCAGAAGCTCAATAAGGCGGGAGAACAGGTGATGGATTTTGGGCTATTCGATGCCTTGATGCGTTCAAATATGCTTGGTCTTTACATCTATCAGGAGGATGGAAGGATAGTCTTTGCCAACAAGGCATTTATCGATTTCATTGAGTACCCTGAACATGAGTTGCTTGGCAAAAACCTGCTCGATTTGATTGAAGATGTGCCTCAAAAAGAGGTTGCCAAACGGAACATCAAAAGAAGATTGCGCGGTGAGATATTCGGATACGAGTATGAGGAGATCCGCTACATAACGAAGAAGGGCTACCCAAAGTACTCTCTGAATTTTGCCTACACAATAAGCTACAGGGGGAAACCCTCCGGTCTTGTGCTGGTACTTGATACACATAAACAGAAGGTCTACGAGAAACTCTATAAAAGCCTGTCGGAGATAAATCAGCTTATTGTTCGTACAAGAGAGGTGAATGAACTACTTGAATCCACGTGCAGGATACTTGTCGATAATATCGGATTTAAGCTGGTGGTTATAGGTAAGGTCACACAAGAGAGGGGTTTCAAAATCAGCCACATTTACGGTGAAAAGAGCTATGTTGACTATTTCAAGCGTGTGGAAAATCTTGTTGAAAAAGCACTTCAGAGCGGCACGGGCACAATCGGCAGGGCTTACAGATCGCTTGACATCACAGTGTCTGAGAATGTCTATGAAGATAGTTTCATGCAGCCGTGGATTGAGCACTTTAAGAGGGCAGGCGTCTATTCTGTTTGCTCCATTCCGCTATTTAAGCAGAAGCGGTTTGAGTATGTGCTTGTTATCTATTCCAGCGTACCGTATCAGTTTTCCAGGGATTACATGAGCATATTGAAGGAACTTCAACTTGATCTCTCCTTTGCTCTTGATCGAATGGAAGCTGAGAGGGATTTGATTAATCTGAATTTTGCCTTTAACCAATCCTTTAGCTGGATTCTTTTTACAGATGCAGATGGGGTCATTGTTAAGGTTAACAAGGCAGTGGAGAGAATTTCTGGCTATAGCAGTGATGAGTTGATAGGCAAACGTCCAAGCATCTTCAAGTCCGGTTTTCACAGTAGAGAGTTCTATAAGCAACTCTGGGACCGCATAAACAGTGGGAAAACCGGCAGGTATCTGTTTGTTAACAGGGCAAAGGATGGCAGGATATTTTACCTTGACTCCGTTGTTGTGCCTGTTTTTATACATCACAGATTACACAGGATTATCAGTATTGGAAGGGATGTAACCCGGGAAAGGGAGCAAAACGAAAGGATTCGAAAGCTTACCAGGCTATATAAGACGCTTTCTGAGATCAACAGGGCTATGCTTGATTACACGGATAAAGAGAGGCTTGTCGGTGAGATAACAAGGATTATGCATGAGAATCTCGGGTGCTCCCTTACGTTCTTCATGCGGTTCGAGGAGGATTCGTTCTATCTTGGTAAGATTTTCACCACCGACAAAGCCTTTGAGAACTACATTGAGCTGCTCAACAGGCTCCCGCTCGATGAGCTCAAGAAGACGCCTTTCTACAGGGCGTTACATAAAAATCTTGTCTATGTCGAAAACGATATGCCCAGCAGCCAGAGGTTTGCGGCTCTACGCGATGATATTAAAAGGCTGGGTTTGAAAGCCTGTTTTAGTATGCCCGTTGTGGAATCAGGATGTTCCTGTGGCGTTATCTGTGGCTTTTTTACAGAAAACAACGTGTTTGATAAGGCGATTTACAACCTGCTGAAGGAGATTAAGGAGCACATATCGTTTGCCCTTGAAAAAATCGAAATAAACAGATGGAACCGCATACTGAACGAGGTTATAAACCACGGCTTTGATTATGTTGTGATAACCGATAGCCAGTTTCGCATTGTTTATGTAAATGAGAATACTGTCAAGGTGTCGGGGTACTCTCGAGAAGAACTGATAGGAAAGGGTCATGAGATCTTCTCATCTGGCAACAACCCCAGGGAGTTTGTAGAGGAGTTTTACAATAAGCTCCTATCCGGTGAGACCTTTACGGGTGTTATGACGTACAAAACAAAAGAGGGAAGGTACATTCAGGCATTCATGAATATCATACCGTTCAAAAGCGGTGATAGGATAGAGTATTACATTGGCATTGGGAGGGATATAACACAGGAGAAGCACCTGCAGGGTACCATAGAGAGAATACTCACCCATGATGTTGTTACTGGCCTTATAAACAGACATGCCTTTGTGCAACGTGTGCAACACTTTATCGAGAGGGCTCGTTACACCCATTCGATAGGAGCTGTACTTGTTATCAACCCAATAAACTTCAAAGAAATAAACAGGGCGTACGGTTTTGATTTTGGAAATGTTGTACTAAAGCTCATGGGAGAGCGAATGGAGTCTTCCTTAAGGGAGTACGATGTTGTGGCACGGCTTGAGTCGGATAGGTTCGGGTTACTGATAAAGGATTTAAAGCACAGGGATGATGTGACAATAGTGGCTCAGAAGCTATTCGAAGAGCTGTCAAAACCTTATCGTGTGGGGGAGAGCAACCCCATATCTATTTCATTTAACGCCGGCGCAAGTCTTTATCCCTACGATGGCAGCAGGGCAGAGGAGCTTATAAAGCGAGCAGAGATTGCTCTTGCTGATGCTAAAAAGAAAGGTGAGCATGCTATATCCTACTTCCGCAAGGATTTCGAAAGGGAAGCCAAAGAGAGGGTTAAGTTGATCGGTGAGCTGAAGGAGGCTCTTCTAAAAGAGGAGTTTGTTCTTTTTTATCAGCCTTACTTTACGCCTGATGGGGAACCGGTTGGAGCCGAGGCGCTTATTAGGTGGCAGGATAACGGTGTTATACGCTCACCCGATACATTTGTTCCGTTGCTTGAAGAGACGGGTTTGATAGTGCGAGTAGAGGAGTGGGTTAGGGCGAACGTTATGAAGATGCTAAAGAAGAGGCGTTCTGAGGGCAAGAGACTTTTCCCTATTTCAGTCAACGTATCTCCGAAGAGTTTTAAATCGGATAGATTTGCTGAGCAGGTTATCTATACCGCTGAAAATACTGGTATTGATCCGGGATTGATTACGGTTGAGATAGTTGAGCGCACATTCCTTGATGATGTAGAGCGGGCTGCAGCTGTGATGAAGCGCCTGAAGGAGAGAGGATTTAGGTTTTCTGTTGACGATTTTGGCACCGGTTATTCGTCTCTATCGTACCTGTCGCACCTTCCTATAGATTTCATCAAAATAGATAGGGCTTTCATAAACAATATGATAAAACAGGAAAGCGCAAGAGCCATAGTGGAGTCTGTTGTCTACATGGCAAAGAGGTTGGGCATGAAAACCATTGCTGAAGGTGTTGAAACGAGGGAGCAGCTTGAAATGCTTGACAGACTCGGATGTGACTATATCCAGGGTTACCTCTTCGCAAAGCCAATGCCGGAAAGCCAGCTTTACACTTTCCTTGATGAGCGCTGGAAGAACAGGCAGCAGTAGCATCCCCTCAATTTAGTTGCACAAGCAACCGTTTTTTGCTATACGTACAGATATACAAATTTACGGGAGGTTTTGACAGGATGGTAAGGTTTGTCATGCTTCTGGCTGCTTTCATAATGCTTGCCTGTGCACCTTTTTCGTATGCCAAAAGGGTGTACACCCTGGAACAGGCTGTAAATGAGGCTATTTCCAACAACTATCTGATAAAGGCTGCTATAGAGTCACGCAAGGCTGCAATTGAGGGCTTGAAGAGTGCAAAGGCTAATATGCTCCCTGTTGTTAAGTTCTCCTACAATTACACTCGCCTTAAGGATTATCCGTATTCTATCATGGGAGGTGGCTACAAGATTAAGATGGGCCATAGGAACAACGTGAAGTGGGATCTAACAATAGCTGAGCCTATCTTCACCGGATATGCCCTTACAATTCAGAAGGAGCTCGCAGCTTTGGGTGTGGATATATCTGATGTGCAGCAGAAACAGGCTGTACTTGATGTGGCTGAAAACGTAAAGATGGCTTATTTTAATATTTTGCTTGCAAAGAAGGCACTTATGGTTGCAGAACAGAACGTCAAGGCTCTTGGCTCACATGTCAGGGATGCGGAGAAATTCTACAAGGCTGGCTTAATTCCCTACAACGATTTGTTAAAATCGCGCGTAGCTTTAGCTGCTGCCAAGCAAAAAGAGGTGGCTGCACGCAATAACCTCAGGCTTGCTATATCGGCTTTCAATATCGCACTTGGCAAAAAGATAGAGGCCGACACGGATGTGGTTGACGTGGGCGTTTTCAAGCCCGTTCACTACAGTCTTGAGAGGCTATTCAGCATAGCTTTAAGGAAGAGACCGGAGATAGAAGCACTGAGATTGCAGCTGAAAAGTGCATTTCTTGGTGCCAGGCTTGCAAAGAGTTCTTACTATCCACAGATCTCGCTTTTTGCTACCTATCAACAATCAGGCAAAGATCTGCTTGCTAACAACAATGACTTTACAAACAATCACAACGCAATGGTGGGCATTAACATCAATTGGGAGATATTCCATTTTGGTAAGAGCTATCACGATGTGGAGAGTCAGTATCACAAAGCGTTTGCACTTAGAGAGAAGATCAAGTCGATTGAGGATAATATAAAGCTGGATGTAAAAAAGGCTTATCTTGACCTTAACACAGCGATCCGAAATATAAAGACAGCTGAGGTTGCTCTAAAACAGGCCAAGGAGAACTACCGCATAACCAACCTGAGGTACAAACAGCAGATGACCACATCAACCGAAGTGCTGGATGCAAGGACCTATCTGACTCAGGCTCAGACAAACTACTACAGTGCGCTTTATGGTTACTATATGGCACTTGCAAGGCTGAAGAGGGCACTGGGTGAGCGATGAGAAGGCTGCTCGTTCTGATACTTCTGATTCTGCTTGTTAGCCTGAAAGCTCAGGCTGCTGGGCGTGTTGTTCATGTTGATGCATACAGGGTGAGTGTGAAAAAGGGTGAGCCAGTGGTGTTTGTTTACCCAGCGCGGGTTGCTGCCTACAGAAATGTGCATATAGTTGCCAGGGTAAGCGGCACACTGATTGAGAGATACTTTACAGAAGGCGCTGCTGTGAAAAAGGGCGACCCACTTTTTCTTATTGACCCGACCATCTACAGAGCCAATGTAAAACTCTGCCAGGCGGAGCTTGAAAAGGCTAAAGCCCTTCTTTTCAAGGCAAAAAGAGACTTGAAACGTTACAGAGCGCTGTATAAGAAGGCTGCGGTAAGCAGACAGAAACTGGATTACGCCATAAGCGCCTATAGAGATGCACTTGCCGGTGTAAAACTTGCCAGGGCTCAGCTTAACGTGGCAAGGATAAAATTGGGCTACACCCTGGTGAAAGCGACGGTCGATGGGATTACCGGCGAACGCCTGAGGAGTGTTGGAGACTATGTTGTAGAAGGTACACCGCTTGTTGACATAAAGCAGGTTTCCCCTGTTTATGTGAATTTTTCCATTCCTGATTCCGATATGGCTCGCATGAACAGGATGGTTGCAGCAGGTTACTGGGTCAGAAAGAAGCATTGCACAGCCTATATAAAAGAGGCAAAGAAGGCCGTGAGTGGACAAGTGGATTACATCAGTCCCACAATTGATCCAGAGACATCGACAATATCAGCACGTGCCGTTTTTAAGAACAACCTTCACCGGCTCGTGCCAGGTCAATTTGTTAAGCTCTACGTCTCTTGTGCTGTAGCAAGGAATGTGATTTTTGTGCCTGCAGAGGCGGTGATTCAGACAAAAAACGGTAAGATTGTTTTTGTTATAAAAGAGGGCAGGGTGGTAATTAGGCCTATAAAGGCTGAGGTTGCTAAGAATGGCTTCATTGTGCTTGCCGGCCTTAAACCTGGTGAGCTTGTAATTGTCGATAACTTTTTCAGGATCAGGCCGGGTGCAGCTGTGAAAGTGGATAAGATAATTAACAGATGATTTCCCGTTTTTTTATAAACAGGCCCATATTTGCAGGAGTAATAGCTGTAGCGATTGTCATTGCTGGTTTGCTTGCTCTTAGGGGGTTGCCTGTTAAGGAGTATCCAAACATAGTTCCGCCAAACGTCTCCGTTAGTGCAATGTATCCTGGTGCGGATCCACAGACACTGTTAAAGAGTGTTGCTGCTCCCCTTGAAGAGGCAATAAACGGCGTAAAAAATATGATTTACATCACTTCGATTGCATCATCCGACGGCTCTGTCAATGTTATTGTTACATTCAAGGTGGGCACAGATCCGGATATTGCCAAAATAGATGTGAACAACAGGGTTCAAATGGCGCTGAACAAGCTGCCCGAGGAGGTGCGACGACTCGGTGTGGTTGTAAGGGAAAGCTCACCGGATCTGCTTGAATTTATTGCTTTTACATCCAGAGGAAACAGAAGAAATGTTGTGAACCTTGCAAATTACGTGCTGATCAATGTGCTGGATAGCCTAAAAAGGATACCCGGTGTTGGAGATGCCAAGATATACGGTAGAGAAAACTATTCGATGCGCATCTGGATAGAACCTGATAAGCTGGCACTCTATCATCTCACTGTTGATGATGTGATAGCAGCCATAAAAGAGCAAAACAACCAGTATCCTGTGGGGAAGATAGCCCAGGCTCCAATGGGCAACAAACCGGTTTACACATACAGCGTAATTACGTCGGGCAGACTGAAAAGTGTAAAGCAATTTGAGAATATTGTTATCCGTACTAACCCCGATGGTTCGTCGCTCAGGTTGAAGGATGTGGCAAGGGTGGAGCTCGGTTCTGAGGGCTATTCGGTGATCGGTGATTATAACGGCAAACCAATGGTGCCTGTGGGTATATTCCTCTCACCTGGTGCAAATGCCCTCACCGTTGCAAAACGAGTCAGGCAAACACTTAAGGAGTTGTCGAAGAGCTTTCCGCCGGATATCACATACATCGTACCGTATGACACCACACGTTTTATCAAGGCTTCTATAAGAGAGGTAGAATTTACATTTATTGCTGCAATTGCCCTTGTTGTTTTTATTATTTATCTGTTCCTTGGTAGCTTAAGAGCCACGCTTATACCGGTACTTGCCATTCCCGTTTCCCTGATAGGTACATTCGCCGGTTTCTGGCTGTTTGGGTTTTCGATAAACCTGCTTACATTGTTTGGAATGATCCTTGCCATAGGTCTTGTGGTGGATGATGCCATCGTTGTTATTGAAAATGTTGACAGAATCATGAAGAGTGAAGGTTTACCCTCGAAGGAAGCGACCATTAAAGCTATGGGAGAGATAACATCACCTATCATTGCTATTGTGCTTGTTCTTGCCAGCGTTTTTGTGCCTGCATCCTTTGTAGGTGGTTTCAGCGGTAAGATGTACCAGCAGTTTGCTATAACCATAGCCATATCGATTGTCATATCCGGCTTTGTTGCACTCAGTCTTACACCGGCTCTGTGTGCTCTAATACTGAGATCTGGAGGTGTGAAGCCTGTTGCACCGATAAGATTGTTCAATAGGCTATTTGAACGGGTTACAGCGCTGTTCGGTTCATCTGTCAGGGTTGCCATCCGTTTATGGTTTGTTGCACTTGTGATTTTCGCAGGTATTCTTCTGGCATCCGGTTGGTTGGTTCGGATGATTCCAAAGGGGCTTGTGCCAGAGGAAGACAAAGGAGCAATTTTTGTGCTTGCTCAACTAATGCCGGGCTATTCGGTATATCAGACGGAGAAGGTAAACAGATACATAACAAAGGTGGCACTCAAGAATCCGTATGTTAAGAGCGTTGCATCTGTAGCAGGTTTTGACATCTCGTCCCAGTCGTTGAGGCCTAATGCTTCTCTGATATTTCTGGATTTGAAGGATTGGTCCAAGAGAAAGTCTCCAGATGCCAGCTCCTTTGCCATTGCCGGTTATTTTATGCGCAGGTTCTATACCTACAAGAAAGCTCTTGTTTTCGCCGTCAATCCCCCACCCATTATGGGTATGAGTACGACAGGTGGTTTTGATATGTATGTACAGGATAGGCTTAATGATGACCCTGAAGAGCTTGCAAAATACGTAAATAGGCTGGTCAGGGCTGCAAATAGATCTGGCAAACTCATGATGGTAAGAACTTCCCTGACCACGAATACACCTCGCTATAGACTTGTTGTAGATAAGCAAAAGGCGCTAAGTGACGGTGTGGATCTCTCATCCCTGTACCAGACCATTGCAGCTCTCTATGGATCCTACTATGTCAACGATTTCAATCTATATGGGCGTGTATTTCACGTAAATTTAGAGGCTGATTGGCCCTATCGTGAATCACCACAGGATTACCGCTTTGTGTTTGTGAGAAACAATAAGGGTGAATTTGTGCCATTAAGCAGCCTTGTTAAGGTAGTACCAGACGTTGGTCCTGATGTGCTTGAGCACTTCAATCTGTTTCTGGCAGCTCACATCTCAGGTAGTCCTGCATTTGGATATACATCTGGAGATGCCATAAAGACCATGGAACAACTTGCACACAAAATCTTACCCGCCGGTTTCACCATATCGTGGTCGGGTTCCTCGTATCAACAATTAAAAGCCTCAAGAGAGGGTAATCGGGTATTTATATACGTGGTGATTTTCGTGTTTATGATACTGGCAGCCCTCTACGAGAGTTTACTTGTCCCGTTTTCCATAATGCTGGTGGTGCCTTTTGCACTTTTCGGAGCTGTAGTTGCGCTGTTTTTGATGAGGCTTGAAAACGATATATACTTTCAGGTCGGTATAATCACACTAATTGGTTTGTCTGCAAAGAACGCTATACTGCTTGTTGAGTTTGCTATTGATGGATTGAAGAGGGGATTGACGCTTGTTGATGCCGCTGTGGAAGCTGCCAAGATAAGATTGAGACCTATCGTGATGACATCTTTTGCCTTTATAGCCGGTACACTCCCTCTTGTTTTGAGCAGCGGTGCTGGTGCCAATTCCAGGCATATAGTTGGCGCAACAGTTGTTGGTGGTATGTTGCTGCAAACGTTGATCGGTACCCTTTTCATACCGTTATTTTTCTGGATTGTGATGCGTTTAGCGGGGAAACGGTAACATGAAGCAGCTTATTGTGCATCCATGGGAGGTTTCAGCAACCCAGGCAGTAAAAATACAGCGTGAGTTGTTTAAGCGCTTTGAGACAAAAAGGTTTTCGGCTGATGGTATCAGACTTGTTGCCGGTATTGATGCAGCTTACGACAAGGGGAGGGGTCTAACCATTGCCGGAGCTGTTGTGTACAATGTGGCGGATGGCTCTGTAAAAGAGGAGAAATATGCTGTGATTCCCACAAGATTCCCTTATGTGCCCGGTCTGTTAGCCTTTAGAGAGGGTGAGGCTATATGCAGAGTGCTTGAGTCACTTGAAAGCATACCTGAGTGTTTGATGTTCGACGGTCACGGTTATGCTCATCCTCGAAGGATGGGTATTGCTACGCATATCGGTATACTGTTCGGTATGCCATCCCTTGGGTGTGCCAAGCGAAAACTGATTGGAAACTTTGATCAGAGCAAGGATGAGGATTTCCTTGTTCATAATGGTGAGATCGTCGGTGTCGCTCTGAGAACCAAGCCACATACCCGCCACATATTCATCTCCGTGGGTAACATGATGAGGCTTGAGGATGCAAAAGAGATTGTTCTGGCGTGCTTACGCGGTTACAAACTGCCTGAACCCACAAGGCTTGCAGATGCCTACGTTGCCAGAGTGAAAAGGGAGATTTAGCGCCAACGGGCGGGGTTTATTGGTTATGAGTACTCAGGCTCTTGCCATCGTTATCTTCTCTGCACTGATGCACTCTACGTATAATTTTCTTTACAAGTTAAGCAAAAACAAGATCATCTATCTCTGGTCAATGTTCTCTGTTGCAATAGTTATAATGACGCTGTTTGGGATATTTGGCGATGGTGTAACCATACTGCCGAATACCAGAACCATTCTTCTTGCAGCGCTTGCTGCCGTATTTTTTACAATGTATCAGATATTTACAGGTAAGGCTTATGCACTTGCTGAGGGTGATCTGTCTGTAGCGTATCCGCTGAGCATAACAGCGCCGCTTTACATTCCGTTTCTTGCTTATATTCTCATTGGAGAACGCATTTCGCCGCGGGTGTATGCTGGAATAGTGCTTGCCCTTGTTGGCAGCTATCTCTTACAGCAGAAAAGCACTTTGAGGCGTTTGAGATTGGGCAAGGTGGATTTAAGGAAGAGACATATCCGTTACGCTGCTTTTGCTGGTTTTATCTACTCTTTTGGCGCTATAGTGGATAAGGTGGGTGTGGGAAAACACGCTTTTTTTACATATACCTATTGGGTGGTGATTTTCATGTTTTGCTATATGAGCGCAAACATTCTTATAAGAAAAAATCTGAGGTCAGCGATATTCACCTGTCATAGAGATTCGCTGCCGCTTGTATTATTGGGTGGAGCAATCCTCACACTCTCTTTTCTTTCATATCGTTTTGCCCTTCAACTTGCCAGTGTTTCCTCCGTTGCTGGAGCCCGTCAAATCAGCTCTCTATTTGGAGTGCTTATGGGTATCTTCATTCTGAAAGAACCATACGGCTCCATACGGTTTGTGGCCACCCTCTTTATCGTGGCAGGAATAATGCTGATAAAAGCCGGGTAGCCTGCTATTTATATAGAGACGTACTCCTCAAAGAACTCCGCAAGGTGCATAACATTAACGTTTAAAGCCTTCTTCTTGAGACCTCCATCTATCTGCATTACACACCCGGGACACTCGGTTAGCACCACATTTGCCCCTGTCGATTTTATGTTTTCTATTTTCCTTTCCAGTATAGCGCTTGAAATCTCCGGGTAGTCAAAGGAAAAACTCCCGCCGAAACCACAGCAATGATCGGCTTCTGGAAGTTCAACAAAGTTTTCGCCGAGAAGTTCTTTAAGAAACGGCTCTATGTTCAGGTTAAGCCCTCGGGATTGGTGACAGGGCGCATGGTAGGTAAATTTTACATCACCGGGACCTGTGTAGTGTACTTTCTCATGTTGTAAGTACTCTGAAAGCATGACTATTTTTGGAAGGATAGCCTTCAGTTTTTTGATCTCATCCGGCTCATCAAAGAGCAGTTTCTCCATTAGGTGAATGTAGGTCGATGCGCAGGTAGGACAGAGCATCACGTATGCATCATACCTTTCAGGGTTGCCCAGGTACTTGAGGTTATTGATCATCGTCTTTTTGGCTGACTGTCTATCTCCGTCGTGCATAGCTGGTAACCCGCAACAGACGCTTCGTGCTGGTATGTCAACATCGATGCGTGCCTTTCTGAGCAATTTGACCAGTGCCACACCTACCTGTGGATAAATATACTCAATAGCACACCCGGGATAGAAGAAAACCCTTTTTCTTGCAGTAGTATTCAGCGGTTGAATCTCCTTAAACATATCGCTGAAGCTCACCTGTTTGGGGGTAGGTAGATTTCTGAAGCTGTGTGAACCGAAGAGGGCTGGCTTAATATAACCCTTTTCGCTAACAGGCTTGATTATACCTCCTGCCAGCTTGGTTATGGTTTTCATGCTTGTGGGTTTGCTTAGAATTTGCGAATATACCATTTTCTTCAGCGGCGAAATACCAAACTTTTCCTTCGATGCTGCATTGAGAGCCATAATGAGATGTTGTATGTCAATGTTAGCAGGACAGATACTGCTGCAGGCTCTACAACCTGTGCACAGTTCAAGCAGATTGCGTGATTTTTCTGCCCCATGATACATTGCGGTTAGCACAACGCCGATAGGTCCGGTATAGATGTGGCCGAATACATGCCCTCCAACAGACCCATAAACCGGGCATACGTTTGCACACGAGCCGCAGCGAATGCATCTATATGCTTCTCTAATGAGTGGATTGTCGAATAAGGCAAGCCTGCCGTTGTCGAGGAATACGTAATGAATCTCCTTTGTGCCGGTTTCATTTTTTATCGAATCGAGTGCCCCTTTTATCCAGCTAACATAAACCGATATAATCTGACCGGTTGCGTTTTTTGGAAGCAGTCTTAACACCTTTAGGGCTTCGTCGAAGCTTCTTACGAGTTTTTCGTACCCGAGAATGACAAAGTGTACAGGGGGTATTGTGGTTACAAGCCTGCCATTTCCCTCGTTTGTCACGATACCAATGGCGCCCGATTCTGCAACCGCTATATTTGCACCACTTATACCTGCCTGCGCCTGAAAGTAGTGACGCCTTAGAACGCGTCGCGCTATCTTGACCATCTTCTCAATGTCGTTTTCATCAACATCTTCACCGGTGTGTTTTCTGAACAATTCTGCAACCTGATGCCTATTTTTATGAATTGCTGGCATTATCATGTGTGATGGCTTCTCACCGGCAAGCTGAATAATCCATTCACCTAAATCCGTTTCAATGGGTGTGATACCTTCCTTCTCAAGGTATGCATTCAAGCCTATTTCTTCTGCTGTCATGGATTTGGATTTGACGACGGTCGTTATCCTTTTTTGCTTGCAGATATCCGTGATGTATTTGCAGGCTTCGTCTGCATCCTTTGCCTGATAAACAATTCCACCGGATTTTTCTACATTGCTTTTAAAAAGAGAAAATAACTCCATACGCTCGCTCAGAGATAGATCCCTGATTGCACCTACCTGTTTTCGTAGTGTTTCGAAATCCAGGTTTTCATAAGCCTTGGCAAAGGAGACACGGTAATTTTTAAAAAATGTTCTTAGGTTATGCGTTAAAACATCATCTGACAGA
This sequence comes from uncultured Desulfurellales bacterium, assembly GCA_964544085.1. Classification (GTDB taxonomy): domain Bacteria; phylum Campylobacterota_A; class Desulfurellia; order Desulfurellales; family Hippeaceae; genus CAZIZT01. The sequence goes on from CAZIZT010000027.1 coordinate 40,958, forward strand.
GCCTTTTTTATTCCTGCTTTGAAACGTGAAGCGGTGTAAAACATCTCTCACCTCACAGATCCGTGAGTATGGTTACCTTCATCGATTCAGGTCCGTGCACACCAAGGGATAGAGACATCTCAATATCTGCAGTTCTGCTTGCTCCTGTAACGAAAACGGCGTAAGAGGATCCGTCTTTGGAGAATAGATTCTTCAAATACTCTGCTACATCTTCGAGTTTTTCGACAATCTTTGATGCTCCAACTACAACGTGCAGCTCGTCGCACAGAGAGGTTGCCCTTCTATAATTCTCGTTACCCCCCTCGAGAATGACGGTTCCTGTCTCGGCTATGCCATACTGCGCCTCTACAAGTGCTTTTTTTATGCCCATCTCGCCAACATCCGTTTCCCTGTTGGCGCTTTCGTTAAAGGAAAGCTTTACAAATTCATACTCGTTTGCGTCCAGAGTTTCCATGAAGGTTGCTCTGTCGGTTATTTCGTTTATGTTTCCGACCAGCTCCGAGTATCGAATAAACCTCTCCAGCAACTCACTCATTGGATAAACCCTTCTTTATGTTTTCATGTATTGTTTCTATTGGGTGCTTAACCCTTGCATCCAGACCTTTTCTTGAACAGAGATCTGCAAGCTGCATTACGCAACCAGGACATGGTGAATAGACGGTTTTAAAGCCTTTTTGGGCAATTTCATTCACCTTTTTTGAGCCGACCTGTGCGGAGTCCGTGGCGTATTTCAGAGAGAAAGTACCGCCGAACCCACAGCAGGAGTCGTTTTTTAGAGGTTCGAAATCGCATGTTAGCTCATTTTTTATAATATTCTCTAACAGAGAATCCTTTGAGTGATCATAATGGCATGGTATATGCAGGGTTGATTTGGTGTTTCTTTCAGGTTTTAAGCTAATGTTCAGTTTCTCTTTGATATAGACGAGTATATCCAGCATCGGTATATTTATCCTGAGCCCTGTGACCCTTTCACCAAGGTCACTTAATGCCCACTGACATGTAGGACATGCCGTTATCACAGCCTCGGCGTCCTTGATGGAGTTGAACCATTCTATGTTCTTTTTTACCATTTTTGCATACAGTTCATCATCTCCCATGGTAGCTGCCGGTATGCCGCAGCAGATATTTTTTTGAGGAACATAAACCGACACGCCGTATGCATTTAGAACCTCAACAACGGCAACACCCCAGTGTGTGTAGATGTAGTTTATGGCACATCCGGGATAGAATATGACCCTTGTTTTTTCGCTCTTTGCTTTGTTCAGGCCTCTATAATGTGAAATGAATGATTCAGATTTTATGGGTGCAATGTAGCGGTTAAGAAAGAGAGGTTTTACAGTTCCGTCTTTGCCCTTCTTTGAGAGAGTTTTGATTGCAGCACTCAGAAGGGGTTGTGCACCGTCTATGATGGAGCCATGCCCAACAGCTACTTTCATTGCTGCCCTTTGATAGGCAGGTAGCTTCTCCACCTTTCTCAATGCAGACTTCGCCTTAACAAATATCTCATCTGTTTTTACGCTGCTTGGACAGAACCGTTTGCATCTGCCGCAGAGTATGCAGTAGTCGAGGTATTTTATTACGCTGTCTGTTTTATCTATTCTGCCTTCAAACAGTGCTTCTATGAGGGATATTTTTCCCCTTGATACGGATTGCTCAAGGAGATCTTTTTCATACAGCGGGCAGACTGCCTGGCAGATGCCACACTTCATGCATTGCATTGTGAGCTCTTCAAGCTGGTTGAGTTGCTTTTTTAGCTTTCTCAAAGAGAACAACATGACTGCTTGCAACCTCTTGTCAGATTACTTTTCCGGGGTTTAGAAGATTTTTGGGATCCAGGCCATGTTTTAGTTTACGCATAAATGCCACCGTCTGTTTTCCTACCTCGCTTTCAAGGTATCTGGCTTTCGCAACTCCTATACCGTGCTCGCCGCTTAATGTTCCATCCAGCTGTAGTGTACGCTCAAAAATCTCATATATTGCAGCTTCCACCCGTTTGAATTCATCGCTATCCCTTCTGTCGGTAAGGATAGTCGGATGGAGGTTACCGTCTCCAGCATGTCCAAATGTGCCTATGAGAATATCGTATTTCCTGGATATCTCCTGAATTGCACGCATCATATCAGGTACCTTACTGCGGGGTACTGTGGCATCCTCAAGTATAAGGGTAGGTTTCAACAATGCCAAACTGCTTAAGGCATCCCTGCGTGCCTGCCACAGTTTGTCCCTGTCTTGTGTGCTTTTTGCAATATGGATTTCACCGTGTAACCGTTTACAGATACGCTCTATTTTTGCATACTCATCTTCAACCGCCTGCGGGTGGCCATCGACTTCTATGAGGAGTATGGCGTCTGCTGATGTCGGTAAACCTATTCTGTGGAATTTTTCTACCGTTTTTATGGTGAAATTGTCCATAATCTCAAGCGTTGCCGGTAGTATTTTGGAGGCTATAATCTCTGAGACGCTTCTTGATGCGTCCATTATGTCCCTGTAATAAACGAGCATTGTTTTCCTGGCCTCTGGGGGCGGAACAAGGCGCAGGATGAACTCCACCATTACGCCAAAAAGTCCTTCGGATGAAAGCATAAGTCCCGGTAGATTGAAACCGGTTACCAGCTTCACAGGCTTGCCCCCACCCTTGATCAGGTTGCCTTCTGCATCGAAGAACTTTACACCCATCAGATATCTGTCTGTTACACCGTATTTGAGGGCTCTTAGACCGCCAGAGTTTTCTGCAACATTGCCCCCTATCGTTGATACCTTCATACTTGCCGGATCGGGTGGGTATAGCAGCCCCTCCTTTTCAACCGCTTCAGCGAGCTTCTGTGTGACAACGCCTGCCTGCGCAACCACGTATAGATCTTCCTTGTTTATCTCCAGTATACGATTCAATCCTGTAGTAAGCAACACACAGCCGCCTTTAAGCGGCACGGTGCCACCGCTTAGGTTTGTTCCAGCACCACGGACAATCAATGGCGTGTTGCTTTCTCTGCAAAGCTTGATAATCTTCTGCACCTGCTCATAGCTGGTTGGTTGCACCACTATGTCGGGCATATGCGGCTGAATAGGGTATGCATCGTAGCTGTATGTTACCAGGTCTGCCGGATCGTAGAAGCACCTTTCTTTGCCGACAATCTGTTCAAACCTTTTAAGCAGGCTCCTTTTCATGCGTACCTCACTTTATTGTCACAGACGGCAGCCACGTGATGAGCTGCGGGAAGATGATACACAGGGCAAGCCCGATCATCTGAAGGATCACAAACGGTATAATACCCTTGTAGATGTGGACAAGCGTCATACCCGGGGGTGCCACACCCCTTAGGTAGAAGAGTGCATACCCAAACGGGGGTGTCAGAAACGACATCTGCAGGTTAATGGATACAAGCATGGCAAAGAACAAAGGATCAAAACCCAGCTTGTTTACTGCAATTGGTGTAAATATCGGTACGCACAGGAGAAGAATACCGAGCCAATCTACAAACATACCCAGTATGAACAGGATGAACATCATCATGGCAAGGATGACCCACTTGTTGGAGCTGATGGCAAAAAGAAGACTTGTGAAGGCTTCACCGCCGCCGATACCCATAAAAATGGATGTGAAGAAATTGGCTCCGACAAATATCAACATGACCATGCTTGTTATCTTTACTGTTCCATAGCCTGCATCGAGTAGCATTCTAAGGTTAACTTTCTTGTTGAAGGCTGCTATCAGCAGGGCACCAGCACTGCCAAGACCGGCAGCTTCGGTTGGTGTTGCCACGCCGGCAACGATACTGCCCAGCACGGCAAATATAAGAAACAGAGGAGGAACCATGCTTTTGACTATCATTTCAAGCTTCTGTTTGGTTGAATAGACACGCTCTTCTTTTGGTATGGCTGGTCCTGCATTTTTGTTTATAAAGTTGCAGTAAACAAAGGTATAGATTAGGTATAGGGTGGAAAGCAGCAAGCCCGGAATGAAAGCTGCCATGAAGAGTTTGCCCACAGACATGTCGATCAATCCACCATAGACAACAAGCATGATTGAAGGCGGAATGAGAATCCCGAGCGTGCCCCCAGCTGTGATGACACCTGCGGTCAGCTCCTTCTGGTAGCCCCTTTTTAGCATTGCCGGTGCAGCAAGTAAGCCCATAGCGACAACGCTTGCACCAATTATGCCTGTAGTAGCAGCAAGGACTGTAGATACGACTATTGTTGCCATAGCCAAGCCGCCTCTCACAGGACCAAACACCACGTACATAGCGTCATAGAGCTTATCAGCTATGCCGGATTTATCCAGGAATTGAGCCATGAGTATGAACAGCGGTATGGCGACAAGCACGTAGTTTGTCATCAGGCCATAGGTTTTGTTTGCAAAAATGAACAGGGCTCCCGGACCGTAGGCAATCATCCCAAATATTGCCGCCAGACCACCAAGTGTGATACCAAGTGGATAACCAAGAAATACGGCAATCAGCAGGGATATAAACATCGCAAAGGAGAGTATGTCTGCACTCATATTTCCTGACCCTTTCCTTTAGTGTAGATGGATTTTATCAGTTCAGCTATAGCCTGAAGCACAAGCATAGCGAAGGATATGGGCATCAGCGTTTTGAATGGGTAAATTGGAGGTGCCCATGTTGATTGGCTATGTTCAAGTATTTGCCATGATTGTATGGTGAAGATTGTTGTGGATTTTAGGGACACGTACGCAAACGGGATAAGAAATAGTACAAAGCCGAGAATATCCAGCGCAAGCTGAACCTTTGGTCCTACTGCTGCGTAAATAACATCGATAGTAACATGCATTTTGTGTTTTAGTGTGTAACCCAAACCCAGAAGAAACATGGCTGCATATGACATGTAGCTGGCTTCAAAGTTCCAGATGAACGGGTGGTTTAACACCTTTCTAAAGAACACACCGACCACAACAATGATAAAGAGGAGGTAGCCTAATAGGCTGGCTACCCTCCCGAACCACTCGTTTACCGTATCTATGACCTTAACAAATTTCAGCAGCATGGCTCTTCTTCAACCCTTATTCGTAATGGTATCCGTGTATATACATCTCGTATGGATAGCACGAAACGCCGCTTCTTAGGACCTTCCAGCTTGCGTAGTGTTTAATAAAGTTGTCCTGCGATTCAAGCACCTTGTTTAAGAATTTGTGTTTGCTTCTCAGACCATCGATGTATTCTTTTGTTGTTTTTCTGAGTTTGTTCAGTGAGTCGTCAGTAAGTTTGTTGAATTTGACGCCATCCTTTTTGTATTTCTCAATGTAGATTCCGTTGTAAAATTCGCTTCTTGTCATATCCCATAGCTGCGTGTCAACAGATGCAATATAGAGCACTTTCTTCAATCTATCGGGCAATTTATCGTATGCTTTCTTGTTAACATCAAACATCAACTGAACAGCTGTCTGATGCCAGCCGGGTACCATGATGTTCTTGGCTATCTCCTGGAATCCCATTGGATAGGTAATGTACGGTGTGGAGAACTCTGCTGAGTCTATCACGCCCCTTTCGAGGGCAAGGTAGATTTCTCCGCCTGGAAGGGGAACAACAGAGACTCCCATGTTTTTGAGAATATCTGCAGCCCAACCCACGGTTCTTACTTTCATGCCCTTTAACTGCTCTATGTGCGTGATGGGTTTTTTGGTGAAGAAACCCATCTCCTGTCCGGAATTACCACCCATTAGCGGAATAACTCCGTACTGACCGTAGAGCTCTCTTGCAAGCTTCAATCCGCCACCCTGCATTAACCAGATAGAGTATTCCACATCGTTCATGCCAAACGGTACAGAACCAAATGCGACGAAAGCCTGGTTCTTGCCCTTCCAGTATCCTGACCAGTCATGGCCCATTTCAGCTACACCGTTTCTTACGGCATCAAATACCTGGAAAGCAGGGACAATTGAACCTGCTGCATAAACCTTTATCTGGAGTTCTCCGTTTGATAGCTCTTCGACCTTTTTTGCAAAGTGTAGCACGGTTTGATGCCAGGGAATGCCTGTGGGCCAGGTAGTTATCAGTCTCCATCTGTATGTTTTTTTGGCTATCACCTCTGGTGCACCAATTGCCGAGATCGCGCCAGCTGCTGCGGTGACTCCAAGCGCTTTCTTAAAGAAGGATCTGCGCTTCATCTTAAACCTCCCTTGGTTAAGATTCTAAAAATTACTCAACAAATTAATTAACAACCCCCTATCTCCGCAAATCGTTGATGTGACACCACTCAGGTGTAATTGGTATGACCACCCTACCAAAAGCATACATTAATTTTTTTCTATTGTCAAGATATTTTAGGGTATGCTTAACAGCCTGCTTGCCCGGGTGAAAAAATGTTGATTTCTTTAGATATTTTTTATACATTGGAAGCATGTTTAGAGCTATTAAGCCCAAGCGAATTGCCGACTATATCGTTGAGCAGATAGAGAATTCCATAAAACGAGGGGAGCTTTTACCCAACAGCAAACTGCCTTCCGAAAGGGAGCTTGCTCGTATATTTGAGGTCAGCCGATCATCTGTCAGGGAAGCCCTGAATATACTCCAGGCCAAGGGTTTAATAGTGAGTACACAGGGTGAAGGTACGTTTGTCAGACCATTTACCGATCATATACTTGATGTTGATCTCAAAACGTTTATCAAAGATGACCCTGCACTGATCTGGGACCTTGTTGAAATACGGAAGAATATAGAGCTGTGGGCAGTGAGGAAAGCTGCTGAAGTGGCAGACGAAGCCGATCTTGAGATGCTTAAAGATGCTTTTAAGGAACTTTATGAGGATTTTATACATAAAAGAAACGATGAGCAGAGTGATGCTGAGTTTCACTTCAGCATCATTAGGGCAACCAAGAATACCGTTTTGATGCACATGATGAGCTCCATATTCAAGTTGCTTAAAGAGGCAACCAATATGGGCCGACACTACCAGTTTGAGGTGAGAGGCCTTTCACGTGAGGGTTTGTTGAATGAGCACAGGGCGGTTTTTGAGGCAATAATGGAGCGTGATCCGGAGCTTGCTTACGAGAAGATGAAAAAGCATCTGAGCTATATTGATGAGAATTTCAAGCGCTACCTGTACGAGCGCTATAACAGGGGTCAGTAGAAAAGCTCTTTAAAGAAACGTTTGTGGTAGTCGGCAAGCTTCTCTATCTCAAGGTCCACAACTCCATTTATTTTCAACGTACTTCCGTGTGATAAGCCTATTTTTTGCACATCTACATCGTGGCTTCTGCACAACTCAACGAGTCTATTTTCATTTGAGCTCTGCAGCAGGATAACACCCTGGGTTTCACTGAACAGATAGGCATCGGCTCTGACCTCAATTGGTAATTCCACAACAGCACCTACACCACCCTTTATGCACATTTCTGCCAGAGCAACGGCGATACCGCCTTCTGATACATCGTGAGCCGAAAGCACGATGTTCTCATCTACCGCTTTTATCATCACAGCTGCGAGTTTTTCATGAAACTGCTGATTCACATCTGGTAACCTTCCTGCTTTGATGGAATGTATCCACTTAAAGTAAGCGCTTCCTCCAAGCTCATAGGACTTGATCTGGCCAAGCATATAGATGGGCATACCACCAACCAGCGCTATAGGTGGTGCATTATGTGGCTTATCGATGATACCCACCATTCCTATCGTTGGTGTGGGAAGGATGTTCTTTCCGGCTGTCTCGTTGTAGAAGCTAACGTTTCCACTAACAACAGGCACATTCATCTTTCTGCATATCTCTGCCAGTCCTTCTGTTGCCTCTTTGAATTGCCACATTATTTCCGGATTTTCAGGGTTTCCAAAGTTTAGACAATCCGTCAGTGCTATAGGTTTGGCCCCAACGGTGATAAGATTTCTGTATGCCTCAATGAAGGATAGTTTGCTACCCTTCGACGGGTTTATGTAAACATAAAGCGGATTAACATCTGCAGTCAGGGCAATGCCAGTGCCGGTGGGTTTTATTCTCAGGACGGCAGCATCGGCTTCACCGCAGTCGCGCAGGGTGTTTGTCTGGACCGTGGAGTCGTACTGCTCATAGAGCGGTGATTTGTCGGCTATGTCTGGCGACGAAATGAGCCTCAACAGTACATCATTGTAATCGTCAGGCTCTTCTATGCTACTGAGATTCACATTCTCGATTTCGTTAATGTATGATGGTTTTTCAGCTTTTCGATTGTAGACTGGTGCTTCTTCAACCATTACACCCACATCGATTTTAGCTACTGTTTTTCCGTTGTGGACAAGCTCGACAACCTTCTCTTCGATAACCTCACCAATAACCTCTGCATCCAGCCCCCATTTTTCGAAGATTTTCCTAACAAGCCCCTCCTTTCCTTTCTTTGCCACTATCAGCATGCGTTCCTGGCTTTCAGAGAGCATTATTTGCTCCGGTGTAAGGGGTTGTCTTGTGGGCACCCTATCCAGATATAGCCTTATGCCCATGCCTGCTCTTTGAGCCATTTCGAAACTGCTTGATGTTAGGCCCGCTGCTCCCATGTCCTGAATGCCCTCGATTGCGTCATGCTCCATCAACTCAAGGCACGCTTCAAGCAGTAGTTTTTCGGTAAACGGATCCCCAACCTGCACACTTGGCCTTTCCTTTTCGAACTCTTCGTCAAATGCAGCTGATGCCATTGTCGCACCCCTTATACCGTCTGCTCCGGTTTTGGATCCTACATAGATGACGGGATTACCAGCCCCACTTGCTTTAGCGAGGAAGATTTTGTCCTTTTTACCCAGACCGAGACAGAAGGCGTTGACGAGATTGTTGTAGTTGTAAGACTCATCGAACCCTGTCTGTCCCCCAACGGTGGGTACTCCGACGCAGTTGCCGTAATCACCTATACCGCGCACAACTCCGTCAACGAGGTATCGAGTCCTTTCCGCATCTGGGTGACCAAAGAAAAGAACATCCATGTTGGCTATAGGTCGTGCACCCATTGTAAATATATCCCTCATTATGCCGCCAACCCCTGTAGCAGCTCCCTGATAGGGTTCGATAAAGGAGGGATGATTGTGGGACTCCATTTTGAAGATTGCCACGTAACCCCCACCTATATCCACAACACCGGCATTTTCACCCGGTCCTATAACAACATGCTTTCCTTTGGTGGGGAACTTCTTCAGGTGTATCTTTGAGGACTTATAGCTGCAGTGCTCAGACCACATGGCGCCGGCGATTGCAACTTCTATCTCAGTGGGCTCTCTGTTGAGTTTGCTTTTCAATAGTTCATACTCTTCCTGTGTTAAACCTGCCCGTTTGAGTAGCTGTTCATCAATACTCATCCTGTCTCCTTAAAAGCATTGTAGTATACTCTTTGCCGAAAATATTTTTCTCGCAGACGAATCCCAGATTTGAAAACCGAGATTTAACGGTGAAATTTTCTTCTGGTATAATGCCTGAGAGTATCATGTAACCACCTTTGCGGGTTACTTCCGCCAGCTTTTGAGACATCTTGAGAATGATATCATAGAATATGTTTGCAAGCACAATATCGAACTGCTCCTTTAGAAACTCAGGAGAGGATGCCAGGATACAGTTGATATTGTCAGTTTTATTTAAAGCTGCGTTTTCAATACACTCTTTTACTGCTCTTTCGTTTATGTCGAATGCCACCACATTACTGGCTCCCAGTTTTGAAGCTGCAATTGCCAGTATTCCTGTGCCTGTGCCTACATCAAGGACGCTTTTGCCCTTGACATTTAGGTTTTCAAGTAGACTAATGCACTCTGCTGTTGTCTCATGTACACCTGTTCCAAAGGCGTAGCCATGAGTTAGGGTTATCTTAATGCGATCCTCGGAATTGTACCATGGTGGTGCAACAATGAACCTATTGCCGATCTCTATCGTTTTAGCCTCATCCTTAAAGCGCCAATACATGGTGGTTGCATTATACAAATTTTTGACTTTCGGTAAAGCTCCGCTTGTCATAATCGTTATTTTTCATCTGCAAATCCTTTTCGGATGGATAAAAATTGCGCTTTTAATCTGACTGTAATCTTTTATTTGTACAATGCCTGCGCTTGAGTTTCTTTGCAGCCCGTTTGACCGGTGCTGCAGGGAAAGGGGGGTTACCATTATCTCTGCGGTTGTGCATAGATGCACATTCAACAAGCCGGGTCGTCTGTACTTATCGCAGAAAGAAAATCATATAAAACTTTACAAGTGTTGGCTTTTTTAAAGATTGGTTTTGTGGCCATGGGAGGATTTGTCTGTCCATGCAGAAGGCAATGGGTTTTTCATAAATACACTTGTGAGGAGGTAGTATGCGGGTTAAAGGCATCATTGCGTTGGTTGCGGTTTCGCTCCTGTTGCTTGCGCCCTATAGTAGAGGTACAACACAGGAGGTGAACCTTGGTGAGGTTGTAGTGCAGGCTACTAAGTCCCAAACGAAGTTGAAGGATGTGCCTGCAACTGTGTATGTTATTACAAACAAACAGATCAAGGAGAGCACAGACGAAAGGAACATCGGTGATGTACTCTGGAGCGTTCCGGGTGTTTTCAGCCAGGATAAGAGGCACACCGATGCAAATGTTCTCTATTTCAGGGGGGTTACCCTGCACGATCATGTTACCTATGGTATTTTGGTGCTTATTGATGGTATTCCTATCAACAATGCTGATGGATGGGTCGATTTTGAAGGCATCGATTTCAATAATGTAAAACGCATAGAGGTCATAAAGGGGCCTGTCTCTGCCCTTTATGGGCCTGATGGTACAGTGGGTGTAATAAACATAGTCACGAAGAACCCACCCAAAAAACTCACAATGAGAGCATCAGCATCCTATGGATCCTACAGAACATGGAAATTCACAACATCCGCAGGTAAAACATTCGGTAAGGTTGGCGTGATGCTTGATGCTATGCGCTACGGTTCAAGGGGATACAGACCGCGCAACACGAACTACGAAAGCAAGTTCTCAAGCAAAGTGACAGGCGATTTGGGCAAACTCGGTAGATTGCTGTTCACATTTGATTATGTCAATTCCGATAAGGATATTCCGGGGCCGCTGAATGAAGCCCAGTTTCTTGCCCGTGAGACCGTATCCACGAGAAAGTTTGCCGGTTCCAGCATGGATTTATATAGGGCGGGAATCGGATACAAGAAGGCATGGGATACAGACTCTCTCCACCTTAATCTTTATTACCATGGCAAGGTTTATGATGGTGGCTACAGTGACAGCTGGGTTGAGCACTATTATCTGAACCTGTTTGGCGCAGAAGCAAGATTTATCCAGCTGTTCAATCTGGGTTCTCTTGCTAACAAGCTGACTGTAGGAACAAGTGGATACACAGAGAGCGGTACAACGAAGATCTGGGCGAGGAATAGTGACGGAAGTAAGGGAAGGTTTTTGAGCAAGGGATACGGTCTCTACAGGGCACTGGGTTTGTACGGTCAGGATCAGATAACAATTATCAAACCACTTAAAGCAACGTTTGGTTTGAGATACGATCAGATTTATTACAAATACGAAGAGAAGTATCCGGGTTCCTCTGAGGACACAAAAACGTTGCACGCGTGGAGTCCAAAATTCGGTCTGACTTATGAGTTTGTGAAAAACCACGTTCTCTATCTGGATATAGGAAGAGGTTTTATACCTCCGACGTTACGCGAGATGTTCACATCAAGGTATGCCAACAAGGATCTGAAACCTCAGTACCTAACCGATTATGAGACGGGCGTGAGGGGTTTAATAGCCTCTGTTTTGAGATACCAGCTTGCGGTCTACTACATGAAGTTCAAGGATCAGATCCAGTATGATCCAAACACGGATACTTACGAGAATATAGGCGACACGAAGCATAAAGGTGTTGAGCTTTCATTGAGCTATAGGATACTCAAGCACATTACATTAAGTGGTAATTACAGTTTCAATATCTCTCGCTTTGACAATGACCCGGTATACGGTAACAACTTTGTCAAAAAGGCACCAAAACACCAGCTTGCTTTGGGAGCACTCTATTCCAACAATGGTTTCTCTTTCGGTGTTTGGCTTCGAAGGATCTGGAAATACTACATGGACAATGAAAACACCAAGTATTACGGCGGCCACACTGTCGTAAACGCTAAGGTCTCTTACAAGGTTAAGAATTTCTTTGCGTCTCTGTATGTGAACAACCTGCTGGATAACAACTATGCCACATGGGCTACAAGATATCACTTCGGAAGAAGAACGGTCGATTATTACTATCCAGGCTGGCCAGTTAACATTATGTTTACCCTCGGTATGAAATTCTAACAAGTTAGAGAGGAAATCTAAATGGATTTGAAAAAACTTATTGTGAGCAGTGCGACGGCATGCGCACTGCTTTTGTCCTGTAGTGTTGTCTCGAAAGCGGCTCAGCCTGATGATGTGAATCTTGGTGAGGTGGTAGTGCAAGCTACCAAATCGGAAACAAAGCTTAAAGATGTACCAGCTACCGTGTATATAGTGACGGGCAAAGATATAAAACAGACCTCTGACACAAGGAATCTCGGAGATATACTCTGGGAAGTTCCGGGTATATTTGGTGAGGATAAAAGACATACGGATTCCAATGTAATCTCATTCAGGGGTGTCACACTGCACGATTGGGTAACCTATGGCATACTTGTTCTTGTGGATGGAATACCGCTCAACGATGCAGATGGAAGAGTGGATTTTGAGGGTATAAACCTTGATAATGTAAAACGCATCGAAGTCATAAAGGGGCCTGTATCTGCGCTTTACGGACCAAATGGCACGGTGGGTGTCATCAATATAGTCACGAAGAATCCGCCCAAGAAACTTACTGGAAAGGCTTACGCTTCTTACGGTTCTTACAAAACGTGGAAGTTGTACACAGAGGGTGGAAAGAGCTTTAAAAATGTTGGCGTTTGGTTAAGTGCTATGAGATACGGCAGCCAGGGTTATAGACCAAGAAACTCCTATTTCGAGGATAAGCTCAGCGGTAAAGTAACCGGCGATTTGGGCGATGCAGGCCACATAACGAGTGACTTGTACTACGGTCACGTCAGCAGAGAAACCCCTGGTCCACTGAATGAGGAGGAGTTCGAGAACCAAGAAAGGATAGCCACAAGAGAATCTTCTTCTTCTGAGATGGATCTTTACAGACTCGGTGTGGCATACAGAAAAGCGTGGGATGCAAGTTCGATTCATCTAAGTGCTTATTTCCATAGAAGAAAAAGGGATTCGCAATGGACCACTGGCATCACCAATGATCACATAAACACTTTTGGTAGCGAGGCAAGGTTTATCCAGAAGTACACGTTGTTTAATTTGCAGGACGCCTTTACCGTTGGGGCAAGCCTCATGACCGAGGGTGGTGTCTCCAAGTACTGGATGAGAAATAGAGATGGCAGTAAAGGCACACAAACGAGGGATGGATATTCAAGACAAACAAATTACGGTGTGTATGCGCAGAATGTATTAGCGTTGGCAAGACCCTTAAAGGTTACGCTTGGCGTGAGGTACGACAGAGTTCATTTCAAGTATGACGATAGAATCAAATCTAACGGTGACGATTCGGGCACGCGCACCATGGATGCCTGGAGTCCAAAGGTCGGCATTACGTATGAAGCATTTAAGGGTCAAACCTTTTACATCAACATAGGTAAAGGTTTCGTGCCTCCGACTCTTTACAGGCTTTTTTCCGGTAGGTATGCCAATAAGGATTTGAAGCCCCAGTATTTGACCGATTACGAGATTGGAGTAAGGGGCAATATTGCAACGAAACTTCACTATGAAATGGCTGTTTATTACATGAAATTCAAGGATCAAATTCAATATGATCCTGTGACAGAGAGATATGAGAATATCGGTAATACAAAGCACAAAGGCTTCGAGGTATCTCTGAAGTATAGATTCTTGAAGCACTTTATTTTGCGTGGTAATTACAGTTTCAATATCTCTCGCTTTGACAATGACCCGGTCTACGGTAACAACTTTGTCAAAAAGGCACCCAAACACATGATGGGGCTGGGAGTTACCTACATTAACCGTGGTTTAACGTTGAGTATGTGGATGAGAAAGGTCTGGAAATACTACATGGACAATGAAAACACCAAGTATTACGGCGGATACACACTTTTGAACGCCAAGGTTTCCTATCATTGGCACAGGGTATTCGCATCCTTGTATGTGAACAACCTGCTGGACAACAACTATGCCACATGGGCTACGAGGTACACAAGAAGAGGTAGAACAACAGACTACTATTTCCCGGGTTGGCCATTGAACGTAATGTTCACGCTGGGTATGAAATTTTAGCTTGTCTGAGGGCTCCCCCATTTCTCCTAAGGGGGAGTCCATCTCTGGAGGATGCAATGAGATACGTTATATTTGCCTTGTTGTTTATCCTTCTGCAGAACGTGCATGCCTTTGGTAATGAACTGTGGTTTGAGTCAGCAAGGGGTATGAACATGGGTGCTCGCACCTATGCAATATATTTTGGTAAGTTCCCGTCTCACAGGATGCAACCGGGGGCTCTAAATGGCGTACATGTTTTGTTGAAGGACTATACAAGTCACATAAGGCCGCTGAAGATCAAAAAGAGGAGAAGGGCCTATTGCGTAAGGGTTCCTGCAATTTTCAACGGCAATTACACGCTTATTGCCATGAAACGTGAGAAAAACAAAAACGTTTCTACCGTTTATGTTGCAAAGGTAAACTTCTATGTTAGGCATCAAAGAGACGGAAAAATCACCAGACCCAATGACGACATGGCTGTTTTTGGCCCACAGGTGCCCTTTGAGCTGATCAGATTAAGGAGTCGAAGGGGTGAGCCGTTTTTCCTGTCACGAACAGGCCACAGGATACGTTTTCGAGTCTACTTTCACGGTAAGCCTGTTTCTGGTGCTGTCGTTGTTGTAACTACAAGAAGTGGCTGGAGCAAACGCATGATTAGTGATAAAAACGGAGAAGTTGAGTTTACAGCTATTCAGGATAGATTTCCTGCATCAAAGTACAGGTGGAGACCGGAGATATACCTTGTAAGTGCCTTTTATACGAACAGTGGCACTCGATATGTTGCTACTTATCCGATTTATACGTACATATCGCCTGATGCATGGCGAAGCTATGCTGCAGGTATCTTCATACTGCTTGTGGTTATGCTTGCTGTAGGTTTGTGGGCATACTTCAAACGCCGGGAAAGCCGGTTTTAGGGGGAATCTATGAAGGTTAGAAACTTGCGATGGTTAATTCAGTTCATAGCCTTTGCCGTTCTGGTTTACGGTGGTTTGGTAGCTATAGATCTTGGCAATAAGCTTCCAACCTTCGCATGCAGGTATGTGGATTCAAGAGGCGGTATGTGTTTTTTGTTTCCGTTTCAGATGCTCCTTGAACACACGCCGTTTCAAGCCTATTTCATGCATCATGGGTACAGGGCGATCCGCCTGCTCGAATACTTTGGCACCTTTTTTGTGCTTGCAATTATTCTTAACAAGGCATGGTGCGGCTGGCTGTGTCCATTTGGTTTTCTGCAGGATCTTGCTTCAGAACTGAGAAGTGCACTCAATATTCGTTACTCTTTTATGAAATGGTCCACAAGGGACAGGCTGCAGTGGGTCAAGTACGGTTTCCTGTTCCTGTTTGTTTTCATTTTGCCGCTTATGATGGCAAATCATCTCTTTTCACCGACAGTTACCAGGGATTTGAGCAATCCTTTCTGTCAGATATGCCCGGCACGGTTGATACTGCCTATAGCAGAGGGCAACTTCAGCCAGATATACCTTGATACTTCAAGTGGCGTTAAGTTTGTTCTTACTTCGCTTGCACTATTAATTGCCGGCATTAGTGTGATTGGTGCGTTTTTCTACAAGCGATTTGTATGCCGGTTCTGCCCTATGAATGCTTTTCTTTCGCTGTTTGATAGGGTAGGTTTTATGCAGCTTAAAAAGGATCCTCAGAAATGCACCAAATGTGGTAACTGCTATCGTGTTTGTCCTATGGAGATAAGAGAGATCTATCTTGAAGATAAGAAGAGTAATGTGCTTAATCAGGATTGTATGCTCTGTCTGAGATGTATAGAATCCTGCCCGGAGGATGGTGCGCTTAAGGCAACCTACCTTGGCAAAGCCATCTTTACGTCGTCGAGCAAGGGATTTTTTGAAAGGCAGAATGCCGATAAAAAGTAACTGAACGGAGGAAAAAAGGTGAACACAGAAGCTATCGATCTGTTAAACGAGCTGAGGAATAAAAGGAAAACTCCAGAAAACATGGGCTATTTTTACGATGTGCTTGAAAGTGTTTATAATACGGAGAAGGAACCGGTATTTAAGAAGTTCAACAAAAGGCTTATCGGGACGTACTGCGTTCTTGTGCCTGAAGAGCTTATATATGCCGTTGATGCCATACCTGTGAGGCTTTGCGGTGGCTCTTACGAAACATCACTTCTGGCTGAAGAGCACTTCCCGGCAGGGTCGTGCTCGTTGACGAAGTCATCGTTTGGTGCTTTCAAATCCGATGAGTTTCCCTGGATCAAGGATGTTGAGGCGCTTGTTGCACCTGCTACATGCGACTGGAAGAAGAAATTCGGCGATCTGGATATAGATAAGCCTATTCATATGATGAATGTTCCGTTCTCCAAAAAACGCGATTCGGCTGGGAGGGCATGGCTCGAGGAGACTTACGAGTTAAAGGATTTTTTAGAGAAAATAACGCGTAAAAGGATTACGAAAAATAGCCTGATGGCTGCTATAGAGAAGCTCCAGAAGGCTCACATGGAATTTCGAAGGCTTTATGAGTTGAGAAAGAAGAGACCGTCGGTTATCGGTGGTGTTGATTCATTGATCGCTCTCAATGCCTTTTTCTTTGCTGAGGCTTCTGAATGGGCTCAAGCAATGTCAGCTTTGGTGGATGAGCTTCAAAAAAGGGCTCAGTCAGGTGAGAGTGTATGTAGAAAAAACACACCCCGTCTGCTTGTGACGGGTTCTCCTGTGATTTTCCCCAATATGAAAATTTTGACATTGATCGAGGAGTCCGGTGGTATAGTTGCAATAGACGATCTGTGTTCTTCTGTCAGGTATATATACGATGAAGTGGCTGTTGATGAGCGCAACATGTTCGACATGATGAGAGCTATTGCTGATAGGTACCTCTTTCCCTGCATGTGTCCAATATTCACGCCGAGCGACGATAGGATTACAAGAATTCTTGATCTGATTGAGGAGTTTAACATCGACGGGGTTATTTACCACGTTCTTGTGGGTTGCCACCTGTTTGATTTTGAGTTTCCACGTATGATGAAGGAGCTTTCAAAGATTGATGTGCCTGTTTTGAGAATAGAAACAGACTACAGCCCTGAGGACGTGGAACAGATGAGAACCAGGATCGAGGCGTTTATTGAGACCGTCAGGGAAAAGAGGAGGTAGTATGGGATACTTCGTTGGTGTAGACATCGGCACCACATCTACTAAGATTGCAATCATCGACGATTCTTGCAAGCTTTTAAACCATCTTGTTGTTTTATCGGGAGCTGATTTCAAACGGTCTGCGGATGAGGCATTCGAGACACTCCTTGAGAAGACAAACGTTAAAGAAAGCGAGGTTGAATACATTGTCTCAACGGGCTATGGACGCAAGCTCGTTGATTTTGCGGATGAGTCTATAAGCGAGATATCAGCCAACGCCAAGGGCGCAAGTACCATAGGCAGACTAAATGGTGTTTCCATCAGGACGATAATAGACATTGGAGGTCAGGATAGCAAGGTTATCTCGCTTGACGAAAACGGTAAGGTAAACAACTTTACAATGAACGATAAATGTGCAGCAGGTACAGGTAGATTTCTTGAGTCGATGGCACGTGTTCTTGAGGTTAACATAAGCAACTTTGGAGAGTTATTGCTCCAATCCAACCAGCCCGTGAAGATTAACAGCACCTGCACCGTTTTTGCAGAAACGGAGGTTATCTCCCATCTTGCAAGGGGTCAGAGGAAGGAGGACATAGTTGCAGGGATTCACCGCTCCATAGTTCAAAGGATAATGGCACTGGGCAAACGTGTAGGCATCAGGGAGGTTGTACTTCTGAGTGGTGGACCTGCAAAGAATGAGGGCCTTGTTAAGACCATGAAAGAGATGCTGGGTATGGAGGTGTTTGTTCCTGAGCATCCGCAGGTGGTGACAGCATTTGGCGCTGCGATAATTGCAAAGGAAAGAAGTGGAGATGAGTAGTCTTTACGATGCGTTTGGCTTCTTTACGGTAGGTCTGTTTAGTGGCATTGTTTTCTGTGGATTTGGTTGCCCTGCCTTTATAGGTGTTTACGTTTCAGCGCTGAGCGAAGATGTGAAGCAAAGCTTGATCATTACTGCTCTGTTCAATCTCGGTCGGGTAGCTGTTTATCTACTGCTTGCCTTTCTCTCTGTTTATTTGGGCAGGGCTGTGGTGGAGAGTTTAGGTATTGCGCCGCATATTGTGTTGATATCGATGATGGTGGCAATTGGGCTTGTGTTGAGCTTCTCAAAACCAAAGAGCAACTGTTCAACCGGTTCTTTCTCTTCAGCCTACAGAAGGCTGCTCTCACGCTCCAAATTTTCGGCTTTATTGATAGGGGCTGTTACTGGGTTAATACCCTGTTTACCATTTTCGGCGGTTGTGGCATATGCTGTGAATAGCTCATCGCTTGCCAATGCTATGGTTGCTGCAGCCTCTTTCGGGCTTGGTAGCTCCATAGCCTATCTGTTGGTTGTGGGGGCGCTTCTGGGACTGTTTGCAAAGAGTGTGAGTCTTCGCATTGCCAACAAGGCGATCTTTAACAGGATTTGCGGTGTAATAATTCTACTGATAGCTTTTAAAGATATCCTTGTCCTGCTTTAAGGAGGCGAACGTGAGCAGGCTAATCTGTGTTGTTTTAATGGTCGTTATCTCATCGGTTGTTTCTGTAAATGTGTTTGCCACAACCAGAGTTGTGAAAAGGAAATATATCACGGCTTATTACAACAGCAAAGGAGAACTCACACGGGTGGATATCGATTCAAACCATAACGGCAGAATGGACACGGTTAAGTACATCAGCAAAGGTAGGGTGTATAAGGTTAAAAGGGACGCCAACGGAGATGGTCGCTTTGATACCTACATCTTTTTCGAAGACGGCAAGGTTTCAATGATAAAGAAAGACACAAACGGTGACGGTAAACTGGATACGTATATCTATTTCAGGAAAGGCCATCTCTACAAAACGGAAAAGGATACCAATCATGATGGCAGAATTGATTACGTTCTTGTTCATAAGGGTCACGGTTTAGCACTGGAAAAGATAGATACCAACCACGATGGGAAGTTTGACACCGTGAACTTCTATAGACACAGAAGGCTCTATAAATGTGTGCAAAACGGTAAGGTTGTCCTCTACGGCAAAAACGGCTTACCATTAAAAATAAAAGATGGCAAAGCACATTACGTCTATAAAAATGGGAGACTTAGTAAGGTGGAATTTAAATATAGAGTGATTGCCTATAAAGATGGAAAGAAGAGTTTTGAAAAGATAGATACCAACCACGACGGGAAGTTCGATCTGTTTGTCTATTACCGCAATGGTACAGTGTATAAGGTTGAGAAGGATACAAATTACGATGGACGTATAGATGCTGTTGAAACCATAGCCGGAAATACGAGAAAGCTAAGGGTAGATAAGAATCACAATGGCTTTTTCAATATAACACTGACGTTTAAGAACGGAAAGCTTATACAAAAGGAGTTTTTCAAGAAGGGTTGTAGTCTGCCTTATCGAATTGAAAGCAAGACCAAGATAATGGTGGATAGTAACTGTGACGGCAAATATGAAAAGATTGAAAAGATAAGACCTGATCGCATAGATATTCTCGTTGATGCCAATCATGACGGGAAGTTTGACTGTGAGTATGTGTATTCGCCAAAGCACAAACTTGTTGAGGTGTTGAAAGACACCAACCATGATGGAAAATTCGACACATTCATAACATACAACGGCAAAGAGTGCTACACTATCAGCCGGGATAGTGACTTCAACGGCATGGTGGATCTTTGGAAGAAATACAAGGATGGAAAGCTCGTCTCTGTGGAGAGGGATCTAAATGGAGACGGCAAGCCCGACATTACATACTAAGCTTGTGAAGAGGTGTTCTTAAATGTGGGATCTTATACAGAAATCTGGCGTCTTTGGTTACCTTATTATTGTCTGCTCGGTTTTTTCTGTTGCAATCATACTGGAGCGTTACTTTGCATTTAGAAGGATAAAACTGAAGGATCCGGATTTTATCATTCGTATAGTTGAAGCGCTCAACAAAGGTGAAATAGAAAAACTGCTCCCGGAATTGGAGAGGTCAAAGTCTCCTGTTGTGAGGATAGTTTATGAAATTATAACAAGGCATGTAAGCTCGGGCAATGGCAGGGAATCAAAAGAAGCAGTGGAGAGGACAATACACTTCATTGCTGAAAGAGAAGTGAGAGAGATGGAGAAATACCTACCGTCTCTTGCATCCATTGCGCAGGTTTCTCCCTTGCTTGGTCTGCTTGGTACGGTGGTTGGAATGATCAAGGCTTTCATGGTTATCCAGTCCTATGGCGGTAGGGTCAATGCGCAGGTACTCGCAGGGGGTATCTGGGAAGCTATGCTCACAACAGCAATGGGCCTGATAGTTGCTATTCCCTCTATGCTTGCCTACAACTACTTCAATGCACGAATAAACAAAACAATAGGTTTAATGGATGAGATAAGCAACGAACTTATCCATGCGCTGGAGAAGGCAAACTACTTCAAGGAGAGCTGATCATGATTAACATAAAAAGAAGGGCAACCTCCAGCGAAGGCGCCAATATCAATCTCACGCCATTGATAGATATTGTTTTTCTGCTGCTTATATTCTTTATGTTGACGGCAAATTTTGTCGTCAATGAGGGAATAAAAATAAAGTTACCCGAGACCAAAGCTCGTTCAGAGTTAGCGAAGAAGCCTATTGTTGTGTATTTGACAAAGGACAACAGAATATACTTCAAGGGAAGGTTCGTCACGTTGGACCAATTGAAGACTCTTTTACCCCAACAGATAGCTGAGAATGTGACAAAAACGGTTGTTCTTAAGTCTGATAAGAACGCTAAGGTTGATATAGCTGTGAAGATCCTCGATGTAGCCAAACTATCAGGCGCAAAGAAGTTTATAATCGCCACCCGGAAAGAGGAATGAGTACATCAGAAAAGAGATTCCTGCTCATTCTTTTCTTTTCAATTGTTTTACATGCGGGCATACTGGTGGTTTTCAGTTTATCGTTTCAGAAGCCCGACGAGAATGAGAACAGGGTAGAGATCAATCTGAATAACTACCAGTTGCCCCGTGATACACCCATAGAACAGCCTGTGGAACCGGAGAAGATGACGCGATTAAATTTTAACCAGATAGAGATACCTAAAGACAATGTTCAACCTGAAAAGATAAAACGTGTAAAGAGGATCCTGAAGGAGCGTGTGACCGATTACAGCGAATTGGCGAAATTGCCTGAAAATATCCCACAAAACTATCCCTTGCCGCAGCCGGTGGTGACACATAAGCCAGCAAAAAAGCCTCTACGACACCCTGCACCAGCAGTTGCTGGAAATCCGCATTTGCTTTCTATATACTTGCGAAGGGTTAGAGGTATCATCGAGTCTCACAAGATGTACCCTCTCTCTGCGAAAGAGAATGGGGTGGAAGGTAAGGTGCTTTTGGAGTTCACTCTGCTTAGGAACGGAAATATTGCATCGTTGAGAATACTTCGCTCATCTGGTTCGGATGCACTCGATAGGGCAGCTAAACGAGCTATACTTGATTCTGTTCCCTTTCCACCGTTTCCTGCCGGGGTAAAGCGCAAAAGGTTGCATGTGAAGCTTTACATAGTATTTAAACTCGAAGAAGAAGACGAATGGTGAAAAGGGTTTTCTCTTTCGTATTACTTGTGGTTATCCTAACTGCATGTGTTTCTACACACCAGAAGAATTTGAAAGTTCATCTGCAGAGCCGGTATGTTAATAAGACTGAGCCGGCTGGTGAGTTTGGGAGTAGCTGGTGGCGCTCGTTCAAAAGCGATGAACTCAATAGCCTCATACAAAGGGCTCTTGCATCCAACTACGACTTAGCCATCGCTCTAACGAAACTCAAAGAGGCTGTTCTTGGCTACAGGATGAGCAAGAAGCGGTTACTACCTGAAGTGAACACTACTTTCAGCTACTCTCGTACCAGAAGGAATCAAAGCGGCTTTAAGAGTACATCCAGGAGTGCATCCCTCGGGTTTGCCGCAAACTATGAGGTTGATCTCTGGAGCAAGATTAGAAACGGTATCGACGTCTATAGACTTGAGAAGGAAAAGGCTTGTTACTATTACGATACAGCCATGATATCGCTTTTATCGACATTGACAGACAACTGGTTGGTGTGTGTCTCGGTAAACGAGAAGCTTCCAATACTGAAAAAGCGCATGAAAATATTGAGCAAGAAGGTAAAACTTTTGGGCTATGGTTACAAGGAGGGGACATACACCTTGAGCGAATATCTGTTGGCAAGGGATAATCTGGAAAGACTCAAAACCCAGCTTGCGCAGTTGAAGGCAGATTACAGAACCGCACTCGGGCACATAAAGACAATACTCGGCTTAAAACAGAACGATGATTTGACTGTTAGAACCAGCAAATTGCCGAATATACTGGCTCCACTGGACATAGGTAAACCGTATATGCTGCTTGAGCGCAGACCCGATATACGCAAAGCTTACGCAAACCTTAAGGAAGCTTATCTGAACGTGAAGATAGCAAAAGCAGAAAGACTGCCGCAATTTTCACTTTCTGCTCAGCTTAGCTACTCAACCATAAAGGACAGCATAGTGGATCTTATTAACAATTGGTTTTACTCATTGGCAGCCCGCATTGCGTATGTTTTGGTAGATTTCAATAGAGCTAAGTTGAATGAGAAAATAAAGCAGGTTGCTACTAATGGTGCGATGCTTGAGTATAAGAAAACGGTTTTGAAAGCCGTCGAAGAGGTTGAGGATGCTTACATTCGTCTTCGGGTGGCAAGAAAGAATGTGAATTCACTAAAAAAGACAATTGCAAACGCAAAGATAAGACTCGGTTTAGCGAGGCAGCGATATCTATCAGGGCAATCGGATGTGATAGCGTATCTGTCTGCTCTGGATTCGCTACTGGCCTATCGGATGCAACTTGTGGACTTGCAGCAGGTCTATCTGACAGACCTGGTTAACCTCTACCAAGCCGCAGGGGGGATATATTGCAATGAAGAATAAGATAGTTTCTGTAATTTTGATTATCATGATTGTAGCAGCCGGTGTGTATGTAAGCGATTATTTGAAATCGCACAGGCGCAAGCCTCACAGGTGGAAACGCAGGGCAATGCCAGTTTATGTGGAAACAAAGAAAGCTGTGCGTGTAAATATCCGCTACAGAATAGAGGGCTTTGGCAATGTTGAAGCAATGAGAGATGTTACCCTTGTGCCTGAGGTATCGGGCAAGGTGATATGGGTGAATAGCAAGTTTTATCCGGGGGGATACTTCAAAAAGGGTGAGGTTATATTGAAAATTGACCCTACCGATTACAGGCTGGATCTGATAAAGAAAAAGGCTGCTCTTGAATCGTTACGGGAGGATTTAAAGATAGAGCAGGGCAAAAGAAGGGCAGCTTTTAAGGAGTATATGGCAGCAAAGGGCGTTATAAGAGGTGGTTTTGACAACAGCTCTTTGTATTTAATTCTAAGAGAGCCCTATTTAAAGAAGCTTCAGGATTCGATTAAGCGCGCAGAGGCAGATCTCAAACTGGCAGAGATCAGGCTTTCGAAAACGGTTGTAAAGGCGCCATTTGATTGTTATGTAGTTGCTCGGTATGTGAACCTTGGTTCGTACCTTTCTGCGGCAAGCCGAATTGCAGAGGTGGTATACTCGAACGCTTACTACATAAAAGCCTTCATACCTGTGGAAGAATTGAAGCAGCTGGGTAATTACCTGCACGATCCGGTGCGGGTCTATTTTTCAAAGAATGATGTATATTCTGCACATATCATCTCTATTTTGCCAGATGTTGACAAGAAAGGGTTGCTTGCGGGTTTGTTGCTTGTAGTAAAGGGTTTGGATGATCCTCTTTCTGGTTTAAAGCTGAACAATTATGCAAAGGTTGTGATAGAGGGTAAGAAGCTGGAGGATGTTACGAGGATACCAGTAAGAGCCCTTAGAGAAAACTCACGCGTCTGGCTATACGTAAACGGTAGGCTAAAAATCAAGACGATCAGTGTGGTGTTCAGGGATAAGCATTTCGCTTACACATACGATGTTAAACCCGGTAGTGATGTGATAGTCTCTGAAATTGCTACCCCTGTTGAAAATATGAGACTTTACAAGGGCACAGATGACAAGGATCATAAAGTTTTTTATAGATAATCCGGTTGCTGCAAACATATTGATGATATTCCTCCTGGTTGGTGGATTTTATTACTCCTACCATATAAAGCAGGAGGTCTTTCCCGAGTACACAATAGATGAGGTTGTAGTCCAGGTTTCATATCCTGGTGCCACACCCAAGGAGATAGAGAACGGTATTATTTTGCCAATAGAAGAGGCTATAGATGGTCTTGAGGGCATCGACAAGGTTATTTCCACAGCCCGGGAAGGGGTGGGAACAGTTACCATCGAAGCGGTAAATGGAGCGGATATAAACCAGCTTTACAACGATGTAAAGAATGCTGTTGACAGAATCACCACGTTTCCTGCCGATGCGGAGAAACCCACAATCTATATACCTACAAGAAAAAGAGCGGTGATAACAATGATCCTCTATGGGGATGTACCGTATTATCAGTTGATGGGGCTCGCCCAGCAGTACAAGGATAGATTGCTTAACTTCAAGAACATAACCAACGTTGAGCTCTCAGGCAACAAGCCTTATCAGATAACCATTAGTGTTTCAGAGAACGCGCTGAAAAAGTATTCCCTGACTTTCTCGGACATTGCGAGGAAAATACGCGATTTTGATACTGAGCTCGGTGGGGGCAGGATACGAACAAGGGGCGGTGATATTCTAATAAAAACAGGTACACGAAAGGAATATGGCAGTCAGCTTGCAAATATACCAATCATAACCACATCCGGTGGCGGCGTTGTAAAACTGAAAGATATTGCGAAGATAGACGACGGCTTTGAGGATACGGACACCTATCTGAAATACAATGGTAAAAGAGCTATTGGCATAACTGTATACAGGGTTGGTGACCAGAAACCTGTTGAGATAGCCGATACGGTTAAGGCATTTATTGCCAGGATACGGGATGAATTACCCCCCGGAATCGGTGTCGATTATGTTAGTGACTACTCGCGCATATTCAAACAGCGTAAGGAATTGTTGCTGAAAAACGCCAAATTTGGTCTTGTGCTCGTACTTATACTGCTTGCGCTCTTTCTTGAACTTAGGCTTGCATTTTGGGTTATGCTCGGTATACCCGTATCGTTCCTTGGTTCAATGCTGATATTCCCAATGTTTGGTGTCACAATAAACATGATCTCTATGTTTGCTTTCATTATTTGTCTCGGTATTGTTGTGGATGATGCGATAGTGGTGGGAGAGAACATCTACTCCTATAGGGAGAAGGGTCTGAGTTTCAAAGAGGCTGCACTGGTGGGCACAAGAGAGGTTTTTGTGCCTGTGGTTTTTAGCGTTTTGACGAATATGGTGGCGTTTCTCCCGATGTATTTTGTGCCAGGTACGGCAGGAAAGATATTCAGGATAATACCGGTTATTGTCTGTTCTGTTTTTACTATATCACTCCTTGAGAGTCTGTTTATTTTGCCTTCTCATATTGCACATCAGAGGGAAAACCCGATCCTGCCGATTAGGGCAATAAACAGGGTTCAGGGAAAGATTAGCAAGATTATTCACAGGTTAATAAATCTGCTATATACGCCGGTTTTGAAGCTTGCCTTGAGGTTTAGGTATGTGGTTTTCGTGCTTGCAGCTGTAATACTGTATCTTGCTTTTGTATTTGTTGAGACAGGCAAAATAGGTATTGTCTACTTCCCACGCATTGAGAGGAGTCATGCTACGGTTAGATTCCAGCTGCCACCGGAGAGCTCTGTATATGACACATTGAAGATAGCCGATATGCTTGTCCAGAGAGCAAAACGTATAATCAAGGAACATGGTGGTAGTAAGCTTGCACAGGGTATATTGACGCGTATAGACGGCAATTCAGGTGACATAAGGGTTTATCTGACACCACCGGGTGTTAGGCCTATAAGCACATCCCAATTCACCAGACTGTGGCGCAGGGCGTCCAGGGGTATACCGGGTTTGGAGAAAATACGCTTCTCAGCGGATTTTGGTGGACCGGGAGCTGGTGCTTCTCTGACAATAGAGCTCTCTCATCGGAATACCGCTGTACTTACGCAGGCATGCAAGCAGCTTGCGAATTACCTTAAGACCTTCAAGAACGTATCCGACATAGATGATGGCACTTCGGCTGGCAAGTACCAGTTTACGCTTACATTGAACAGTCTCGGCAGGGCGCTTGGACTTGATCCTTCCTATATTGCCACTCAACTGCGCGGCGCTTATTATGGCATAGAGGCTAAGAAGTTTATCCGTCAAGGCAACGAGGTAAAGATAAAGGTAACACTTCCAGAGCAGCAGAGAAGCCTTGTTTATTATTTCGATCATTTCATGCTCACGCTTCCAGATGGTACCAGGATACCTCTTAAAGAGGTGGTTAACGTAGAAAAGGGTAGATCCTACGTAACGATAACGCGCGAGGATTTCAGACGGGTTATGTACGTGACAGCCAACGTGACACCCGAGAGGGACACAAGGAAGATTGTGGAAAACCTGATGAGGGACTTTCTTCCAAAATTAAAGCAACACTATCCTGGGCTCAGCTACTCCTTCGGTGGAAGACAGTCGAGGCTGAAAGAAAGCATGAGTGTTCTTACAAAAGGCTTGCTTGTATCGGTTCTTGTTATATTTACAATGCTTGCCATACCATTTAAAAGCTATATCCAGCCTATCATTATTATGACAGCTATACCATTTGGCATAATTGGAGCTATAATAGGTCACGTTATCATGGGTTACGATATAAGCATCGTTAGTATGTTTGGAATTGTAGCACTGTGTGGTGTTGTAATCAACGATTCTCTTGTTTTGATAGACTTTGCTAATAGAATAAGGCGAACACTCAACAAGAGTCACTACGAGGCTGTGTTTGAAGCAGGAATAAAGCGCTTCAGGCCTATAATTCTCACGACACTGACCACCTTCTTCGGGCTTATGCCCATGATTTTTGAACCATCAACTCAAGCTCGATTTCTTGTGCCTATGGCTATATCGCTGGGTTTCGGTATCCTGTTTTCGACCTTTATTATTCTGATACTGGTGCCTGGTTTGTATCTCATAGTTGAGGATATCGCGAACCTGTTTGGGTTCACGACAAAATAATCCCCTTAGTTTGTTCTTTTATCAATAAGACGTTTTACCTTGCCACTTACCGGGCTTCTTGCCAGAGTTCCAGTGGGTACAAACTCAACGGCGAATGTGCTGAAATACTTTTCCTTTACGGCGAGGTTTACCATATCCACATGCTGCTTCACTGATTCTAATATTTCTTCTTCAAGCGCTTTGCTTTTTGGAGGATTCGACGACTCAATGCGTAAAATGAAATTCATCCTTCCATCATCCGCAAGGGAGAGCACAAGCTGGTATGTTGGTGTTACGCCTTCCTTTCCGAAGTATGGCGAAATAGCAGCTTCAACGTCTTCCATGGAGACATAAGCACCTCCGATTTTGAAGTCATCGCCAGCTCTGCCTTTCAGCACAAGCAGGGGGTTTTCGTCACCACACGAACAGCGCTTCTGTTTTATGTAGCCAACATCGCCAAGACGGTATCTGATCATGGGCATGGAGAATCTGTGAAGATTTGTGACCACTATCTCGCCTTCCTCACCCGGCTCACAGGGTCTATTTTCCTCAAAATTGTAGATCTCCACCAGCTGAAAGTCTGTCGGTATGTGATACTCGTTGATTCCGCATGAGTTGCACTGGTAGCCTATGATACCGCAATCTGCGCTGGTGTAGCTGGCAGACCTGATACTGGCGTTAACAAAAACGCTTTTTATGTACTCCTCTGTATTTTGTGGCAGCGGCTCGGAGGTGAACTGAAGCAGTCTAAAACTCTCAAGTGTTATCTTACGTTTTTTGCACTCCTCAGTTAGTATGGTTATCACCGTTGGCAAGGTAAGCAGCACCGTCGGTTTGAACAGCTCAAAGTACTCAAGGACCCTATCCATGTGCTCCTTCGGTATGGCACCTATGGGCAAACAGACGGCGCCGGTCCTTTTTATGACCTCGTAGCCACCTATGAAGGATGGCCACAGATAACCAGAAACGAACATATTGGCTACAATGTCCCTTTTGCCAACACCCAACAGCTTCATTGCTTTTGACTGGTACTCTGCAAATAGATCCCATTCGTTGTAGGTCAAGACGCTGTATCTGGCTATGCCGCTTGAACCACCGGTTGAAACGACAATCATGCTTTCGATTGGCACCGTTAGCATCTTTTTCGATTTCGGATACGAGTTTTCATAGACTTCACCGCGGGTTAAAAATGGGATTTTCAGCCAGTCCGAATAGCTTTCCACATCTTCTATATTCTCAAATTTCTCCTTGTAAAAGGCAGACTTCGTTTTAGCGTGCTGGAATACCTTTGCGGCGAGTTTTAATTGCTCTTCCAGTGAGATTCTATTGAATAGCGTCTCCATGCATCACTCCTTTATGTACTTATGCTTTATGGAGGCTTTTGTTTTATCTATCTTTTCGAGTTTTACATCTATCAGATCCATGCCGGTTGCCCGTGTTAGGTTGTCGTATTTTGCAACAAACTCCTTTGAGAACTGCTTTAGAAACTGCACAAGTCTCTGTTTGCATAGCTCTTTTTTGTCAGACACATCATCAAACGTGTAGATGGTAAATATGAACCTGTCGATTCCCTCAATGCTTTCCTTTTTCACGTCAAACAGACCGGTGTAGGAGATTTCCTTTTCCATAGAGTACAGGAAGTTGCCTATATCCTGAATCATCAGGTTTGTGCCATAGAAAATAACGCTATTCTCTGGCCTACCGTGTATGTAGAACATATCATTCGGCAGTTTCTCATAGAGTTCCTTATCAATCTTCCCTTCCAGCTGGGCTTTTTTCAAAAGACCACCTCTGTCTTTGGTGTTGTATCTCACAAGCGGTATTAACTGATCCTTTGTTACGACTATCTGGCCATCTATGACATCTATGTGTGCAGTACCAAGATCCCTCATAATCATAGGCGTGTCATCTGTGCCGAACAGTTCCTTTGAGAGCGCCTTGTTTTCAAATTCAAGGTATTTGCGAAGGGCGATTGTCTCTCTTGTCTCCATGGCTATACCACCCGTATCGGCTGAACCGTATCCGGTCCATAGTACAGCTTCCTCGTTTTCGTTATGTCCAAAGCGTCTTGCCATATCTCTTCTGTAGTTTTCGCTGAAATACTCTCCGATTACGCCGAAATAGACCCTGCCATTAAGGAGTTCGGGCTCATCTTTGAGCAGCGAATAGATTATGCTCACGTTGGAGGCGTTCGTTATAAAAAGAATCTGATCGTACAGATGCTTGAACCTTTTAGCAACATTAGCAGCTTCCTCCAGATCAAGACCTGGAAAGGCTGAGGTCAATGGGTAGGGTGTCCTTGAAGCGAGGCTTCTCATGTAGCAGGCTACCTGCATGCCTCCGAACCACATACCAAACGCTGTGGCAACAAGTATCAACGTTTTGCGCCTGTCGATAGCGTATAGCTCCTTGAAGTTCTTTTCAAAGAGTTTGAGTTCAGCATCCTCGTTTTCTGGACCTTTCAGCCAGTAGACACTTCCGGTTTTCGAAAAGCCGCTTGAAGCACCGATTAAAGCACACCTGTCTATATCGCCCCTTCTTACAACCTTCTCTATCGGGTATTGGAGCAGGTAGTTATCCTTTGTGGTGATCGGTATCTTTTCCCACTCTTTTACCTTTTCAGCGCCGTGTTTTTTCAGAAAATCTGCATAAGCCTCGACGTTCTTTTTCACATCCTCAAATAGAGCCATCCTATCCATTTTTGTTCTCCTTACAGGTTTTTCGTTGTTTTTTATCTGTCAGTCCGCAGTGCAACCCACCAACTCCTTTGCCGGGCTTCATATCACCCATTCCGCTTTGTCTGTATCAACCTCTGATGCAGTGCGGCGGCTTTTGTCTGCTTCTTTCTTTGTTGAGCTTGGAGTTTTAAGACCGCTTGTGTCGGTCTTTTTTGATTTTTTCTGGTTATCGAGCAAACGTTCAACGCTTTTAACCCCTTTGGCGTCATAATCCAAACAAAGGGTACGTGAGTAACATCATTACAGCATTACAGGTTTATTGATAAACCTTTGTGTACATTATTGGAACGTGCGACTTATCGATAATGTATATTGCACAGGAACCTCTGTCAACACCAATTTGCGTATCATCGGCTAACAACAGATTATAGTCGCAATAGAACAGCCGTTGAGCCACTTAATTGAGCTCCTTGATTTTTAGCATCTGAAATGACATGAAAATTATGATAATACCGCTTACAATGAGGATTGACCTTGTACCGATTAGAGAAACAAGCACGCCGGTCAAAGCATAACTCACCGGCAGAAGCGACAGGGCAATGGCTCCAAGAAAAGACATAATCCTGCCTAAAACTTGATCGGGCAAACGCTTCTGGTATACCGAGATTATGCTTACGTTGGAGATGTTTACTCCTGCTCCAATTAGAAACAGGCTCAGCAGCGAGATATAGAAATTGCAGAGTGTGCCGAAGACAATAAACATCACACCCATAAGAAGGGTGCTGAAAGATACAACAATCCTATCCGATGTGGTTATTCGTACACTTCCCATGACAATTGATGATACAAAGATGCCCGCTGCGAATGCACCCATCATAAAACCTATGCCCTTTGCACCCATGTGGTATATGTTACCGGCAAACAGCGGGATTATGATTGTGACAGAACCGTAAAACAGGTTGATAATGGCGGCTTTTCCGATGAGCCTGGATACTATCGGATGCTGTTTGATTAGCTTAAGCCCATCCTTTATGGAGGCAATAAACGATGTCACCTGTGCCTGAACCGATAGAGCAACCGTTTTGATGCCATACAGCAGTAGCGCGGATAAGAGAAATGATACACCGTTTGCAGCGAAAGCAAGCGGCAAACCGATAAGTGCTATAAGGCTGACCCCCACAAGTGGCCCTATGAGAATACTGAAGCTCGATCCTATTTGAACAAGCGCATTGGCTTTCGTGATCTCTTCCTGCTTAACAATTTGCGGCACGATGGATAGAGAAGCAGGCATGAAGAAGCCCTGAGCCACCGACATAACGACGGTTATAGCGATTAGATTCCACAGATTAAGCGCATGGCTGAAAGCAAGAAAAGAGAGGGCGAAAACACAAACCGCCTGAACGATGTCGGTGGCAGCCATGATCCTTGCACGTCTCATTCTGTCTGCAATCTGACCGGCAAGCGGTGATACCAGCACACCGGGAAGGGAGAATGCAACCATAACGGCGGCTATGATTATACCGGATTTGCCCCACTTGTAGGCTATCCACAGCAGTGCCAGTGAGTGTACACCGTCACCTATGCGCGATACAAAGCGCGACAGGAAAAATCTGAGGAAATACCTGTTTTCTTTGAAGAGTTTAAACAACGTTACCCATAACCTCCTTCATCATTCTGACCGAATAGTCAAAGAGTGTTTTGGCAAAATCGCTGTATATCTGTATCCTCGATAGGTCTATTTTTGAGTTTAGGTACTGAAATCTTATCGCATCCTTGCCATTGAAGGCATAAGGAACCACGCCACAGAAAAAGAAGCCCATCTGTTCAAGCTCTGGCAGGAATTCATCTATCCTTGCATCGTACATCGAGATGTTGAGAAGTATAACCTCTGCACCGGTGGATAGTCTCAACTGGTAAAGGGCATTCTTAACCTTTGATGATAGATCCCTTCCAACAGCCGGTACATTGATAATACCGAACTCGCCGATAGAGCTGAACTTTGCTGTAACCTGTGTTGTGCTGGAAAAGCGTTCCTCCTCCGGTTGTACAACCCCAAGACCCAGTTTTGAATATATCACCATAACCATCTCTCTATGCTTTTCCG
Organism: uncultured Desulfurellales bacterium; assembly: GCA_964544085.1. GTDB lineage: Bacteria > Campylobacterota_A > Desulfurellia > Desulfurellales > Hippeaceae > CAZIZT01. The sequence goes on from CAZIZT010000027.1 coordinate 73,110, forward strand.
GTATGTACAGGTGGCGTGGCTTGAACTCAAGCGGCTTGAAGTAGAACATACACGTTTCCCTTCCCCTGCCGGGTTTTATGTCCATTTTCCTGAAGCTAAACTCCTTGTATAGCAAACCAAACGAGACGCCGCATGGTGTTGATCCGAATTTCTCGTTGAGCTTTTGGGTGCGCGTGTGGCTTGTGACCGGCTGGGAATAGATACCCAGTATGTTTAAGCTCCTTGCAACCTCCTCAAGTTTCTGTCTCATTTTGACAACAATACCTCTGCCTCTGTATTCGGGATCCACGACGGCAAGTCCAAGTTCAACAACATCGCCGTGATCGTATCGCTCTATGGCGTAGTGTCCAACGACACGGCCGTAGGTTTTATCGACAGCTACTATGGAGACAAGTTTCCCCTGTCTGTTTAAGCTTTCCACAACCTCCGGGTAGTACATATCCTCGTTGGGATAGGTGTAACCGTACGCCTTGTAGATCAAACGGGTTACCTGATACGCATCCTCGGGGTTTAGAATTTCAATTGAGATGTTGTCAGTGGGCGGTTCCTGCTTTTCCTTTGTTGGAGGTTTGAAGGAGGTTATAGCCTTTCTTGGTCTGCGGAAGCGTATTCTTAACTCCTTGCCCTGTTTGCCGTGATTGATCCACTCTAACTTGTAGCAGGTGTTTCTTATGATTTTCAGCTGCAGTTCACTTATATCATCACCAGTTTCATAGGGTTTCACACCGAAGGGCAATCCCTTGTCGAAGAAAGAGAGCACAAACTCCACCTCTCCAATGGAGGCAACGAGTTTTATCTCGGACTCCTCGTCTTCCTCAAAGGCACTCGTCAGGGTGTACACGAAAGCCTCTTCAGCTATCAGCTCAAACTTCAGCAGTTCGGCATCCTCAAAGCCAGCTATCTGTGCAGTGGTTGATGCAAAGCCCCTGACAACAGAAAGCAGGGCTATGTCGTTGGGCACTATCAGGCTGCAGCTTAAGGTGTTTTTGCTTGGCTTTTTATTTTGATCTTTCATCTATTACAAGCCTTATCTTGCCGGTTCTTGGGTTTCTCTCAATTGTATTGTACGGCACAATCTTCACATCTATATCGTTTATAAGCCCCTCAGCGTACATCGTGCTCAATTCCTTTGATCTGCTTCTTATAGCCTTCTTAAGCCTTTCTTCGTCTTCAGCCGTTATGTTCGTGTATCCATCTTTTGCCTCGACTATAACAACAAGTGTATCCCTGGCGTTTTCAGTTTTTGCTTTCATCTGGAAATGGTTACTCAAAAAGTCAAACTGTGCTATAGCACCAGCCACCACTTCAGGGTATATATTGCCACCACCTATAATCAGCACATCATCGCTTCTACCCAGCAGCTCAAATACCCTTGTTTTTCTACCACATGCACACTCTGTCTCCACCCATCTTGCCATATCGCCAACTTCGTACCTTATCGTGGGCATCAGTTTTCTAAACAGGTTTGTTACAACCACCCTCCCGGGTTCACCTATTCTACAAGGCTCATCGTTGTCGTTTAAAATCTCCATGTAGTGCACATCTTCATGCACATGGTAGAATCCTGATGGCAGGTGCCTGCACTGATAGCCTATGGTCCCCGTGTCGTTGGTCGTGTAATCTGTGGAAGAGAACCTTTCAACGCCGAGTATGCTCTTTATGTATTCCCTTGCTTCGTTGAAGAGATGCTCACCGCCTGTTACTATTTTCTTTATCTTGAGGTTGAGTCTGTTTTTCTCAACGTACTCAGCAATGGATATGGCAACCGACGGTATCGTGATGAAACCCGTTGCACCGAACATCATGAGGTTGTTAACCACAGCCTCTATTGAGATATTGCCGCTTATGGGCAAAACCCTGCATCCGACAACCTCGAGTGCCATATTGAACGAGACAAAAGACGCCCACATGTTACCGGCAAACAGTAGATTAGCCACAACGTCGTTTTCGTCGAATATGGAGAGCTTGAGACCTTTACCTAATTTGTATGCATTGAACCACTGCTCCTCGAACGTCCTGTAAACAACCTTGGGTTTGCCTGTGGTACCACCGCTTGCAAAGACAAAGCCCCTGGGGTTGTCATCTGTTAGAAGCCCACTGCCAAAGGGAGGAATGTATTGCTTGTAATCATCGCCGGTCAAGAGCGGAACCTTCCTGAACTCCTCAAAGCTGTCGATTCTATCGATATCCCTGTATCTTTCCTTCAACAGCGGTGAATGCTCCTTAGCGTATTTGAAAACCTCGTTTATGCGTATAAGAGTCAACCTGTCTCTTTCTTCCTGCGGCAGGAAATCAAAGTAGTCCTCTTCAGGGTTATACGTGTGTTTGGGGATGGTAATATCCCACTGGGCTTCCAGTTTATCGCGTGAAAGCGAAATCCACTTCACAAGCTCGCTAAGGCCCCTTGTACCATCATGCGGCGTGCCGTGTTTCCTTGTGGCCATTCTGCCCGCCTCGACAAACCTATCGGCACCCACATCACCGAGCTTATCCGCAAGATCCGCTGCAGTCTCATCATCAACAACCAGAGCGACAGACTGCATATACTCGCCCATCGGTTCCACGGCTTTGATCACGTCAAATACACTGTCGATTGCTTTTACAAAGAGCGTTCTGTTCTGGCACGATATCTGAAATTGCTTATCCTTCTGGTAAACGACCGTGCTTAAGCCCTTTTTGCCTATCTTAAAATCACTTACTCCCAGTGCCTTTTCAACCTTGGCAAGTTCTCTTACCTTATTTATCTCGACAGCCTCGTCATCGTAAACCTCACCCTGCGGCAGTGTATCAAACCACTCATCGAAGCTCTCAGCAACCTTCTCCATGAGCTTAAGTGCGTTGTCTTCACCTTCCACATAGACCACGTGGGGCGATGAACAGGCTGACTGCTCCCACATAAGGGCATCCTTAGCAATCATACGCGCCACATTGTCTATGCCCCTTTTCTTTAATTCACCTTCCTGCACCACTATAAAGCTGTACTTTGGTCCGTATTCAACCAGTTTGGTGTGAAGCCCCAGGTCCTTTCTGTAGCTTAAAACCGTGTCTCTTCCACCGTAGACAACGATGCAGTCGGCAAGCTGCTTTAGGGGTTTCTCAACAACCTCATTGCCCCCCTTCCAGTGGATTAACGCCATGGCTTTGTGCAAAACGCCCGTTTCATCGTTTTCCTTTAAGCTTTTTGCAAAAAGCACCGGAAACAGCGGATCAACGGTGGACATCTTCATAATGTTCACGTTTTTGGTGATTATACCCTGAATAAGACTATCCACACCGCCTACAAACACGTTACCTGCTGAAACATGTACAACCACACCGCGCGGTTTTGCCATGATGTAGCCCTTAAAGGTCGGATGGTAAACCCACTCGTCGAGGTACTTGAAATCACCAAGATCGGTGTTCAGTCTTATCATAAGGTTTCTTTTTTTGAGAAGGTCGCACATACTCTTTATGCCTTCCTCTACCATCTCCCTTGAGAAACCTATCATGGAAGGGAGCTTTTCAAGTGCTTCCTTTCTGTATGGGTAGTTCTCATCCATCCAAAGGTGGGAGAGTTTATCGAGGGTCTCTACGATCTGTTGCATCTTCAGGTTCGCTACTTGCTGTTTTAGGGACTTTGCCTCATCCATAATTTCGTATATCTTTTCCCTGCCTAAGGGAGAGTCGAGCTCTTCCAGCCTGCCGAACAGATAAAATTCCATTTTTTCCTCCTGCTTATGCATTTTTGAGCAGCTCTGCCGCCGTGATGGCGCATCCTTTGTGTTTCTGTTTGCCGGCCCTTCCTAAAAGCTCGATGTAAGGCGTTTTTATGCCGCAGGTGCAATTGTTTTTCAGCATGCCGTAATCTGTGGAGAGTATCGAAATAGTGGGCTGGGCAAGGTTGTATGGCGACAGAAGATGCAAAAGGCCCTTTTTAGCAAAACCCAGAAACTCCAGATGACCCGGTTTTCTCACAAATACGGATGCATAAATGGGCACATGGAAGTGCCCTTCGCGGCAGGTGAGATACGGTACGCCATGCTCAACGAATCCATAGATGTCTCTGAAGTTGCTCATCGGTATACCCAATGTCTCATGTATCTCTTTTTTGAAGAGCTCATACGGTATGCTTTTTTCCTGCTTATCCTTCCAGCCGCCACCTGTTATTACCATGCTTTCTTCGTGGTTGAAATCGTAGCTTAAGTGTTTCTCTTTTAGGGTAAGCGCTATCTCGTGCATAAATGCCGGAAAACCAACCAGCCTCAGTGGTGTGTTTTTATCCTTTGCATACTCTTCAAGCTTCTTCAAAACACCGTCCTCGTCGAATTGTGGAACGCCTTTTTCGTTAGCGTGTATGGCGAAGAACTTATCTTTAGCAGGGGCAAATGTGGTGTACATATTGTGCGTGTAGGCTGCTCCTTTGTTGCCTGCAATCTCTGGATCGTAACTAAAAACAATATAGTTTACCGGTTTCTGTGTCGGTACGCCCACAGCCTTGACTATGCGCTCCCTCATCCTATTCTGCCTTTCTTTGGATGCGGTATCACACAGGACATGGCTCTTCTGACCGCTTGTTCCGCTCGATGTGAACTCATATGCTATCTCCTCTTCTGGCAGTGTTCTGAGCGTGTACCACTTCAGAACGTTGACCATGATGTGCGGTATGTGCCTGATATCGTCGGGTGTTTTCAGATCGTCCGGAGAAAAATCCTCGAAATCGCATACCTTTCTGTAGACCTCGTTGCGCGTGTAGTGAAATTCGAACACCTCCTTCATTGCTTTAAAATAGATTTCTCTGCATTCGTCGCTGGTGCAATACGGATCTTCTATTGTAAACAGCCTATCGAGATACTCCATGGAGAAACTCCTCCTTTATAGGTTTTAGAATCGATTAAACATAATAACTGTGCTTTACGCTAACTCTATTATACACCTTTTATCAAGTTTTAGAAAGCATATTTGTTTAAAAATGTCAAGTTGCTGCTAAAGTGCGTTAATGCTGCCAACTTAGGGTTTGTTTTTGGTTCTTCAATCTGTGTTAATTAATGTTTAAGTATCATAAATCTTACAGAACCATCTTAGAAGGTTTAACCACTTATACTTAATAATTAACTAACTGGTTACAAAGAGATGTCTTGACAAATTAAAGCAAAGTGTTAGAGTTCTATGAGTAATAAACATCTACACAGGAGGTGGCTTATGGCGAAAGGTTCTTCGTGGCTGTCGTGGTATTTCAAGCCGAGTCTGCTTTTGAGAATCCTCATTGGACTCGTTTTGGGTGCTATCTTTGGTCTAATCTTTGGTGAAAAGATCATGTGGGTTAAGCCCTTCGGCGAAGTCTTCGTGAGATTGCTTAAGATGATCGTCATGCCTGTTGTGATCACATCACTTGTGGTCGGTGCTGCAAGCATCGAACCCTCAAGGTTGGGAAGAGTAGGTGTGAAGATTGTCATACTCTATCTAATCACATCTGCTATCGCCGTGGCTCTGGGTCTGATTTTTGGTAACCTGTTTCATGTAGGAAGTGGTGTGAACCTTGCTGAAATTGGTCATGGAGTTGTCAAGAAGGCTTCTTCTACGAGCTTTGTGGATACGCTTTTAAACATCATACCGAAAAATCCATTTGCTGCTATAGTTAAGGGGCAGGTTTTGCCTGTAATCTTTTTCTCGATTATCTTCGGTATTGGCATAGCCTTTTTGAAAGATAGCAAGGATGAGAGGCTAAAGAGCGCAGGTGAGGTTGTATTTAAGTTCTTCGACGGCTCAGCTGAGATTATCTACAAGATGGTTGGCTGGATTCTGGAGTATGCTCCTATCGGTGTTTTTGCGCTGCTTGCCGTTGTCTTCGCAAAAGAGGGTTCAAAGGCTATTGGACCACTGGCACTCGTCGTATTCGTTGTGTATCTCGCTCTGATTGCTCATGTGGTAATCACATACGGAACACTCCTGAAGATAAACGGCATATCGCCGCTTAAATTCTTCAACAAAATCAAAGAGGCATCCATTACAGCATTTGTTACAAGAAGCTCAAGCGGTACTCTGCCTGTGACGATGAAGGTTGCAGAGGAGAATCTCGGCATTGCCAAGGGTGTTTACTCCTTCACACTTCCGCTTGGTGCGACAATCAATATGGACGGAACAGCTATTTATCAGGGTATATGTGCCCTGTTTGTTGCTACCGCGGTAGGCGTGCACCTGAGTATAGCCCAGCAGATAACGGTCATCATAACAGCTGTTCTTGCGTCAATCGGTACTGCAGGTGTTCCGGGTGCTGGTGCGATAATGCTACTTATGGTGCTGAGCTCTGTCGGGCTTGATCTGTCGGCAAATAGCCCTGTAGCGCTCGCCTATGCGATGATACTGGGTGTGGATGCGCTTCTTGATATGGGTAGGACATCAGTGAATGTGACAGGAGATTTGACGTGCACCACAATTGTTGCTAAATCAGAAAAAGAGGTTAACTGGGAAGTGCTTCAGAAATGAAGAGGCTCGGCATTATAGGGGGAATGGGTCCACAGGCAACTGTGGACCTGTTTCAAAAAATTATCGATCTTACCCCGGCCAACAGGGACCAGGATCATATACCCATCGTTATTGACAACTACCCACAGGTACCGGATAGGACGGCATACCTGTGTGGTGATGGTGAAAATCCCCTTCCATATTTGCTTGAATCGGTAAAAAGGCTTGAAAGGGCAGGCGTTGATTGCCTGTGCATGGCATGCAACACGGCTCACTACTTTATAGATGAGCTGAGGGCGGCTACGAGCCTTGAATTCATAAGCATGGTTGAGTCTGTGCTTAACGATATAAAGAGAAGCCCGCGTCGTTATTCAAAGGTGGGTATTCTTGCAACAGATGGAACAATCAAGGGCAGGGTTTACCATAGACCGTTTTCTAAAGCTGGTATTGAGATAGTGGACCTTGATGCTAACCTGCAAAAGATTGTGATGGATGCGATCTATCTTCTGAAGGCGGGCAGAACGCAGAAAGCCGTTGAAAGGTTCAAAGAGGCTTTAGCCGCCATTGAAAAAGAAGGGTATGAGTGTCTGATTGCCGCATGCACGGAGATACCCGTTCTGTTTTCACATGTTAAGGAATATAGCGGCGCAGATGTTTATGATGCCACCTATTCCCTTGCAAAAAGGGTTGTGGAGTACTGTTTTGTTGAGTAAAGGAACATGAGCCACACGCTTGTCTGTTACCTGTGCAATAGATCCTATAAGCCGGATAGTTTGAAGTGGAGATGCGATTGCGGTGGGTATCTGGATGTGCGCATGGATGAGCGCAGGATCGATTTTGAGAAACTTGATGGCAATAGGGGCATGTGGCGATACGAAGCAATACTGCCCGTTGAGGATCCACACAGCATTGTGTCGTTTAATGAGGGTTTTACACCGCTTGTTGATACCGGTTTTTCGAATGGTAAGGTGTATTTCAAACTCGACTATTTGTTTCCCTCCGGTTCATACAAGGACAGAGGGGCAAGTGTGCTGTTAAGTATGGTTAAACAGCTCGGTGTCACTGAGATTATTGAAGACTCCTCCGGTAATGCTGGCTCCTCGATAGCCCTGTATGCTGCGAGGGCTAACGTGAAAGCCACAATCTACGTGCCGGCTGATACATCCGCATCAAAGATCACGCAGATCAGAGCCTCTGGTGCGCGTATAATGCTGATTGAGGGCTCAAGAAGGGATGTGTACGAAAGGGCTATCAACGATGCAACAGAGAAAAGCATCTATTATGCAAGCCATATATGGAATCCATACTTCTTTCAGGGTACAAAGACGTTCGCTCTTGAGCTCTTTGAACAGATGGGCTATACATCACCGGATGCGATTGTTATCCCTGTGGGCAATGGAACGCTGTTTATTGGTGCCTATCTGGGGTTTGAGTATCTCAAAAGACTCGGATACATCAAAAGGATGCCGTCATTAATAGGGGTTCAGGCAAAAAACTGTGCGCCACTTTTTGCCAGTAAACATTCCTTGAGATTTAGCTCTTCTGAAACCATAGCCGAGGGTATAGCCATTGAGAATCCACCAAGGATAAAGCAGATACTGGATATTGTCGAGGAAACGGGTGGTGATATTGTAGTTGTAGGGGAGGGAGAAATCGTCGATGCGATGAAGAAGCTCCATAGGAGTGGCTTCTATGTTGAGCCCACATCGGCAGCTGCCGTAGCCGCCCTTGACAGGATAACAATTGCTCAAAATAGCAGTGTTGTTGTCCCACTAACAGGAAGTGGACTGAAAACACAGGATAAAATAGAAAAATTTCTTTAAGCCAGACTCAGGTGAAATATGTTTATGTTTTCTAAAAAGGGTTGACATGGTGCGCGCAGAGGTATATGTTATTGAGTGAGTTAATTCTCCGAGCTTTTAAACCTAAGGCTTCCTTTGATGGGAGCTATGGTTTTTAAGCCGATAGGGTGAGTGTGGAAACGCATTCGCCTCCCGTGCTTGGAAAGGAGAAGTTGTGATTTCTCTTTCTATTCGTAAGCGGCTTGGCGCTTTTCAGCTTGATGCCTCCTTTGAGCTTTCCACCAATCGCTGTGTGATATTCGGACCTTCCGGTAGTGGAAAATCATCTCTACTAAAAATGATAGCTGGGTTTTTTGATCCGGATGAGGGCAGGATCATCATAAATGGCAAATGTTATTTCGATAGCAAACGGTCTATCTCCCTGGCTATTCAGAAACGTAATGTGGGTTATCTTCCTCAAGAGTATACGCTATTTCCGCATATGAAGGTCAGGCAGAATATTGAGTATGGTTTAAAGAAGCGAAAGATACGGGAATTTCTGCCGGTTGAGGATCTGGTGAAGAGGTTTGGTATAGACGATTGTATGGACAGATACCCTTCAGAACTCTCAGGCGGACAGCGTCAGAGAGCTGCACTGGTAAGGGCTCTTGTTGTTAAACCCGATCTACTTCTGCTGGATGAGCCCTTCAGTGCCCTTGATAAGCCGATAAGGGAGGAGTTGAGAACGCTGGTTGCCGACGTATCCGAAACATTCGATATACCGGTACTGTTTGTTACTCATGATCCGGATGAGGCGTTTGTATTTGCAGATCAGATGGTGATAATAAAAGACGGCATCGTGCTTGAATGCGATTATAAAGAGAGGGTCTTCAATGCGCCCCGTTTTGTTGAAACTGCACTCCTCTTCAATTTTTTCAATATCTGGCATGTCAAAGAGGCGACAAATGGATCTGTTAAGCTAAGGAATGGCTATGTGCTTAAAACCAATGCTGCTTCCTGCGATTATGTCTCAGTGAAACCGGAGAATGTAATGATACTTAGACCTGACGCAGATTTCAGGCAGAAGGAGAACGTGATAAGTGTTGTTGTGGAGAGACTAACGTGGCATAACCGATATGTCTCTGTTTCGACCAGAACAGATGATGGTATGAAAATCAGAATCAATGTCCCTGAACATGTGATAGGCAAGATGCGTATAGAAGAGGGTGTAAGGCTGAGGGTGTCCCTGGATAGAGGCTCCTTAATCCCGCTTAAAGTGCACAGGAATGTGCATGTTAATTCGTGATGTTCGGAGGTGCTCAGTGAAACGGTTATTATCTGCAGCTGTATTAGTATTCGGGTTTGTTTCCACGGTTTATGCCGCCAACATCTACTGGTTCTGTGCCGCTGCTATAAGGGTACCATCGGAAAAGATTGTGCGTATGTTCAATGCCACACATAAGGATAAGGTGGTCTTTATATCAGGTGGCACTGGTCAGGTGCTTCAACAAATGATCATGGCAAAGAAAGGTGATATCTATACGCCGCTTGATCAGAAGTTCTTTGAGCTTGCAAAATCCAAAGGTCTTGTCCTGAAGGCGGTCAGATTTCTGAAGCTAACGCCGGTTTTTGCCCTTGCCAGAGGATCAGAAAATAGGATAAAAAACTTCTCGGATCTTCTAAAGCCGGGCATCAGGATAGCCGCTGGCAACCCTAAAACGATGGCGCTGGGAAAAACCTACGCCTACATACTTGCACATATGCCGAAGGATATGCGCAGGAAACTGAAAAGAAATGTTGTGGTTGAAGCCATCAATATCTCTCAGATAGTGAACTACTTAAAGCTTGGCAACGTTGATGCCGGCATTGTGTTCGATGCGGTTGCGAACATGAACCATTTCAGGTACGTTTCTATACCGGCTAAATACAACCAGGTAAAGAGTGGCTATATTGTTGAGATGAGTTTTCCATCCAGCAGACAGCTGAAGGATGAGCTGTTTAACTATATTCTTAAACATCTGGATGTATACAAAAAATACGGTTTTGTCGTGGTCAGACAAAAATGAAACTAACCAGGTTTTCTCTTGTCTTTGCAGTTGTTCTGGGTTTGTTCATACTTGTAGTGATCCTGTACGGATTTGAGTGCGTAAGCCCCAAGGAGATCATTTCGCTTGGTAGTGATAAAGAGTTTATCGCCTCGGTCGTTTTCGGTTTAAAAACCTCCCTGCTGGCTACGCTGTTCTCAGCCGTATTTGGCATTCCTACCGGGTTTTTCCTGGCAAGGAGTGCAAGCATGGCGGCTAAGGTCCTGGATGCCTTCTTTGATATTCCCATTATCATTCCGCCGCTTGTTGTTGGAGCCCTTCTTTTGAATTTTTTTAACGCGCCGTTTATCAAGCAGTTTTATTCCTTTATTTTCACAACAGCAGGTGCTACCGTTGCTCAATTTTTTGTGGCATTCCCGTTTAGTGTCAAGGCGTCCAGGACCGCCTTTGAGCTTGTGCCACCTGTTTACGAAAGGATAGCAATGACACTTGGTGCATCAAATCTTGCCTCTTTCTTTGACACCACGTTTAAGCTTGCCTTCAATGGTATACTCTCCGGGTTAATGCTGACGTGGTTGCGCAGTCTTGGTGAGTTTGGAGCTACCCTGATGGTTGGTGGTGGAATAGCCTACAAAACTGCAAATATTCCGATTAACATCTATCTTAAAATGACGGAGGGTGATTTCAATAAGGGACTTGCTGCAAGCATCGTCGTCGTGGTGCTCTCATTTATAAGCGTGGTCATAGTGAAGCTTCTTTTTAAGAAACCCCGCGCTTACTGATCCTCCTTACTCTTTCCAAAACAAGCCAAGCTCATTGACAATATTTGCTAATTTATTTAGAATTTCCAGACCATTGGAGGTGTGTTTGAAGAAGACTATAACGATTCTCCTTGTAATGGGTCTGTTATACGGTTGCTCAAACGCTTCCAAGGAGGAGATAAAATACTTAAAAACCCGTATCGATACGCTGCAGGTGCTTATAAACCAGAACACAAGCAACATCAAAAACAACACGCAACGCATAAACTCCTTGGACGAAAGGCTTCTTCTGATAGAGAAAAGGTTACAGCAGGAGCGAAAGAGGCAGAGCCTGTTAATCGATAAAATACCGCCCATTACGGAGATAGTTGGTGATAATGCCTCCGACAATAATTCAGGTGTGGCTTCAAGGGCTATGCCCAAAGAAGCCAAACACGGTACCAGTGTGGTTTCTTTAAGACCCATTGCGTCGGGCAAAAAGAGCGGTGCTCCTTCTGCAGAGAAGGTTACACAAAAAGTCCATGTAAAAGTTGCAGAATCGAATTCTTCAAAAACTGCACCCACAAAACAGGAGAGGTGTAACAGTAGTGAGGACTTCAAGGTGTTTTACAAAAAGGCTCTAAAGAGATTTATGGCGACTGATTATCCATCTGCAGCACGAATGTTTGAAGAGTTTCTGCGCTGTTATAAGGAAAACAGCCTTACCGATAATGCAATTTACTGGCTTGCCCTGTCAAATCTGCGAATGGGTAAGCAGAAAAGGGCAATTGAACTGTTTAAGAGATTGATTAGGGAGTATCCCTACGGAGCCACAACCATGGGTGGCAAAACGGATGCGGCATTGTTTGAGCTAATCAGGATTTATAGGGATGATGTTTCCTTGAGAAAAAGGTACATGGATATTCTGCTTAAGCGTTTTCCGGGTAGCGTTTATGCCAAGCGCGTTAAAAAGATGTTTTCCGGGAGGAGTTGATGAGAAAAATCGCGTTGCCAATAGTGGTTCTTTTATTGTTGACGGTTAATGCAATGGCTGCAAGCAATCTCCATATTGTACAGCCTGGCGATACACTGTGGTCACTGTCCAGGTCCCATTACAAAAACCCGTTTTTGTGGGGCAAAATCTGGATGAACAACACATACTTGAACGATCCGAATCTGATATTCCCCGGCGAGCTTATTCGTTACACAAAGCATGGAATTGTTCTCTACTCTGGCTCTAAAAGGAAAGGAAGGGTATCCCTGAGCGGGTTGATGCACTTTGTTTTGTACGACTCGTTTGTCTTTTATGATGGAAAGTACTACTACTCCGATTGTGGCAACGGTTTTTGTATCTGGAAGCCAAAAAATTTCAGGCTTGGACATGTACGTTTCGATCTTTACAACGAGCTTGAGGCAAGGCCGCACACGAAGGTTTTTGTCTATACGCAAAGGGATGTTGGTGTAAGGTATTTTTACGTATACAGGCAGATCAAGGATTACTGGTACAATAAGGTGTGTAGCTCTTTGAGTCTGTTTGTTCCCATAGGTTTGATTAGGGTTACAAAAAAGGTTAAACCTGGCATATATGAGGGTGTTATCGAGAAAGCTTATGCTGAGATATCCGGAGATGATATTGTCAACACAGTCTATCCTTTCAAAGCTGTGCCAAAGCATCCAAAACAGACCAAGTTAAACAACCTGCCTGTTGAATTAATCGGCATTTACGATTACAGTCTGACGCCCCATACTGGCTATTATCTGTTTTTGAAGGTGCCCTCTGCCAGCTATAAGTGGATGAAGAAGGAGTCGGGAAAGGGTTATCACATGGTTAAGTATCCCCCTCCCTTGCTGAGGGATATAGTGGGCAGGAGTGTTACTCTTGAACGCGTAAACCCAAATCTCCCGGTGAATACAGCTATCGGCACCGGTGTTGTTGTTAGCCAGTATGAGAATTATCTTGTTCTGTATTTCAACACATATAACAGCGATTTAAAAGAGATTCCTGATAAAACACAACACTATGTTTTGAGGTAGGTGGACATGCTAAGGGTGTTTGATACTGCCAGAGGAAAACAGGTGGAGTTTATTCCAATCAAAAATGATAGTGTTGGCATGTACGTGTGCGGGGTTACCGTATATGACTACTGCCATGTGGGCCATGCAAGGAGTGCAGTGAGTTTTGATGTGATTTACCGCTATCTGGAGTATAAGGGATATAAGGTTACGTTTGTTAAGAACTTTACGGATGTTGACGATAAAATCATTAACCGTGCAAACCAGGAAGGTGTTTCCTCCTCACAGATAGCTGAGCGTTATATCGAGGAGTATTATCGTGACATGGAAGCTATCGGTATAAAGAGACCCACATACGAGCCGAAGGCAACGGAACATATAGATGAGATTATCAAGCTTATTGAGCGACTGATAGAGAAGGGTTATGCCTATGTGGTTGATGGTGACGTTTATTACCGCGTAGAGAGGTTTAAGGATTACGGCAAGCTGTCCCATAAAAATATAGAGGAACTCCTTAGTGGGGCGCGGGTTGAGGTAAACGAAAAAAAGGAGAGCCCCCTCGATTTCGCATTGTGGAAACGCTCCAAAGACAACGAGCCTGCATGGGATTCACCGTGGGGTAAAGGACGGCCCGGGTGGCACATTGAGTGTTCCGCGATGAGTATGAAGTACCTTGGTGAAACCTTTGATATACACGGTGGCGGAGAGGACCTGATCTTTCCGCACCATGAAAATGAGATTGCTCAGAGTGAAGCTGCAACGGGCAAACGATTTGTAAATTACTGGTTGCATAACGCCTTTGTTAGAATAAATAAGGAAAAGATGAGCAAGTCTCTTGGTAATTTCTTTACCATTCGTGATATACTTAAAGAGTTTAGAGGCGACGTATTAAGGTATTTCCTTTTGCTTACGCATTACAGGAGTCCCATAGAGTTCTCTTTTGAGGGCTTAAAAAGCGCTCGCGAAGCTTTGGATAGGTATTACAACTTTGTAAAGCGTCTTGAGGATACAGCTTTTGATGCAAATGGCATGAAGGACAATCTGCTGGGTGAGGAACTTGATGGGATGATCGACCGCTTTGAGAGTGCAATGGACGATGATTTTAACACGCCAAAAGCAATAGGAGAGATTTTCAAAACCATAAGGGAGTTTAATGCTTACCTCGATAAGTGTGAGAAGGAAAACAAAAGACCACTTGATGCTTATAGGGATAGCTTCCTTGGAGCAATCAAGAAAATTAACAGTGTGCTTGGCGTATTCGAAAGTGACTCCTCGGTCTGGTACAGGGCTGATGGTGTGGATGTAGCATACATCGAGGAGAAGATTCGCCAGCGTGCTGAAGCCAGAAAAAGGAAGGATTTCAAAACCGCAGACGCCATTAGAGATGAGCTGAAACGAATGGGTGTTGTACTTGAAGATACCAGGGATGGGACCAAATGGAAGATAGAAAGCTAAAAAAGAATCAGGATAGCAGTAACGATATAAGCGTGGATACAGTGCCAAACGATGAGACATCGGATGCGCTTACGCTCTATTTGAAAGAGATAAGCAAGATACCTGTTCTATCACCCGAAGAGGAAAAGGAGCTAAGCAGGCGAATCAGGCAGGGTGACAGGGAGGCACTGAAAAAACTGGTTAAACACAATCTGAGATTCGTCGTTAGCATAGCCAAAAAATACAGAAACTTCGGTGTGCCTTTTCTGGACCTGATAAATGAGGGAAACCTTGGACTGATCAAGGCTGCAAAAAAGTTCGATCCGGATAAGGATATTAAGTTTATCTCTTACGCATCATGGTGGGTAAAGCAGTCGATAATTAAGTTTCTAACCGAGCAGAGCACTCCGATAAAGATACCAATCAAAGCGAAAACGAGAAACAGAAAGATAGATGAGATAATCAGCCGTTTTAAAAAGGAGCTGAATCAGGATCCGAACAAGGAAGAGATAATGGAGGAAAGCGGCTTAAGCGAGAAGGAGCTAAAAAACGCAGAGCTCGCTAAGCTGACTTTTGACTCACTCGATCAGTTCGTAAATGACGATAAGGATGCAACGCTTTTGGATCTTATCAGTTCTGATGAGCCTTCCCTTGAGGAGAAGCACATACAGGAGTCGTTGATCGAAGATATCAATAAGTACCTATCTACGCTGCCTGAGCGTGAACAGGACATTATCCGCTTAAGATACGGTCTGTATGATGGTAAACCTCGTACATTGAGAGAGATTGGAAACAAGTACAATATCAGCAAGGAACGTGTCAGGCAGCTTGAAAACAGCATCATGGAAAAGCTCAGAAAGAAATTCAAGGGGTACAAATGAACCCATACGAAGTGCTTGGCGTAAGGAAGGATGCCACGCTCGAAGAGGTGGCGCACGCCTTCAGGGAGCTTGCCAGAAGGTATCATCCTGATATTGCAACAGATGAGAGTGATAGAAGGTTGCGTCGTGAGCGTTTTGTACAGATTTCTCAAGCCTACAACCAGATTAAATCTCAACTAACAGGACAGAAAAACGCGCAGAATGAAAGTGATGAATCAGACGATAAGGATCGTCTCAAATGGATTATGGAAAGAGCCAGTGCATTTTTTGCCTCTAATAACCTTGATGCGGTCATTGCTCTCCTTAAGCCCCTAAAAGACAAGCTATCGGAGAAGGGCTGGATGCTGCTTGGGGAAAGCTACCTGAAAAAGAAGCGTTTCCACGAAGCATTGAGGTGTTTCAAAAAGGCTTCTGACATGAATCAGTGGAATATAGAAGCCATGATAGGCATAGCTCATGTTTACGAAAAGGTTGGCCTTATAAGCTCAGCTATTAAGGTTTATGAGGATATTTTAAAGCTTGACAGCACAAATAGTATAGCCTTGAAGAAGCTCTCCGCCTTAAAAGGTAAGCAGAAGTTTTCACTGGGCACTCTTTTTAAAAAGGTTGAGGTTTGAAGTTAGGGATCGAATCTTATAGACGCATCCTTAAAACACTAATACGCCTGGACGATAGTGCTCACAAAATAGCTCTCTCGTTTGCCGTTGGTGTTTACATTGCAGTCTCTCCCTTTTTTGGTATACATACAATACTGGCTATAGTGGTTTCACTTATCTTTCGTCTCAACAAGATCTCCACTATTGCAGGTTCATGGGTCAACATGCCCTGGAGCGCACCGTTTGTCTATTACTTCGAGTACAAGCTGGGCTGCCTTATTACAGGTGTCCATGCCAGGTTTCATCTGAAACCATTCACGCTTGAACACTACTTAGAAAGTGGTAGGAATGCGTTTTGGTCAATTTTTATTGGTAGTGTGATAACCGGAGTTGTACTGAGTATTGTTTTTTACTTCATAGTGAGGTATCTAATAGAACTCTACAGAAGGAGGAAATATGTTTCCACTAAAGGATGATGTGCCTTCATATAGGCAACCTGTAGTGAATATTTTGCTGATTGTTGTTAATATCATTGTCTTTATTTATGAGCTTAAAGTGCCCAATATCAACGCGTTTCTATACAACCACGCATTTATACCGGCGATGCTTTTTGAATACCACGATTTTTTCCGTTCCTTTGTCAGAATGTTTGAGTCCATGTTTATGCACGGTGGTTTTTTGCATATTCTTGGTAATATGTGGTTTCTATGGATTTTCGGTGATAATGTGGAAGATAGGATGGGTCATGTTAACTATCTGCTCTTCTATCTTGCAGGTGGTATTGTAGCGACCCTGGCTCAAGGCGTAGCAAACCCCTCATCCACCATACCCATGATAGGTGCAAGCGGTGCAATTTCTGCAGTAGTAGGTGCTTATTTTGTTATGTTTCCGCAGGCAAAGATCCTATCTTTGGTGCCCATATTCTTTTTTATCACATTTTTGTGGATCCCGGCGTGGCTATTTATTGTTTTCTGGTTTTTCATTCAGTATTTCAACGGTATGCTTGCGATAGCTGCTCATTTCTCTGGTGGCGTTGCATGGTTTGCACATATCGGTGGTTTTCTGTTCGGATATCTTTTTGTGAAGTATGTATTCAATAGAAATAGGCTATACTTCTAAGAAATGCGCTGCCTTTTTCTATCTGATGCCCACTATCCCTTGAGTAAACGGATAGTGGATTTTCTTCTGTACGCCTATTACGATTACGATGCCATATACATCCTTGGGGATCTTTTTGAATTTTTTTATGGCTATAAGGATTTTTTCTACTCCCACCACTTACCGCTGCTGAATGCGTTATCGATGATTGCAGAAAAACGAAAGGTAGTCCTTATTGAAGGGAACCACGAGTATGCACTTGAAAACATTAAGCAGTTTATAAAGGCTGAGATTGTCCCTTCCTTTGCCGATATTGAGATAGATGGCTTAAAGATTCATATAGGTCACGGCGACACAATAGACAAAAAAGATCTGGGCTATAGACTGTTCAGGGCTTTCTTGAAAAATCCCGTTACACTGAGCGCTATAGAGCACCTTAATCCTGCGTGCTTGCTGGAGCTTTCAAAAAGGGCCTCAGAGTTTAGCAAGAGGGGTCTTGCCTCTAAGGGATACCGCAGGGTAGAGGAGGCGCTGGAGAGGTACGCCTGCGATAGGATAGAGAGATACGGATACGACGCGGTAATACTTGGTCATACCCACACCCCCAGGATGAAAAAGTGCAAAAACGGCTTATATATAAATACAGGCGACTTCTTTGAACATTACAGCTATGTGACCTACGCAAAGGGTATCGGTTTCAGAATCAATTTCTTCTCTAAATAGAAGCGGGAGGGTGCCTATGGATAAAGAAACCGCCAGAAAGAGGATTGAGGAATTAAGAAAGCTCATAAATTATCACAATTACAGATACTACGTACTTGATGATCCTGTCATATCTGATGCTGAATATGACAATCTTGTTGAAGAGCTAAGAAGACTGGAGGAGCAGTTTCCGGAGTTTTATGATCCCAATTCGCCAACAGTCCGGGTTGGTGGGGGCGTGTTGAACAAATTTGAGAAAGTGGAACACAAAATACCCATGCTTTCCCTTGAAGATGGTTTCACAGCTCAGGAGATCATAGAGTTTGATAGACGCATAAAACGTTTCTTGAAAATGGATACAGAGGAAAAGATAGATTATTACGTGGAACCCAAGTTCGATGGCCTCTCTGTCTGTTTGATATATGAGAATGGAAAATTGGTCAATGCATCAACGAGGGGTGACGGTTACGTTGGTGAGGATGTAACAGCAAATGTGAGAACGATAAGAAGTGTACCGCTTCAGTTGATTGTTGATAATCCACCTGAGTATCTTGATGTGCAGGGAGAGGTACTTTTAACGAAAGAGGAGTTCAAGAGAATCAACGAAGAGAGAGCTGAGAAGGGTCTGCCGCTTTTTGCCAATCCGCGAAATGCTGCAGCTGGTAGTTTGAGACAGCTCGATCCAAAGGAGACGGCAAAGAGAAAATTGGAGATGTTTGCATACTACATAAGGGAAATCAGGGGCTACAGTAGTTATCCATCCTCCCAGCATGAGGCTATAGAGCTTTTAGGAAAGTTCGGTTTTAAAACAAGCGAGCTCAACAAGCTCTGTCACGGTATTGAGGAGGCTATTGCACATAAGGAATACCTTGAATCAAGGCGCAACCAGTTGAACTATGAGCTTGATGGTACGGTCATTAAAGTGGATGATTTTGAACTGCAAAGGAGGCTTGGTGCAACCACGAAAGCACCACGTTGGGCAATAGCATTCAAATTCCCTGCTCAACAGGCTACCACGAAGGTCAAGGATATTGTGGTAAATGTAGGTAGAACAGGTATTCTAACACCGGTGGCAATCCTGGAACCTGTAAACGTTGGTGGTGTTGTGGTTTCCAGAGCCTCCCTTCATACGCTTGATGAAATAAGGAAGAAGGATATTCGTATTGGAGATACTGTCTTTGTGCAGCGCGCAGGTGATGTTATACCGGAGGTGGTGAAACCTGTTAAGGAGCTTCGCAATGGCTCTGAGAGGGTGTTTGAAATGCCTAAGCGCTGCCCTGTGTGTGGCTCACACGTGGTGAGGGATGGTGCCTATTATCGATGTAGCAATATAAACTGTCCTGCAGTCCTGAAGGAATCCGTGAAGCACTTTGTATCGCGCAAGGCTATGAATATTGAGGGATTTGGCGACAAGTTGATTGAGCAACTGGTTGATAAGGGCATAATCAAGAACATAAGTGATATCTACAAGCTTGATAAAGAGACTCTGATGAGCCTTGAAAGGGTGGGTGAGAAGCTCGCAGAGAATCTCATATCGTCAATAGAAAGATCAAAAGGCACGACTTTTGCTAAATTCATTTATGCCCTTGGAATAAGGCATGTAGGCGAGTTTGTCGCCCGTTTACTGGCTGAGCATTTTAAGGATTTGGATCATCTGAAGAAGGCAACAAAGGAGGAGCTTTTGTCTATCGAAGGTATAGGCCCTGAGATTGCTGACAGCATCGTGGCTTTCTTTTCAGAGGAAAAGAACCTTGAAACGATAGAGAAATTGCTTGAAGCGGGTGTGCATTTTATCGATGAAACCGAGGAAGCATCTGATGCTATAAAGGGCAAGAGTTTCGTGTTTACAGGCACACTCTCAAAGCCGCGAGAATACTACAAGGAGCTTGTGGAGAAAAAGGGAGGTATTGTCAGGAATAGCGTAAGCAAAAAACTGGACTATCTCGTTGTGGGAGAGAATCCTGGTTCTAAGTTGAGGAAAGCGCGTGAGTTTAATATAAAAATCATCGACGAGAAAGAACTGTTAAGATTGTTGGAGAGTTAAGGTGAACAACGAAAATGGCCTTGTCGTTGATCCAAAGTGGGTTGCATCGCTATACGGATTAAGTGCTACTGCCGTTTGTATCCTCGTATTCACCTACTCAAGTACCGATTTCATGACAGCCTTGTTAAAGACCTTTTTTACGTCTATTGCGTTCTATCTCACCGGCATCGTCACTTCGGCGCTTATAAATTTCATAGTTCTGAATTTCTTTAAGAAAAAAGAAAAAAACAACGGCGCCGAAGCGGAATCCGCAGGCTCCAGTGAAGGTACTTCTGAGAGTGTAGAGGAGAGTAGGTGAGCTTTGCGGCAAGATAGACGATGAGAATCGATAAAGATGAACTTGTTGAGCAGTACTACCCTATAGTAAGAAGAATGGTTAGAAAGCTCGTTGTGCGGATGCCTGATGGGTATGATGAGGAGGACTTCGTTCAGGTTGGCATGATGGGACTTTTGAAGGCAATAGAGGCATTTGATCACTCCAAATCTCCTGCAGAATTCAAATCCTACGCAAGCCTGAAGATTAGGGGCGCAATTCTTGATAAGCTTAGAAGTGTGGATAGGGTTTCAAGGTACGGCAGGGATAAACTCAAGAGAATTTCGGAGGCTTACAGACAGCTCATGGATGAAGGGGTATTCAATCCATCAGATGAGAGCGTTGCCGAAAAAGCCGGGATGGGGCTTGATGAGTTTAATCGAGTGCTTACAGCAAATTCCAATCTGGATATGCTTAGTCTGGATGAGGTTTTGAGTGATGGCGACATGCTGGTTATAGAAGCCATCGAAAACAGGATGGCAAAAACCCCCAGCAAAGAGCTTGAGGAGAAAGAGAAAGAAGAGCTGATCAAGGAGGCGCTGGGTAAACTCAGTGAACTTGAGCTAACGGTTTTGAGTCTATACTACTACGAGGATTTAAATATCAGGCAGATAGCATCAGTGATTGGGAAAACAGAGTCGCGTGTTTCGCAAATAAAGACAAAGGCGCTAATGAAGATACGTCAGTACGTGAAAAGGAGGTTGGAGGAGTGAGCAATGTAATTAAGGAGGCATTGGATGTTGTTTCGCGTTTACTTATTGCCAATGCTATAACGGCTCCCAAAGGTGTTGGCAGGGATGATATTGTTGTAAAGCTTTTGGAAAAAGAAGAGGAAAAACGGGTTGTTCTTGAACAATCCAAGCGAATAGCGAAAAGAAGCGGTTTTAAATTCTATGAGCGAGATGCTCTAAACTGTGAAACCGTTAGCCACATTATCCTGATAGGCTATAAGCTGTTTTACCATAAGTTCAACTGTGGTTTTTGCGGATTTGCCACTTGTGATGAGGCACAGGCAAAAGGGGCACGGTGCGCAATAAGCGTTACAGATGCCGGCATAGCTATTGGTAGTGTTGTTAAGCTCGCTTCCATTTTCGGAATTGACAACAGAATTATGCTTTCGATTGGTCAGGCAGCTGTAGAGGCGGGGTATTTTGAAGAAAAGGTAGGTGGTGCCTACGGCATACCGCTTTCGGCAACCACCAAGAATCCGTTTTTCGATAGGAAAAAGTAGTTACTTTACAGCTTTCTGTACCCTGCCGGATTTCAGACAAGATGTGCACACATGAATATGTTTGACCTGGCCATCAACGATAGCCTTTACCCTCTGTATGTTTGGGAGCCATCTCGTCTTTGTTTTCCTGTGGGAGTGACTTATCTTGAATCCCACCTGGGCTGACTTACCACAAATTTCGCATCTTCTTGCCATTTGTTCGACCTCCACGTTCTTTGTGACCAACGACTTATATCAAAAAAAGCAGAATAGCTCAAGACAAATCTTGATGCTTTGTGGTTTCTGAAAGGAGCCACTCAAGATAATCAGGGTTACTTGCAACCGACTCAAACGCTACGATCTCTGGTACATCATAAGGGTGGTGCTCTGAGATTGTATCTATTACCCGTTCTACAAACTCCCTGCGTGTTTTGATCAGAAGGATGTACTCTTTGGATTGTTCGATTTTGTTCTCCCACCAGTAGGAGCTTTGCACAGGACCTATGGTGCTAACACATGCTGCAAGCCTTTCTCTAAGTAGACGTTCCGTTAATCTCTCGGCATCTGGTTTATCCTGAGTGGTTGTCATAATAAGCGCAAGTTTCTCAGCCATATCTGCCACCTCCTTTTTGTTTCTTTTATAGGGCATATCCCGATTTCAGGTCAAGTGAGCTTCCCTTCTTTCGACATCTAAACATGCTTGACAAGCGCCGTAAAATAGGTTATTCAATAGCTGCCTTAACAAGCCGAGGTGGTGGAACAGGTAGACACGCCATCTTGAGGGGGTGGTGGGATCATTCCCGTGCGGGTTCAAGTCCCGCCCTCGGCACCATTTTTCCTATTCTGCTGCGTATTTTCCTTCGCCTTTTTGTTTCACATGTTAAGCTGTCATATTTTATTTGATAAAAACTCCGTTTTTGTGTATATTAGGCTATAGTATTGTTAAGTTCTTATTGAGGAGTGTCACTTATGACGAAAATAGAGGCTGCAAGAAAAGGAATAGCAACTGAAGAGATAAAGCAGGTTGCGCAGGATGAGCGAAGAAGCGAAGAGTTCATAATGGAAGGTCTTGTTAAGGGTACTATCGTTATACCCAGGAATGTGAACCATCATAATGTCAGGCCCATTGGTATAGGCGAGGGTTTGCGCACAAAGGTTAATGCAAACATCGGAACCTCAAGCGACATTGCAGATCTGGACAACGAGCTTGCCAAGCTTAGAGCTGCTGTTGAGGCTAAGGCGGATTCTGTTATGGATCTCTCCACCGGCGGCGATCTTGATCTCATCAGGCGCACCATTTTGAAGCATTCACCTATTGTTGTCGGCAACGTGCCAATTTATCAGATTGCCGTTGAGGCTGCGGAGAAAAGGGGAAGCATTGCGTACATGACCAAGGATGACATCTTTGATACCATCGAGAAGCAAGCGAAAGATGGTATTGATTACATGACACTGCACTGCGGTGTAACGATGGAGACGCTGGAAAGGCTTATCAAACAGGGCAGGGTTGAGGATATCGTCTCCCGCGGAGGCACGTTCCTGTCTGTTTGGATGCTATACAACGAAAAACAGAATCCACTGTATGAGGATTTTGATCGCCTGCTTGAGATTGCCAGAAGGTACGATGTGACGCTCTCGCTGGGGGATGGTTTTAGACCCGGTGCGATTGCCGACGCTACCGATAGGGCTCAGATCCATGAGTTAATACTGCTTGGGGAACTGCACAGAAGAGCACTTGAAGCTGGTGTCCAATCCATGATTGAAGGGCCCGGACATGTGCCTATCGATCAGGTTATTACCAACGCAAAGATAGAAAAGAGCGTATGTGAAGGTGCGCCTTTTTACGTGCTTGGGCCTGTGGTCACGGATATTGCTCCTGGCTATGATCACATCACAAGCGCCATAGGTGGGGCGCTGATGGCTGCAAATGGTGCTGATTTTCTCTGCTACGTGACGAGGGCTGAACATGTTAGGCTCCCGCGTCCTGAGGATGTTAGGGAAGTGGTTATTGTTACACGTATAGCCGCTCATGCTGCAGACATAGCAAAGGGAATACCTGGAGCTTTCGAGTGGGATCTGGAGATGAGCAAAGCAAGAAAAGCTCTAAAATGGGATAGGATGATTGAGCTGTCCATTGATCCGGAGTATGTAAGGAAGGAGAGGAGCCGCTCCAAACCCACCGAAAGCGATGTCTGTACCATGTGTGGCAAGTTTTGTGCTATAAAACTGTTGAATAAGGCGTTGAGAGAGAAGAAATGAATGATGTAATTCTTGATGAGCTGTACAAGAACTTGGGTCGCTATATCACAAGTGATGTTATATGCAAGAAGCTCGGTATAAGCAGAATTGCTGTGTGGAACAGGATTAAGGGTCTTGAGAAATTGGGCTATAAGATTGAAGCAAAAAGGAGTGTTGGCTACAGACTTGTAGAAGAGGGAAAGGACATACTTATACCTTACGAGATCCGTAGAAGACTCAATACGAAGCTTTTTGGCAGGGAGATTGAATACTTCAGGTTAACCTCCTCCACCATGGATGAAGCGCAGTATCTGATAGAAAAGGGTTGCCCAAATGGAATGCTTATTGTTTCCGAAGAACAAACGAGCGGAAGGGGCAGGCAGAAGAGAAAGTGGTTATCCCCTCACGGTGTTAACATCTACGCATCCGTTGTGTATATGCCCGAACACATGCCGATGGTGAAGTCGATTGATTTGATGTTCGCCACATCCATTGCTATCGTGGAGGCCTTAAGTGACATAGGTATAGATAACGCTGGTATAAAATGGCCCAATGATATCATCGTCAATGGTAAGAAGATAGCAGGTGTTCTCCTTGAGACAAAGAGTGAGTCTGGTATGCTGAAAACAGCTATTATAGGCTTTGGCATCAATGTGAACATGGAGAAGATACCTGATGATATCAAGGATGTTGCCACAAGTGTTTATCTTGAGGTTGGAGAGAAGGTTGATAGAACCCAGCTTCTTGTTAATGTGCTTTACTACCTTGAAAACCTGATCGGTTTGATTGAGGCGAACAGGGAGAACGAAGTTGTGGAGATGTGGAAGCGTTACGATATAACGCTGGGTAAGCGTGTAGCTGTAATAAGCGGTGATACAAAGGTTGAGGGAATAGCTGAAAAACTTGATGATAAGGGGTTTTTGGTTGTAAAACTGGATGATGGGACCCATAGAAGGGTTGTAACAGCTGAGAGTGTGAGAATTCTTGATGAGCCAGAAAAACGGTAAGCTTGCTTCCATTATAAAAGAGGCTCTCTACCGCATGACCAAAAAGGATATCCCCTTTACTCCTTTCAACTACTACCGTGTCTTCACGCAGGTGGCGCTCGAGTCGGGTCTTGACAGGGATGTGCTGCGTGGTCTTCTTTACAGCGATGTGAAGCTTGAAGAAGAAGCCGTTGAAGAGATGAAGCAGAAAGTGCTGGATATTGCAAGGAACGTTAAGGATGTTACGCTCAGCGTGGAGGATTCCCTGAAAAAGACCGAAAAGCAGCACGATGATGTACTCAAAACACTCGATGGACTCGATTCCGGCACCACAATATCTAACATTGCCAATGAGATTGAACGAATAAAGTACATAAATATGGCTCTCAAAACGGAGCTGGAATCGGCAAGGAAAATCCTTGAAAAACAACGCGAAGCAATAGATAGCCTGAAGGAGCTCTCTTTAAAGGACCACCTGACAGGCTTATACAGCAGACGTTATATGGACAAGGTTCTTAAGGAGATGCTGTATGATTTTGAGCGTTACGGTAAGATATTCAGCGTGATAATGATAGACCTTGATAATTTCAAACAGATAAACGACCTGTATGGCCACAGAAGCGGCGATATTGTGCTTAGGGACTTTGCTATGCTGCTTGAAAGAATAACCCGTTATACTGATTCCTGTATACGCTATGGAGGAGATGAATTTATCGTCGTTCTGCCAGAGACGGGCCTGGATGAAGCAAAAAAGGTTGCTGAGAAGATACAGAAGGCTTTTTCCTCCATCACCTTTAAAAAGGGAGCAGATGAGTTCAAGTGCACTGTGTCTATCGGGGTAACGACTGTTAGAGAAGGAGATACGATCTCATCTATCCTCGAAAGGGTAGATAAAGCCCTCTACGAGACCAAGCACAAGGGGAAAGCCGGCATTACCGTGGTCTGAATAATCCGAATGCATAAAAAGGGGGAATAAGGTGATAGTTGCGGAGCATATTAGAAAGCTCAAGCCCTACGAAGGTGGAAAACCGATTGAAGAGCTCAAAAGGGAACTTGGTATTGAAGGCGAAATCGTGAAGATGGCATCAAACGAGAATCCACTGGGAGCAAGTCCTTTGGCTGTAGAGGCTATTAAAAGGTCAGCTGGGGGTGTTTTCCGCTACCCGGATGGAAATGCATATTATTTGAAGAAAAAAATGGCTGAGAAGCTCAACGTAAACATGGAAAATATCATCTTCGGAAACGGTTCGGATGAGTTAATTGAGCTGATATACAGAACATTTGCTGTAGAACCGGACGATGAGATACTCTACTGCTACCCAACATTCGTGGAGTATAAGATCATTGGAATGGCGTTTAACAAAAAGCTTGTTGAGCTGCCTTTGCGGTCAGACTATGCATACGATATGGATGCGCTTATTGATCGTATCAATCCTTCTACACGCATAGTTTTCTTGAATACACCCAACAACCCTACGGGAACGATAATAAAGCGGCGTGATATTGAAAAGGTACTGGAGAAATCCGGTGAGAATACGCTTGTTGTTATAGATGAAGCCTATTATGAGTATGCATCTGCAGTGGATGGTTACGAGGAGTTGCTGGATCTCCACAAACGTCACAACGTTATAATATTAAGGACATTTTCTAAGGCTTATGGTCTTGCGGGTCTCAGAATAGGCTACGGCATAGCAAGTGCCGAGATTGTAGATTATCTCAACAGAACAAGACCACCGTTCAATGTAAACATATTAGCTCAACAGGCGGCAATGGCAGCGCTGGATGATGATGCGCATATTCAAAGAAGTGTTGCGGTAAACGAGGAAGGGAAAAAGTTCCTTTACGATGCGTTTGATAGAATGGGTATAAGCTATGTAAAAACCTACGCCAATTTTATCCTGTTCGATGTCGGTCGGGATGCTGATGAGGTGTACGGGTCGTTGCTCAAAAGGGGCATAATTGTACGTTCCATGAGTCCTTACGGTTTGAAAACACACCTCAGAGTAACGATAGGCACCATGCAGCAAAACCGTGTTTTCATCGAAAGACTAAAGGAAGTTCTAAATGTTTAACAGCACAGGTATTGTTGGCGTAGGTCTTATGGGTTCATCAATTGCCCTGGAGCTGAAAAAGAGGGGGCTTACCAGAAATATTATCGGTTTTGATGAGGATAGAGCCAGCCTCGAAGCTGCAAAGAGCAAGGGAATTGTAGATGAGGCCGCAGCAGATCTAAGCGAGTTCGATGAGTGTGATTTTGCTATAGTTGCCACACCAGTTTTTTCCATTGCACCTATAGTTAACAGGCTAGGTAGCATAATGAGACAGGATGCCATTATTATTGATGTTGGGAGCCTCAAGGCAGCTGTGCTTAAGCAGATTAGTTTAGAGAAGCTCAATGCAGCTTTTGTGCCTGTCCATCCTATTGCTGGCATTGAGAAATTCGGCGTTCATGCTGCAAGAATGGGTCTGTTTGATGGAGCTTACTGTATAATTACGCCGTTTGATGGGCTAAAAGATGAGGCATTCGACCGGGTAAAGGTGCTTATAAAGAGGCTCGGTATGAGGCTTGAGATAATGGATCCAGAAGAACACGATAGGGTGTTTGCCTACATAAGCCACCTGCCACACCTGATAGCATATGCGCTTGTGGGTCTTGTTGAAGAGAAGAATAACGAGAAATTTAAGTTTATTGGTGGTGGGTTCAGGGATTTTACCCGCATTGCCGCCTCGAGCGAAAGAATGTGGAGTGAAATATTTCTCATGAACAAGGATAATATGCTCATGGCTATAAGGGAGTATAAAGACCACATTGAACGCATTGAGGGGTTTATTGCTGAAGGTGATCTCAATAGATTGGCTGACTACCTTAAAATGGCAAGGTTGTTCAAAGAGTCACTCGGATGAGCCGGAGATTCATCGTTACGATAGATGGTCCTGCCGGTAGTGGTAAGAGTACGCTTGCTCACCTGCTTTCTGAGCGTGATGGTTTTATTCATATAGACACAGGGGCTATATACAGAGCAATAGGCTGTATACTTGGAGAGAAGGTGACCATTGAAGGGTTGAGGAATTTGAGGTTTGACGTACGCATTTCGGATAGGCTTGAGATCTACTACAACGGCAGGAACATAGAGGAGTTCATTCGAACCGCTCGCTGTGGAGAGCTTGCATCAAGGGTTGCAAAAATGGATTTTGTCAGAGAGTTTGTGAATAACCTTGTCAGGAGTGTAGCTACTGAGGGCAGATTTGTTATAGACGGCAGGGATTGTGGTAGTGTTATCTTTCCTGATGCACAGCTGAAGCTTTATCTCGTCGCAGATTTAAAGGAGAGGGCAAAGAGGCGTGCAAGGGATGATGGTACTACCATTGATGAGGCACTTGCCCATGTGAAAGAGAGGGATTTAAGAGATACACGACGTTCCGTTGCTCCACTTGTGAAGCCAAAGGATGCAATCGAGATAGATACCACTATGCTGAGTCCTGATGAGCTGTATCAGAAGGTTAAAAGGATCATGGAGCAGAGCCGATGAAGATTGTAGTGGCTGAGAATGCTGGTTTCTGCTACGGTGTGATGCGAGCCATACGCATGGCTGATGATGCACTTAAGAGACATAGGCGTATCTATTCCCTGGGTCCTATAATCCACAATCCACAGGTTGTTGAAGAGTATGAGAAAAAAGGGCTTATCGTTGTAGATAGACTTGAAAAGTTTGATGCACCGGTTCTTATCAGATCTCATGGTGTTCCACCGCAGCTATACAAGCAGTTGAAGGAAAACGGTGTTGAGTATATAGATGCTACTTGCCCATTTGTGAAAGAGGCACAGGACTATGCACGTGGACTTTATCAGGAGGGCTACACCGTTGTAATATTCGGCGATAAGGACCATCCAGAGGTGAAAGCCCATATGGGTTATGCTGACTACAAGGCAATAGTGGTCAACACACCTCAGGAGGCTCGTTCTGTTGTAGCTCAGAGAATAGGGGTTATTTCACAGACCACCCAGTCTGTTGAGCGCTTTGCATCTGTGGTAGGTGAGCTTTCCAAGAATGCAAAAGAGCTGAAGGTTTACAACACAATCTGCGATGCAACGGAGAAGAGGCAACGCTCAGCCAAGAAGCTTGCAGGTGAATCAGATGTAATGATAGTTATTGGTGGTAAAAACTCTGCAAACACAAGAAAGCTGTACGAAATATGCAGGAGATACTCACCAAGGGCGTACCATATTGAGACAGAAAAGGAGATCGATCCAAGATGGTTCGAGGGTGCCAAGCAGGTTGGTATCACTGCCGGTGCATCCACACCTTCATACATGATAGAAAGAATAAAAAGGTTTATTGAGGGTCTTGCAAATGACGGAAAGGTTCGTTGAGCTGTTTCAGAGGATTGGCAGAAAGGTGGATGAAGCACTATCAGGCACATTTGGTACCGCCCTTGCCAGAAAAGAGATAAGCCGCGGTGCTTTCGGGGATATGACTGTTTATATTGACAGGAAGGCAGAAGAGATTGTGGTAAACGAGG
>CAZIZT010000028.1:0-113385 GCA_964544085.1 uncultured Desulfurellales bacterium
TTGCACCTTCCATCACGGAGATTCTATTTGCTCTTGGTGCGGGTGATATGGTGGTGGCGGATACCATTTTTAGCAACTACCCACCGGCAGCGAAACGTCTACCCAAGGTAGGCAGCTATGCACATCCGTCGCTTGAAAAGATTGTGCAGCTACACCCGGACTACGTTATTGGCATGAAGGAAGGACCCAGTCTGGATGTGAAGATAAAGCTGGATGAGCTTGGAATAAAGAATTTGTTTTTTTCGGCAAGAAATGTTTCAGACATCATTCACATAATAAAAACCATAGCCGCACTTGTTCATAAAAACCCGGATGCGCTTGTCAACAGGATTGTTTCGCTCTATAGCCATATACCCAGACCCAGAGCTACAGCGGTGTTCCTGGTTAGTCTTAAACCGCTAATTGCAGCCACAAATAGAACGTTCATCAACAGCATAATGGCATGTGCTGGTTTGAAGAACCTTGTTAAATCGAATAGCCTTGAGTTTATCATTATCAACCGGGAGTATCTCTATCAGAGCGATCCGGATTATATAATTGTTTCCATGTCGGTTCCACATGCAAAGAAGATGGCTCAGAAAATCTTGAAGGATTTGCATCTTAAGAGCCGCCTGCTTATTGTGAATCCGGATATCTACAACAGACCCTCGTACAGGATTACCGAAGCGTGCATGGATTTAAGAAAAAGGACAAAGTAGCGCTGATTGCGCTTTCTGTTGCAAGTATTTTGGTACCTATACTTGCGTTGCGATACGGAGGCAGGATACTAAGCCTGGAAGGGCTTTTTGATCCGGCGAATAGATTGCTTGTGTTACACCTAAGATTGCCCCGTATTCTTGCAGATTATATGGTTGGCGCTGGCCTTTCCGTAGTAGGTATGAGCTTTCAAACGCTTGTTAGGAATCCCCTGGCGGATCCCTATCTTTTTGGTATCTCGTCAGCTGCGGCGTTTGGATATATCGTTGGATCCATTTTCTTTGCCCCAGTCTATGCGTATATTTTGAGCTTTGCTATGGCATTGATGAGCGTACTATTTGTGGTTTTCTTCGGCATTAAAAGTGAAGAAAGCTCATCCGGAATGGTGCTTACCGGTGTAGCTATTAGTTTCTTTTTTAGCTCAATTATTTCGATTATGAGTGTTTTTTTAAGTTCACGCTTTGTAAAAAACATATTTCTCTGGTATCTGGGTGACACTACTTCACTTACACTCAATGCGGCACTTATTAGCTTTGCTTTTGTTGTCCTCTTGAGCCTTCTTGTAATGGTGGATATCGAGCGCTTCGAGATATATAGGGTAGGCGAAGATCTGGCCCTCTCCAGCGGTGTTGACACGAGTATGTTTCTTCTGCGCCAGTATGTACTTGGTTCACTCATTACATCAATCATTGTCTCTCAATGTGGTGCTATAGGTTTCGTAGGTTTGATTATGCCCCACTTTGTTAAGATCGTGTTTGGTGAGAGTGGTGAGTACAACCTTGCTTTGAGCTTTACGTCCGGCGGCCTGTTTATGGTAATTGTGGATACAACACTGAAGAGTATCCTGTATCCAATGGAGATCCCCGTTGGTGTGATAACGGCACTCATAGGTAGTCCTTTTTTGATTCTGCTGTTAAGGAGAGTGGCGTGGCGATCCAGATAAGCAGATTGGTGTTTGCGTATGGAAGCCGTTTTGCCATGCGTATAGAAGATTTAACGTTTTGCGATGACAGGTTGCATGTGGTAATAGGGCCCAATGCAAGCGGTAAAACGACACTGGCGCGAATTGTAAGTGGTCTTATTGGTGGATACAGCGGCAGTGTCACTGTTGGTGGGGTAGACATACGCAACCTTTCAACAAAGGCAAGGAGCAAACTTATTGCCTATACGCACAGGAGTATGGTTGTTAATCTCAATGTTACATTAGAGCGGTTCGTTGGTTTTGGCAGGTATGCGCACACGCAGGGCGTTTTTGGTTTTCTTTCAAAACAGGATAGGTTAAAGGTGGCAGAGGCTATGGAGCTGGTCGATCTGGGCGATAAATCGCAGGCACTCCTTAGTGAGCTCTCCGATGGTGAGTTGCAAAGGGCGTTGCTCGCCAAGGTAATTGCTCAGCAGGCGGCATACACCATACTGGATGAGCCCACATCAAACCTTGACTTAAAACACAGAAAGGAGATTCTACATCTGCTTGAGAGACTAAAGAGAAAAAGCACGTTTATCGTGATTCTGCACGATATCAATGAAGCTTTAAGAATATTTGAATCTCTGATTGCCTTGAAAGATGGAGCTGTTGAATTTGTGTGGGATACTCCTGATGCCTTCAGCTTGCAAAAGTTGAGCCAACTATTTACAATAAACCTGAAAATGTGCAGGAATAGGGAAGGTATGTTTATCACTTACTAAGCGAGCTTGTGCCTTCGGTGTTTCAGGGGAAGTCCGGTGAAAGTCCGGCGCTGTCCCGCAACTGTGAGGCAGACGAAATCCCCGCTTCCTTTTCGAGGAAGATGCGGCCACTGCCCTTAAATGGGTGGGAAGGCCGGGGAGAGTAGGATGAAGCCGAGCCAGGAGACCCGCACCGGAGGTATAAATCGCACTAACCTTACGAGGATAAGGAGGTGCATCATGCCAGCCGTTAGACACTTCTGCTGACCGCTGCTGATTTATCTATCAGGTTTCCTAAAAATCGCCTCAATCAACAACAAAAAAGGAGGGTATTCTTTTATGAAACGTGGCGGTGTGGTGGTGTTAAGTGTTGCTGTTTTTTTTGCATTTTCAGGTTTTTGCAAGGCAAATGTGAATGAGATAGTCGTTACTGCTACCAGGAATCACACAGAGATGTTGAGCACTCCATCTATGGTCAATGTAATTACGGCGTCTCAGCTGAAAAGGGATGGCATCTTCTATGTTAAGGATGCTTTGAAAATGATAGCCGGCATCAATGTGGTTTCAAATGGCGCTTTTGGTGGTCAAACAACAGTTAATATGCGCGGTTTGCCTGGATACTACACAAAGATTCTTATCGATGGGGTGGATGTTTCCGATCCGTCCGAACCACAACCTTACTACAACCTTGCTGATTTGACAGTAAACGATATATCCCGTATCGAGATCGTTCAGGGCGCACAAAGCGGATTGTATGGCTCCAACGCTATTGGTGGAGTGATAAATATCATAACCAAGAGAGGATCGGGAAAACCCGGTGCGGCTGTCTCCTTTGAGGCGGGTTCGCACAAAACCTACATGGAGAATGCCAGCGCATATGGAAAGAGCGGAAGATTTTCGGCGTTTCTGTCTGTTTCGAGATTTGATACGGGTGGCATATCCAAAATGGACAAGTACGATCCAGATAAACATTCGTACTCGCGCGGAGACGAAAAGGATTCCTACCACAAAACAGATGCGTCGACAAGGCTGGAGTATGAATTCAGTAAATCGCTGAAAGCGGGCTGGTTGCTTAAGCTGTACAAAACGCAGAACTATCTGGATAACGGATGGTATATCACACCAGACTTTAAGTTTCTGCCCGACGATAGTGCTAAATCCAACAACACGCCAGAGGCAAGGAGTCTACGTTCAAACGATCATTTTGCTATGACGAAGCTGTATATCGACAAACATTTTGGTGCGTTTAAGCTCAAAGTTGACGGCTTTTTCGTGCAGAATCTAAGGTATTACAAATCCGCACCACCTTCCTGGCTTGATTATAAAGGAAAAAGGTGGGGTTTTGATGTTGTAGGCACATATACCTTCGGAAACACAAGGATAACTGGCGGTTTTACACATAAGATCGAAAAGTACGAAGATACCAGCCCATTTAAAAAACTTCGCTATAACTATGCAGGTTTTGTGGAGTTACAGCAGCTTATAGGAGACCTGAAGCTGCAGGCTGTGGCAAGGCAAGACAGGTATAAAACATTTGGTAGGCACTTTACATACAAACTCGGTGCAAGCTACATGATACCGAAAACAGATACTGTGCTGAAAGCAAATTATTCAACCGGTTTTAGGGCACCGAGTATATGGGAGCTGTATGCGCCTGCCAATCCATCCTGGTATTTTCTTGGCGGCAACGAGGATTTGAAGCCCGAAAAGGCAAAAACGTGGGATTTTGGTGTCTATCAACGCTTTTTCAATAATAGAGTCAGCTTGCGCATTCGCTATTTTGCCAGCATTGTAAAGGACAGAATAGCCTACTGGACAGATCCATCAACCTGGCAATCCACATACAAAAACATAAAGGGCAAAACACATGCCAGGGGTGTTGAACTGTCTTTGCAGATTAGACCGGTAAGGTTTGCAAAGGTCGGGCTCAGCTACACCTACACCAAAAGCAAGAATCCGGATACAGGAAAACAGATTGCAAGGCTCCCAAAGAGCCAGGTTAACGGATATGTTACCCTGATAGGTTTGAATGGCAGATTGAGTGCCACGGTGGATGGGCGCTACATAGGCACACGTTTCGATGATAGTGCTCATACCCACCAGACTGGAAAGTACGCTGTGTTTGATTTTACCGCGCTGTATAAGCTTAACAGTAAATTTGAGGTTTCTCTAACAGTGAAAAACATATTTGATCGCTTCTATGAGGAGGTCTATGGTTACTCTACGCTCGGCAGAAGTGTTTTTGCATCCGTGAATTACAGATTTTAAAGCAGCAGTGAAGGGGGTGCACGCTGTTTTTTTTGGTTGCACCCCCTACTTTTGTGACCTTTCTGAAAGAATTTTTATCAATTGAATTTTTTGCATAACTGTGTTAGCTTTTAAATATGAATCTGCGCCGTTTATTTGCCCTTTTTGCAGGATTATTGCTGTTTATTGTAGTTGCAGTATCGATTACCTCTGCGGCAAACGTTGACACATCTCTTTTTAAGCAAAAGCCCCAACAGTTGCTTAAGAAGTATGATGAGATATACAAAGCCATCAAAGCTTCAGGTGGTCCTGATACCCAGGTACAATTAACCATTATAAAAACCTTAAAGAGTGTGCTTAGGGCCATTCAGTCCCGCCCAAAGGTCAATGTAGAATTCAAGCCCCTTTCCAACCAGAACGACTTTTTGCGACTGTTTAAACAGATTGCTGCTTTGATTGTGCGTTACAACTCTATGGATAACAGGATCGAAGAGCTCGATAGAAAGCTTAAAGTGCTGAAGGAAAGCATAGCATCTGCAAAAGGGAGTGATCCGCATCTTTTGACCTACAATCTGCAATATGCCCTCTACATGTTGACGCGGCAAAAGCTAAAGCAGGAGAAGAAAGAGATTGCGGCTCGTCTTAAGCTCTACAAGGGGTTGCTCTATAGAGCTTTTCTAAAGATACGTTTCGACGATGCCAGTGCTCCAGCAAACATCAAACGTTTAAAAGAAAAACTGCGAAAGCTTGACGATTATATACAGAGCTTGAATATCGAAGAGGATCGGTTGACGTTGCTTGGTCAGTCGTCTCTGATGCGGAGCGTGGAAGAGAAACTCGCAAGAGCCCAGAAAAAACGCGATGATATTCTGATGCAAATAATAGACAATGTGTTAATAATTCAGTTTAAGCATATCAAGCTCAACACGTCTCCCGATATGAAGGCAATAGATAAATGGGAGAAAAAACTATCCTCTCCCGAGCTCAAAAGGCTGACAGAGAGCGAAAAGGATCTGCTTTACTATATAGCAAAATTAAAACTGGGAAGTTTAAGGACGTTTGCCAAACAGATTCAGGGGGGTGCCGGTCAGATAGCGACTATGATCTGGCATTTCGTAACGAAACCGCTATTTCATGTAGGTTCTGGTAGCGTAAGCATTTTCAACCTGGTCATTGCCCTTATTGTTTTTGTGCTTGGTATTTACACCGGAAAGCTCTACAAGATTCGTATAAGAGAATCGAGGTTTGCGCGAAAGATAACACTTTCAACGCGTACGATAATAGCCAATGTGGGATACTACACAATCATTCTTATCACGTTCCTGATTGGCTTGAAAATAATCGGTTTAAATCTCTCTTCCCTTACGGTTATCCTTGGTGCCCTTTCTGTGGGTATTGGTTTTGGTTTGCAGAATATGGTTTCTAACTTTATTTCTGGCATCATTTTGATGCTTGAGAATAGCATACGAATAGGCGATTATATCGAGATTTCGGATACACTTAAGGGTGTTGTGCGTGATATTCAGATGCGTTCCACAACTATTGTCACAAACGACAATATTGAGGTGATTATCCCAAACCAGACGCTATTTCAAAACAACGTGATCAACTGGACACTGACGGAGAAACTGAGGCGCTTTCGAATACCTTTCAGTGTAGCCTACGGTACAAAGATTGAAGATGTTGAGAAGGCAGTGTTGGGGGCACTTGAAAAGAGCTCGCTAAACTATGTACGACATATTAAGGGAAAAGAGCCAGAGTTGAAAATGACCGCCATGGCTGATAGCGGCGTTGATTTTGATCTGGATGTATGGGTTGAGGGCGACGACGTTCTTTATCCTCGCAGAACCATATCCCGCTTCCTGATTCTGATTTACAATGCGCTTTATGAGAATGGTATAGAGATACCATTTCCACAGATGGATCTACACTTTCGCAACTCACTTGAAGTTGAGTACAAACGCAGGAGGGATAACTCCAACTGATCACACACTCAGAAGCTGCCTGGTAAGCTCAAGAGCCTCTCTGTTTTGGGCAACATCATGCACCCTGAATATGCTTGCTCCGTTTAGGTAGGCAATAACATTAGAGGCGATTGTTCCGTTTAAGCGTTTGAGTGGATCCTCTATATTTAAAAAATGGCCAATAAAGCTTTTTCTGGAGGTGCCGATTAGGATGGGTCTACCCCAAACTTTGAATGCCTTTAGGTGTTTGAGAATACTTAAATTGGCCGCGAATGATTTTCCGAAACCTATACCCGGATCGAGCACTATACGCTCGCTTTCTATTCCAGCATCGTGAGCCTTCTCAAGGATCGATTCGAAGGTTTCGTTAATTTCGCAAAGCAAGCACTCGTAGTTTGTATTTTTCTGCATGTTGTGGGGTTTTCCCTTTATGTGCATGGCGATTATGCCGCAGGAGTATCCAGCCAGTGTGTCTACCATTTTTTCATCAAAGCCAAAACCGCTTATGTCGTTGATTATCTCCACTCCGATTTCAAGGGCCTCCTTTGCAACGGTTGCTTTGTATGTATCCACGGACACCACTACATCGAAGCGTTTTTTTACAGCTTCAATGACGGGTATTATGCGTCTTAGCTCTTCATCTTCATCCACTGCCAGGCTTCCTGGTCTTGTTGATTCTCCACCTATGTCGATAATGTCTGCACCTTCCTGAATCATCTTTTCCACGTGAGTAAGCGCTCTGTCTGGTTCAGTATATCTGCCACCATCAGAGAACGAATCTGGCGTAACGTTTAATATACCCATGATAAGATAATCGTTTTTCAGTTCAACGACTCTATCATTGTACTTGAAGGTGAGCTTATCCGCTATAAGATTGTCAAGAAAAACTTTTAGCTTTTCGCCCAGCTTATGCAACTCTCTGAAGGATTGAGATTTGAGTTTAGATGAAAGCGTAAGGAGTCTGTTTATGTCTCCCATCAGAATGCAGTCTGTGTATTTAACCTTGGCTGTTACCACTTCAGAATGAACGGCGAGTTCGGCGCCAATGGATAGAGCTTCCTGTTTCAGGATGTTTGCAATATAAAACGGGCACTTTCGCAACCTGAAATGAAGGTAAATACCCTTTTTGGCCATATGCTCAACCGATGCTGGGTGTGCGCCGATGGATGCGATGAGTTTACGTGCTTCTTCGGTTGAGGTTATATTAAGCGGCTCTATCTTCATTGTTGATACCGAGGATCTCGTCTATCTCTTTGGAGTCTATTATTTCCTTTTCAAGCAGTGTGTTCGCCATCTTCTCAAGTTTGTCTCTATTTTTTCTTATGATGTCGAGTGCCGTTTGATAGCCCTGTTCCACAATGGATTGTATTTCCTTGTCGATTAGTTTTGCAGTCTCCTCGCTGTAGGTTTTCTTCAGCGCCATGTCTCTGCCAAGAAACACCTCTTTGCTCTCCTCTGAGAATGAGATCGGACCCAGTGAGCTCATGCCCCACTCACACACCATCTTTCTTGCAATTTCTGTTGCCTTCTCTATATCGTTTCCGGCTCCTGTGGTTATGGTATTAAGCATTATCTCTTCGGCTGCTCTTCCTCCCATCAGTACCGCGATTCTGTTTAACAGGTATTCTTTGTCGTAGGTGTATCTATCATCTTCCGGTAACTGCTGTGTTACTCCAAGTGCCATGCCACGCGGTATAATGCTGACTTTGTGCACCGGATCAGTATTGGGCAACATCTTTGCAACAATTGCATGACCAGATTCGTGATATGCTGTTGTTTTTTTCTCTCGTTCGCTGATGATAACATTCTTGCGCTCAGGTCCCATAAGCACCTTGTCTTTGGCTATGTCAAACTCTTCCATGCTTACCTTTGTCTTGTTTCTTTTTGCCGCAAGCAAAGCTGCTTCGTTGACGAGGTTTGCAAGATCAGCTCCCACAAATCCTGCAGTGGATTTTGCTATTACTTCCAGATCCACATCATCATCAAGCGGTATCTTTCTCGTGTGCACCTTCAGTATTTCAAGTCTGCCGCGCACATCCGGTCTTGGCACAACGACTCTTCTGTCAAATCTGCCAGGCCTTAAAAGAGCTGGGTCGAGAACATCAGGTCTATTTGTTGCTGCAATAACGATTATGTTTGTATCTGTCTGGAAACCATCCATTTCAACCAGCAACTGATTGAGTGTTTGCTCCCTTTCATCGTTGCCACCGCCTACACCGGCACCTCTTTGCCTGCCTACTGCGTCAATCTCGTCAATAAACACAATGCACGGTGCGTTTCGCTTGGCTTGATTGAACAGATCCCTTACCCTGCTTGCGCCAACTCCCACGAACATTTCAACAAAATCTGAACCGCTTATACTGAAGAAAGGAACACCAGCTTCACCGGCAACAGCTTTTGCTATCAGTGTTTTGCCGGTACCAGGGGCTCCAACGAGTAGAACGCCTTTGGGTATTTTTGCGCCGATTTTTGTGAATCTATGAGGATCCTTTAAGAATTCAATAATCTCCTGTAGCTCTTCCTTAACCTCCTCGATACCAGCGACATCTTTGAATGTTACCCTGTTTTTGCTATCACTGACAAACAGGCGCGCATTACTCTTTCCAAATGAGAGAGCTTTGCCGCCTTTGTTCATCTGGTTCATAAAGTATACCCAGATGAATATGAAAATCAGCATTGGTGCCCAATAGATGAGAATATTGGTGAGAATGGAGTTGTTCTTTTCCGGTTTTATCTGGACGTTGATGTTGTGTTTGACGAACAGGTCTGCAATCTTTTGAACATCAGGCACGTAGGTTTTGTAACGCTTGTTTTGGCGCGTTATTACATAAACGTAATGACCATCTATACGTGCTCTTTTAATTGTATCCTTTTTTATTGCCTCTATGAGCTGGTTGTAGTCCATGGATGCGTAGTTATAACCGGTATTGTTGAACATGTTGAATAACAGTATCATTAAAACCGCTATAATCATCCATAGAAGTGCGTTTCGGTAAAACGGTGACATTCAAACCCCCTTTGTAAAATTCTAATCGATATTAGCAAAATAGTCAAAATAAGTCCACATTCAAGGGGAAAACGCTCTTGTCTGCAATATCTAAAATAGCTTGCACAAATGCACTTGACTTTTATCTCCAAACCGTTAGAATCCTTATGCTGAGTTGGGATGTCGTCTAACGGTAGGACAGCGGACTCTGGATCCGCGAGTCGGGGTTCGAATCCCTGCATCCCAGCCATCTTTTTAGTGGCCCCATCGTCTAGCGGTTAGGACGTCGGCCTCTCACGCCGAAAACAGGGGTTCGATTCCCCTTGGGGCTACCATTTTTATCCTTGTCATCCGATATAGTTATAGAGTACAATTAAAATGAGGGCGTTAAAATGCGTAGAATTGCTTTTGTTGTGCTTATAATTATTTTTGTTTTTCCTCTCTGTGGTGATGCTAAAGGGCTTTTGTACAAAAACGCAACTGCCAGATGGGATGGTAGTTATCTTGTTTTTTACTTCGATCTGGTAGGTAAACCCGGCACGAAATACGTTGTTGGCATACAGATAAGGGCTAATAGGAACCTGTATCCCACCCGTTCTTTACATTTGAAAGGTGATATCGGTCTTGTAAGTGTTGGCAACAATAAGCACATCTATTGGGATGTTTACAAGGATTTCCCACATGGTTTGCCGGATAATGCGACATGGACGCTACTTGTTAGGCCCACACACTACACAAATGCGCTTGGCATGAAGTTCGTCTATATCCCGGGTGGATGCTATATGATGGGTGCTGCACCATCGGATAAATTCGCAAGACAGGATGAAAAACCCAGGCACGAGGTGTGCGTTCACGGCTTTTTTATGGGGCAGTACGAGGTTACAAACAGACAGTATAAGATGTTCGATCCGACCCACAACAGTGGTTCTGGCAAACTGTACAATCTAAACGCTGATAATCAACCGGTTGTTAATGTCTCATGGGATGAGGTTCAAAAGTACATAAAGTGGCTAATCCTGCAGACAGGGGAGATATACAGGCTTCCAACAGAGGCTGAATGGGAATATGCTGCGCGGGCAGGTATAGAGAGCAGAGATACTTACTGGAAGAATCCCAAAGATGCATGTAAATACGCCAACGTTTATGATGAAACAGCCCACAGTAAACTAAAAAGCTATATGCAAAAACCGTTTCCCTGCTCGGATGGCTATGTTGCAACGGCGCCCGTGGGCTCTTTTTTGCCCAATAGAT
The DNA here is from genome assembly GCA_964544085.1 of uncultured Desulfurellales bacterium. Taxonomy (GTDB): domain Bacteria; phylum Campylobacterota_A; class Desulfurellia; order Desulfurellales; family Hippeaceae; genus CAZIZT01. Next base: position 10,810 of record CAZIZT010000028.1, read on the forward strand.
TCGATTTGTACGATATGCTTGGGAACGCCTCGGAATGGTGTATGGATACCTACTATGCCAAGTTCTATTCAATCAGCAAAAAGAATAACCCTGTCTATCTCAATCCTTATGTTTCTCTTGCAAAATCTGTAAGGGGCGGGCACTGGTACAGCCCACAAGCCGATGTACGTTTAAGCGCACGCAGTAACTATATGCCCGGACTCATAAGTGACTTTCTGGGCTTTAGACTTGTGCTTGAGCCTTGATTAGACTAACTATAGCTTCCAGCGCCAGTTCATAAGAAAGAGCACCGAAACCACATATTACCCCTGTTGCAATGTCCGACAGCATTGATCTGTGCCTGAAGGGGTCGCGAGAGAATATGTTGGATAGGTGTACCTCTATGAAGGGAAGGCCGCAGGTAAGCAGCGCATCCCTTATAGCAATACTTGTGTGGGTATATGCAGCAGCATTAATAATAATGCCGTCGGCGTCGTCGCGTAGACCCTGAATAAAATCTACAATCGCTCCCTCATGGTTTGACTGGAAACATTCGAGTTTCACGCCAAGCTGTTGCGCCTTTTCATGAAGCTCTCTGTTGATTTCATCGAGGGTTTTTTTGCCGTAGATCTCGGGTTGACGCTTGCCGAGCATGTTTAGATTCGGGCCATGAATTACAGCTACCTTCATGATTTATGCCGAAAATATAAGTTTTTTACCACCCAGCAGATGCATGTGTAGATGGAAAATCTCCTGTCCGGAGTCGGGACCATTGTTAATTACTATCCTGTAGCCGCTCTTGTCGATACCAAGTTCTTTTGCGATGCGGTTTGCAATTACTGCCATATCCCCGATGATATGCTTGTTAGACTCGTCAATGTCGGCAAGATACTCGATGTGTTCTTTGGGAATGATGAGGATATGAACCGGGGCTTTGGGGTTAATGTCTTTGAATGCGAGATATTTATCGTCTTCGTAAACCTTTGTGGATGGCAGCTCACCCTTCACTATTTTGCAGAACACGCACATGGCACCCTCCTATCTTGCTATGATCTGGCTTCTCTTTGATCCTGTGGAGACATAGGTTACAGGTATGCCCAGATACTCTTCGATAAAGCGGATATACTCCATTGCCTCCTTCGGTAACGCGTCGTATGTTTCAACACCAGCGGTTTTTTCCCACCCTTTGAAACGTTCGTAAATAGGTTTACACCTTCCAAATTCACTCAAAGATGATGGAACATACTCGATCCTTTTGCCATCCAGTTCATAAGCCACGCACACCATGATCTCATCAAGTCCATCCAGGACATCTATTTTAGTCATTGCTATCTCATCCATACCGTTCAACATGACGGCGTACTTTACGAGCACAAGATCGAGCCAGCCACACCGTCTGGGTCTGCCTGTTGTGGCTCCATATTCACTACCCCTGTTTCTGATCTCGTCACCCAGCTCATCGGTTAACTCCGAAGGAAACGGTCCGTTGCCGACACGGGTTGTGTATGCCTTTACCACACCCATAACCCTATCCAGTGCTTTGTGAGAAAGTCCAGTACCCGTGAAGAGCCCACCGACGGTTGGGTTGGATGAAGTAACAAATGGATAGGTGCCAAAATCCACATCCAGCAGACACCCCTGAGCACCTTCGAATAGCAATCTTTTGCCTTGTTTCCAGGCTTCGTTTAGGTAATAGACTGTGTTTTCAATAAACGGTGATAGTTTCTGAGCATATTTCAGGTAGGTTTCGTAAATCTCGTTGGCAGAGAATTCCTCTTGGTTATGGTGTTTCAAAAGTCTGTTTATCTCAGCAACATTATGCTCTATCTTGCTTTTTAAGAGATCTGGCTCAAGCATATCACACACGCGAATTCCTGTTCTGGCGTGTTTGTCCACATAACAGGGCCCTATGCCGCGTTTCGTGGTTCCTATTTTCGTTTTTCTGATACTCTCTTCCTTGAGTGTGTCTAAGACCTTGTGGTATGGCATCACAAGATGGGCCTTCTGGCTGATAAGCACTCTATTATCCAGGTCAATGCCAAGCTTCTCCAGCGTCTCTTTTTCTTCTAAAAAGCTTGCAGGATCTACAACAACACCGTTGCCTATGACACATATCTTTCCTGGATGAAGTATTCCTGAGGGGATCAGATGCAATATAAAGGTTTGATCACCAACGCAAACCGTATGCCCGGCATTGCTGCCTCCCTGGTAGCGCACAACAATATCCACATCCTTTGCCAGGATGTCAACGATTTTGCCTTTCCCTTCATCGCCCCACTGGGCACCAACAACGAGCCTGTTCATTCTTTATTCTCCTTTTGTGCAAGGAAATAGGTTAGTTCGTCAAGGTTTATAGCAAATCCTGTTGCTGGAATGTATCTGCCAAAGGGTTTAGTTACATTTCCGTATCTTCCGCCAACGGCAAGCTGAGTGCCATCTGAGAACAGGTCAAACACGATCCCGTGGTGGTAGAGTGGGTATTCGCAGTAGAAGAAATCCACAAACAGCTTGACATCAGGGTGCGTGTTGTGAATGCCATTTGCAAGCTCAAGCAGCTCATCTGCCAGTCCTTTTACAGGTGCATAATCCTTTTCTTGGTCGTAATAACCACTCTGCTTGCGAAGAATGCGCAGACCTTCTGTAACTTCCTTTGGTAGATCAGGTAGTGTTTTTTGTAAAAGATCCAGGTTTTTGAATGATATCTGCTTTCTGATCTCTTCTACCACATTTTTTTCTTCCACGCCACAGGACGCAAGTAACCGATTTATAAGATACGTATCGGCTATTTTAACCCTCAAGCCATCTATAGATAGGTTTTTCAGGGCATTGATTGCAATGTCAATTACCTCACTGTCAGCATCCAGTCCCTTTATGCCGAACAGCTCTACACCGGTTTGCCTGAACTCCCTCTTTTTGCCTGAATGTTGGGTGACGTCTCTGTATATGTTGTCTGCATAGCATACCCTTACAGGCATCTCCATATCGCTAATAATTATTGCCTGCGTTATCTGCATGGTTATATCAGCCCTTAGCACCATGGTCTGGCCACTATTTTTGTCCACAATTTTAAACAGCTGCCGTTTCAAAGGCTCAAACAGCCCTTCAAAGATGCTGTCTTCGTAAGAAAACAAGGATGTGACAATCTCCTTATAGCCCCGCGATTTGAAATAGTTGATGAGTTTATTTTCCGTTTCACGCCTCAGTGTGGAGATCGGTTCAAAGAATTGAACCACTCCCGAAGGGATGTTACTGTTCAAGGAATATCTCCATCGCTCTCTTTACACCGCTGCCAAGCTCGATAGATATACCGAGTTTCACCAGTGCCATCTCCAGGGCTCCAATGGCAGCGAGTGTGTCAGGTTTATCAAAATAGCCCAGATGTGCAATGCGGATGATCCTGTTCTTTAGCTCACCCTGACCGTTTGAGACGAAGACACCGTTTGATTTCATGAGATTTATAATTTTTGACGAGTCGATAGGTGTAAGGATAGCCGTTAGTGAATCGGCAGGTCTTTTTGCAAGGAGTTTCAAGCCTAAAGCTTTTGCTGCTTCCCTTGTGGCAGAGGCAAGAAGCGCATGCCTTTTAAATACGTTTTCAAGACCCTCCTCTAAAAGGCGCAACAACACTTCATGCAATCCCTCAACCAGCTTTACGGCAGGTGTATATGCACCCCCATCTGCATTTAACTCTTTGAGAATATCGAAGTAGTAATGCCTGTTTTTGCTCTTTTTGATTTTTTCCTTTGCTTTTTCACTCACGCTCAGCATCGATAGTCCTGGTGGTAACATCAGCGCTTTCTGCGAACCGGTTATCATTATGTCAACGCCCCATTGATCGGTTTTTATGTCCATGCAACCGATGGCTGTAATGCCATCCACAACGAACAGGACCTCTGGATAGGACTCTTTAAGCATTGTACCGATTTCATCAATAGGGTGAAAAACGCCTGTAGAGGTTTCGGATGCTTGAATGAATACTGCTTTTACATCGGGATTCCTATCGATAGCCTTCTTTATGTCATCCACCTTTGCGTAGTCACCGTAGGGATACGAAAGCTCAACTGGTATTCCATCGAAAGCCTTTACGAGTTCTCCCCACCTTTTTCCGAATTTGCCGGCGTTTATGATAATTGCTTTTTCCTGTGGTTCAAGCAAATTGGAAACACTTGCTTCCATAGCTCCAGTACCACTTGAGGCGAAAATGACCACATCGTTTTGTGTTTGGAAAAGCTTTTTTAACAAATTGCGGGTTTCCCCAAAGAGTGCCTTAAACTCCTTTGTTCGATGGTGCATTATCGGCGTTGCCATTTTGAGCATTATCTCCTCAGGCACCGGTGTGGGTCCCGGTGTCATCAGGAATAGCTTTTTCATGGTTTCACCTACCAGTTTATCTGTTTTATGTCGCCAAGAACGGTAATATGGAAGTTTTCGGGTTCTATCAGATCAATGATCTGAACAATATCGTCCAGTTTGACACTATCTGTTTTTGCTATTATTTCGTCTTCAGGTACGTAGTCTCCGTAAAGGATTGTGTCTATACCCTGCTTAACCATTACAGCATAGGGTGACTCAAGCGATAACATATATGATCCTTTGAAGGATGTTTTGGCTTTGTTTAGCTCCTGCCTGGTTATGTAATCCTTCTTTAGCTTCTCAATCTCTGATTTGATACTGTCCAGAAGCCTTTGGGCATTATTGTTGGAGGTACCTGCGAATATTGTGAAGAGGCCGCCCTCTCTAAAGAGCTTTACAGATGATGAAATGTTGTAGCAGAGGGATTGCTCTTCTCTTATGGTTTGAAATAGGCGTGAGCTCATGGTTCCTCCAAAGATGTCGTTCAGGAGATAGGCTGCGTATTTGCGTTCATCGTACAGGCTGAATAATTCACACCCGAGTACCACGTTGGATTGTTGTATCGGTCTATTTACAATGTCTAGTCCTTTCTTGAATCTGAAGGTTGCGTGGGCTTGGGCATCGGTGAAATATTCCTTGTAAATGAAATCCTCATCGAGAGTGCACTCAAGATCAGCAACATCACCCACGCATGAGATGATGAGTTTCTCAGGTCGGTAATGTTTTCCCATGAACCTGAGCAAATCATCGCGTGTATAGGAGAGTATATGCTGTTTTGTACCCATTATGGGTTTTCCGAAACTGCCCTCAACGGCATTCTCCATAAAGACATCAAACACATGCTCTTCCGGGTTGTCTTCCGACATATTGATCTCTTCAATGATAACACTCTTTTCTTTTTCGAGCTCTTCTGGATCAATCAATGGATGCTCAATAAGGTCTTTTAAAACACCGAAGCCCTCTTCAATGAAATCTTTAAGCACCCTTATGTAGAAACAGGTGTACTCCTTTGAGGTGAATGCATTGATAACGCCACCCAGCTGGTCTATCTCTTCGGCTATTTCTTTGTAGCTTCTATTTGTTGTGCCTTTGAAAAGCATATGTTCGATGAAATGGGCAAGGCCCCTTTCGGAGTCTGTTTCAAAAGCGCTACCTGTGGGCACGAATATGCCCACAGAGACGCTCCTCGTTTCTTTAGGTAGTTTTTTTATTTTCATTACCGTTGTCTGAGTGGCCGGTTTCATTAAGAAGGGCTTTGTGGCTCAAGGAGATTCGTCCGAACTTGTCTATACCCATGACCTTTACGCGGATCTTGTCGCCTATTTTCAACTTATCGGCAACTCTGGAGATGCGCTCGTTGGAGATTTGTGAGATGTGAAGGAGTCCATCTTTGTTGGGCAGGATTCTGACAAATGCGCCGTAGTTTTCTATCCTCGAGACGGTGCCCTCAAACACATCGCCTTCTTTAACATCAGCGGTTATCTCCTTGATCCTGGCTATAGCCTCATCCAGCTTCGAATCGACGCCGCCATACACATTGACGGTACCGTCAGGCATTATATCTATTTTCACGTTGGTCTCGTCTATCAGGGCCTTTATTGTCTTACCATTAGGTCCTATCAGGTCCTTGATTTTATCTGGATCTATCGTAAGCGTTTCTATTTTTGGTGCATATTTTGACAGGTGCGGTCTGGGTCTATCAAGAACGGCGAGCATCTTGTTGAGAATAAATAAGCGGGCTTCTTTGGCTTTTGCCAGCGCATTTTTTAACATCTCTGCAGTTACACCCGTAATCTTGATATCCATCTGGAGCGCTGTAATGCCATCGACCGTACCTGCAACCTTGAAATCCATATCGCCGTAGTGATCTTCGTCCCCAAGTATATCTGTCAAAATTAGATAATCGCTTTCGTTGTAGCTGATCAAACCCATTGCAACTCCACTTACGGGTTTTTTTATTGGTACACCGGCATCCATAAGAGCCAGTGTTGACCCGCAAACGGTAGCCATGGAGCTCGATCCATTTGACTCAAGGATATCTGAAACCACCCTGATGGCATAGGGGAACTCGCTCTCCGGTGGTATCATGGGCTCAAGGGCCCGTTTTGCGAGATTTCCATGACCTATCTCGCGCCTACCGGGTGGCCCAAGACGTTTTACCTCACCGGTTGAGAAGGGCAAGAAGTTGTAATGAAGCATGAAACGTTCGTAACCCTCCTCACTCACATCGTCGATTATCTGAGCATCTTCCTTTGATCCGAGTGTGGTTGCAACCAGAGCCTGTGTTTCGCCGCGGGTAAAAACAGCCGAACCGTGAGCCCGTGGCAGAATGCCCACTTCGCAGGTGATTGGTCTAATCTCATCCAGATCTCTACCATCGATTCGTTTGCCCGTTGTGATTATCTTCGTTCTTACGAGATTTTTGATGATATCTTCAAAAGCGGATTTGCATTTTTCCTTTACGTTTTCTTCATCCTCAAATTCTTGGGAAATTTTCTCGTACACCTCGTCGAATACTGCATCAATTGCCTCGTGACGCTCTTTTTTCTGGCTGATGTTAATGGCTTCGTTGAGTTTGTCTACAGCAAGCTCCTCGATCCTACTGACCATTTCTGGAGGCACATCAACAGGCACATACTCGCGTTTTGGTTTTGCAGCCATGGCGATAAGTTCATTTTGAATCTCGATAAGCTTGTCTATCTTTTTCTTACCAAAGAGGATAGCTTCAACCATCTCCTCTTCTGATAGTTCATTTGCACCCGCTTCAATCATGTTGACAGCATCTTTTGTGCCTGCTACAACGAGGTTCAGATCCGATTCTTTTGCCTCCTCTGTGGGTACAAATGTGGCAAATCTGTTGCCAACCTTTGAGACCCTTACACCTGCAACAGGACCTAAAAATGGAATGTCTGATAATGCAAGTGCACAAGATGCAGCCATAATGCTGATAATGGCTGGATCGTTGTACGGATCAGCGCTGATTGTCGTTACAATAACCTGTGTTTCCTGCTTGTAATCCTTGGGAAACAGAGGTCTGATTGACCTGTCAATTAGCCTGGAGACAAGCGTTTCATGAATTGTGGGTTTTCCTTCTCTTTTTATGAACCCTCCAGGTATTTTGCCTGCGGCATAGAACTTCTCCTGATAATTGACCGTAAGCGGAAAGAAATCAAGGAACTCGGTTGGCGGTTCCTTTGATGAGACAGCCGTTGCAAGGACAATTGTTTCACCCAACCTGACAAGACAGGATCCATCTGCCTGTTTTGCGTAACGACCAGTCTCAATCCTAAAATCGATGCCCTCTATAGTTTTTTCAATATAGTAAAGCATGGGAGCTTAACCCTTCAAACCGAGTTCTTTTATTACCTTTCTGTACTCCTCAAAGTTATACTTCTTCAGATACTTCAAGAGCTTCCTTCTTCTGCCGACGAGTTTGAGCAATCCTCTTCTTGAGTGAAAGTCCTTTGGGTGCTCTTTGAAGTGCTCGGTCAGGTACTTTATCCTTTCGGTAAGTAGTGCTATCTGAACACTCGCAGAGCCGGTATCGCTCTCATGCGAACCGAATTTTTTGATTATTTCCTGTTTTTTCTCTTTTGCTAAGCCCATGGTTCACCCCTTCCACGTTTTTTCTCAAGCGCCTATGTTATACCATAAAAGGCTGTTTGTAAAGTGTTTTTTATTCTCGATGGTGTTCCACTTCCTTTACCACATCGTTTTTGAGTTTTTCAATTATCCACTCAAATATGGGCAAAAGACACGACCTCCTCTCGCCTGCCAGTATGACGTACATAATATCATCCCCAACCTTTAGCTCACCTTCATTAATCCAGATCGCAATATCCGCCACACATGGGTTTTGCTTTGCCGATGATATTATCTCTTCAAGCTGTTTTCTATCATAGCTAAGCGTCATACCAGAAACAGTTTTTGTGCCATCCCTTGAACTTTGTCTGACAACGCCGTTATGGATCAAAATCATACCCAATTTTTCCGGTTGAGAATTACTCTTGATACGTTGAAGAGCTGCACTTAGGTCAAACGTCTGTGTATTCATATACTGCCCCCTCGAAATTTTCAAACAGGTATCTGTTTCCCTTTTTTTCTTTCAGGATATTGGGTTCAAGCACAATCTTTCCGCCTCCATTGGGCAAGTCAAATGAAAATACCGGCACACACAATCCACTTACATTGCCACGCAGGCTTTTCATTATCTCAAGCGCCCTTTTTATGCTTACCCTGTATGTTTCGTTGCCATAAGCCTGATCACAGCCAAACAGGTAGTACGGTTTTATACCGAGTTTAACCAGCCTGCAAAAGAGACTTTTCAGTGTTTCTGTGTTATCGTTTATTCCTTTCAGCAAAACGGTTTGTGAAACCATTGGTATGCCGTGCTTTCGAATTAAAGTGGCGGCTTTTTCAAATTCTGGTGTGATTTCATCTGGATGGTTTACATGCAGGGCAAGCCACAAAGGGAAGTATTCACCAAGCAGCGCAGCGAGATTTTCATCCACTCTGTACGGATATGTACTCAAAGCACGCGTACCCAGCCTTATGACTTCTACATGTGGTACGCCTCTAACAGCTTTAAAGAGTTTATCAAGCTTTGTATTGCTTAAGGTGAGAGGATCACCTCCTGAGATAAGCACCTCGCGGATCTGTTTGTGGTTTTTTAGGTACCCTATAGCTCTTGTCAGGTCAAATGGTGCTGGTCTGTTCCAGTAGCGTTTGCGAAAACAGAATCTGCAGTAAGCAAAACAGTTGTTTGTAACAACAAAGACTACCCTATCCGGATATCTATGGAACACTCCAGGTGCCTTTTGATAAGTCTCTTCGCCAAAAGGGTCGATATCCCCACCGTTTAGCGGACCATTGGATACAAACTGCCCTGAGATCCCATCCTTATCCAGCATAGCGCTTAGGTAGTCATTCAGAATTCGCTTCTCATGCATGACCGTTTTAGTATAATGATTGGCGGTGGTTTTGCAATCATGAGTATAAAACTCGTTAACGTTTGTCTTTCTTTTGGTGATAGGGTAATACTCGACTCTGTTACTCAGGAACTCAAGAAAGGTTTTTGTCTGCTATTTGGTCCCTCTGGTGCAGGCAAGAGCACCCTGTTGAGGGTGTTAAATATGCTAATTTCTCCAGATACAGGTGAGATAACTTACAACGGAAAGTCAATCTACTCATTTAAGCCTTCGTTGTGGCGAAGCAGATGTTTGCTTGTTAAGCAGAAAACAACCCTTGTTGAGGGTAGTGTTATGTACAACATAGAACTACCCTTCAGTTTCAAGGCAAATAGAGATAGAAGACTGGACAGGAAGCTGCTTGAGGAGCTGTGTGAGCGTTTTGCTCTGCCTGAAGAGCTGTTGCAAAGCGAGGCAATGAAACTATCAGGTGGCGAGGCGCAGCGGGTGGCCATTATTAGAGCGATTCTCCTTGGTGCTGATGTCTATCTGTTTGATGAGCCTACAAGCGCTCTCGATGAACATTCGGCAGATGCTGTTTTTGAGTACATAAAGCGGCTGTCGGAAAGTAGGCTTTGTGTGGTAGCCTCTCATTCACAGCGTGCCTTTGGCTACGCAGATGAGGTGTATAGGCTGGAAGGGGGAAAACTCAGAAATGGTTAAGCAGATAAGTCTTTTTGGTCTCTGCCTCTCATATGCTATGCTGCTTGTTATGCTTTACTTAACCCACAAAGAGCGGTTGAACCTAACAAAGGACATACTGATCAGCTTCTTGCGCATGAGCGTGCAGTTATTCGCGGCGGGCTTCGTTCTTTTTTATGTGTTTGAGATAAATTCGATAGCCCTGACGAGTCTCATATACCTCTTTATGATTTTCTTTGCGACAAGAATAGTCATTTCTCGCACCAGGGTTAAACTAAAAGGACTTGCGGTTTACCTGTTTGTCTCAATTCTCCTTTCGACATTCTCGATTCTGTCCTTTATGTTTTTCGGTATTATACATCTTGACTCGCTCGAGGCTCGTTATGTTATTCCCCTTGCCGGTATGGTAATAGGAAATGCCATGAATACGACTACAATTGGTATAGAGCGCTTTTTTGCTAAAGCAAGGGATAACCGTGAATTAATAGAGGAATTTCTCAGTCTCGGCGCAAACAGGTACGAAGCGCTATCACCGGTAAGAAAGGATGCCTTCAGGTCTTCTTTGCTACCCTCGCTTTCTTCTGCCAGCGGCATGGGCATAGTATTTTTACCGGGCATGATGACTGGCCAGATTCTATCAGGTGTGAATCCCATTGAGGCTGTTAACTACCAAATTATGATTGTTATAGCCATATCTACAGGTGTGGCTCTCTCCAATTACCTTATTTTAAGGATGCTTGAGAAGAGCGTCTTCAACGAACATGATCAATTAAACTTTTAACTGACGCTTTGGTTTTTTTAAAGTGATTTGACAATTACAAAAAAACATTTACAATGTGAAGTTAGAAAAAATATTTTTAAGGAGATGGTCGGGTATGAAGAATCTTAGGGAAAAAGCTCTCAAGTACCATGCCATGGGCAGACCGGGGAAGATCGAAGTTCGTGTCACAAAACCCTTTAAAACCCAAGAGGATCTCTCGCTTGCCTATACACCCGGTGTTGCAGAGGTGTGCCTGGAGGTGGCTAAGAATCCTCAGAATGCCTACAAGTACACTGCTAAAGGTAATCTTGTCGCTGTTATCTCCAACGGTACAGCTGTACTGGGTCTTGGAAACATTGGTGCATTGGCTTCCAAACCGGTTATGGAAGGCAAGGGCAACCTTTTTAAGAACTTTGCAGATATCGATGTTTTCGATATAGAGATAGATGAAACGGATCCAGATAAAATAGTGGATATTGTGGCTGCTCTGGAACCCACCTTTGGAGCTATCAATCTGGAAGATATTAAAGCACCCGAGTGTTTTTACATCGAGGAGAAGCTCAAGGAAAGGATGAACATACCTGTTTTCCATGACGATCAGCATGGCACGGCTGTGATAAGTGGTGCAGCTTTGCTGAATGCTCTTGAGATAGCAGGTAAGGATATCTCACAGTGCAAGCTTGTTGTCAATGGTGCTGGGGCTGCAGGTATTGCTTGCGCTAAGTTTTACATAACGCTTGGTTTGAAAAAAGAGAATATTATTATGCTTGATTCTCGCGGTGTTATCTACAAAGGAAGAAAAGAAGGTATGAATCCATACAAGGAGTTCTTCGCATCTGACACAAAGGCAAGGACACTTGAGGAAGCTATAGAGGGTGCGGACATATTTGTCGGGGTCTCCAAAGCCAACATATTGACCGAAGAGATGGTCAAAAAGATGAAGGATCCACCGATAATATTTGCTATGGCTAATCCTGATCCTGAGATAACATACGAGAAAGCCAAACATGCCAATCCGAACGTAATTATGGGGACCGGCAGAAGCGACTATCCGAACCAGATAAACAATGTTTTGGCGTTTCCTTTTCTGTTTAGGGGTGCTCTGGATACGAGGGCGAGGCAGATCAACGATGCGATGATGATTGCTGCAGCCAAAGCTCTTGCCCAGCTTGCGAAAGAGGATGTTCCCGAAAGTGTGCTTAAAGCTTATGGCGTTGAGAATTTGAAGTTTGGTCCGGATTATATTCTGCCCAAGCCATTTGATCCAAGGGCGCTTTTCTATGTGGCACCAGCCGTTGCCAAAGCGGCTATAGAATCTGGCGTCGCTCAGGTCGATGAGTTCGATTTAGAGGGCTACAAGGAGCGTCTGATAGAGAGGCTGGATAAGACGAAAGCTGTGACCCATTACATTTACAATAAGGCTAAAAGCGATCCAAAGAGGGTTGTATTTACCGAAACAACCGATGCCAACATTCTCAGGGCGGTGCAAGATGGTATTGATGAAGGTATACTCAAACCGGTGTTTGTCGGTGCAAGGAGCTTTACCAAAGATGATGTTGCCGCAAAGATCAAGGAGCTTGGTTTGAAGGAGAGCATGCTGGAGAAGATCGAGTTCGTTGATCCGCTGTACTATGAAAAAACCAAAGAGTATGCTGAGATGCTATATCAGGCGCGGAAGAGAAAGGGTTTGACGCGCGGTGAAGCCGCCTACATTATGGAACATCGTCCCAACTACTTTGCAGCCATGATGGTGAAGAATGGTGACGCCGATTCCATGCTTATAGGTGAAACATACAATTATCCGGCCGGTGTTAGACCTGTATTAACGGTGCTTGATAAAGAGCCTGAAAGCGTTGTAGCCGGTTTATACATTATGATCATTAAGAATAAAATCTATGTGTTTGCTGACACAACGATAAACATAAACCCGACAAGTGAACAGCTTGCACAGATAGCAAAGGAAGCGGCTCAATTCTATGAGGATTTGACGGATGATAAAGCTGTTGTGGCTATGCTCTCTTTCTCTAACTTCGGTAGCAATCAGCAGGAAGAAGCAAAGAAAGTAAGGAATGCTGTGGAAATAATCCGTCAGAAGCATCCAGAGATAACCGTGGACGGTGAGATTCAGGCAAACGTAGCTGTGGATCAGGATCTTATAAAGAAGTTCTACTCCTTCAGTGAACTTGCTGGTAAGCATGTCAATGTGCTGATATTCCCCGATCTCAATTCTGCCAATATAGCCTACAAGCTACTCTACAAGATGGGCGATGCATATCCGATAGGTCCTATCCTTGTCGGATTAAAGCAGTCGGCACATGTGCTTGAGATGGGCTCCACCTCGGCTATGATCGAAGATATGATTGCTATTGCGTCTTTCGATGCCCAGCGAAAGTCGAAGAAGGAAACCAATGAGCAGTAATTTTTGTTTAGGAGGTGTTTCTATGGGTATTAGAAAGGGTATCCTTTCCGTAACTGTAGCACTGTTTGTCGTGGCTGTATTTTCGGCTGTCTCGTTTGCAAAGCCGATTATCATGAAGTTCAGCCACGTGGTTGCCGTGAACACACCTAAGGGTGAGGCTGCAAACTATCTGGCCAAGTTGGTCAAGGAGAGGACGCACGGCAGGGTAATTGTTAAAGTTTATCCAAACGCTATGCTCTACGACGACAGGGCAGCCATCGAGGCTCTTCAGATGAATGCCATTCAGCTTGCATGCCCTGCAAGTGCAAAGTTTACAGGTTGGTTGCCAGAATTGCAGCTGTTTGATCTTCCTTATCTGTTTAAGAACACGAAACATCTACACAAGGTTATGGATGGTCCTGTAGGCAAAAAGATACTCTCCTTATTCAAGAGGAAGGGCATGGTTGGTCTTGCTTTCTGGGACAACGGTTTCAAGGTGCTTTCGAACAACAAGCATCCTATTGTCCTTCCAAAGGATTGCAAGGGTTTGAAGTTCAGGATTATGTCATCCAAGGTGCTTGAGGCTCAGTTCAAGGCTCTGGGTGCAAGCCCACAGGTTTTGCCCTTCTCAGAGGTTTATTCGGCTTTAGAGCAGGGTGTTGTTGATGGATGTGAGAATCCATGGTCCAATCTCTACACAAAGAAGTTCTACGAGGTGGCTCCTTACACAACTGAGACCTATCATGGCTATCTTGGATATGTGCTTGTTACAAATCAGATATTCTGGAACAGTCTGCCCAAGGATCTTAAGAAGATTATCCTCGGTTGTGTGAAGGATGCTACGGCTTACGAGCGTGAGGAGGCAGCAAAACTGACAAAGAAGCAGAGAGCACTGGTGCTTAAGGATCCGAAAGTTAAGGATGTAGTCCTTACACCTGCCCAGAGAAAGATCTGGGAGAAGAAACTCAGAACTATCTACCCACAGTTCTATAAAACCATCGGTAAGGATCTGATCGAAGAAGCAATTAGAGAGGGTCAGGGAACCTGATAGTTTTATCCTACCGGAGCCCGTCAGGGCTCCCTTCTCTATCTCTTTTTAGGAGTTGGCCATATGCAGTTGCTCGATAGAATCAACAGGATAGACCGCGCCATGGGCAGTGTGGACAAGGCGTTTATGGTCATCCTTTCTGCTTCAGCTACTATACTGGCTTTCATTAACGTTGTTGCACGCTATCTGTTTTCTACAAGCCTTGTGTGGGCCGGAGAGCTTACCACCTATCTGTTTATCTGGATGACCCTGTTTGGTGCAAGTTACGGATTTGAAGTGGGGATGCACATGTCGTTCAATGCCCTCGTGAGAGCGTTTCCACCGAAAATCTGTAAGTTTCTAAGCATCATCTCGAGGTTAATCATTCTCTTCTTTCTTATAATGCTTACGTATCTTGGCGTGAAACTGGTGAAGTTTGACTACATGACCGGGCAGGTCTCAATAGATCTTCAGATACCCTTCTGGATTATCTATCTGGTAGTGCCCATTACAATGGCCACAGCTTCATGGCGAGTGTTTATCAAGTTGCTTGAGTTTCTACTCACACCAGCAGAGGAGCTTCGAAGAAGGGTGGACTCAGAGCTTGAAGAAAAGGAAAAGGAGGGCATGATAGAATGATCACCCTTGTAGTTGCTGGTGTGCTGTTTGTGCTGATCGCCATTGATGTTCCAATAGCTGTGGCTCTGGGTATGACTGCAACGGTAGCGATCTACATGTTTGCAGGCCTGCCTATGCTCGCAATTGCACAGAAATTGTTTACAGCGCTGGATAAGTTCGCTCTTATGGCTATACCCTTCTTCGTGCTTGCCGGTGCATTTCTCTCAGAGGGTGGTACAGCAAGAAGAATTATCAATTTCGCTCATGCCATGGTTGGGCATATGCCCGGTGGATTGACAATGACTGCCATTCTGGCGTGCGCTATATTTGCTGCCGTGAGCGGTTCTGGTCCTGCTACGGTGGCTGCAATAGGTTCGATAATGATACCTGCAATCAGGGAAGCGGGTTACTCTGATACCTTCGCCATAGGATCCATTACGACGGCTGGATCACTTGGCATTCTTATACCACCGTCTATCGTGTTGATTGTTTACGGCGTAACCGTTGATCAATCGATTGGAGATCTGTTTTTGGCGGGTGTTATACCGGGTATAGTTATTGCCGGCATGCTTATGACGCTTACCTATATTATGGCTCGCAGAGCTGGGTTTAAGAGGGGTAAACCAGCCAGCGCGAAGCAGAGACTCAAGGCTCTTGTCGACAGTTTCTGGGCATTGATGCTTATAGTTATTATCATTGGTGGAATCTACTCTGGAATGTTTACTCCCACAGAGGCTGCCGCCGTGTCGGCTGTCTATGCGTTCTTTATTGCAAAGTTTATCTACAGGGACGTTACATGGAAACAGGTACCTCAGATTATCCTCAAAGCTTCTGCAACGAGCGCTATGATTCTCTTCATCATAGCAAATGCTATGCTTTTTGCTTACTTTCTCACCATAGAGCAGATTCCACAGCAACTTTCGGATATGATAATACAGGCACATGTTAGCAAGGTTATGTTTCTTGCCGGTGTCAATATACTGCTTATAATTTTCGGTGCATTCATGGAGCCTTCCAGTATTGTGATGGTTACAGCACCACTCTTTTTCCCGGTTGCAATGCACCTTGGCGTCAACCCCATCCAGCTTGGTATTATCTATACCATAAACATGGGTCTTGGAGAGATTACGCCGCCTGTCGGTTTAAACCTGTTCGTGGCAATGGGTATAACAGGCAAGAGCATAGAGTACATAACCAAGACCTCCATCCCATGGTTTTTCACCTATCTTGTCGGGCTTCTGCTTGCTACCTATATACCGCAGCTATCCCTGATCATATTCAAGATTCTGTGATCTAAAACCCGGATGCTCCCTTTTTTGGGGAGCATCCTCCTTTTTTGAGTAGTGGTGTTTTCTGTGAAAGACGTTAAAATCGCCATATTTGCAGGTGGTTGTTTTTGGTGCCTTGAAGAGTTGTTCGATGGTGTAGACGGTGTATTGGAAACCTGTTGCGGATACACAGGCGGTTTTACGACAAATCCGACCTATGAGAGTGTGAGCTACGGTTTTACAGGTCACCTTGAGTCCGTGAAGGTTCTCTACGATGCGTCTCACTTAAAATACGATAAATTATTGGCACGCTACTTCCTTCACATAGATCCGTGGGACAATCAGGGACAGTTTTGTGATACAGGCAATCAGTACAGAAGTGCTATTTTTTACACGGACATGTCTCAAAAGATGAGTGCAAGTAGGTGGATTGAAAGAATAGAAGGTTGCTCAAAAAGAAAGGTTGAAACGCTTTTGCGTGAAGCAGGTGTGTTTTACAGGGCTGAAGAGTACCATCAGTGCTACTACAAGAAGTGCCCATTGGAATATGCATTGTATGTAGCTTCTTCAGGAAGAAGGGAGCATGAGAGGAGAATGAAAAACTTGCTCATTAAGTGTGGGTTTGAGGCATCACTGTTTACTTGAGGCCCAGATAGGTATTTATATCCGTATGCTCGTATGCTTTTGTGACAACGAATTTTAGAATCTTTGAGAAGAGTGGGGGCTTCAGGTAGCCGGGTATCTTGACAACCACCTGAAACTTCTCATTGGTCAAAACCACAAATGGTGTTGAACCTCTAAACCCGAACAGGTACTCAAGTGTGCGGGTATCAACCTTGAGAGTTTTTCCTTTGTGGGGTATCTCATAGGTATTTTTCGTTTCTGCATCAATGTAGTAGATTTTCATTTTGTCGGCGTACTTCTTAACCTCCGGATTGTATTTAATCTCATTCATTAATCTGTGGCAATAAGGGCAATCCTGAAGATAGAAGACTATCATTACGGGTTTCCCGTCAGGTGCTATCTTTATGGTTCCACCTGTGGATTGGGTCGAATTCTTGCTACAGGC
Organism: uncultured Desulfurellales bacterium; assembly: GCA_964544085.1. Lineage (GTDB taxonomy): Bacteria > Campylobacterota_A > Desulfurellia > Desulfurellales > Hippeaceae > CAZIZT01. The sequence goes on from CAZIZT010000028.1 coordinate 27,891, forward strand.
TGTAACAAATAGAAAGACGAAGACAATCAGATACTTTACAAGTCGCATTAATTCCCCCTCCATTGATAATACACATCACAGCCATGTTTTGCAAGCATTTAAATGCAAAAAACCAATAACATAGAAAGGTCAAAAGGGCCACAGATAACTCAATAATAGCATAATGTTTAACGTAAGGACGGTAGCTAAAATTGTGTAGAGAACTATATTGGTTATGGTGCTGTTTCGAAATTTGCCCATTACCTGATTAGAGGATGTTAGTCGGATCTGAACAAATACGGTGAGTGGTAACTGAATGCCGAGAAGTGCTTGAGACACAATGAGCCCATTAAACGGATTGGATATAAACATAATGGCGAGCAGTGCAAGCGTAAAGGAAAGGACTATTCCTGTTCTGGTATGGTTATCCTTGATGTCATATGGCTCTTTGAACAGACCAGCAAAAATCACACCTGCTGCCATTCCTGATGTAATGGTGGAAGAGATCCCCGCAAGGAGGAGCGCTACAGCAAAGACCACAAGAGCTGTGGATCCAAGAAGAGGGCTTAGCAGCGTTGCAGCTTCTGTGAGTGTTTCAACCTTAATGGAATGTTCGAAGAAGACCGCAGCTGCAAGCAGAATCATAGCACTGTTTATAGCCCATCCTACGCCCATTGATAGTAATGTATCGAAAAATTCATACTTTAACCGTTTTGCAATGAAACCCTCACCTTTTTTGTGCCACTGTTTGCTCTGCACGATTTCTGAGTGCAGGAAAAGGTTATGTGGCATAACCACTGCTCCCAGCACACTCATGATGATGAGCATGGAACCCTCAGGTATGGAAGGTTTTATCCAGCCCATCAGCGCTCGGGTTGTGTCTATGTGAACCAATGAGAGCTCGTATATAAACGACAAACCTATAAGGGAAACAAACGCGATTATCCATTTTTCTATATACTTATAGGTGTTGGCAAAAAGCATTAGTGCGGAGAACGACGCTGTAATGAAAGCTGCAAGCTTAACAGGAATGTTGGTTAGCATAGCAAGACCAACTGCTCCACCCAGTATCTCGGCCATAGAGGTTGCCGCACTCGCTATCATGGCTGTTAGTAGAAATAGAACGGCATGCTTTCTTTTCAGATAGATGGATGCAGCTTCCGATAGACACACACCCTTGACAATTCCGAGATGAGCCACATTGTGCTGAAGCACTATGAGCATGAGGGTGGAAAGGCTAACCATCCACAGCAATTTATACCCGAAGAATGAGCCAGCAGCAAGATTAGAAGCCCAGTTGCCTGGATCTATAAAGCCAACCGTTACAAGAAAACCGGGACCTATATATCGAATAATATCAAGTGCACCCAGCCGGGGTTTGTAGCCTCTATCTATGTTTTTTAACAGCTTCAGCATGGAGAGAAATAGTAAAACAAACTTGTGGAAAATTCAATCGATTTTGATGGAGGGGGGACATATCAATGCCCCCCTTTGGATTTATTATCTAAGCTTTAGGGTGCAAGATCTGACAACAAAGGACAGGTATGATCTTCCAGGGTCGATTCGGCGCCGCTGAATATCACAGTATTATTCTTGGAAACCTGAATATTGCCGTTATTCCAGTTTATCTGGTAGGTGTTGTTTATATTTAAACTGCCACTTGTAAGCGTGCCTGTGTCTGGATCTGTGTTTATGGGTTCAGTAGTGTTAAATGTAAATGTTTCGTTGCTCAAGCCACACGTGCCGGGTGGATCTGTGGCTATGCCAACGGTTCCGCTCAATGTTATGGTGTTGTTCTGGAAATTGTTGTAGTTCAATTTCAGCGAACCGAGTTGCGCAATGAATTCTATATCACCGTTGGTTGATGATGAGTAAGAGGTGTTGCCAGTGCTATCTATACTCATGTTTAAAGAGACGGAAAAATTCTTAAAGTCGGATGTAATAGCTTCCGTTGTGAATTGGGAGAACTGCTCCGCTAAGTATCCATTTATTGTGAATTGGAGGGAAAGATCGGAAAGACCTATGTTTAGGGTTGCTTTGATATTTAGGTTGTCGGTGCTGTAAATCGTTTCTGGAGTGTTATCAGAATCATAGTGGATTATTTGCAGGTTGTTTGTTGAAAGCTCCACGTCGGCTGTTGGGGAGCTGTATGTGCCTTTAATCCAGAGAGTGCCATTAATCTTGTATCCTCCTGAAAGGCACTCCTGAAAGTTATACGTTAGATTGTAATAACCGGTATCCGGGTCGTATGTGCCTGTATATGAATAAGTGCCACTCCCTGTACAGGCACTTGAGCCTGAAATATCCTGAGCTGCTCTTGTTTTTGCTACATTGCTGAAAAGTTCTGGAACGGCGTCTTTGAGCTCTTTTGGTAGCGAAAAGCCCTCTAATGGGTTGCCCACGAAAACCCTGCTGGATAGCGCTTGAGCACCTTTTGTTTGTATAGCCGTATTCACAAAAGGAAGCGATACAGACAGCGTGAGGAATGAGTAGGTAAGTGGAATATCTTCCGTCGTTGAAACTATGTTATAGACATTTGCAGCCTCGCTGAGCGAGGCGTTGTTTGAGTTTCCACCATAATTTTCGCTGAGAAAAGCTCTATCCAGGAATACAGCCATCTGTGCTCTATTTACAGGATCGTATGGCCCATAATACCCATTGCCATAGCCTTGTGTAATACCTGCGTTCTTAATAGCTTCCACATAAGGACAGAACCACGAATTTACCGGAACATCGTAGAACGGTTGCGTTATACAGGTTCCTGTATTCAGATGCAATGCTCTTGCGAGGAAAGCTGCCATTTGATCACGTGTTACAGTATCACCCGGGCAATATTTTCCGTCTCCACAGCCCTGTGTTATGCCTGCATTGTAAATGTGCACGATTGATTGAGTGGCATAGGAGTAATTTGGGTCAGATATATCGCTAAAAGGGAGAGTGCCTCCACCGCCAGAACTACCCCCACCACCGTTACTGGTTGTTGAGCCGAGTCTGCCTATATGTTGCGGATTTCTTCGATACATAGGCCAGGGTGAATCTGCCAGACCACCGCCACTTAGCTGGACTGCATAAAGCTTTCCATCATTGCAACCAAAGCATAACAGGCCGTCCGGCGTAATTAGAACCGAAGAGCTGATGTCACCACCGGTTGTTATTGTCCATTTAATTGATCCATCCGGGGAAATAGCAAACAGGGTCCCACCCGTTATACCTACATATATCCATCCATCAGACCCTACTGCAGGCGTGCTGTATATGGCATTGTTACCAAGGTTAACAGACCATTTTATGCTGCCGTTTGCGGGATTCAGAGCATTTAAAACGCCCCTATCGGTAAGTATATACACAGTGCCGTCGCTACCTATAACCGGGGATATCTGCGTATTACCTATGTTTGTTTTCCACTTCAGTGTTCCATCCGGATTCAGGGCAACGGTTTCATCATTGTCACCCACCGCATAGATTGTTCCATCTGCTGCTATAGCAAACGGGTCGAAAATTGGCGCTCCATAGTTGTAACTCCATTTTGTGGATCCGTCCGGGTTAACTGCATAGATCATTCCATTGACAGATGCAACATAGATGGTTCCAGATGATCCAATAACGGGGGATTCCAGATAACCACTGCCCAGCTGTTCTTCCCATTTTTCGTTACCATTTTTGTCCAGTGCTATCAGTTTTCCCGCCATTGTGCTGAAATAGATTGTACCATCAGAGTCTATGGCGCATCCTCCGTCAACCTCATCCCCAACATCAAATTTCCATTTAATAGTTCCGTCCGGGTTTACAGCGTATAAAACACCTTCGCCAGTTGAAGACACGTAGATCGTTCCGTCGTTGTCAATTGTTGGGGGACCGATTATTGTTGTCATGGGAATACTCCAGAGAATCTGACCGTTTCTGTTGACTGCATAAAATTTTCCGTTGGAAGAGCCTATGTAGATCACACCATTTCTGTAGGCAGGATCCATATGGCTGTACTCATCAAATTGCAGATCCACGCTCCATGAGAGTGATCCGGAAGCTCCTATTGCGCTGCTGATAGGGAGTATCAACAGAAAAGCAAATAGGAGCGTAGCTAACGACAGCAATCTTTTCATGATACCTCCTAAAAGAGAATTGAAGGACAACCCTGTTACCTTTGGCCGCCTTTCCTTTACTTTGTTTTTCCTGAAAGGTCATAGGAAAACCAAAGCTTTTTTAAATTATATCACAAATATACATATCAGGTAATAATTGTCAAGATCAATTCAAAATAAACTGCTAAGCTGCACGATGCACTTTGTTGTGCTGTGTCAGGATTTAGCCATTTTGCTCTTGACAAACAGATTGATGTGAGTATATTAATCTACCGCGAAGTGTGGGCCGCTAGCTCAGCTGGTAGAGCAACGGACTCTTAATCCGTCGGTCGTAGGTTCGATCCCTACGCGGCTCACCATTTTTTTATTTTATGGTGAGTATAGCTCAGTTGGCAGAGCACCAGGTTGTGGCCCTGGTGGCCGTGGGTTCAAGTCCCACTACTCACCCCCGCTGTCTCTTCCATGGTTATTAGAGAAACTGATAAAGGTGCCGCAAAGAGGGCGTTGAGTCTATTATTGAACGGTGGCGTTTGTATTTTACCTGCCGGCACGCTTCACGGTTTCAGTGCAAATCTGTTTGATAGATACGCCAATTTACGGATATTCGATCTGAAGAGAAGGAGTGTATCGAGTCCTTTTATAGTCATTGCCAGTGCTGATTTTATTCTTTCAATGGCTAACAATGTTGATATTGGTCTTCTTGAAAGGCTGTTGAATGCTGGCTTTAGTGTTGTTGTACCCACCAGATTTGATTTGCCATCTTATGCATCAAAGGGTGGCAAAACGGCTTTCAGGCTTGCAAATACAGAGTTTTTAAAGCGCATAGTGCATCACTGTCCAGTTACAACCACCAGCATCAATATTTCTGGAAAAGAGAGCGTCAATGATGTAAAAACAATAACGAAGAGGTTTTTGTACAGGGTGGATGGCATTGTCATTGGTACCACAAGTGGGATTGCATCCACAATCGTGGAACTGAATGCAAGCGGGGTGACAGTAATCAGGAAAGGTTGTTGCTTTGAAAAACTAAAGGGGATGGTGCAGTGATTCTCGGAAGGTTTTTTGCAAACGGAAGTGTTAAATTTGGGCGTGTCGTTGCCGATAAGGTGGAGATACTCGCTCGAGATTTTCTTGATGGTGTTGTAGGTGGTACTGGTGAGGTTTATTCTCTCGATGAGGTTAGGATACTCTCACCTGTTAAACCCTCAAAAATAGTGGGTGTAGGGTTGAACTACATCGATCATATTCATGAAATGGGCATGGAAAAACCGCATGAGCCGGTTATTTTTTTGAAGCCTTTGACCACAGTTATAGCGCATAATGATAAGATTATTTATCCTTCACACATGTCCAGCAGGGTTGAATTTGAAGGTGAGCTGGCTGTGATTATAGGAAAGAAAGCTCGGCTCATTAAACCTGAGGATGCACACAGGTACATTTTCGGATACACAATAATAAACGACGTTACGGCAAGGGATTTGCAACTTAAGGATAAACAGTGGACCAGAGCCAAGAGTTTTGATACGTTCTCCCCGCTGGGTCCTTTTGTGGTAACGGATATTGATCCGCACAACCTGAAGATACAGACACGGTTGAATGGTGAGATTAAGCAGGATTCCAGCACAGCCAATATGATTTTTAATGTTTACGAGCTTGTTTCGTTCATCTCCGGGATCATGACGCTTTTGCCGGGTGATGTTATAGCCACCGGAACGCCAAGCGGCGTGTCCAAGATGGAAGTCGGAGATGTGGTTGAGGTTACGATTGAGGAGATAGGCACGTTGAGAAATTTTGTCGGAGGTAACGATGGTTGATGTATCGAAAAGAATAAAAAAGCTGCCGCCGTATCTGTTTGCAGAGATTGACAGGCTGAAGGAAGAGGTTATTTCAAAAGGTGTTGATGTGATAGATCTCGGTGTTGGGGATCCCGATATACCTACACCACACGAGATAGTGGAAGAAGCAAAAAGGGCAATAGAGGATCCAAGGAACCACAAATATCCAAGCTATGTTGGCATGATAGAGTTTCGTCAAGCTGTAGCTGGCTGGTATAGACGGAGGTTCTCTGTAGAGCTGGATCCAGAGAGTGAGGTAGTCAGCTTGATCGGTTCCAAGGAGGGTATAGCGCATCTGCCACTTGCATATGTGGATCAGGGTGATGTCGTGCTTGTACCTGATCCTGGATATCCGGTTTACCCTGTTGCATCCATGTTTGCAGGCGGCGATGTTTACAGAATGCCGCTACTTGAGAAAAATGGTTTTTTGCCCGATCTTGACGCTATACCAGAGGATGTGTTAAGGAAAACCAAACTGATGTTTATAGGTTATCCTAACAACCCAACAAGTGCTTGTGCAGACGCCGGTTTCTACAGTAGGGTGGTGGAGCTTGCCAAGGAATACGGCTTTGTTGTGGCAAGCGATAACGCCTACTCAGAGATCTCCTATGACGGTTACAAACCAATCAGCTTCCTTGAGGTTGATGGGGCAAAGGATGTTGGAATAGAGTTTCACTCGCTCTCAAAAACGTTTAATATGACAGGCTGGAGAATCGGTTTTGCTGTAGGCAACAGGGATGTTATCTCAGCTTTAGGGAAGGTAAAGACTAATATCGATTCGGGCATTTTTCAGGCTATTCAGGTTGCCGGCATATATGCACTTAAGAATGCTGAGAAGCTGAATGGACCCATTCGAAGCGTTTTTCAAGAGAGAAGGGATAGCATGGCTGAAGCACTCAAGAGGGCAGGGTTTGAGTTTAAGATGCCGAAAGCCACGTTCTATTTCTGGGTGAAAGTGCCGCAGGGTTATACCTCGTCAGAGTTTACCAAAAAACTGCTAAGCGAGAAGGGAATCGTTGTAACGCCGGGGAACGGTTTTGGGGAAGCCGGTGAAGGTTACTTTAGGATAAGTATAACAAGCCCCAGGATAGAGGAGGCAGTCGAACGTATAGCAAGCGCTGTATGAGATTATGTACTTCTACAGCGTGCTATTTCCGCTTGCTGTAAAGAGCGGTTTTGTGTATAGCTCCGAGAGACGAATCCCTCCAGGCTGTAGAGTTCTGGTGGATTTTAGGGGCAGGCAGAAGGTAGGTGTTGTCTGGGAGGAAACGGATGCACCTGATGCCGATTTTGAGGTTAAGCCCATAGTTTGTTTGCTGGATGATGAACCTGCTGTTGATGAGGAACTCAGAAAAACACTGGAATTTGTATCTTCGTATTATGCTGCATATCCGGGAGTGGCGCTGAAAGCTGCCCTTCCGTCCCTTCTCTTTAACGAGAAAAACCCTGTGAATCTCAAGTGCGATAAGGAGGGTAACAGCCCTGTTATCTCTCATAGTGTCTACCGGTTGAGTGAAGAGCAAAAAAGCGTTTATCAATCAATCAATCTTGAGGGTTTCTCTGTTAACCTCATATTCGGTGTTACAGGAAGTGGCAAGACAGAGATTTATCTGCGTCTTATTGAGGATGTTTTAAAAAGCTCAAAGAAAGCAGTTGTGCTTGTGCCCGAGATCGTGCTAACCCCTCAGTATGTCGAGATTTTTGTCAGTAGGTTTTCAGAATCTGCCGTTGCCCTGTATCATTCCAGACTTACGCCAAAAAAGCGTTTTGAAAACTATCGCGATTTTTGCTGTGGTAGAAAGAGGATAATGATAGGCACAAGATCTGCAGTATTCGTGCCTTTCAACGATGTTGGTCTGGTTGTTGTGGATGAAGAAAATGATGACTCTTACAAACAGGAGAATCAGCCGAGGTATAACGCTCGTGATATTGCTATATATAGAGCTTCGGTTAGGGGTATACCTGTTGTACTGTGCTCTGCTACACCCTCTGCGGAGAGCTATTACAATGCTGTGACTGGCAAATACAGGCTGTTTCGATTAAAAAAACGCATAAATGATGTTCCGCTTCCTGAGGTTAGGGTTGAAACGGTAAAGAAAGAAGAGATATTTACCAGGGAAAGCATAGAAGAGATGCGTCGGGTGTTGGAAGATGGTGATACCGTTGCCGTTTTGATAAACCGGCGTGGATTTGCTCATTACCTTGTCTGCGAGGATTGCGGTTACCTGTTTAAGTGTCCCAACTGCAGTGTGACGCTTACCTATCACAAAGCCACAAACAACCTCAAATGCCACTGGTGTGATTCTGTCTTTTCTGTTCCCGAGCGATGTCCGGAGTGTGGAAGTCTCAATATATTGGAGCGGGGCGTTGGTGCGCAGCGTGTTGAAGAAGAACTAAAAAAGCTCTTCCAAAACAGAAGGATAGAGCGTTTTGATAGGGATTCTGTGGCGCGAAAGAGTGAGTTTGATAGAATAGTTTCCGGTTTAAAGGAGGGGAGAATAGATATTGTTGTTGGGACACAGATGCTCTCCAAGGGTCACGACATTTCAAGGATTATGCTTGTAGTGATTGCGAGCCTTGAACAGCTTTTCAGTGTTCCCGATTTCAGAGCTCAAGAAAAGGGAGTTGCCCTTGTGATACAGACTGCGGGACGTGCAGGCAGAAGAAAGCCAGGGAAGGTGATCTTGCAGTGCACCTCAACCGAGAATGAAACGTTGCAGTTTATACTGAGTCATAATTATGAGGATTTTTTGAAGAGTGAACTCAAGACAAGAGAGATGTTCGGTTATCCACCGTATAATAGGTTAATTCGTATTATTTGTGAGGCAAGGGATGAGAACAGGGCGCTGGATAAGGCACAGAATCTTTCCACTATCCTGAGGGAGAAAGGAATGAACATTCTTGGTCCGGTTAAATGTCCATTGTTTAAGCTGAGAAATATGTACAGATACCACTTTTTGATAAAAACAAAGAGAGTTGTTTCTGACCTTAACCTAATTTACAAGGCTTTAAGTGCCCTGAAAATAGGGGAGGGTGTACATTTTGATGTTGACCCGTTAAGTTTTTTTTAATAGAATAGGGTACCTTGAATCAAGAGAGGGGTGATTTTATTGCCGGGCGTTATTGTTGGTGAGAACGAAAGTTTCGAAGAGGCTCTCAAGCGCTTCAAAAAGCAGTGCGAGAGAGCTGGCATTCTGTCTGAGATCAAGAAGCGGGAGCACTACGAAAAGCCCAGCGTTAAGAGGAAGAAGAAGGCCCTGGCAGCTCGGAAGAAACTCCTGAAACGTTTGAAGTCCAAGTCAAAGAGGTAAAGCCCTTTTTTAGGGGCTTTACCTCTTTTTGTTTTTCATGAACCATTATCTTTTCAAATACGCAGCTATAAGATGTAAGGATTACCTTACGGGTAAGCGTGTCAGTTCAGTTTCTATACATTCCCCCTCTTCTTTCTCCATCTACTTCAAGGATTCGCCCTACAGAATATACCTCGATTTGTCTGTGCAGAGCAGCTTTTTTTATACTACCACCCGATCGCCTAAGGCGTTTAAAACCTCAGAGAGTGTCTTTTTTGTGTTCCTGAAAAAGAGACTGCCTGGCATGGTGCTTTCGGATGTCATTCAGCGCAACTCTGAAAGATTGGCTTACTTCTATTTTGATGATATTCGCGGTGAACTTAAGAATAGCTATGTTATGATTATTGAGATGATAGACAGGATGACCAATGCAATATTCACAGATTCATCTTTTGAGATACTGCAGGCTTATAAACACACGACTTCACAGAGACAGATATTGCCCCACAAACGCTATGTTGCACCAGTTATGGATATGCCTGATCTACTATGCGATGATCTTGAGAGGCTAATATTGAGATACAGACACGGTGAAGATATCCTTGGGTTTGGTGGTGGACTAAGAAGGCTTGTTTCGTCTGAATTGGAATTTATAGAGCTGGTTAAAGCAGTAAGAGAGGTTTTTGATACGAAAAGATTCGAACTTTGTCTTTACAATGACAGGGATGTGTATCCGTTTAGGTTTCTGGATAAACCCTGCAGGTCTGTTGATGATGATTTTGTTTATGAACGGTACGTTCTTGCGCCGAGAGCCAAGGATTTTGAAAATCGAAAGAGAAATCTGCTTGGTGTGCTTACAAAGCGCTTGAGATCGCTTAAACGCAGGTATAAGAAGATACAGCAGGAGCTCTCCAGTTATGAGAATGCAGAGAAATACAGGATCATGGCGGAGAATTTGCTTGCGCACCCCAATATGAAAGTGGAACACAAAAGCTCTGTGACCCTTGAAGATATCTATACTTCAAAGCCTATCACCATAGCCTTAAATCCCGACCTGAGTCTTTTTGAGAATGCTTCTTTATACTTCAAGCGGTTCAAAAAGGCTGTGAAGGGCAGGCAGATGATGGAGAGGAGACTGAATGAAACGAAACTCGAAATGGATCTTGTCGAGCAGCTTATATTTGATGTGGAGGCCGCTTCCGATGAAAGGGAACTTGAAGATGTAAGGGATATCATGATTAAAGAAGGTATAATAAAGACATCTTCTCGGAAAGATAGGCGTGCTAATTATCTTCCCTACGAGCACAAGGTTATTGAGGGATACGATGTGTACATCGGAAAGAATGCGCGGGGTAACGATTATGTCACCCTTAAGCTTGCCTCTAAAAACGACCTGTGGTTCCATGCCCATGGAAGGGTAGGTGCACACCTTGTCCTGAAAAACCCAAGTAGATTGCAAAATATAGATGATCGTGTTAAGATGCTTTGTGCGAAAGAGGTGGCAAAAAGGACCAAGGCGTCAAGAAATGAGAAGGTTGAAGTCGCCTATACGTTTGCAAAGTACGTTAAAAAACCCAAGGGATTCAAGACAGGGCTTGTCCTCTATTCAAACTTCAAAACCTTAACCGTGGAGAAAGAGTGAATCCCGTTGACATTGTTGTGTTCGTTTTTGTATTTGTGATGGCAATAAGGGGATTAATAAAGGGATTCGTGCGTGAGCTTTTTGGTCTTGCCGCTCTGGTTATCGGCATTGTTGTTGCTCACCAATTTCATGCTTCCTTTGGTAGGATGATAGCAGATTACATAAAGATCAATCTTCTGACGGCAAATATTGCAGCCTTCTTTATTATTTTTTTCAGCGTATATATAGTGCTGTTCCTTATAGGCTTGACTATTTCGACAATGATAAGAAAAATTGATCTGGGTTTTATAGATCGTGTTTTCGGTTTAGCTTTCGGCGTAACGAAGGCGGGTATAATTATCTTGCTGCTTGTGCTGTTTATCGATAGCTTTTCCGTCTTTAAACCGCTGGCGGATAGCCTGCGCAAAGATTCTAAGGTTTTCGGTTATGTGGAGCGGTTTATTTACACATCCAATGTCATCGATAGGTTGGAAGAAGCAGTAGTTAGAAGGGGGCTTTGATAATGAGGAAGATGAGAGTATTAACAACACTGATTCTGTTGCTTGGTGTTTTCTATGTTGTTTATGAGTACACACCGCTGATAAAGCGCAACACGATTACTGTAGTCGTGAAGCAACCGAAAAAATTCTTTTCGCGTTACCTGGACATAGATATCTCTGACAAGAGTGCAGGTATCAGAAAAATATCCGTTAAGATAATTTCTTTGAACACGGTAATAGATCTCTATAACAAGACCATTGGTGATAATTTTGTTAAGCACTTCCGGGTAAAGTTCAAGACAAATAAGGTGATCCCTGATGGAAAAGCCACCCTTGTGGTAGAGGTTACGGACTATAGCAAAAGCAACTTTATGAGTGGATTCCATCGCATTGTCAAGATACCCGTTATTGTTGACACAAAGCGACCCATTGTGCATCTGTTAAGTGGCATTAGCAGGATAAGGATAACCGGTACTGCGCTTGCCATTTTTACAGCAAGCGATCCTAACTTGAAAGAGGTGTATGTTGGCGTTTCCCATGATGGCATAGTGGATAAGTTCAAAGCCTACAATGCCGAAAGTGTTTTCCATAGAAAAGACGTCTACATAAGCTTTTTTACATACAGATTGAGCAAAGAAAGAAACTACTCCACCAATATCTATGCGATCGATAAGGCTGGTAATATTACACGTGTTCACATACCTGTCTATTACACACGCCTGCGCATCAGAAAGAGAAAAATAAACATTACAGATGAGTTTATCAAGTCGAAAGTGCTGACCATCATGCAGAATATGAACGTGCCACAGAAAGCCACGCTTCTGGACGATTTTCTCTATGTGAATGATGTGGAAAGGAAAAAGGATGCAATGAGAATAAGAAAGATCTGCTCCAAGTCCGAACCTCGATTCCTTTGGCATGGCAGATTCGAGCAACTAAGGGATTCCAAGGTCACGGCTACGTTTGCCGACAAACGGTACTATTACTACAAAGGAAAGCTTGTAGATATCAAGTATCATATGGGATATGACCTTGCAAGCATCCAGAATGCCAAGGTAAACGCAGCCAATAGCGGCAGGGTTATTTTTGAGGGTTATCTGGGTGTGTACGGCAACACACTAATCATAGATCATGGTTTTGGCGTCTTTACCCTCTATGGTCACTTAAGCGAATTCCTTGTTAGGGTGGGTGATAGTGTAACAAAGGGGCAGTATGTAGCCATAACCGACACAACCGGTCTTGCGGGTGGTGACCATCTCCATTTCGATGTGTTGATAGACGGTTATTATGCCAACCCGATAGAGTGGTGGGATAGGCACTGGATAAAGACTCATATAACCGATGTGATCAGAGAGGCCAGAACGAGGCTTTCTCTGCTTGAGTGATGAGATTTGATGTAGATCCCACATCGGTAAGCATCCCAAAGAGTCTAATAATCCTCTCCATACCCATGATGCTCGAGATGGCTGCCCAGAATCTTTTTAACCTTGTTGACACCTATTTTGTCTCGAGAATCGATTATGCGGCAATAGGTGCCCTTGTTACAGCCGGTATTATAGGCGTTATCTTCTTCAGTCTTGCCGTTGGTGTTGCAACAGCTTCTGGTATTTTTGTTGCGTCTCACTGGGGTGCAAAAAGAAGAGAGCTTGCCATCTCTTACTACTCAAACGCTATTGCGCTTGCATTTGGTGTGGGCTTGTTAGCCATGTTTGTTGTCTGGATGTTTCTATCCCGGATACTGCACCTTGCTGGGTTGAAGGGTGTAACATTTGAGTATGCCAGACAGTACCTTTCGGTGAGCCTGTTTGCGTTTGTGCCAAACTACATATTCTACGTGAATAACACGACGATACGTTCAATTGCAGTTCCAACTATAGCGCTCAAGGTTATGGTTGTTGTGAATTTGTTAAATGCAGTACTTGACCCTGTTTTCATGTTCTTGCTGGGTTTTGGTATTCGTGGTGCTGCGTTTGCGACGATATTTTCACTGCTAATCGGTATTGCAGCTCAAACGGTGCTTTTCAGGAGACATTCATTTGTATTTTCACCTGTTCTTATTGAGTTAGAGAAGGCAAAAGAGCTGGTAAGAAAGGGTTTCTTCGCCTTTCTGCATCTTTTTTTCAGGGTTTCGAGTATGCTTGTTATCATACGAATTATTGGCGAAATCTCTCAGGCTGCTGTCTCTGCTTACGGTGTAGTGATACGCATTTACCAGGTGCTCCTGTTCATCGTCTTTGGTATGGCAAATGCAGCTTTTGTTGTAGTTGGACAAAACCTCGGAGCTGGCCTGTTTAATAGGGTTAGGAAAGCTGCTTTTCTGAGTCTGCTTTATGCTGTAGCATTCGTTGGAACTCTCGATTTTGCGCTTTTTGTGTTTCGAGATCCGATCGTCGGTTTCTTCGTTGAAAATGCGCACGTGAGGGATATTGCGTTAAACGTTATCTTTTTTTATGCTTTAAGTTATCCATTTGTTGTAGCCTCTGTAATCTCCTCCAAGGTTTCCATGGCGTTGAAGGATACGGAGAGGCCAAGCATAGCAAACCTTGTTAACCTGTGGTTCTTTAATGTACCCCTTGCTTATTACCTTTCTCTCAAGATGGGCGATACTGGCGTATGGCTTGCCATAGCGCTTGCCAACTTTACCGCATTTGTGTTGAATTTTTTAATCATGAGAAGTAATTTGCGGAGGCTGAGGATTTGAAGCTGATAACGTCAAGGTTTGTCTTTGACGGTAGCAGGCTTTTGCCGGATGATACTGCTGTTTTAATGAAAAAAAACATGGTTATAGAGGTGGGCAAAAGGCGTGTGCTTTCCCATACCTATGGCCTCTCGTGTATTGATTGTGGCTATTCTCTTCTCGTTCCAGGCTTTGTCAATCTGCATACCCATATTGAGTTGTCGCATCTTGAAGGATCAATGCCAGCTAAAGTTGGTTTTGTAGAGTGGCTTAAGGCTATTATGATAGCTAAAGCGACCAGCAGGGGTGTTGATCGAACAGCTATGGAGCGTGCAGTTGAAAGGATGATAAGATCTGGCGTGAGGCTGGTTTGCGATATATCGAACGATGCTGTGAGTGCTTCGGTGCTGTCAGAGTTTTTGCCGGGTTCTATACTCTTTCTTGAACGATACGGCTTGAGATATTCAGTGGCAAGGGAAGTTATACGCACAATCTCTAACGAACTGAACCTTCTTAGGGAGAAATACCCTTCTATACACGTCTATCCGACAGCCCATGCTGTCTATTCAACCCACCCTGAATTGCTTGGTTATCTTGCCACGCTTGAACCATCCTTTCCGTTTAGCATGCATTTTCTTGAGAGTGATCAGGAGAGGCTGTTTCTTTCCGGGCGTGGTGAATTGTATGAGTTGCTCGATGCTATGGGCCTGATTGATTGCGAGTTCAGCTACACTTCCCCGGTCGAATACATAAGGCAGCGCGGTATTTTGAGACGCGGGACGTTCTTTGTGCACATGGTTGATGCCAGTTACGAGGAGTTTTCAGCTGTTGCAGAAAGTGGCTGTGGTGTGTGTTTCTGTCCCGGTAGCAATCTATACATATCCGGCCAATTGCCCGATGTATGTGCTGCTTTAAGAAGCGGTGTTAGAATAGGCATTGGTACGGACAGTCTTGCAAGCAACCTTGACTTAAATATACTGAGGGAACTTGGCATCATATTCGAACATTTCGAGTGTGTTCGACCCCAGCGTCTCTTTGGTTGGGCAACATCAGAGGGTGCATCCATTATAGGTGGTGAACTTGGATTTAAATCTGGTTCTGTAGCATATCCGTGTTATTTTTCGGTGGATAGCTATCAGCCACTTGAGGAATTGCTTGAAAAGGGGGCTAAGAATATAGCCCCCGATTGTATTAACGTTTGAGGTTTAATAACTCCTGGATCATCTGATCGGACGTTGTAATGCTTCTTGAATTTGCCTGGAATCCTCTTTCGTAGATTATCATATTTGTGAACTCTGTAGCCAGATCGACATTGCTCATCTCCAGGTGGCTTGGCGCAAGTGTGCCCCTTCCTCCTGTGCCTGCTGTGCCGATCAGGGCTTCACCTGAGTTTGCCGTTTCAGCATACATGGAGTCGCCTTCCTTCATCAGACCCTCGTTGTTTGCAAATTTTGCTAAAGCTACCTGACCGAGGGGGTAGGTTTTGCCGTTTGAGAATATACCTTCAATTACACCGTCCTGGTTAATTAGTATTCTTTGCAGACTGCCACCTGGATATCCATCCTGCGTTTGTGAGGTTGTTTGTGAGGGTAGTGAGAACTGTGTCAATCCATCGAACGAACCTATTGAGCCGAAGTTGAGGTTTATGACCTGCGATGCTGTTCCGTTTTTCCAGTCTACGGTAATAGCAAGCGGGCTGGAGAGATAAACAAGCTTACCGGTCTCATCGAATTGAACGGTGCCTTTATCGTTGGAGATCTCAGCCGGTGCTGGCGCCGTTGCAGTCCAGGTCCATGTGGTATGCTTTGTAACAGGGTCGTAGGAGGTTTTTCTGAAGTTAAATGTAATGGTATGCTTATTTCCAAGCGAGTCATAGACATCTATTGATGTATTGTGAACGGCTGCCATAAACGGCTGGGATGTGACCTTGGATCCGCTATTTACAAGACCGGAGAGGGTTCCCATGATTGTTGCAAATTTGATATTGTTGGAGTAGATGGCACCTATAGCGTGGTTGGAAGTGTCATTGTTTGTTATGACTATCTCACCTGAATTGGGGTCAATCGTTACGGTAGAGTTTGTGCCCCATCCGGGACCGTTTCCACCCCCCTGTATGTCGTATTCCATCTCCTGGCGCAGATCCTCGATCGTTCTAAAATCGTTTTTGCCGTCACCAGCGTCGGCAGTGGTGTAGATATAGGCGTTGTAGTTTGCTCCGTTGTCGTAGCTTATGGCTATCACATCTCCTGCGTCCTTCAAAAACGGTAGCGAGGTCCTTGATGCACCGTTTTCTATTGTGGCTGTTCTGCCATCTCCACCCTGCAGGTTGATCAGGGCGTGAGCGAAGTATCCATTTAGATCATTGCTGACCCTGATATTTCCAATTGTTATCGCTGAGCCGTTGCTATTGACGATCTTAAGCATGCCGTCGGGTGTGACAAAGCAGGAGAGGGTTATTCCGTCGGCGGCAGCCTGGTTCTTGATGTCAGAAGCCAGTGATCCCAGTGTAGTGAAGCTTGTTCCATAGGTTATTGAGAGTGTGTATGTTGACCCACCCACTGTTATATCCATGTTAACAACTGTTGTGCCGGAGGTAAGTGTGATGTTATTGCCGTTTATGTCGTGCAAACCAACAAAATTATTATTTGAATCGTACGCTGTGATCTTATCCGTGCTTTTGGCAAACGTTGCAATGGTTTTGCCCAGGTTGATTGCTTCTCCGTTTACATCGAACAGAACAGCCATATCATCCGGCGTTGCCGGTTTGTTGTTTTTGTCAGTCAAACCGTGTGCATAATCCATCTCCTCGATCTTATCACCACCGTTTAGGTTTGCTTTAATCGTGATGTTTTTTGTTTCACCCGCAGGGACTGTTTTGTTTTGTGGAATTACGAGGTTCTCTATACTGGCTGCTGTGTTTATCTTGTGGGTTTTATCATCGGCGAGCCATCCCTGCACAATGTATCCTTCAGGGTTGACAAGGTTGCCTGCAGCATCAAAGGAGAAATCGCCTGCTCTTGTGTATCTGTAGGTTTTGCCGCCATCACCGCTGACAATGAAGAATCCGTCACCTTGGATGGCTAAATCGGTTATCTTGTCTGTAGCCTGTAGTGACCCTTGCGAGAAGATGTTGTCAACCACTGCTACAGTATCACCAAGACCTACCTGGTGAGGATTCTTACCGCCAAGATTCCCCTCTGGACCAGTGGCACCGGATAGTGTCTGGGATAAAACATCAACAAAATTTGTTCTACCTCTTTTAAAACCTATTGTGTTAACGTTAGCGATGTTGTTTCCTACAACATCCATACCTTCCTGCTGCGATTTCAATCCCGAAACGCCGCTCCACATCGATCTGAGCATGCTCTACCTCCCCTACTTATCTTTTGAGCTGAATGGCTGTTTGTAGAATATCATCCGCTGTCAAAACACCTCTTGAGTTTGCCTGGAATGAACGCTGATACATCAATAGATCCGTGAATTCGGTTGTTAGATTGACGTTACTCATTTCAAGGTGGGCAGACAATACACTGCCGCGTCCACCTTGATTGGCAACGCCTATGTAGCCGTTTGATGCAAGCACATTTGGCTTGTCCACATTGGGTGTCAGTTTGAACATGGAGTTACCAACTCTCTCAAATCCACCCGGGTTTATGAACTTCGATATGGCAAGCTTTGCAAGTGTGTAGGAGTGACCGTTGGAATAGATGCCTACGATATTTCCCTCAAAATCGATATTAACCTTTCTAAGCTCGCCGCTGGGAGCGCCATCGTAATCCTGAAAGCTTGTATCCGATGGTAATGCGAATTGGGTTAGTCCGGAGTACTGATTGCCCTCATAACTTCCACTGTCGGTATTCCAGAAGTTTATCAGAAGGTTGACCGGCGGTGCTCCATTCTTCAAGTTTACGGTAATTGTTGGTGACTTTGTATCCTTGCTTAGGCCACCGTCAGCATCGAAGGTTATTGTGCCTGTACCATTTTCTACTGTACCGTCGTTATCCGGCATGGTGATATTGTAGCTCCATTTGTTTACACCAATCTTTTCAAAGGTTATGTCGATTTTGTGTTTCTCGCCTGTGGAGTCATAGAAGTAGGATTCAATCACGTGTGAAGCCACATTTACCTGTTGTGTGGATGCTTCTCCTCCGGGGGGTATTAGCTGGTTCAGATTCGTGATAATGGTTGTCAATTTTTGGTTTTCCTTAGGATTCGGGAAGTTTGGATCCTCTGATGTAGGTCTTACCCTTATTACAAGATCGTTGGTGCTGTCGTTATTTGTAATTTTTATTGAACCGTTTTCTATGGTTGCGGTGGCATTCACACCATCTGCCTTCATATCCTGGTTAAACAGGTTTACGAGATCGCCCAAGGTAGTAAATCCCTCGGCACCATCAGATACGTTTCCATCTGAGTCATACTCGTAGGTGTGCCATGTTTTACCGTTATCAAAGCTAACCTGAAAATTGTCTCCATCCTGTACATTGAGACTATCGCCGTTGGAATCGAACAAGATGTCAAAGTTCTTATCCGCATCGGCTGGTTTGTATTCCTTTACGCTACTTCCACTGTTTAAATTGGCTTTGAATCGGATGTATGTGGACGCAACGGCTGGCACCGTCTGGTAATTTGTCAGGTTTATGGGTTGCACATTGCCTACAGGAAGACCTGTAGTTGGATCTGTCGGCAGCTTGAATCCCTCTCCCGTAGATGATGGTTCCGACAACCACCCAACAACCTTGTAGCCATCGGGATTAACCAGGTTGTAGTCGGCATCGAAGGAAAAATCTCCAGCACGGGAGAACAGGAAGCCACCATTTTTCGATTCCGGGTCGAGGAATGTGAAAAAGCCGTTGCCTTCTATGGCTACATCTGTCTGTTTTTCGGTTGGAACAAGATCGCCCTGTGTGAGTATCATATCTGTCGCATCCAATTTCGACCCAAGGCCTACCTGCTCAGGATCGGTTGTTGTTGTGGCTGACTTAACGTTCTGATACAGCAGATCGGCAAAGAGTGTGCGCGATTTCTTGTAACCTACCGTATTTAGGTTGGCTATGTTGTTCGAGATTGTATCCACGCCTGTTTGCTGGTCCATGAGTGCATTTTCAGAAATATAGAGTGCCCTTATCATGACTGACTCCCCGTGGTTGTTTTACTATTCTGATTGGATGTGTTCAGGAATACGCTCTTTACATCACTGAGCTTAACATGCTTGCCCTGATCGGTGATGAGCACAACACCATCGGTGTTGAATTGAACGGAAATCACCTTGCCCGCACTCTTCTCAATGGGTACCTCGTTACCGTCTTTATCCTTGGCAAAAAATACCACGGTATATTGACCATCCGGCACAGAGTTACCTTTTGAGTCTTTGCCATCCCACGTGTATTGATGCACACCTTTTTTCATGTTGCCCAGATCCACGCTATCAACGGTATTGCCTTTTTTATCCAGTATGTTTACCCTGACATCTGCATCCTCGGGAAGGGTAAAGCTTATGGGGTCTATCTTTGAACCCTTTACCTCTATCTTGTTTGAGTCTGTAGATATGTATTTTCCAAGATAGGAAGCCGCATAGGTTCTGTCGTCTTTGCCCAGCGATGAGTTGAGCTTATCAATTGCCTCACTTATATTCGTAAGCTGTTCCAGCTGGGAGAACATCGTGTTCTCTTCAATGAACTGGTCGTTTGTTACCGGGTTGAGTGGATCCTGATATTTGAGCTGAGCAACGAGCAGTTTTAGAAAATCGTCCTTTCCGAGATTTGCTTTGGGGTTCTCCACCACATCGCGTTTGTTTTGGGTGCTCTCAATGGCGTTTGCTTCGCTTGCCATAGCAGCTATATCCATGGCTTCCTCCTACACGGTTATATCCAGGCCTGATACGGCGCGCCTCGGTGTTGCACCTGAGCTATTTTGTTCAACAAGCTCTTCCCTTTCCGTAAACGGTGTGTAGCTTCCCTGGGTATTGGAGCTGTTACCTGCAAAGCCGGATCCGTTCGATGGGTTCTGGTTGTAGAAGTTACCTGAGTCTTGAAAGCTGTTTTGTACATCCACATGGGTTACCCTGACACCCTGGGAAGCGAGGTAGTTTTTCATCTGTTCCACATGTGAACCTATCAATCTGACCACGTCCCTATCCTGCGATGTGATGAGAGCCGATATGTTCCTCTGTCTGTCCATCCTCAGGCGCACCTCCATCACGCCTATGTGCGGCGGATGAAGTTTAACCACTATTGTGTTGTTGAAGGGAGGTTTCATCTCCTTGATTCTGTCGATGTTCTCTATGATCTTATCCAACGGATATATCTTATGGACCGGCGGCTGCTGATGATTCTCTCTTACAGGTGCTGCCGTTTGCTGCACTATTCTGTTTTCCTGGTAGGATGTATTTTTACTGGTTGGTTTGTCATCATCGTTTTGCTTTCCTATCCGTATCTTTTGATCAGCTTCTCTTGATACAGGTTCCATATGTTGTACATTTCTTGCCTGCCTGTGATTTTTTTCTCTAAGCGTTGATTGTTTACTTTCGAGTTCTTCTATTTTCGAGGTGTGTTTTGTGGCTTTAGGTTCTGTGTTAGCAATCTGTTCTGCTGCTTGAGTTTCTGTGGCTTTCACATTTGTTTTGCTGTTGTGATCGACTGAATGTACACCCTTGTTTAATGTGTTCTTGGTGGCCGTTTGGCCTTTGTTTGTTGGTTTAGTCAATCGGGCACTCTGATTTTTCTTATCGGGAATGACTGTTTCCTTTGTGATTTGATTCTGAGTTGCCCTTTTTTCCTTCGGCGCATCGGCGGTTTTATGCTGAGCTTCATCTTGCGCGGTGTTGGACCCCGCATATACCGCCTCTGCATTCACTTTTTGTGTTGCTGATTTGTCTGTGGCGGTGTGTGCATCCGCTGTTTTTTGCTGTATTTTTCCATTCTTACTATGCTTGTGCATTTCATCTAATTGTGTGGCACTTTCTGCTTGCTTGCTATCTATTACAACATCGGGTTGTTTTTTCTCATGTTTTGCAGGCTCATTTTTGGAGTCGATTGCTATGGCCTGCTTTGTTTGATTTGTTGATCCTGTAGACTGCCTTTTGTTCCGGGTAATAGGCTCTCCCACTGTAGCTTTGCTTTGGCTATGCTCTGGTGGTGCCTTGTCGGTTTTTACATTTGTCACTCGAGCGGGTTGTTTATCTTCTGCCTTTTTAGCTTTACCGTTTTGTGCACGCCTCACCGGATCTTCAGCCTCAGTTTTTTTATCCTTATCCGGCACCCTGGTTTTTTCTGACGCTTTTCCTGCTATTGTTTGCTTTTTTGCATTTTCCGTCTTGCCTTGTGTGTGTTTTTTGTGGTCTATATGTTTGCCATCCTTTTGCAGGATTTTCTTTTCGGCTTTCTCCGGTTTTCCATCTGTGTTGCTGATTGCTTTTTTCACTAACAGGCTGTGTAGATCCGTTGTGAGAATGTGTTTATTAACAGTGTGTATGCCCCCCTTGTCTAAAGAGAGTATCGTTTTTGCTTTGCTGGCCGATAGGTTTTTGAGCTTCGCAGAGGCACCTTTGCTGGCTGTATGTTCTGAGATTGCGTCTTTCTTTCCCTTAGACTTCTCGCTGCCTGATTTACCTTTGGAGTGAGGTGTGCTCTCCGCTTGCTGATGTGCTTGAGGGGCAAGCACAGGCTGCTTATTTTCATCTTTCTTTTCTGCTTTTTTGTGCTCCTTTTGCTGTTTGTGTTCTGATGTGCCGGCGGTTTTTGTCTGTGTTGTATCCTGTTGCAAATGGGCGTTTTTTGCAGCTTTCAGATGTTCATCAAAGATGCTTGCGTTCTCCTTGCTTTTCTGCGCAGAATCCACCTTTTTGCTTGATAAGTTACCTTCAGGGAGTATATTTTCAATCGGCAGAGCACGTATCATAGCCTTCACCTCACATATAGTTCCGTTGGTGAAGGTAGCAAAAAACGTTCCTAAAAAGGGGGTTGATAAGATGAAACTCTCAACCAGTGTTCAGATGAGAGAAATGGACGCTAAAGCCGTTGAGATGGGGATTCCGGATATCGTTCTTATGGAAAATGCTGCGATTAAATCCTTCTTCGAGCTCAAAAATCGTTTCGATAATCTGGAAGGTAAACTTGTGGTTGCATTTGTCGGTGCAGGCAATAACGGTGGTGATGCCTTAGCAATATCGAGGCATCTGCACAATGCACGGGCAAACGTTTACATCTATTTGCTTGCTGATCCAAAAAAGCTTAAGGGCTCAGCAAAGGTGAATTATGAAGCTGTCAGGAACATGGGGATACAGCATAGCGTTGTCCACTCCCATCAGGATCTATCCGAACAGATTATACATGAAGCCGATATAATTATTGATGGATTGTTTGGTACGGGACTCACGCGTCCTGTGGAAGGTGTATACAGGGATGCTATCGAGCTTATAAACCGTTCAGGGGCATTTGTGCTCTCTGTTGATATACCTTCAGGTGTCAGAGCCGATACGGGTGAGGTGCTTGGTATTGCCGTAGAAGCGGATCTGACACCTACATTTGCACTTGCCAAGCCAGGACATATCCTTTATCCGGGGCGTTCTTACTGTGGGGAGCTTGTGGTTGTTGATATATCCACGCCGCGTGAGGTTATAGATGAATTTGAGCCGGATTTCGTCGCACTTGATCCAGACCAGTTACAACTCAAACAAAGGCCGGCAGACTCACACAAAGGTCATTACGGTCACCTTGCCGTTGTTGGTGGTTCTGTTGGTAAGTCTGGTGCCGTTATCATGGCTTCTAAAGCGGCGGTTGCCAGTGGTACTGGTCTCGTTACAGCTGTGATTCCAGAACCAATCAACACTGCATTTGAGGCTTCAGTGCTTGAAGCCATGAGTTATCCGGTTCCTGCTTATGGTGGTATGTTTGAATCCGCAGCGATTGATGAGATTGTTGGGTTTATATCCGATAAGAGTGCTGTGTGTTTTGGTATGGGTCTTGGCATAAATGACAATACCAGAAGGGTTGCACGGGCCATACTGGATGTGGACAAACCACTACTAATAGATGCTGACGGGATAAACGCCCTCTCCGGGGAGGCGGAACTTCTTAAAAAGCGTAATTCAGCAACAGTTCTTACACCACATCCCAAGGAGCTCTCTCGCCTTATAGGTGTTCCCACACAGGAAATTGTAAAAAACCGTCTGAGTATTGTCAGGGAGTTTTCAAGCACGTACAACGTTGTCCTGGTACTAAAGATGGCGGATACGCTCATAGCAACACCGGAGGGTAAACTCTACATAAACACAACAGGCAATGTGGGCCTTGCAACGGGTGGTTCTGGTGACGTGTTGAGTGGTATGATAGGTGCATTTTTGGCTCAGGGCTACGACCCTACAGAGGCTGCAAAACTCGGTGTTTATCTACACGGCCTTGCTGCGGATATAGCAATTGAAGAGGGTTTTACATACGAAAGTCTCAAGCCGTCCGATGTGATAGATCACATAAATGCGGCTTTTGTTGAGCTTTATCAATGATGGTGTATTCGATTTTTTAGTGCATTGATAATGCTTTTGTTGTCGTTGTTCTGTATGGCAAGATCCAGCGGCGTCTGTCCTTTTTTGTCTTTCAGATTGCCGTTGGCTCCGTTTGATAGAAGGAGCTTTACTTCAGCTGGTGAGTTTTTCATAACAGCTATATGTAACGGTGTGAGTCCTTCATCGGTGGGTGTGTTGGGGTTGGCACCGTGCTTGATGAGCGATTTTGCCGTATCAACATAGCCATTCTCTATCGCCCAATGCAGCGGTGTCCAGCCCTTTTTAGATTTTGCGTTGACCTTTGCACCGTATCGAATGAGCAGATTAACCATGTCTGTTTTTCCACTGTATGCAGCCCAGTGCAGCGGGGTATCCCCAAGAAGATCCCTTGCATTGACGGATGCACCATGTTTGATCAGCATTCTGGCTGCATTCAGACTTCCATTTCGCGCCGCATGGTGCAGTGGCGTATCTCCGTTTGCATCCTTTGCATTGATATTTGCACCATGTTCTATCAGCAGACGTTCAACATCCGTATGTCCATTGCCAGCTGCAATATGCAGCGGTGTCCAGCCGTTTAGCGCCTTTTTGTTCACATCTGCACCGTGGCTAATGAGCAACTTGGCGCTTTTTGTTTCACCGGTCAGTGCCGATATGTGTAGTGGTGTGGCACCGTAGATGTTCTCAGCGTTAACATCAGCCCCGTGTTTTATTAACAGGCGCGTTATGTTCACGTTTCCATTGTAGATCGAGATATTGA
This sequence comes from uncultured Desulfurellales bacterium, assembly GCA_964544085.1. Taxonomy (GTDB): domain Bacteria; phylum Campylobacterota_A; class Desulfurellia; order Desulfurellales; family Hippeaceae; genus CAZIZT01. The sequence continues at coordinate 52,134 of CAZIZT010000028.1, forward strand.
GCGGCGTTCTACCTTTTGCATCTCGAGCGTTTATGTATGCCCCGTTTTTTAGTGCCTCTTTTGCCTGTTTGAGATTGCCACTTTGGGCAGCCTGGAAGAGTTCTACCGTTGCCGTATAGCGTGTCCTGTTATCCGAGGCAAATGTTCTGATGGGGTGGGTACAGGCAAGTATAAGCAGGACAAATGTAATCAGGCTTCTTTTTATCATCAAACACTATTATATCCCTGATGTGGCTGTTGTAAACACCCAACCTTGAGGATAAAAGCTGCTAATCGCTTGATTTTGTGCCTGTTATTTATTATCCTTGTGCAGGTTTTTGTTTATTGGGAGAAAGTCACATGAAAGACGAGATTCTTGGACTAAAGAAAGAAAAAAAAGCGGTTATACTCGCTCACTACTATCAGGATGGAGTCATTCAGGATATCGCCGATTTTGTCGGCGATTCGCTGGCTTTAGCCAGAACAGCTGCAGATACGGATGCAGATATCATAGTATTCTGTGGCGTGCGGTTTATGGCAGAGACAGCTAAGATACTATCGCCGGAAAAGAAGGTGCTTTTGCCGGTTATGGACGCTGGGTGCCCATTGGCGGATACTGCTACAGCTCAGGATGTGGTGAAAATGCGGGATTCACTGGGCTCGGTAGCTGTTGTATCGTATGTAAACACAAATGCGGACGTGAAGGCTGTTTCTGATATTTGTTGTACCAGTGCAAATGCCGTCAATGTAGTGAAAAGCATAGATTCTGATAGGGTGCTCTTTGTACCGGATAGAAACCTGGGAGCGTATGTGAAGTCCATTGTGAAGAATAAGGATATCTTCCTGTGGGACGGTTACTGTCCGGTGCATGAGTCCTTTGGTGTTGAAGAGATTGAGATATTAAGAAAGAATCATCCCGGCGCAAGGCTTGCTGTCCATCCTGAATCTCCAATGAGGGTAATTGAACTTGCGGATTTTGTGGGCTCCACGTCGGGCATAATCCAGTACTGTGAGAACGAGGATGCAGATGAGTTTATCATTGCTACAGAGGAGGGTATTCTGCATGAGTTAAGAAAAAGGGCAAAGGGCAAGCGCTTTTATCTTGCTTCGCCAGCTGCTGTGTGTCGCGACATGAAGAAGGTGACGATGGAGTCTCTGCTTGACGTACTAAAAAATGAAAGCAATGAGATACTGCTTCCGAGCGAGACGATTGAGAAGGCGAGGTTGCCTATAACCAGAATGTTGCAGATTAAGAGGGGTTAGATGAATCCTGTATTCTTAAAGAAGGTACTTGAGTTTTACCTGCTTGAAGATGCTTTCTTTGGGGATGCTACCACGGAAGCCGTCTCAAGCGGAAGCATCAGAAAAGCTACAATTAGAGCCAAAGAGGATTTTGTACTGGCAGGGGCTGTTTTTATCGAACCGTTGCTTGAGTTAATAGACGAAAAGTTCTCCTTCAGGCTGTTTAAGGGAGAAGGCGATTGGGTTAGAGGTGGTGAGGAGATAGCACGGATTGAATCAAGTGTGAAAACGCTGCTCTACGTTGAGCGGCTATGTTTGAATATGATCCAGAGGATGAGCGGTATCGCTACGAAAACGAGAAAATTGGCCGATATGATAAGACAGTACAGAGCGAAAGTTACCGACACCAGAAAAACAACGCCGGGTTTCAGGTTTTTTGAGAAGTATGCCGTTAAGGTGGGTGGCGGTGTGAATCACAGGATGGGACTGTTCGATTCGGTTCTGATTAAGGACAACCATATTCACGATGCAGGCGGCGTAAAGAAGGCGATAAGAGCCGCAAAGGCGTCGGCATCCTTTACAAACACCATTGAAGTCGAGTGCGCCGATGAGGGCATGGTGGAGGAAGCTATAGAGGCTGGTGCTGATATTGTAATGCTGGACAATATGGATACGGAAACCATGAGACGCATTGTACAGCGTTTCCACGGCAGAGCAATATTCGAGGCAAGCGGCAGGATAAATGAAAACAACATTGTAGAGGTGGCAAAAACCGGTGTCGATTTCATCTCCATAGGTGCATTGACACATCACGCCGTCTGGGTAGATATAAACATGGATCTGGAGTAGGCGATGAAAGTAGCTTTATGCCAGATAGATACGGTACTTGGTGATTTCAAAAGAAATCTAAAAAAGGTCATTCATTACATTGATAAAGCGATTTATGAGAAGTGTGAGCTTGTGGTGTTTCCTGAGCTTGCACTTGCGGGTTATAACCTCAGGGATCTTGTCTGGGATGTGAGTGTTACGGTGGAAGAGCTTGAACAGATAAGGCAGAAGAGCGAATTTATCGATGTGGTGGTAGGGTATGCTCAGAAGGAAGAAGGCTACTTTTTCAACAGTGCTGCATACTTTTCCGGTGGAAAGCTCGTTTACAATTACAGAAAGCGCTACCTTCCTGACTATGGTATGTTCGAAGAGGGCCGCTACTTCACACCGGGGGATACAATGGCGACGATCGATACAGGTTTTGGCAGGACAACGCTTTTGATCTGCGAGGACATGTTCCACCTTACGTCTCAATCGGAAGCGTTTTTGAAGGGTACACAATTGCTTGTTGTGCTCTCAGCAAGCCCCTTCTGGATGGATTACTCCAGCATTAAGCCTGATATGTGGCATACAGTTTGTGGGAGTTTCTCTCAACTTGCAGCAAGCTGGGTTATTTTTGTGAACAGAACGGGTTTCGAGGACGGTATAGGGTTTTTCGGGGGCTCTTTCGCTATGGCTCCAGATGGCAGGATTGTAGCCAGCGCCTCCCTGTTCAGGGAAGAGTTTCTAAGTGTTGAGATTGACGCTGGTGCTGTTGAGCGTGCAAGGGCAGCAACGCCCCTTTTGAAGAATGAGGTGGAAGGCTATGCTTATTGATAGGCTGAAGCTAAACAGAGAGGTCGTTGCCACCTATCTTATAGAGTTTGTGCGGCAGGAGATACTCAAAACAGGCTTAAAGAAGGCTGTGATTGGTCTATCCGGTGGTGTTGATTCGTCGCTTGTTGCCTACATAGCGAAAGAGGCTTTGGGTCCGGAAAATGTTTACGGTATATTGATGCCTTACAGAACTTCAAGCAGGGATAGTATTGATGATGCAATGAAGGTTGTGAAGGATACAGGTATTCATCATAGTGTTGTTGACATCACCCAGCCTTCAGATGCGTACATAGAGAAGTTTGAGGGTATGGACAGGGTCAGAAAGGGTAATGTGTTTGCAAGAATGCGCATGATTACGCTATTTGACCACTCCCAGGCGCTCGGAGCGCTTGTTGTTGGAACAAGCAACAAGACCGAGTTATTGCTGGGCTATGGAACCTGGTACGGTGATATGGCTTCTTCTCTGAACCCAATTGGTGATCTTTACAAGAATCAGGTTTACCAGATGGCTGACTATTTCGGCGTTCCTGAGAGCATATTGAAAAAGAAGCCTTCTGCCGATCTTTGGGTTGGTCAGAGTGATGAGGAGGAGCTGGGTTTCTCCTATGATGTGGCGGACATTGTGCTCTATCACCTGTACGATTTGAGGTACACCATCGATCAGGTTGTTGAACTTGGTTTTGAGAGGGCGCTTGTTGAGGGTATAGCCGACCGGGTGAGGAGGAATCAGTTTAAGCGCCTACCACCGATTATTGCAAAAATAAGTAAGAGAACAATTAACGTCGATTTCAGATACTTGAGGGATTGGGGGCTTTAGCTTAGGATGGTGCCGGGGGCGGGACTCGAACCCGCACGGGATTGCTCCCACGAGATTTTGAGTCTCGCGTGTCTACCAGTTTCACCACCCCGGCTGACGAAAGCAGGGAAAATTATATAACTTATTTCTTTGGTGTCAACCTGAATTGGGTTGTGGTGATTCTGTTTTTTTGTTATTTTGTGGAAGAAGTGATACCTGAAGGCGGAAGTTGCAATGGAAACCTTTGAGGTGCAAACGGACGATATTAGATCATCTCTGGCGGAAGCAGCGCAGAAACTGGGTTTTCCTGCGCGGTTCATTGATTTTAGGATAGAGTCTGAGGAGGAGTTTAAAGACGAGAAGGGCAACATTAAGAAACGTTATAAGGTTGTCTTTTTCGTAAACGAGAATAAGTCTGCGCTGTTTGATATCCTGAGTGTGGATGTGGATAAGTCTGACAAGCCTCTTAAAGCCTACATTGTTGTTGATACATCAAATCTACCGGAGGGTTTCGATCCGTCAGAGGATGAGATAATCGAGGTAATTAAAAAATTGCTTGCTATGGAAGGTGTTGTCTACGGTGTGAAGCACAAAATATTGCCTACAGTGGCAAAGGAGATAAAGAAACGACTGAATCCAGCCCAGAGACCTTTCAGGATACTCATTGCCGAAGGCAAAAAACCGGTGAGGGGCAAAAACAGCGAGCTTAAGTACTACTTTAACAGGTACCATGCTGCAGGTAGCGTGACAGAGGATGGTAGAATCGACTACAGAAAGAAGAACTTTCTTGTGCCTGTTAAGAAGGGTCAGATCCTCGTGGAGTTCTTCAAACCCACAAGGGGTGAAGAGGGCTACGATGTGTTCGGGAATGTTATCCCCCAGGATGTGGGTGTTGTAATAGAGGACATAGATGAGATTCGCTTCAATGAGGAAGCTATCGAGCGTGTGGAGGAGGGTAGAATTATTCGCCTTATCTCGAAGAGGGATGGAGTGATCATCTACCGGAACGGTATCTACGATATAGATACATCTGTGTCTGTGGACAAAGTAGACATTAAAACCACTGGAAACCTTGATGCAAACGCAGATGTTGAGCTTGAAATAGGTAGGGGCACCGCTGATTCTGTGGAGGACACAATTGCAGCTGGCATGAAGGTTAAAGCAAAGAAGGTGACGGTGAATGGTGATGTAGGTCCTGATGCGGTTATAGAGGCTGAAGAGGTCAATATCCGAGGGAGTGTTCACCATGATGCGAGGGTGTATGCGAAGAAGGCTAAAATAGCGATATGCAGGGGCAGTGTTGAAGCGGACGAGGTGGAGATTGATTTAGCAGAGCATGCACGTGTGACAACCCGTCAGAAGGCGGTTATAAATAAGGCTGTAGCCTGCAAGATTTTTTCGCCCAAGGTGGAGATCAGGGATGTCATGATATCGTCGAATGTGACAACCGCTTCCGATACGGTATTTGTTAACCGTGTGGAGGGCAGCGACAATGTTATAGCTATTCAACCTTTGAATCTACCCTGGATTAGGGAGAAGTACAAGGATCTACGTATGAAGCTGGAGTATGCAGGCGTAATACTGAAAACCACAAAGAGAAAGTACGATGAGCTTGCCTCTGTGCTTGAGAAGGAGAAGAAAAAGTACGATGATGTGCGCAGGGCTATTGCTGAGTTAAAGCGAAAGTCCAAAGAGGTGCCAGCGTCCCTGTTGATGGTTGTTAAGAAGTTTAAGGAATACTCAGAAAAGCTGCTCAAGGCGGAAAATGACTATAACAATGCCAAAAAGGAGTACGAAAGAATAGAAAAAGAGATTAAGGAGCTTGAGACGAGCTACAGGAAAGGTCATGTTGTCGTAAAAAACCTGCTCAATGCCGGCAATATCTTTATATTTGATGATAATTTGAAGAGGATTGTGGAGAAACCAACCAACAACGTGAAGATCTACGTCAGGGAAATTCAGGGGCAGGAGACCATCGTTATTGAACCCAACAATGAGTGAGTGTTACAGGACGCTTGAGGAGCTCGCCTTCGACAACGTCTCATCTTCCATGCAGATAGCGTTTCGACTGCTTGATTGTGCCTATGAACTCTTTGATCAACCAGATCTTGTGACGCTTATTGAAAGGATACTGCACAACCAGAACTCGATGGCTGCGGTCATTAACGCCTGTTTGGTAGTACTGAAAGCAAGGAAAAATGGAGAAAGAAGGCTCATTGCAGAAGCTAAAGAAAGCTTTATCTTATCGTCTTATCGGGCAGTGGAACAGGCAACCAGAGAGCTTGGGTCTTTGGGGAGCCTGGCTACCTACTCCTACTCTTCTGCTGTAAAAGACCTGATCGTGAAATTAAAACCACGGGTTTACTTGTCTGTTGCACACCCTGCACGTGAGGGCGAGAGGCTGGCTGAACAACTTTTGAGCAATGACATTGAGGTTTTGTTGTTTGAAGATTGCGCATACAGCCTTATAATGCGAGAGGTGGATGCAGTAGTTGTGGGCGCCGATGCTATCTTCAATGATAGTTTTGTGAATAAGACTGGTACACTCTCCCTTGTCATGCTTGCCAAGAAGTACTCAAAACCTTTCTATGTGATAGGCTGTCGCTGCAAGTATCTGGATGAAACATCCGCAGGACTTTACTCGATAAAAGAGATGCCACAGGAAGAGATAAGTACACTGGGTTGCAGGGTTGTGAATAGGTATTTCGAACGTGTGGATCTTGCACTGATTACCAAACTCTTTAAGGGGTAGGAGATGAACTTTATCTTTGGTCCGGTACCATCAAGGAGGCTCGGTTTGAGTCTTGGCATAAACATTGTGCCGTTCAAAACATGCAGTTATAACTGCATCTACTGTGAGGTGGGTAAAACCACCCATTTGAGTGTTGAACGCAGGCGTTTTTATGATCCTCATCTGATAGAGTCTGAATTTATTGGTGTTCTGGAAACGGCGGGTAGATTTGACTACGTTACCTTTTCCGGTAGTGGAGAGCCCACCCTCAACAGCGATCTTGGCGACCTAATCAGGTTTGTTAAGTCACAGGTGGAATGTAAGGTATGTGTACTGACAAATGGTAGCTTGATGTTCAGGGAGGATGTTAGGGCTGAGCTTGCAGCTGCCGATTTGATCATTCCAAGCCTTGATGCTGCAAGGGCAGTTACATTCAAGCGTATCAACATGCCACATCCGTCGCTTGATATTCAAAAGATAATCGATGGTATTGCGGCATTTAGTGAAGAGAATCCGGATAAGGTCTGGCTGGAGGTGCTTTTTGTTAAAGGTGTCAATCATGCTAAAGAGGATCTTGATGCACTCATTGATGCGATAAAGAAGATAAAGCCACTCAAGGTTCAGATAGGCACTGTTGACAGGCCGCCAGCCTACACGAATGCCAGAAGATTATCGGATTCAGAGATGATGGATGTGTACCTCTATCTCAGTGCTCATCTTGAGAACGTTGAATTGATAGGGAGATTCAATGCTAACAATCGTGCATTCAAGGACAATGTGGAGCGCTCTATAATCAAGATCATCAACATTAGACCCTGTTCACGGGAGGAGCTTTCCGAGATATTTTCGATTGATCCCAATGAGCTTGATGAGATATTAAAGAGGCTTTTCAGAGAGAAAAAAGCCTTTGAGGTGCAGTTTGGTTCGAAGCTTTTTATAGCAGGCAACAGAAGTGCAGCCGGCTTGCCCGGTTAGCATGTGTGTGCTATAAGATCTCACAGGAAAGAAGGGGGAGTTTACGTGTTGTTTATCGGATCTGATCACGGAGGGTATGCCCTCAAAGAAGAGATCAAGCGTTTTCTTGAGGACAGGGGTGTGGCTTTCGAGGATATGGGCACCTATAGTAGCGAATCGTGTGACTATCCCGACATTGCAAGGGCTGTGGCTGAGAGGGTTAATAAGGATGAGGATAACAGAGGGATTTTGATTTGTGGTACCGGTATAGGCATGTCTATTGCAGCAAACAAGGTTCGGGGTATCAGGTGCGCCCTGTGTCACGATGCCTACGGTGCTGAATATGCAAGAAGGCATAACAATGCAAATATCATTGCTTTTGGTGGTAGAACAACGGGTGTTGAGATAGCTAAACAGATGGTCGAGATATTTCTTTCCACGCCTTTCGACGGAGGAAGACACGCAAGAAGGGTGGGAAAAATAGAGGCTATGGAGGGTGTATGAGCACGTTGAAGGAGGTTGACTACGAGGTATGGGAAGCCATAGAAAACGAAAAGAGAAGGGAAAATTACGGTATTGAGCTGATAGCATCGGAGAATTTTGTCTCTGAGGCTGTACTTGAGGCACAGGGTTCTGTAATGACGAATAAATATGCCGAGGGTTATCCCGGTAAAAGATACTACGGTGGTTGCGAATATGTGGATGTCGTGGAAAGGCTTGCTATAGCAAGAGCCAAAGAGCTCTTTGGGGCTGAGCATGTCAATGTACAACCACACTCCGGCTCGCAGGCGAATATGGCTGTTTATCTTGCGACGCTTCAGCCCGGGGACAGGCTGTTGGGGATGGATTTGACAAACGGTGGCCATCTTACACACGGTGCACGGGTTAATTTTTCCGGTAAATGGTATATAAGCTTCGGTTACGGTGTAAATCAGGAAACCGGTTACATCGATTACGATGAGGTTGCGGAGATAGCCCAGGAATTCAAGCCACGCCTTATTGTGTGCGGGGCTAGTGCGTATCCCAGAGTGATAGATTTTGCTAAGTTTAGAGAGATTGCAGATAGCGTAGGTGCCTACCTGATGGCGGACATTGCCCATATAGCGGGTCTTGTGGTTGCAGGTTTGCATCCGAGTCCTATACCGTACTGTGAATTTGTAACCACAACCACACATAAGACATTGAGGGGTCCGCGCGGCGGTATGATTATGACCAAAGAGTTCTTTGCGAAACCGATAGACAAGATGATATTTCCTGGGATGCAGGGCGGTCCGCTAATGCATGTTATAGCTGCAAAGGCTGTAGCTTTCAAAGAGGCTTTAAGCGACGAGTTTAAACAGTATCAACAGCAGATTGTTAAGAATGCCAAAAGGTTGGCAGAGGTGTTGATGGAGGAGGGTTTCAAGCTTGTAACAGGCGGTACGGACAATCATTTGATGCTTGTAGATCTTACGGATAAGGGTATCACTGGCAAAGAGGCGGAAGAGGCACTGGGTCAGGTAGGTATAACGGTGAACAAAAACACCATACCGGGAGAGACACGCAGTCCTTTCATAGCAAGTGGAATCAGGATAGGAACACCGGCTGTTACCACAAGAGGCATGAAGGAAGAGCAAATGGAAAAGATCGGTGAGCTAATAGCTGAAACCCTGAACAACATGGGCAACACAAAAAAGTACGAAGCAATTAAACAAGAGGTGAAAAAACTCTGCGAAGAGTTCATTATCTATCGCTGATACTGCTTCTTCTGTTTTGCTATACCATAGACTCCCAGGCTGTTCAGTTGTCTTTTTTTAAGAAAAATGGGGTTTCATATTTTGTGCTGCGCCAGCTACCGCCACATCCTGAGGTTTATACCGTTGGGCGCTACTTTGTAATCTATTTCAAAGGTAAACGCGTAAAAAGCCAGATACTCAAGCCTTTCCTGAAGGATAGCTATTTCGGGGGTTTTTACATAGAGAACGTTGATGATAACGGTTCCAGGGTAATTATAGAGACCAGGCAGCCCTTTTACCCGGCCTACAGGTTCTCAAGCGACAATACAAGCATCACCGTTAGCGCAGTGATGAGGCGTGCTGAGAAAAAGCTTGAGGTTGCGATAAAGGGATATCCCGTGCCACAGGAAATTGTAGCAACACCGTTCTATGTTTCAAGCTACGTGTTTAAGCCCTCGATGGCGAAAAAAGAGGTCTCCTACGATGAGACACTTTTCTTTATGGGCGTTAAGTTCTATACGCTGAAGAATTACTCATACGCATTGGGCTTTTTTAAGCAGATCATTAAGCAGTACCCTTCCAGTCCTTATTATGTGAGCAGTTATTTTCTGTTGGGTGATTGTTACAGACAGCTTAAGGAATATCAGAAGGCTTTACAGGTATACCAGAAGGCAATAGCGCTATCACCCAAAAATGCTACGGTAGCACAGACGCTTTTTGAGATGGCGGATATATACCGAAAGATTCATTTCTACTCGCGGGCGCGTCGTATATACCAATCGATTATCAAGGATTACCTGAATACTAAATGGGCTGACAAAGCTGCCTACATGCTTGCACGCACATATTTTGAACAGAGGCACTATTCAAAAGCACTCGATGTGTTGATGAACATACGTAAAAGTTCCAGTTATTATCCTGAAGCGATGCTTCTTGCCGCTGAGATCTTCATAAAGAAAAAGAACCCTGCCAGAGCGGTACTTGCGTATTACACAATCTCGAGTGTGATGAACAGAATAGATGTAAAAGAGCATTATCGGGAGTTGATAGACGTGGCGCTGGCTTTGTGTAGGTTTGAGGATTATTCCTCTGCTGCGGCTATTTTTGACCATATCGAATCTTCAGGTGATAAGAGGCTCGTAGAATACTCCTACCTTGGCAGAATGAGGTGTGACCTGGATAAGGGCGATTACGACGACCTCAAGAAGAGGGCCAACTACATCCTTACGACAACACGCGATAAGAAACTAAGGCAAAAGGTTGAAAAACTGCTCGATGAGGCGAAGCTGAAGAAGGGAAACGTCAGCGAGAAAACGATCGAAGAGATACTCAAAAAGTACGCAAACGACCCCGAGGTTGCCGCCCTCGCCCTATTTGTGTATGCCAAGAAGAACTACAATCAGAAACACTACAAAAAGGCACTGGATTATCTGTTGCGCCTGCAGAGATTGTATCCCGAAAGCATTTATAACCGACAGGCTGCACCTATGGAACAGGTGATAATAAAGAAGCTCCTGGATGATCTGTACCAAAACCCCTCAAGGGATAAACTGGATTTCATATACTCAAGCGTCGTTCATCTTAAACTTTACTCGCTTGTTGATGTTTGCAGGATAGCGACGGCTCTGATGGCTTTCGGTGAACTGGATAAGATGCATTCACTTCTGCCTTATCTGAAAAACAGCGATTGCAAAGATGTGTTGTATGCCAAGTACTACACCGAACAAGGGGAGAGCAAAAAGGCGCTTGAGTACCTTGGAAATGTAGAGAGCATTCCACCGTATGTTTATTACTACAATATTGTTCTGGGAGATCTCAACTACTTTTCTGGCGACTATGAGAAAGCCGTATCCTTCTATGAGCGAGCATCGCAGATAAAGATAAATCTCATCAAACAGTACGTGTTGCTGCGTATAATGGATGCAGCATACATGGCTGGTGATTACAAAAAATCGTTGAACTATGCAGGATCGATAGATTTGCAGCCCTTCAAGCTGAAAGCCTCTTTCATCGAAGCAATGGATTACTACTCCCTGGGTAATTACAAAAAGGCTGTGGAGCTGTTTGAAGGATTAACTTCCTCCCTTAAATATAAGGAGCAGGCTCTCTTTTATCTTGCTGTTTCTTATGTTAAAATGGGCAAGAAAGAGCAGGCGTTAAGGTACTTTAAAAAACTTAAGAAGCTCTACCCGGAAAGTGAATACTTAAAAACCTTGCAGGTGTTGTTAGAATGAACTCCAAAGAGCAACTTGAAGCGATGTTTAAAGCTGTCCTGGAGACGAGCCGAAATCTGGAGTACTCATATAACCTGTTAAAGAAGAAGTTTAATCAGCTTGAGGCGAAACTTGAGAACAACAGACGATACCTTGAAAATATCCTTAGAAGCATAAATACAGGTGTCTGTTCCGTTGATATGGACCTGAAGATAACCACATTTAACAGGGAGGCGTGCTCTATATTTGAGGTGGACGATGAACAATCTGTGAAGGGAAAACCCCTGTATGAGCTGTTTGGCATAAGGGTACAGGGAATCTACGATCTGATCGAAAGCTATAAAGACCAGAAAAAGATTACCGTTTCTACACCATCGGGCAAGAAAAAGATTAGTCTTTCTGCCTCAGCCATAGAGGACAGTGGCCGTGTGGTAGGTGCTGTGATTATCTTTTCAGATGTTACCAGGATAGAACAGCTCGAAGAGGAGAACAGGAAGAAAGAGAGACTCGCAGTGATAGGTCAGATGGCAGCGTCTATAGCACACGATATAAAGAATCCCCTTGCCAGTATAGAGCTGCTTGTGCCACTTCTTGATGACGGGAAGAAAAGCGAAATCGTAGATAATATTATGATAAGCATAAAACGCATAAATAGCATCATCAATAACACATTACTGTTTACCAAGAATATAGTCTACAAGCCTGAGCACTTTATGATAGATGAGTTTATCAATGATATTGAACTTGAGGTAATGGCGCATTTGAACTCACGTGGAGTGACACTCAAAAAAAGGGTCGATCGATTTAAAGTGCTTGCGGATAGGAATCTGCTCAAGAGTGCTGTTGTGAATCTGGTTGTAAATGCGATTGATGCTGCAAGATCAACCGTTGAGATTGTGGCAAAGCTCGAAGATGATCATCCGGTTATTGAGATCATTGATGATGGTAGCGGTATTCCAGAAGATCACAGAAAGCGTATATTTGAACCGTTCTTCACTGCCAAGAAAAATGGTACGGGCCTTGGGCTTGCCATAGTGAAGGAAGCGATCGAGATAATGAATGGCAGGATAGAGTTTGATACCGGTTCGTCTGGCACCTGTTTTCGTATTGTGTTGTGAGAAGCCTGTTTATTATCCTTCGTATTGCGATAAAGGGTTTCATTATGGGAATATGGTTTCTATTAAGCGGTAGACGTGAAATTGCCGAGGCGTTTTTTTCATATGTGTTGAGGGTTAGTAATGTGGTTGTTGAGTGCAAAGGTCGCCTTGCGGAGGGTTCCTATCTGATTATGGCTAATCATGAGAGCTATTTCGATGTGCCAGCTCTTGTAGCCTGTTTTGGTCAGAGGCTTATCTGGTTTGCGCGAAGCGGATTGTTCAGGATTCCCATCTTTGGCAAAGCCCTGAAAAAGAGTGGCGCCATAGCTGTCGAGAGAAACGATCCGCGCCGTGCTGCGTTTGCTATATTGAGGTCCTTGAAACTCTCGGCGGATGCGAGTATGGTAATATTCCCCCAGGGTACCCGCTGGGGTTATGGAAGGTTCGAGCGTGGCGGTATTGTAATTGCTAAGAAGAGAAAGATGAAGATCGTGCCGGTTAGGATTGAAGGTTCCAAAAGGGTGATGGCTCCAGGTTCCTTGAGAATCAATCCTGGTAAGATTGTGGTCAGGATTTTTGAACCCATCGATCCGTCAGGTTTGAGTGATGATGAGATTGAGTCAAAGATCAGAAGCTTTATCTACCCTTAAATGGTTTGTTGTTTCTCTAATCATAGGAGCTCTGGTTGCATCTTGCTCTGTTAAAAGGGAGAGCGGTTTTGTTGAAAGGATACGTTCTGGCTATTACCCTTACCGTGTAATGAAACGGGTTAAGCCCGGTTATGTTCAGTACGGTGAGGCTTCCTGGTACGGTAGTAAGTTTCAGGGAAGAAGAACCGCTGACGGTGAGATATACAACATGTATGCATACACTGCTGCTCACAAAACACTTCCGTTTGGTACCTGTGTCGAGGTTACCAATCTTAATAACGGCAGAAAAACGGTTGTGAGAATCAACGATAGGGGACCCTTTGTAAAGAACCGTGTGATAGACCTCTCCTATGCTGCAGCAAGGGATATTGGCATGATACCTACGGGTACTGCACCGGTCAAAATCAGGGTTGTTGGCATGGGCGGAAGGTGTAACCGGTTGAATGATTACAGCAAAAGAGGCAATGTAACGAACCAAATGGATGGTGGCTACAGGGCGTCCAGTTATGCAATACAGATAGGTTCGTTTCGAAAGCTGATAAATGCCCTGAGAATGAGGGATAGGTATGCTGCGTATTGGTCATCGGTGAGAATAGAACGCGTTACTGTTGATGGTGATGTATACTACAGGGTGCTGGTGGGCAACTTCTCCACAAAAGAGGAGGCAAAAGAGTTTGCCGTCGATAATATACTTCCCCATATCGGCAATTTTGTGGTGGTTCACTGAGATCCATGCATGCAACAGCACTTGCGTACAAGCTTGCCGAAAGCAGGAAACACTCCCTTGTTCTTGTTGAAGATAATACTACCGTCGATGAGGTTGCCTCAGCACTTGATTTCTTTTGTTCCTATTTTGGGAGAAGTGTTCGAGTAGGTCGTCTCTACGCCTATCAAATTCCTCCGGTTTCAGCTATAGAGCCCGATCGTAGTCTTGTGGCAGAGAGATTGAAATCCATTTACATGCTAATTGAACAGAACAGTTCAGATGTCGTTGTTGCGAGTGCCTTTTCTCTTGTGCAGCCTATGGTGGATAAAGAGCAGTTCCTGGATTTGCTTGTTTTCTTAAGAAGGGGTGCTACCCTTGATCCAGCGACGCTTCAGCAGCGGCTTACAGAATCCTACTATCAGAGGGTTCAAAAAATCAGCAAACCCGGTGAATTTGCAAAGAGGGGTGGCATAGTTGATCTGTTTTCGCCTATGTACGACAAGCCTTTAAGGATCGAATTTTTTGACGATGAAGTGGAGAGCATTCGCATGTTTCTCCCCTCCAATCAGCGTACCGTTGCTACCCTGGATGAAGCGATTGTTTTGCCGGCTTCAGAGTATGCCTATAGAGAGGATAACTTCGGTTACTCTCTACTTGCCTCAAAATGCACCTACTTGGATGAGTATGCAGAGGGTATGGACGTGGCAGTAGCCTTTGATGGATCTTACCTTGATAGAGTCTTCGACAGCCTGAAACTCTATGTAAAAACGTACGGCGATGAGATATTTTTAAGCGTTGAACGAATAAAAGCGTTTTTAAAACGCAGCAAGAGGATTGAGTATGAGTTTGAGTATGAGACACTCTTTCCTGCTTCCCTTGATATTGGTACGAAGCTTCAAAGGATGCGCGAGGTGTCAGGGAAAGAGAGGGTTATCGTTGCCTGTGGATCTGATTTGAGAAAAAGAAGGGTGTTTGAGTTTTTGAGTGAAAAAGGCATCGTTGTAAAAACCGGTAAGCCTGATAAGCCAGGTATTTACCTTGTTGAAGGCTACTTAAAGAGGGGTTTAAGGGACAAAAGAAGGGGCGTTTCATTTGTTAGCTTTGAAGACCTTTTTGGAAAGGCAGTATCAAAGAGTATCACCGCTTTTAGCACAAAGAGAAAGAGCTTTGAGAAGGGTTCGCTTGTTGTACACAAACACCACGGTATTGGTATCTATCGCGGTATCAGAAAGCTTGATATCGAGGGCATGAATCAGGATTTTATAGAGATAGAGTATGCTAAGGGTGATAGGCTTTACGTACCGGTCTATGCGGCAGAGAACATCTTCAGCTACCATGGCTCTGCCGAATTGAGCACTCTTGGTTCATCGAAATGGAAGGCAAAGAGCGAGAGCATAAAGCGTTCCATAAAGAAGATTTTAACTGAGCTAATAGCCACATATGCGAAGAGACAACTGGCAAGACGACCGTCGTTCGACGTTGATACGCTGTTTTACAAGGAGTTCGAGACGCTTTTCGAATACGAAGAAACGCCGGATCAGGCACAGGCGATTGAGGACATAAAGAGGGACATGTCTTCAGAGAGACCGATGGATAGATTGATATGCGGTGACGTCTCTTTCGGCAAGACGGAAGTTGCCATGCGTGCGTGTGCGATTTGTGTTTTCAATTCCCGCCAGGCTGTTGTTATGGTGCCCACAACCATACTATCCCTGCAGCACTACCGAACATTTCTCGAGCGTTTCTCTGATTTTCCTGTGAATATTGCCGTTTTGAATAGGTTCACAACAAAAGCACAAAGAGAAAAAATAAAAAGGGATTTAAAGCGAGGTGTGATAGATATCTTGATAGCAACACACTCTGTTTACTCTAAAGACATAGAGTTTGCAAACCTTGGTCTTGTTGTAATAGACGAGGAACAGCGTTTTGGCGTCAAGATAAAGGAGCATTTCAAGGCACGGTATCCTCATGTGGACATGTTATACTTAAGCGCCACGCCAATACCGAGAACGCTCAATATGGCATTGAACGGGATCTTCGATATCAGTGTGATAAAGACACCACCGCTGGATAGAAAGCCCATAGAAACCTATGTACTCAAAAGAAAACAACAGGTCATACGTGACGCGATACTCAGGGAGCTCTCAAGATCCGGCAGTGTCTATTTTGTTCACAATTCTATCGAAACTATAGGGGAGGTCAAAAGGGAACTTGAAGGGCTGGTTCCGTTTGCGAAGATGGAGATAATTCACGCAAAAATGCCCAAAAGCCATATAAAAAAGACACTTGAACGTTTCAATAATGGTGAATTTGAAATCCTGATCTCGACATCCATTATCGAGTCAGGGCTGAATATTAAAAGTGTTAACACAATAATCATTGACAATGCCGAGAGGTTTGGCCTGTCTGATCTTTATCAGTTAAGAGGAAGGGTTGGAAGAGCCGATAAGCAGGCTTACGCATATCTACTTGTGGGCTCAAAGCTGACGGATGATGCCAAAAAAAGACTTGCCTTTATGAAGGAGTTTATGGAAAGAGGCGTTGGCTTTAATCTTGCACTGAAGGATATGGAGATACGAGGCGGGGGCAACATTCTGGGTAAGGATCAATCGGGCAATATCAGGGCGGTTGGCTTTGAAACGTATGCATCGTTGATAGAGGAGGCTATCAGCGAGATGAAGGGTTCAGATGTACCAAGGGAAGTGGAGATCAGAAGCGTTTTTGACGCTTATATTGATGATCAGTTTGCCACCGGGGATGAGAAGCTGGAGATTTACCGCATGATTTCTATGGCGAAAAGCCATGAAGAGCTGGATGAGATTGAGGAGCATATCAGGCAGGAGTATGGGCCACCACCTGAGTCGCTAAAGAATCTGTTTAGCCTTGCCGCAATCAAGATTGATGCAATGAAGGCTTACGTGAAGCGAGTTTCTATATCTTCGAAGATGCTAATGTTGGAGTTTTATATTGATGCTCGGATTGATACAGATAAACTTATACGGAATCTTGAGGAACACAATGGCAGGTTTGTTTCACAAACGGCTGTAGTTATAGACTCACCAGGCAGCGATTTGCGCGAAATCCAAGAGAAAATAAGAAATATCTTGCATGATGTAGCCGGTTTTTAGTATAATCCAACGATGGAATTCTTAGGGGTGTGTCTGCAATGAAAAAGTTGATATTTTTTTATCTTATTACAATAGCGGTTGCTGGTTTATCTCTATCTTCTTACGCCAGGGTTGTGGATAAGATTATAGCCACTGTAGAGGGCCAACCCATTACTACCTATGAGCTGAAAAACATAGCCGGTTTCTACAGGAATACGCCCAATCTTCTTAATGTCGTGATAGATGACTATGTTATTATGTATCATGCAAAGAAACTCGGAATAGATGTTACGGATAAGGACGTTAATAGATTTATTAAGAATGTTGCTGTCAGAAACGGTATGAGTGTAGATGAGTTTCTAAAAAGACTTAAAGATAGTGGAATCGATTTGCATTACTACAGGCTCGGAGTAAAACTGCAGCTTTACAGAAGAAAATTTGCCATGCGGATGTTCGGTGGTTCCATACGTATAAGCGATGCTGATATTCAGCGCTACTTCAAGTTGCATAAGGGCGAGTTCAAGAGCACTCCGGTGCTGGTTATGAGTATAATTGCCGTGAAAAACAGGGACCTTGCGGATAAGATTTATTCGATGGTTCATGATAACCCGTCTCTGTTTGGAAAGTTGAAGAGGCTCTACTCGACGGATAAGACACCCTCGAAGGCGATTCCACTAAACGCCTTCAATACCAGCATCAGATCGCAGCTTGCCACCTTAAAACCCGGTGAAATCAGTCCAATCATTGAAGCAAACGGCACTTATTATATCGTCAAACTCCTTAGAATTGAGAAAGAAGAACCAGGTGCGCTGAAGAACCAGATTAAAGATGTGCTGTTTGCAAAGAGAATTGAAGCCAAGCTGAATAGCTGGCTAAAAATGGTCAAAGCAAGAACGGATATTGAGATCTTTGAATGAGGCTTGACCGTTATCTCAAAGAGACACGGATCATCAAAAGAAGGACGCTGGCGAAGGAGATGTGTGAAGAGGGTTTCGTTTTCGTTAACGGCAAGAAGGCAAAGGCATCTCATGAGGTTAAACCAGGCGAAGAGATAGAGGTCTTCTTTAAAATCAAGAAGGTAACCTATCGCGTAAAGGATATCCCTCAGAAAGGTACTCCAAAATCCGACTCAGGAAGATATTACGAGGTGATAAATGAATCATACTATGATGGACAGTAGACCTGTTATTGGTGTGACAATGGGTGATCCTTCCGGCATAGGACCGGAGGTTATTATCAAGTATCTTCTATACGAGACCACTAACAAGGATAGGATTGTTGTTTTTGGTGCCAAAGAGGTGTTTGATTACTACCTTAATTTATTCGGCATAGGCATGCATATAAATGTGATTGAGTCACCCGAGAGAATAAAGGATGATTTCAGGGACGGGGAGTTGAACATCGTCCAGTCCCAGGAATTTGATATGTCCAAATTCGAAGTAGGTAAACTCAGCTCGTATTCTGGTCTTTGGGCGTACAGATGCGTGGAAAGTGCCATAGATGCGGCAATAGCTTCGCATGTGGATGCCATTGTTACAGGACCACTGAACAAAAAAGCAATGAATATGGCAGGGTTCAAATACAACGGTCATACAGAGATTCTTGCTAAAAAGACCAACACCAAGGACTACGTCATGATGCTTGCATCCAAACGTTTCAGGGTCGCTCTTGTAACGACGCATGTGGCTTTAAGGGATGTTCCACCGATGATAAAGAAAGACAGAATAGTGAAAACCATAGAGATTGTTGATAGGGATCTGAAGAAGTGGTTTGGTATAGACAAACCAAGGATAGCCGTAAGCGCCTTGAATCCTCATAACTCGGATGGCGGTTTAATGGGTGATGAAGAGGAAAGAGAGATTATTCCTGCTGTTGAAGAGGCCAGATCCAGAGGTATCGATGTTTACGGGAGTTTTTCGCCTGATACGCTTTTCATAAAGAACAGGCGAAGTCAGTACGACTGTTTTGTGGCTATGTATCACGATCAGGGATTGATACCGTTGAAGGTTCTTTACTTTGACAGCAGCGTGAATATTACGCTGGGCATACCGATTATCAGGACATCACCGGATCACGGTACAGCCTTCGATATTGCAGGCAAGCTAATAGCCAACCACAAGAGCATAACGGAGGCTATCCGGCAAGCCCACAGAATGGCCAGATGGAAGCAAAGAAATCATTAGGTCAGCATTTTTTAAGGGATGCTACCGTTGCAAGAAGGATTGTGGAGCAACTCAAAGGCGCAACAAGCATCGTTGAAATTGGTGGCGGCAAGGGGGCTTTAACAAGATGGCTGGTGGAACTTGGCGTACCAGTAAGGGTGGTGGAGATAGATAGAAAACTCGCTGAATTTCTGAAGCGCCACTTTGCCGAAAAGGGTGTTGAAGTCTTTTGTGCTGATGCAACCTCGTTTGTTCTTCCGCATAAGTGTTCGGTAGTTGGGAATCTGCCGTACAATGTTGCCAAAAGGATTATTGCCAATATGGCTAAACAGAGGCAGAATATAGAGAAGATGGTATTTATGGTGCAAAAGGAGGTAGCCAATACCATTGTAGCACAGCCAGGCACTCCGGATTACACAAGGTTTTCCGTTTTTGTGCAACTGTATTTCAAGGTAAATAGGCTTTTTGATGTGCCAGCCGGGGCATTTGTACCCAAACCAAAGGTGGTTTCGAGTGTTGTGTCATTCTACCCGTATGAAACAAGCTGCCTGGGCATAGAACCCGACGAGGGTTTCTTTAAGTATCTGTCGTCTCTCTTTGCTCATCCAAGAAAGAAGGTAAGAAACAATTTAAAAGGTTTGATCTCGGGCGATTGCTCATCCGGGTTTTTAGATAAAAGACCTGGCGAGCTAACTATAGAGGATATCTACCGTTTATATAAGGAGTGCATCGATGAATAGATTTGTAAGAATTATCCCACTTGGAGGTTTGAGGGAGGTAGGCATAAACTCGACTGTTTTTGAGACTGAAAACGATATGGTTTTGATGGATGCGGGTCTGATGTTCCCCGAAGAGGACATGCTTGGCGTAGATATTGTTATACCGGATTTCAGCTATGTGTATGAAAACAAGGAAAAGTTTAGAGCCTTAGTGCTGACCCATGCCCATGAAGACCATGTTGGCGCAATTCCCTATCTTTTGCAGAATGTTAGGGTACCAATATATGGCACAAAACTGACATTGGGATTGGTGAAAGAAAAGCTCAAGGAATTCAAGATAGAGAATGTTAAGATGGTCGAGATTCGCGCCTCTGAGAAGTTCAGAATAGGTGATTTTGAATTTGAGCCGATAAGAACAACCCACTCTATAGTGGATGGTGTGGGTTTTGCAATTACAACGAGTGTGGGAACAATTATACATACTGGAGATTTCAAGATAGACCAGACACCTGTAGATGGAAAGCCATTTGATATTCTGAAATTCGCCGAATACGGCTCGAAGGGTGTTAGGCTTCTGATGAGCGATAGCACGAATGCCAACGTGCCTGGGTATACGGGTTCGGAAAGGAACATAAAACGCGCCTTCAGTGAGATATTTGCCAATGCAAAGGGCAGAATACTGCTTGTGACATTTGCATCCAACATCCATAGGATACAGCAGGTGATAAATACCGCTGTTGAAACAGGCAAGAAGGTATGCATTACGGGTAAAAGCATGCTTCAGAATGCAACAATAGCAAGACAGCTGGGTTACCTTGAGGTTCCTGAGGGCGTATTGATAACGGAAGGTGAGATAAACAACTATCCTGAGCATAAGGTTGTTGTGGTAACAACTGGCTCACAGGGCGAACCTATGAGTGGTCTTTCGCGTATCGCCTTGGGTGAACACAAGCGCATAAAAATAAAACCAACGGATACTGTTGTAATATCAGCCAAGGCGATACCCGGCAACGAGAGGGCGGTGCTGAAGATAATCAATTCTCTCATGAAAAAGGGCGCTGATGTGTACTTTTCGGGTAATTCCGATGTGCATGTTTCGGGTCATGCTTCCCAGGAGGAGCTTAAACTAATGATAAACATGGTCAGGCCGGAGTTTTTCATGCCCATCCATGGGGAATACATGATGCGCAGACAGCACGCTAAGATTGCCGAATCTCTTGGCATAAGTCCGGATAAAATCTTCAATGTAGACAATGGCGATGTGCTGGAACTTAGAGCTGATGGTATGAGAAAGGTTGGAACCGTTAGAACCGGAAGGGTCTTCGTTGATGGAAAAGGTGTCGGTGATATTGAGGATCTTGTTCTAAGAGACAGGATGCGACTATCTACAGATGGCTTTGTTGTGATTATTGCTCTTGTAAATGCCACGACAGGGGAGTTGCTGAGTGATCCTGAAATAATAACAAAGGGCTTACTTGATGAGGATAAATCCCAGAAGCTTCTCTATGAGGCGACAATGATGATCAAGAATCTGATAAATCAGAGTGATATAAATCTGAAAACCGACGCCTTTGAGATCAAGAAGAAGATTCGCAAGGCTATGAACAAGTTTCTATACAAAAAACTGATGAGAAACCCTATGGTTTTACCGATAATTATGGAAGTGTGAGATATGAAGGAGAATAAGAATTTTATGAAGCGCTATTTCAAACCGTTCAATATTATTCTGCTATTCGCAGGCGTGGTGGTGTTACTATCTCTTGTTTCGTACAATCCGGCTGACAATTTCTACCCACACCATGTGATTCATAATTTTATGGGTTTGCTCGGCGCTAAGGTTTCTTCTTTTCTGTTGTCCAATTTCGGTGTTGCGGCTTATTTTGTGCCTATATTCTTAATGCTGTCAACATTTTCTTTAGCGGTTTCATCTGCCAAGTTTGTTAGGGCTGTTCTGTTTGCGTTCATCTTTTTGATCATTGCCGATGTGGTTCTGTATGTGCTTGTGCCCATTGATCGGCAACATATGCTTCAGAGAGGTTTCTATCTGTGCGGAAGCGGTGGCTATACCATAGGACCCGTTGTAAGGTATATCCTTGGCAGGGTGGGTGTATTCGTTATTGTTGTTCCGCTTGGTCTTGTTGTGCTTTATTTCACAATCAAGGAACCACTCCTTATGTTTTTGAGTTTGCTCAGGCTTGATGATACTGATAAGAAAAAACGTTCAACTATCAAACGCAAAAAAAAGCAGAAGAGTTTTGAGGATGAGCTTGTTGAAAAGATAATGGACGATGAAGGGCCTGTGGCTACAGTTGAAGAACCGGCTGTTGAGGAGCAAAGGGAACTTGAACCATCGGATGAGGTTGTCTATGAGGAAGCTGAAGGTGTAGATAGTGAAAGCGAAAAGCAGCCGGATTTGTCTCAAAAACCCACCATAGCTCAAAAACCCACCATAGAAAGACAGGTTACCGAGGAGAAGAAGCAGAAGAGCAATCTGAAAGCACCTAAGGGACGTGTAGAAAAAAAGACATCCGATGGTTATGAACTGCCTTCCCTTGAGCTGCTTGAAGAGCCCATATCGATTCAGACAGACATAGTTGAAGATGAAATATACAAAAACGCTCGTCTTCTTGAAGAAAAACTGAAGAACTTTGGTGTGGAAGGCAGGGTTGTAAACGTGCGACCAGGCCCTGTTGTTACGATGTATGAGTTCAAGCCCAAATCAGGTATCAAGATTAGCAAGATAGCCAATCTATACAACGACCTTGCCATGGCAATGAAGGCTATATCTGTCAGGATTGTGGCACCGATACCGGGTAAGGCGGTTGTTGGTATTGAGATATCCAATCCCAAACGAGAGACGGTCTATATGCGTGAGATACTCTCATCGAGGAACTTTATCAATTCCCACTCCAAACTTACGCTTGCGCTTGGAAAGGATATAGTGGGCAACTCATTTGTTACAGATCTATCCAAAATGCCCCATCTGCTAATTGCAGGCGCCACCGGAAGCGGAAAGAGTGTTGCCGTAAACGCTATGATAATCAGCATTCTCTATAAAGCAACGCCACAGGATGTTCGATTTGTTATGATAGACCCCAAGATGCTTGAGTTGTCCATATACGATGGAATTCCACATATGCTTATGCCCGTTGTCGTGGATCCAAAGGAGGCAAGTGGTTCTCTGGCTGCTCTTGTGAGTGAAATGGAGACCCGCTACAAGATGATGAGTGAAGTGGGTGTGAGGAATATCGATGGATTCAACGCTAAGGCGAAACGTGGTCTGATAGAATATTCACGCATGCCTTACATAGTTGTTGTGATTGATGAGCTTGCAGATCTGATGATGGTGGCTGGTAAGAAGGTGGAAACACATATTGCCCGACTGGCTCAGATGGCGAGGGCAGCCGGTATTCACATGATTGTGGCAACACAAAGGCCCAGCGTGGATGTGCTAACTGGCCTTATCAAAGCGAATTTCCCTGCGCGAATATCGTTCAAGGTATCATCCAAGGTTGACTCAAGAACCATTCTCGATACGCAGGGGGCAGAGACGCTCCTTGGCAGGGGGGATATGCTCTTTCTTCAGCCTGGCTCATCTTCACTTGTCAGGGTTCATGGCGCTTTTATCAGTGATGATGAGATCAAGAGAG
Source organism: uncultured Desulfurellales bacterium (assembly GCA_964544085.1). Taxonomy (GTDB): domain Bacteria; phylum Campylobacterota_A; class Desulfurellia; order Desulfurellales; family Hippeaceae; genus CAZIZT01. The sequence continues at coordinate 75,499 of CAZIZT010000028.1, forward strand.
TTACGGATTTTGTCAAATCTCAGGGTTCTCCGGAGTATAATGAAGAGCTGATTAACGCAACGAAAGAGGCAAGTGGCATAAAGGAGGATGAAGAGATAGAGCTGGACGAGATGTTTGAAGCTGCCGTTGAGATAATTAGAGAAGGGGGAAGTCCAACCATTTCGTATATCCAGAGAAAGCTCAAGATCGGGTACAACAGAGCCGCAAGAATTGTTGAACAAATGGAGAAAAAAGGTATACTGTCAAAACCTGACGAGAGGGGTAAAAGGGAAGTCTTGATTTAGGTGGAGGTAGGCAAAATGGCTCTAATTGTCCAAAAGTACGGCGGGACCTCGGTTGGCAGCATAGAACGAATTAAGGTTGTGGCTCAACACATTAAGGAAACACGCGATAAAGGCAACAGGGTGGTAGCCATAATATCGGCTATGGCAGGTGAGACAGACAAGCTGATTAACCTTGCAAAGGAGCTTTCTTCGAAGCCGAGCGAAAGAGAGATGGACCTTCTGCTTTCAAGCGGTGAGAGGATCTCCAGTGCCCTGGTTGCCATAAGGATAAATGCCATAGGTGGTAAGGCCATTGCCATGACGGGCAGGCAGTGCGGTATCATTACCGAGGATGTTCACACCAAGGCACGTATCAAATCGATAGACGCCAAGGCTATTTTCGATAAACTGGATCAGGACTACATAGTTATCATTGCCGGATTTCAGGGGATTAGTGAGAAAACGGGTGATGTTACAACACTGGGCAGGGGTGGATCGGATACTACCGCCGTTGCCATTGCTGCTGCCCTGAAGGCGGATGTGTGTGAGATATACACCGATGTGGATGGTATTTACACGGCTGATCCGCGTATTGTAAAGAATGCAAGAAAGCTTGATAAGATTAGTTATGGTGAAATGATGGAGCTTGCGAGTCTGGGAGCGAAGGTGCTGCAGATAAGGTCTGTGGAGTTTGGCATGAAATATAACGTGCCCATTATGGTGCTGTCCAGCTTTACATTCAATCCGGGCACACTTGTCACAAAGGAGGATGAGAGTATGGAGAAAATACTTGTTTCGGGAGTTACATACGATAAGAACCAGGCAAGGCTGAAGATCAATAAGGTTAAGGATAGGCCGGGTGTTGCGTCGCGAATATTCAATACCATTGCGGATAACAATATCAATGTTGACGTGATTGTTCAGAATGTCAGTGACGATGGCACAACAACGGATATTTCCTTCACTGTTTCAAGGGACGATGCTGACAAAGCCTACGAATTATTGAAGCAGCTTGCCAGGGAACTGGAAGCAGGAGAGGTAACGGTTAACAGGGATGTTGCCAAAGTCTCCGTTGTGGGCGTTGGTATGCGTTCCCATCCAGGTGTTGCAGCCAAGGCATTCGATGCACTGGCAAAGGAAGGCATTAATATTAAGGCTATATCCACTTCCGAGATAAAGATTTCGTGTCTTATTGATGAGAAATACACCGAGCTGGCTGTAAGGGCGCTTCACGATGCCTTCAGGCTCGATCAGGAACCGGAACTGGATAAGAAGGAGGCTTAATGAGCTTCTAATTGGAGGTTTGCCATGTTTTTGCTGGATTTTGAAAAGCCGCTGTACGAGATTGAAGAGAAAATAGAAAATTTGAGGAGAATGGCAAGCGAGAAAGGCATAGATGTGCTTGAAGAGATAGAGGCGCTTGAAAAGAAAAAGAATGAGATTATAAAGCGTGAATTCGAGAATCTGTCTGTTGATAAGATTGTTAGAATCGCCAGACATCCAAACAGGCCTTATACGCTTGATTACGTTGAGCGTATAGTGGATGAGTTCACAGAGGTGCACGGCGATAGAAGGTTTGCTGATGATAAAGCCATAGTTACAGGTTTCGGTTATATTGATGGCCAGAAAGTTGCAATTATTGGGCATCAGAAGGGTAAGAACACCAAAGACAATCTGTATCGCAACTTTGGCATGGCAAACCCTGAAGGTTACAGGAAATCTCAGCGGGTGATGAGGCTTGCTGCCAAGTTCAACATACCGATTGTTACGTTTGTTGATACTCCCGGTGCATATCCCGGTATAGGAGCAGAAGAGCGCGGCCAGTCGGAGGCGATAGCAAGCAATCTCTACACCATGTTTGAAGTTGAAGTGCCCATTGTAGTTGTTGTTACAGGAGAAGGTGGTTCAGGTGGTGCGCTTGCCATAGCAAGTGGCGATAGGATAGGAATGCTTGAGTTTGCCATCTATGGTGTTATATCGCCTGAAGGCTGCTCATCAATCCTGTGGCGTGATACAGAGCACTCGATTGATGCAGCAAAGGCTATGAGGATAACTTCCAGGGATCTATATGAGCTGGGAGTTATTGATGAGATTATAAAAGAACCACTTGGCGGTGCTCACAGGGATTATGATAAAGCTGCAGAATACGTAAAGGAGTTTATAACAAAGAGTTTTGAGGAGCTGTTACCTTTGCCTAAAAAGAAGCTGCTGGAGAGAAGATGGAAGAAGTGGAGAAGCATGACAACGCAGTTTCTGTAGAGGAACTTAGCAGGTTAAGAGAAGAGATATCTCGTCTTGATAGACGGATAATAGAGCTGCTGGATGAGCGGGCAAAGCTTGTAAAGGAGGTTGGCAGGCTAAAAAGACGCTCCGGTTTACCGTTTTATGCTCCCGATAGGGAGAACCACATATACCGAATGATAGAGGATGCTGCAAGTGGCGAGTTTCCAAAGAAGAGCCTGCGGGTTATTTTCCGGGAGATAATGAGTGCCTCTATAAAGCTGGAAGAGCCGCTGGTTATCAGCTATTTGGGGCCAGAAGCCACCTTTACACACCAGGCTGCCATTGAGCGCTTCGGGTTGTCTTTGCACTATATCCCGGAGGAGTCGATCGAGGATGTGTTCATGGATGTTGAGGCTGAAAGGGCCGATTTCGGCGTTGTGCCTATTGAGAACTCCATAGAGGGTGTTGTTAGCTATACGCTGGATATGTTTGTAAACTCCTCTGTAAAAATAGTCTCGGAAATAATTATCGATATCCATCACAATCTGCTTTCCAAATCGTCTCGTCTTGAGGATATCAAAGCCATCTACTCGCATCCCAATGCCCTGGGGCAGTGTAAAAGCTGGATAAGAAAGCATCTTCCAAATGTACCGTTGTTTGAGACCACATCTACAGCCAAAGCAGCTAAGATAGCTGAAAAGGAACCCACCGCTGCTGCAATAGCATCTCAGGCAGCAGCCGATATATACGGTTTGAATGTGCTTGCAAGGGGCATAGAGGATAAGATTGATAATATTACCCGTTTCCTTGTTATAGGCAAGCAGATACCTGCAAAGAGTGGCAATGACAAAACTTCGTTTATGTTCACTATCAAGGATAGGGTGGGAGCGCTATACCACATTTTGGAACCATTCTATCGCAATGGTATTAATCTAACACGTATTGAATCGAGACCCTCACGCCAGAAGAGCTTCTCTTACATCTTCTATGTGGATATTGAGGGACACATAAGCGATGAGAGGGTAAAAAACGCCCTGGCTGAGATGGAGAAGTACACGGTAATGTTGAAAATACTCGGTTCATATCCGAAAAGTATGCGTTCTTAGGTTTTTTAAGAGAAGCTCGCTGTAGAGCCTTGCATACTCGGCTGCCATTCTGCACGGTGAGTAGAGTTCCCTGTCAAAATTCACTTCAATTGTTTTGCTAAGCATTTCTATGATGGCTTTTTTGAGGGCCTCCTTGTTGTTGGGCGGAATAAGTATGCCATTTTTTGCGATTATGTAGGGTGCGCTTCCAATATTTGTTGCAATGACAGGTATTGAGCAGGCAAGCGCCTCCTTAATTACCCCCTGTGAGCCCTCCCCGTAGCGAGATGGAACAACAAGAAAACGGCTTGCAGAGTAGACCGGTCTTGGATCTTCCAGGTATCCGGTGAAAACCACTTTATCTTTTATGCCGAGCCTTTCTGCATCTCTTTTGAGCTGTTCAAGTTCACCTGCACCGGCAATTATTAATTTCAGTCTCTCTACGTTCACTTCGGCAAATGCCTCAAGCAACAGATCCTGAGCTTTCATCTCTCCAATTTTGCCCACGCTGCAGATGTAGTCGTATTCGCTGTCCAGCTTTAAGATAGCAAGTGCTTCATCTCTGGATGGGCACGTTACGAAACGTTCATCCAGGGCACTCTCTATCCAGACAAGCTGCTCTATCTTTAAGAAACTCAATTGTTTCAAAATAGAGCGACTTACAGCAACCACCCTGTCAAAAAACCGATACTTTGCCTTCGCCGTAAATCTGGGTTGTATGCTTACCCTTCTTGTGGCTACAATGGCTTTTACAAAGGGTTTCAAGAGCAAAGCGTAGTTGGCTGCCATACCGGTATGCGCGTGTATTAGATCGATAGAATATTGCTTAACGACACGGATGAGTGCAGAAAGTGTTGGGATGTCTACTCCGCTTGAAAAGGGCACCTTGATAACATTTTCTCTGTTCTTGAAGAGATTTTCTGTTTCGCTTTCCTTACGAATGGCTATGATGGATTCAAAATTTGGTGGTAGGGAATCGACGAGTAATCTAAGCTGCTTCTCACCGCCGCCGATTCGCTTCTCGGTGTCTATGTGTAGTATTTTATATTTTTCTGTAGACGGCTCCATATGCCTTAGCCAGTAGCTTGTTGGAGTAGAGCCTGATTCGCGATTTGAACCAGTCAAGGTCTTTCTTCCATACCCCAAAACGTTTTATGTGAAGTGGAGAGTCACCAAAACCGTTTGATCCGGCGCGTGTGGTAAATAAATACCTGTATCCGAGCGATTTTGCTATCTCCAGTGATGTATCGTTGTACGCACCCCAAGGCCATGCAAAGGCATCGCAGCGTTTTTTCATCTCCCAGCCTACCTCTCCTCTGGCGACATCAAGCTCTGTTCTTATGCGCATTTTCATCTGTTCGTCTGTTTCGAATTTGCCAATCCTGCCGTTTTTTCTTGTGTAGTTATCAACGATGGATTCCAGCTTTTCTCTCCATTGTGCTGTTTTGAAAAACTCTATGTATCCGTGCGTCGCAACATACTCCGCAAGCTCATCCCTTAGCTCTTTGTCGGCTTCGAATTGCCTTGCGGCAAGTTCTGGTTTCCTGTGGAAATCTGGTGTTCCATAGCGCTCATCGCCTTTTACCATGTGCCATGCGGATAACCTGTCACGTGGTCGATTGAAATCCACTATGCTGTCCGATGCGTACACCTTTCTATGGAATTTGCTGTGGGGTTGAATATCAAACACGCCACTTTGCTCCATTTGTCTTAACTCCATCCAGCAAAGCCTGGGAAATTTTCTCTTTTTTGCTCCATCTTCAATGACAATCTGGCCAGAACAGTCGGGCAGTCTCTCCTTTGGAATTCTGCCGGAGTAGTAATCATCGAGATTCAATCCCACAAATTCGTCCTCTTCAACATTCCATGTCACCACAAACAGTATAGCCTTAAAGCCATACTTTTTTAGCAGGGGATAGGCATAGACCCAGGTGTCCAGATATCCGTCATCGAAGGTGATGAGAATAGCCTTGTCAAAGCTCTTTTTCCCTGTTTTCATAAATTCCGCAAGCTCCTGTTTATCTATGGAGACGTAGCCCTCCTCTTTGAGGTACTTTAGATGTGCTTCGAATAGTTCGGGTGGTATGGACAATACGTCATTGTCGTAATTGATCCTGTGGTAAAGCAACACAGGTACACTTGTGGCAGCCATAGTTACTCCCCGATCAGTTTTTTTACGCCCTCGAATACGGAGAGAGCGTCAATCTCTTTCATGCAGGCGTGATCATTTCTGGGGCATCTGTTTGTGCCATGCAACGAACAGGGTCTACACGTTAGCTCTCTGTTTTCTATAACGAGGCTTTTTTCGCTTTTGGGAAAGAATCCAAATCCTTCCACGGTAGGACCGAATATGGCTACAACCGGCTTATCGAGCGCAACAGCCATGTGCATCAAAGCTGAGTCGTTGGAGACCACGATATCGCAATCAGCCATGCAGGAAGCGGTTTGCCTGATGCTGAGTTTACCTGTTAGATTGAGTACCGATTCACATGCTTTAGACAATCTTTTGCCTATACTCTCTTCATCTTTTGATCCGAACAAAACTATGGAGGCTCCGCAATTTTCGTGTAACATGCCTATCAACTCTTCAAACCCATCGATTCGCCATCGCTTTGTTTCCCATTTTGCTCCTGCTGCGATGCCTACTATGGGCCTTTTTAACCCGAGGTTTGCTTTTTCCACAAACAACCTGGGCTTGAAACTGTAATCTGCGCCTATCAGGTCGAGCTGATCATCGATATTGTATCGGGTTTTTCGTTTTCGGGCAACCGGTTTTAATATCGGATAGACCAGGCTCAACCTGTAGAGTGTGTGTTTTTTTACGCGTTTTATTTGCTTCGGCTGCAACAGATAGCCAAGCAGCATGCTCCTTGGGTTCTTATGCAGATCAAAAACACAATCAAAACCAAGATTGATGCGTTTTGCATATACAGGCAGACTTTCATTGTCTTTTAAACCAAATACACCGTTTAGATAAGGTTGATCTTCAAGGAGTTCTGCAAATTGATGCTTTGTGGCATAATAGATCTCGGCTTCCGGGTATCTCTCCCGCAGTGCAACGAGGAATGCGGTTGTGGTGATAATATCGCCCAGCGATGAGAAGCGCACAACAAGAAACCTCATAACAGCTCAAAAGCGGCATCTATCACCATCTGGGGTTTGATATCAAGCATGCATCTGAAGTGCTTCTTGTGGCAGGAGACGCTACCATGCTTCCCGCACGGTCTACACTCAAGGTTGTTAATCTCAACTATTCTGTGCTTATCACTAAGGGGGTAGAAGCCGAACTCAGGTACCGTAGGGCCATATATGTCAATGGTGGGTATGTTGTATGCGCTTGCTATGTGCACTGGTGCAGAGTCGTTGGTTATGAGCAGATCGAGCCTCGATATAGCATAGAACATATCCTTTATCGTTGTTTTACCGGCAAGATTAATGATCTTATCGTTGTTGTTTTTGATATATTCGGCTCTTTCGAGATCCTTCTGTGTTCCAAACAGGATCACTGTTGCACCTTCATCGGTTAGCCTTTTCGCTACCTCTCTGTAGTACTTTTTGGGCCAGCGTTTTGTTGGCCAGACAGATGAAGGATTGATACCAACAAGCTTGCTGTTACGGTTTACACTGTAAGCCTCAAAGACACCTTCTATGAATTTACGGTTGTCCTCGGAATAGTAGAGCTTTATGTCCTTCACTATTTTGTCAAACCCCAGTGGCTCCACGAGCTTTAGTAATCTGTCACGTTCGTGCAGCTTCTTTTCCTTTCTTACCCGGTGCGTATAGACGAAACTTATATCTGCCTCATGGAAGCCAATTCTCATGGGTGAGCCGCTGAGCAAACTAATGAGGGAGCTTCTAAAGCTCAAGTGGGGTGAAATAACAACATCAAACTTGAAAGCTCTTACGGATTTGATTATGCGAGAAAGACCCATTATGCCATTGTCGCTTCCGTGCTTGTCGTAGGTAATAATGCTGTCAACCTTGCTGTTCAATGTAAATACATCCCTGTTTGCAGGTATTATCAGGACAGACAGAAAGGCTTCCGGATCGTTTTCCTTGATTGTTTCCACAATGGGTTCGGTGAGTATCGTGTCCCCAAGAAAAGCAGTCTGAATAATCAGATAGCGCCTAATCATATCCGGTTTATAATACAAAAAAGACGGGTAAAAATACACAAAAAAAGCTCCTGCACAAAGCGGGTTGTACAGGAGCTTTGGGCTGGGACCGGGGAGCTTATGTGCTCCTTTATACGTCCCAGTACAGATAAAACTCGCCGGGGTGTGGCAGCGAATTTATGAATTTTATCTCATTTTCACGCTTGTAATCTATCCATGCCCTTATGATATCCTCGGTGAAAACGCCGCCTTTAAGCAGGAATTCGTAATCGTTTTCCAGCGCATTTATCGCTTCCTCCAGGTTTGCTGGAGCCTTTTCAATGTTGGCAAGCTCCTCTGGCGGTAGGTCGTAGATGTTTTTATCCAGCGGCTCACCCGGATCTATCTTGTTTACTATACCGTCCAATCCTGCCATCATCATTGCTGAGAAAGCCAGGTATGGGTTTGCAGTTGGATCGGGGAAGCGAACCTCGATCCTCTTTGCCTTTGGCGAGGGTGAGTACATGGGTATTCTTACAGCAGCACTTCTGTTCCTTGAAGAATAGGCAAGGTTGATAGGTGCCTCGAATCCGGGAACGAGTCTCTTGTATGAATTTACCGTTGGATTGGTGAAGGCAGCCAGCGCCTTCCCGTGTTTCAAGATACCGCCGATATAGTAAAGAGCAAGCTCACTCAAACCGGCATACCCATTTCCGGCAAAGAGCGGTTTTCCGTCTTTCCATAGGCTCTGATGGGTATGCATTCCTGTGCCGTTGTCGCCTGCGAGTGGCTTAGGCATAAATGTCACGGTTTTTCCATACATCAGAGCTACATTCTTGACAATGTACTTGTATTTCAGCACATTATCTGCCTGTCTTGTCAAGGATGCAAAACGTATATCAATCTCCGCCTGTCCTGCTGTTGCCACCTCGTGATGGTGAGCCTCGACTTCGATATTTGCCCTTTCCAGCTCAAGCACCATTTCGCTTCTTATATCCTGGAGACTGTCTGTTGGTGGAACAGGGAAATAACCCTCCTTGTGCCTGATCTTGTGCCCAAGGTTCGGATCTTCGTCCCTTGCCGTATTCCAGATGCCCTCCATGGAGTCAACCCTGTAGAATGATGTATTGGACTCAACTTCGTATCTCACATCATCGAAAATGAAGAACTCAAGCTCTGGGCCAAAGTATGCTGTATCGGCAATACCCGTTTCTTTTAAGTATTCCTCTGCTCTTTTTGCCACTGTTCTTGGATGTCTTTCGTAATGTTCTCTTGTGATCGGGTCTACAACATCGCAGATAAGATTGAGTGTCTTTTCTTCGGTAAATGGATCTTCAAACGCTGTTGACGGATCTGGAACGACGAGCATGTCGCTTTCGTTTATTGTTTTCCAGCCGCGAATGGATGAGCCATCGAACCCTACTCCTTCCTCAAAAACATCCTCGGTAATCACATGGGCTGGTACACTAAAGTGCTGCCAGGTGCCCAGCAGGTCAACAAATTTTAGGTCGACGATCTTGATTTCCTCTTCTTCGATCTTCTTAACGATCTCTTTTGGTGTCATCTTACCCTCCTACATTTTTTGTTGCTTTTGTTTAAGCAATATGCGTTCCATGCTTGTTTGCAAGCCAGTTTACAACATCAATGCGTGGGAAAGTGAGCATAGTTTGCATTTTTGGCTACAATTTTGTATACATTGTAACATGTTGCGGGGGCAGATAAATATCAGGGAAGGTTACCTGACCATTATACATGAGGCAAGCAAATTGTTAAGCAAAAAGAATACGCTGAAGGAGTCTTTAAGGGAGATTTTGAAGATTCTCTACTCCTACTGGGATGCGCCGATCTCGTTCGTTGCTCTCTATGAGCGTGATAGCTCTCAAATAAGGATCGTTGAGAGCTTCGGTATGACCAAGAAAGAGGCAATGCGTGGTATTTTTAAAAAGGGTGAGGGTGTGGTAGGCACTGTGTTTAAAAATGAGATTCCGGCAATTATTACGGATATACGTACAAATAGCCGCTATTTGAACAAGACCAACATTCTCAAGCGTTTCAAGGGCGATTTGGTTTTTCTTGGAGTGCCTATTAAGGTAGGCGGAGAGAAATACGGTGTGTTGTGCGTGTACAAGGAAAAGGATAGGAACTTTTCAAGCGATGATGCCTTAAAGATGCTGACAACACTGGCTACGCTTATTGGTCTTACAAAGAAGATGTATGAGCGTATGGAGGAGGAGCGCAAGTTCTGGCAGGAAGAGAAACAGATACTCCTAAACACGCTCAACCGCGATACGCAGGCGCTTGAGGAGATTATAGGTATCTCTGATGAGATCTCCATGATCAAAAAGATGATTTTGCGCGTTGCAGATACCGATTCAACCGTTTTAATTACCGGGGAGAGTGGGACGGGCAAGTCGCTTGTGGCACGCGCTATACACAGTTTGAGCTCGCGCAGGCGCTATCCGTTTGCCACCATCAATTGCGCAGCAATACCGGAGAATCTGCTGGAAAGCGAGTTGTTCGGATATGAGAAGGGTGCTTTTACGGGTGCTGTGACCAGGAAGAAGGGGAAACTCGAGCTTGCTCACAGGGGTACACTTTTCCTCGATGAGATAGGTGATATGCCATTATCCCTTCAGGCGAAGCTGCTTAATGTGCTTCAGGATAAGGAGATTACAAGACTCGGTGGAGAGGAGACAATACCTATCGATGTTAGAATAATTGCAGCTACCAACAAGGACCTCGAAAAGCTGATGAAGCTTGGGGCTTTTAGGGAAGATCTCTACTACAGATTGAACGTTTTGCCTATACACATTAAACCTCTCAGGCAGAGGAAGGATGATATTCCCATACTTGTTGATCATTTCTTGAAAAAGATAAATCGTCGTCACAACAAGAACGTTCGTATTACCAACACAGCGCTTAAGGCTCTTATCAACTACGACTGGCCCGGGAATGTCAGGGAGCTTGAAAACACAATAGAGAGGCTTGTTGTTCTCAACGACACAAAGATCGATGAGACGTTTCTTCCAGATTACATCAAGAATCAGAGTCTGCGAAAGCCAGAGAGCATAGATGTGCCTTACAGAGACATACCGCTTGCTATAGAAACAATTGAACGACAGCAGATTGAGAATGCTTTGAAAAAGGCGGGCTATGTTAAATCCAAAGCTGCACGCCTGCTTGGGTTTACCATCAGACAGCTGGATTACAGGATAAAGAAATACGGGATCAAGGTGAAGCGGCTATAGGTTGTATACATACACGAGTATCTTTGCCACAGCCTCGTAGAGTTCTTCTGGTATCTCCTGATTTACAGATAATCTGTAGAGCTGATCTGCCAATTCCGGGTTTCTCTCTATGTGTATGTTGTATTTATTGGCAATCTCTTCCATTTTTTCAGCTATTAAATTCTGGCCCTTTGCAATGACACGTGGTGCTTCGTCCTTTTCTATCTCGTATTTTATTGCTACGGCTTTCTTTGTTTTTTGCGTTTTTTCCTTCTTTTCCTTCATTATTGACCCTTTTGAATTTTTAAGAGCCCCTTAAGTACGAGCGTTATCCAGAATCCGGTGTCAGTCTGATGCGTGTAGGAACCGGATTTATTCTCCACAGGCACCTGATTGGAATAGATATCTATTCCGAGACTGTAGCATGAACCATCGTACTTAACGCCGATCCGTTTGTGTGGATAGTAATCCCCAAAGAGGCTCTTTTCTACATACGCATAGCTGTAGAGGTGCCTTGTCGGGTACATGTACAACGTAAAAGCCACGCCTTCATCTGTTCTTTCTAAGGAGTCTGGATCCCTTGACATTAGATACTCTGCCTGTATCCCAAAGCGTTTCAGATTCAACCTTAGCGATTCATCGGAATCAAGAAATAGACCGTGCGCAGTGGAGTAGTGTGCCTTTGAGGTAATATCAAGCCACTCAAATGGATGAAATTTTAGCTCCTCGTACATGGCAGGCCAGGGTGTATGATATGTTTTTGCAAAGTCATAGGGTTGTGTGAGTTTGAGATAGAGAAGCTCCCTGTAATGCATTCTGCCCCCTGATTCTTCCCTGATTTTCAATCTGTTTTCCAGCGTAAAACTGATTGAATTTGTTTTGGGATATACTGGAACAAAGTCTGGAAAAGCATCCTGATATCTATCCGGTATATAGCGATAGGTTACAGATGGGGTTATGGTATGTTTGATTGCTGTGCTTTCCGATGGTTTGTAAACTCGAAACAGGGAGGTTTTGATTCTAAAGGAGTAGTCGGGTATAAATGAGCGGCGTGAATGATGGTTTGTTGATGGCGCTGTTTTCCAGTATGCATACAGTTGATGTGCGCCGACTGACGGCAGAAGACTTAAAGGACCGAGTTTAAAGGGATATGAGAATGCATAACTTAAATCGTTGGAATAGCCCCTGTCACCTTCGATTCTGAAGTTGTAGGCTGCTGTATCGGTCAAATCCAGTGTCAGGTTCTTGAAAAGCTTCTTGTTGGTTATACCAAACTGCATTTCGGGCAGTTTCTGGAGCGTAAATCTGTTCGTGCTGGAAAGCAAATCCTGATAGTAGTAGGCGGTTATATTGACCCAGTAGTTACCCTTTGTAAGGCTGTAGGTTGCTGTGGACTTCGTGTATCTATCGGAACTTAGATTCAGGTTACCCCTATCCAGGATGCGTAGATTGTTTCTGTCGTTTACAATGTTTATATCGTATTTGAAGAAACCGTAGTTACCAAGATTGAAGTACTCCCTTGCGCGCAGATATAGCCTGATTTTCTTATACATGCCATCGATGGTGTGCTTCTGGTTGAATGATGTTATATTCCATATGCCTTTGATGTTTTTGCTCCAAAAGAAGCGATACTCGGTTTCAATGCCAGCGCCAGTTTTTGTGTAGAGAAACGGCGTTACAGTTATGTCCTGTGATGGACTGATATTAATGAAAAAGGGCTGCTCGTACTTTATTCCCTTCCTGCTGGAGTAGCCCACAGCGGGCGATAAGAAACCGGTTTTTCGCTTACGCGCTAAACTTCTTGTTACAAAAGGCATAAACATAACAGGCGTGCTTTTTACGCGAAAGGTCACCGGATAGGTAAAAACATAGTTATCCAGGACAAGATAGGTGTGCTTCGATGTAACGGACCAGGTGGATTTTCCTTCTCTTAGACAGGTGCCGATATTCGAGCACTTACAGCTTGTCAGATAGGCATCCTCAATGTAGTAACGCTTCTTTGAAAGCATTACTATCCTTTTTGCGCTCAGATATAGACCCGATGTTGCTACGTACATAGTTGCGTTGTCGATGTAACCTTTGTATCGCATAAGGTTTAGTCGGGCGTGACTTCCTTTTATCCAGTTGCCCTTTCTATCCGCTATTGAAATATGCCCGTCCAGGGTTGCCGTGTAAGTGGTTTTATCGAAGTAGAGCTCATCTGCATGGAGGGTGTATTCCGCATTGGATATGGTACAGTTACCACTTGCATAGTAGCTATTATTCTTTTGATTATAGATTATACGGTTTGCTTCGATATGGATTGCTTCGACATTTTTCGCTTCCGCAGGCAGGCATAGCAACAGCAACAGTAGTAACGGAAGCGAAAAATGGAGTCTGCGTGACATTGCAAGCTACACGGCGCTTGAGCCTCTCTCGCCGGTTCTAATTCTGATTACATCTTCTATAGGAATAATGAAAATTTTGCCATCTCCTACCTTGCCGGTTTTTGAAGTTTCTATTATCTTTTCAACGACAGAATCGACCATCTCGTCGTCGACAACCACTTCTATCTTCACCTTTGGTAGAAAATCGACCACATATTCAGCACCACGGTATATCTCTGTATGACCTTTCTGTCTTCCGTAGCCCTTAACTTCGCTTACTGTAAGGCCCTTGATGCCTATCTCCATTAATCCCTCTTTAACTGCGTCGAGTTTGAACGGCTTGATGATAGCCTCGATCTTTTTCATCTGGTTTCCTCCTCGTACAGTTTTATGATAAGCTCCACTTCTCCTTTGTTCATCTTTACGCTTTTTGCGATCTCATCGAGGGGTACTCCCTCTTTCTTCATTCGGATTATTCTTTCTTTCAGATCACTTTCGAAGGTTTTATTACGTATGGTGGTTAAAAGCTCCGTTAGCAGCATGTTTTTTCGTCTTACATCCTCAAGCAGGCTGTTTATTCTTTCCTGCTGTTCCATTATGCGATCGTTGGCTATGTTCAACAGGTATTTCTGTTTGTCAAGTAGATTCCTCATGCCCTCTATTAGCTTCAGGATGCTCTCTTTTTCCTTATTATTAAAATAGCGAGAGGTAAAAATGTAAGCTGCTACAGCTATGTCGAATATAGCCTGAAGGATCATTATTGTTTCGTTCATCTTTGTCTGTTCTTAATCATCTTTCTTTCGAAGAATATCATATAGTGAATGATTAGCTCCGTATCTTCCTTCTTTATCTCTTCGAAGGTACAACCATAGCAGATGCCATCGGGATGTTCCTTTGTATGTGTAATCCGTGCCAGACACTTTATCTCATAGTGCAGTGCGATAGGAAGGCTAAGACGCATATAAACAAGCCCGTTTTCTGCAAGCCTGACATTTGTTACGAATGAAATACCGTTCTGTGAAAGGTCGCATGTGTAGACCTTTGTAAACTCCTCCATCTGTTTTGCCCGTTCTTTATCCTTTAATAGGTCGATGATGTAGTTGAGCTTGGCGTCCATCTGCTGCATCATGAGCACGAAGGCTTTATTAAGGTCACCAAAGCTGGCATCAAGTTTTTCAAGTGCCATGAAGAACTTTATAGAGTCTGATGGATCGACCGTGTAGTAAATCTCCTCCCTGATGCGATCGATCTCATTTTCTTTTACAGGTTTTATATAAGCTAACAGTCTGTTTTTGATTCTTCTTGAGCTTCTCTTCTCATCACTCTTAACTGACATATCTACCTACCAAAAAGGTAAATAACAGTACGACACTAATATAGCTGTTAATATTGAAAAACGCAAGGTTAATCTTGTTTGGATCCTTTGGATCGACCAGCTTATGCTCCACAACAAGTAGTGCTGCAACAATAAGGGCACCTATCAATGAAACGGGATGGAGTTTGAATAGATACATACTGACCAGAAGCAATGTAAACGCTATTGCATGGAATAGGCGTGCTATAAGCATTGCTTTTCTTTCACCAAATTTAGCTGGTATGGAGTGAAGGCCGTAGCTTCTGTCAAACTCTATATCCTGCAAAGCATAAAGCACATCAAAGCCGGCAATCCAGAATGTTACAAATCCAGCCAAGAACCATATTGGTGGTGATAGAGTACCGCTTGAAGCCACATAACCACCCAGTGCGGCTATGGCATCGGTTGCACCAAGGTAGAGATGACACAGCCATGTGTAGCGCTTTGTGTAGGAGTAGGTGAGAATGAAAAATAGCGCAATGGGGGAGAGCTTAAAGGCAAGATCGTTTATCAAGTAAGTGGAAAGCTCAAAAATTACAATCGATACAGCGGTGAACAGGTAGGCTTCCTTCAGCTTTACGGCGCCCGTTACCAGTTCCCTATTTTGAGTGCGTTTGTTGGCTGCGTCTATCTTCCTGTCTATGATGCGATTCAGAGCCATTGCTGCTGATCTTGCCGAAGCCATTGCGATGGTTACGAGTATGAATACGCGCCAGGAAAAGCCGTGGGAAAAACCCATTATCATGCCGATGTATGCAAAGGGCAGGGCAAATATTGTGTGTTCGAATTTAATCATGGACAGGAAACGTGATAGTGCGCTCATTCTTTCACCGCCTTAAAGTAGTAGTGGAAGTAGACGTATCCAGAGATGAGTGTGAGTATTACAGAAACAAACAGGAGTGCGATTCCAGTAGATCTGAAGCCAAGCATGAGTACCACTATTGCTACAAATTGAGATGTGGTTTTGAGTTTTCCCCACCAGTTTGCAGACAGCACGACATCAACCTTTTCGATAGCGGCTATAGCTCTGAGCCCCGTAACGGCAAATTCTCTTGCAACGATTACTATTACCATCCAGTAGGGTATATCTATTATCTTTATCATTGCGATTAAAACACCTATGACGAGAATTTTATCGGCTAACGGATCCATGATTTTGCCGTATATGGTTACCGCATTGTTTGCTCTGGCAATTATACCGTCGAGTACGTCACTTAAAACACCCAGAGCAAAAAACGCTGTTGCCAGCACATTTTCGCCGTGTTCCATCAGGATAAGTACAATGGCGAGATCCACTATTCGGAATATGGAAAGCATGTTTGGTATATGTTTTACCATAGGCTCCCTATGTTAGTATAAACTCCGTTTCTTTTCA
This sequence comes from uncultured Desulfurellales bacterium, assembly GCA_964544085.1. Taxonomy (GTDB): domain Bacteria; phylum Campylobacterota_A; class Desulfurellia; order Desulfurellales; family Hippeaceae; genus CAZIZT01. Next base: position 91,486 of record CAZIZT010000028.1, read on the forward strand.
GTATCCTTCTTGAGGATGGTGTTTTCCTTTGGCCAATCTGTACCGTTTGTTTCATGCCGTATGCACGCAAAAACTTCTGTACGTAACGCTGTGTCTCTGAAAACGGAGGAATACCATGGTATTTCTGCACGGCTGTTTCGCCGGCATTGTATGCAGCGGCGACAAGCTTTGGATCGTGATAGCGCTGTATAAGGTGCTTTAAAAAAAGCACACCTCCGCGGATGTTCTCTCTTACGTTGTTTATGTCCTTTACACCATAGTATTGCGCCGTTTTTCTGGTAAGCTGCATTACGCCTATCGCATTTTTATCTGATACAGAAGAGGGGTTGAAGTCGGACTCAATCTTCGCAATGGCAACGGCAAGAGCAGGGTCAACACCCTCCTTTTTTGCTACTTTACGTATCATCTGTATGATCTGAGCTTTTCTTTTGTGGCTAACCCCTCTGAGTATGCGTGCAAAAAAGGGGGCATGGGGTGTGAACACAACATACTTACCATTAGAATACCGAACTTGTAGAGCCCTCGCATCTGCATGAAGGACATTTATAGAACAGATAACCAGCAGTATAAGCAACTTTCTTACCATCACTTAAGCTTCTTCAGCAGCTCTTTTGCTTTTCTGTTGTTGGGATAGTCTTTAATTATGCTTTTTAAGGTCTCTATGGCATCGTGTTTTCTGTTCAGTTTCATATAGATCTTGGCAAGGTGAATTCGAATGACGGCGTCGTCAGGTTTGGGTATGCTTTTGAGGGCTTTTTGTATTAACACGAGTGCTTTTGAATTGTCTCCCAGGCGGTAGTATCCCCAGCCGAGACTGTCGAGATAGTAGGGGTTATTTGGATCAAGCTTAAGCGCCTCTTTGACAAGCTGTATTCCCTTTTTGACGTTAATTTTCTTGTCTATGTAGAGATATCCAAGGTAGTTTAAGGCTGTTGCATCTCTGGGGTTTGCCTTTAGTGTCTTTTTTAAATACTCAATGGCTTTTTTTGTGTTTTTTAGCTTCTCAAAGTAGATGTCGGCTATCATGAAATACGCTCTTGAGGGATTCTTGAATGCCGATAGGTGTTTTTTAAGGATCTCTATTGCATCCTTATACTTGCCAGCTTTTACGTAGAATTTTGCAAGCAGCAGATATGAGTCAGCGTTTTTCTTCTTTATAGAATTGACAAGCTCAAATGCTTTTTGCTCATTGTTTGTGTGTAGATAGCAGATAGCTTTGTTGTAGATAATATTCTCGGAGAAATTGGATGGCTTTTTTATGCTGTTTAGCAGTTTTAGTGCTTCTTTGTAGCGATGGGTACTCATAAGAATGAGGGCATAATAGTATTTCAGTCTATCGGTTGTCGCGCGCACCCTGTATTTCTCGATAAACTTAAGCGCATCCTTATATCTACCCGTTTCAAGGAATGCGGCAAGGAGATGTTCGGCAAATACAGGTTTGCTGTCTGAAATGTAAGCTTTTTTGTAGAAGTCAAGTGCTTTGTTGTACTGTTTCATCATGTAGTAGTCGTTCCCTATGGCATCGAATACACCGCCTGTTCTTAAGGGGATTGACTTATAGATGTCTATGGCTTTTTGAAACTTGCCTTGAAGTTCGTAGATATGGGCAAGCAGGAATTTTCCAACGAGGTGCTTGGGGGTTTCCTTGATAAAGCGTTTCGCATATAGCTCCGCTTTAGTGTAGTTGTGGTTTTTTATGTAGCATCTGGCAAGATTGTAAAAGTACTCTTTGATCCTGAACTCTATTGGCTTTTGCTCCCCTTCCGTTTTTGTTAACTCCTCGAGCCTGTTGAGGTAATTTGCAGCAGCATCGCACTTTCTTTCAAGTAGACTCAGGTCCACAAGCCTGCTGTATATTTCTGGATTACTTGCAAGGTTGCCTTTTAGATGCTTTTTAAGCAACTCCAGCGCCTCTTTGTAGCGCCTCAAATCCTGTAGCATGTCCGATAGTTCTATATACAACTGCGGATCGTTAGGGTACAGCCTGATTGCCTGTTTTAAGACCTTTATAGCTTCATTGCTTTTCATGGCGTAGAAAAGCAGTTTCGCATACTCCATATAGAAACGCGGTTTCTTGTCAACCCTGAGTATCATTCTGAAGTTTTTCAGTGCGCCGTCGATGTTGAACTGATACAGATCCAGATACGCAACGAGATAGTGGTAATCAACAAACTCTTCCTTTCTTGGTGAAAAGCCATTTTGAGAGCCCGCATTTGTTTTGATGGATGAGAGAAATGCAATCAGCAAAGCGCCCAATGCTATAAGAATTCCTATACTAATCCATCTCTTTTGCATATTCATAAACCACTTCCACGAACTCATCAACCAACCTGTCTTCTTTAACCTTTTTGATGATTTTACCCTTTTTAATGATCAACCCAAAATGCCTGCCACCAGCTATGGCGACATCGGCCTCTTTCGATTCGCCCAGCGCATTGACAACACATCCCATAACCGCAACACGAATAGGCTTGCGTATACCAGAGAGCCTTTTTTTAAGCTCCTCAACGAGACCTATCAGGTCTATCTCTATTCTACCACAAGTTGGGCATGAAACAAAGTCTATTGATTGCTTCTTTTTCAAATTAAGACAGTTCAATAGCTCATAACAAGCATCCACCTCTTTTTCTGGTGGTTCGCTGAGAGATATTCTTATTGTATCGCCAATGCCTTCCCTCAACAGAACGGAAAGGGCGGCTGTTGATTTTATTAAACCCTCCGGAGAGGATCCAGCTTCCGTTACACCAAGATGCAACGGGTAGTCGATGAGCCGGGATATCTTTTCGTTGCAGAGAATCGTTGTTTTAACATCAGAGGATTTGATTGACACCTTCATCTGTGTAAAGCCTGTTTCCTCTATGCGTTTTACCCATCTGTAAGCGCTTTCCACCAGTGCATCAGCGGTTGGACCCAGGTATTTGTCGAGCAAATCTTTCTCAAGAGATCCGCTGTTTACGCCAATTCTGATAGGTATATTGCGCTCGGTGCATACTTTTAGTATCTCCTTTGTCTTTTCAAAAGAACCGATATTGCCTGGATTGATTCTAATGCAATCTGCACCGGCTTCTACTGATGCAATGGCAAGTCTGTAATCAAAATGAATATCTGCAATTACTGGTATTGGCGCAAGCCTTTTTATCTCTTTCAGGGCTGATGCAGCTTCCTTGTCCACGATGGCAACACGTACAATCTCACACCCATGCTCCTTCAGGCTATTTATTTGTGAGACGGTTGCTGGAATGTTGCGCGTATCGGTGTTTGTCATGGACTGAACCACTATCGGTGCTCCACCACCTATTTTCACACCGCCTACGTTTATCTGCCTTGTCTTTTTTCTCTTTATCCAGCTCACTTTGAGACGTGCTCTATGCGCTTTTCAATGTACTTGGTTACTCCATAACGCTTGAAATCGTTGAAAAAGGCAAAAAGCATAAGTGCAATGAGGATTGCCATGCCTATTCTCTGGAAATTCTCCTGCACCCTTTCACTCACAGGTTTTCCTCGTATTGCTTCTATTGTGAAGAACATCAGATGGCCACCATCGAGTACAGGAATGGGCAGTAGATTAAGTATTCCCAGGTTGATGCTTATTATGGCAGCAAAAATGAGGAATGCCGCAAGACCTGTTTGAGCCGCTTTTGATGCGATATCCACGATCATTATAGGCCCACCGACACTACTTGATGGTATAGCCCTTTCAAGGAGCCTCACAATACCTACGAGTGTCACCTTGGTGATGTATATGGTTTTCTTTATGCCGACATCGATGCCCTCGATCGGATTGTAGCGAACGGTGACCATCTTTCCGCTTGGCAGTATGCCTATCAAGCCAACGGTTCTTTCATATCCAAGCAGGTCTTTTATCTTTGTGGGCTTTGGTGTTACTCTAACGTTGATTGTCTTTCCTTTCCTTTTCACAGTTAGGGTGATGGTTTTGCCCGGGAATTGCTTGATTATCTTTGACATCTCTTCCCATGTTTTTACTTTTTTGCCATTTATAGCAACAATTGTATCCATCGGCCGCAGACCAGCTGTGTAGGCAGGCGAATCTTTTTGAACCTTGCCGATCTGTGGTGCAAGCGTTTGAACACCTATTGAGTATGCTACGGCGAAAAACAGAATGGCTGATGCTATGTTGAAAAAAGGTCCAGCAAAGACTATAAACATACGTTTCCATACAGGCTGGGCAAAGAAGGCTCCTTCTGTATCATCAGGATTGCGTTCATCGATCTCTTCACCCTTCATTTTTACGTATCCACCAAGCGGTATAAGCGACAGCGCATACTCTGTTTTGCCTGGCTTAAAACGAAACAGGATAGGACCAAAGCCGATTGAGAAGCGAATAACCTCCACTCCGAGCATTCTTGCTGCAATGAAGTGGCCAAATTCATGGATTATGATCATTGCAACAAGACCGAGAATGCCGTACACCCAGCCCATTTTATCCTCCGGTAAAATCTTTCTCTATGAGTTTACGTATCTGATTTTCTATATCCACCGTTTGCTGTTCAAGTTCAAATATGTTTCCTGGTAGATGGTCAACAAACTTTTTTAGTGCCAATTCGAGCAGTCGAAATATGTCTTTGAAAGCTATTTTGCCCTCAAGAAAATACTCTACAGCCACCTCATCTGCAGCGTTTAGCACAGCTGCCGCATTTGTTTCTTCCTTGCGCAGGGCTTCATATGCGAATTCTATTGTGGGGAATTTTTTAGTATCGGGCTTTTCAAAACTCAACGTTCCTATGCTCGCAAGGTCTATCGTCAGATCGAGCGGTATTCTCTCGGGCTTTGTTAATGCATAGGCTATCGGTATCCTCATATCAGGATATGCCATTTGAGCCATGATCGATCCATCGATAAACTCCACCGCAGAGTGAATAATGCTCTGTCTATGGATGAGAACCTTTATTTTCCGGGGATCCAGATCGAACAACCATCGTGCTTCAATTATTTCAAAGCCTTTATTCATCATCGTAGCCGAGTCAATTGTGACCTTTTTGCCCATTGACCAGTTGGGATGTTTCAATGCCTCATCGACGGTGATATCAGCAAAATCGTCTCTGTCTATGAAAGGTCCGCCGGATGCTGTTAATATTACGGACTTAACTAAACGTTTTTCCTTTCCCTCAAGACACTGATAAATCGCAGAGTGTTCCGAGTCCAGTGGTACTATCTCAAGTGAGTACCTTTTACACAGATCCAGAATCAGTTTGCCTCCAATTACCAGGCTCTCCTTGTTTGCAAGAGCCAGTTTTTTGGTGTTGCTAAGAACCGTATAGGTGGGAAGCAACCCGGCAGTGCCAACCAGAGCATTGACAAACAGCGTAGCTTCATCTATGTTGCACAGTTGCAGCAATCCTTCTTTGCCCTTGAAGAAGGTAATTTCAGGGTACTGACTGTGTAGTTGATCGATATCTATGCCCTTACCGCAGCAAACGTAGCGTGGTTTGAAGCGTTCTATCTGCTTTACTGCTTCATTCAGGTTTCTATTGAAGCTTATGCCTATGAGTTTGTGATTTTTGAGGCGTCCAAGCACGTCAAGGGTGTTTCTGCCTATGGAGCCCGTTGAACCCAGAACTACAACATTTTCCATAAAACCAATATATATACGAAGAAAGATGCAAATGCAACACTGTCAAGCCTGTCTAAAACTCCGCCGTGACCGGGTATCAGGTTGGACGAGTCTTTTTTGTTGAAGGCGCGTTTTATCACTGACTCAGAAAGATCCCCAAATATACCAGTGATGTTGGCGATGAGACCTATCTCAATCGATAGCGCTGTATTTATCTTAAAAACAGATCCGAAAATGATTGCAGCAACCACACCGGTGAAAACGCCACAAACTGCTCCCTCTACGGTTTTGCCAGGGCTTATAGACACAGCAAGCTTGTGTTTGCCAAAAACCCTGCCACAAAAATAGGCGAAACTATCCCCGACCCAGATGGAGACGAGCATAAGCATCAGCAAGATGCGTGCACCTTTAAGTTCTACCAGCATGTACATGAAACTATAAAGGGAGATGTAGAGTATACCACTGAAGTAGTAGTGCTGTTTGAGGACCTTTTCCTTTTGTGTGCTTGAGAATCCTTGGACGAGATGTATCATGAAGATGAAAATAAGCGTGTAGAATGAGAGTATCCGATAGAATAGGAGCATGTAAACAAAAAGCGCACCGCTTGCCAGATAAATGGTTTTTTCGGTTGAGAAACCCGTATCATCCATATTCAGCCACTCTGCATATGCCAGTATGGAGACGATAAAGATAAACATGGCAAAGTAGAGAGGGTTTGCAAACAGTACCAGCCAGACAAGCAGCGGTACCAGAACAGCTGCAGATAGAACACGTTTGATCATAAGCCACCGAACCGTCTTTTCCTGTGCTTAAATTCATCGATAGCGGCGATCAGGTCTTTTTCGTCGAAATCTGGCCAGTACTTGTCCATGAAAACAAACTCAGCATACGAGCATTGCCACAGCATGAAGTTACTGATCCGCTTCTCACCACCGGTTCTAATCAGGAGGTCCACGTCGGGTAGATCATGACTAAAAAGGTGCTCGGAGACAGTTTTTTGTGTAATCTCCTCTGGCTGGAGCAGACCGTCCTTTACCTTCTGAGCTATTCTTTTACAGGCGGTTGTTATCTCCATCTTTGATCCATAATTCAAGGCGAGGGTAAGGCACATTCTGTCGTGATTTAGGGTTTTCTCCATAAGCCTTTGGATGATACTTTTCGTTTTTGGCGAAAAAGAGCTAAGATCACCAATTACATTGAACCGGATGCGGTTTTCGTTTAGCAGGTGTTCCTGCTTTCTCAAATGCGTATTTAAGAGGCTCATAAGGAAGCGTACCTCAGAGGGTGGCCGCTTCCAGTTTTCTGTGGAGAAAGCATACAGTGTTAAGTACTCTATGCCTATCTTTGCGCATACCCTTGTAATTTTATCGACAACCTGCGATCCAACAAAGTGACCGTAGGTTCTTTTTTTGCCTTGTGCAAGTGCCCACCTGCCGTTGCCATCCATGATAATGGCAACGTGGTGCGGAAAATTCTCATGAGCCATCAAACAGAAGCAATCTCTTTCTCTTTGGCTTTGGTAAGCTCGTCTATCTTCTTTACGTCCTCATCGAGCAACTTCTGTATCTCTTTTTCCAGTTTTCTTGCTTCGTCCTCACTCAGTACCTTTTCCTTTTCCATATCCTTGATTGTTTTATTGGATTTCTTTCTTGCATTTCTCAAAGCGACCTTATATTTCTCGCTTTCCTGTTTTAGCAGCTTGATAATCTTCTTCTTATCCTCTTCTGTCATGGGTGGTATGTTGATTTTGATCGTTTTTCCATCGTTTTGAGGAGTAAATCCCAGATTGGATTTCAATATTGCCTTCTCAATGTTTTTGATGATCGAGGCGTCCCAGGGTTGTATTGTAACGGTTGAGGCATCGGGAGTGGAGAGTGTGGCAAGCTGTTTCAGTGGCATTGTCTGACCGTAGGTTTCCACTATGATGTTCTCAAAAATAGCTACATGAGCCCTGCCTGTTTTTACGGTGGCAAGGTACTTTTTGTAAGAGGCAAGTGTTTTTTGCGACGCCTTTTTATAATCGTCTATCACCGATTTCTCCATTACTCCCTCCTTCTTTTTTAAAAGAGAGATTATTTAACGATTGTACCCACGTTATTGCCGGTGATTATGCGTTTCAGGTCGCCGTAGTTTTTGATATTGAATACGATAATGGGCATGCTGTTTTCCATGCACATGGAGATTGCCGTTGAGTCCATCACCTTCAGGTTCTTATCCAGCACCTCTATATACCTGATCTCTTTGATCTTTGTAGCGTTTTGGTAGATCTCAGGATCCTTATCGTATACGCCGTCTACCTTGGTTGCCTTCAGTATAACCTCAGCGCCAATCTCCATTGCCCTTAACGATGCCGCAGTGTCTGTGGTAAAGTAAGGGTTGCCCGTGCCAGCGACAAATATTACAACGCGCCCTTTCTCTAAGTGCCTTAGCGCCCGACGCCTGATATAGGGTTCAGCTATCTCTCGCATCTCAATGGCGCTTAGAACCCTGGTCTGGACACCGATCTTTTCCAGTGCATCCTGAAGCGCCAATCCGTTTATAACCGTTGCCAGCATACCCATGTAATCGGCGCTTGCCCTGTCCATACCCATGGACGCACCCTTGACGCCTCTGAATATGTTGCCTCCGCCTATTACAACGGCAATATCTACACCCAGATCCTTTACCTCTTTTATCTGTTTGGATATGGATTGAATCGTCTCTTCACAGATACCATAAGAAAGGGAGCCCATAAGGGCCTCCCCACTTAATTTTAAGAGAATTCTGGAATAGACGGGCTTATCCATCTACTCCTCTCCCACCTTGAAGCGTGCAAATCTTCTCACAACGATGTTCTCGCCAAGCTTGGCTATAGCGTTTTCAACCAGGTTCCTGACCTTAATGCTTGTATCTTTGATGAATGGTTGCTCAAGGAGGCAGACCTCTTCGAAGTATTTGTTAATCTTGCCCTCAACGATTTTATCCAGCACATTCTCGGGTTTGCCCTGCGCCCTGAGCTGTTCCTTCTGAATCTGTTTCTCCTTTTCTATCACCTCTTCTGGCACATCTTCCCTGGATACATAAAGCGGATCACTGGCTGCTATCTGCATGGCTATGTCTTTGCATAGATTTGTGAAGTCATCGGTATTTGCAACAAAATCTGTTTCGCAGTTGATCTCCACAAGTACACCTATCTTACCACCGGCATGTATGTAGGCATATACCTTGCCCTCCTTGGCTACTCTGCCAGCCTTTTTCTTTGCGCTGGCAAGACCCATCTCCCTTAGTTTCTCTATAGCTTTCTCCATATCTCCGCCGGTTTCCACAAGAGCCTTCTTGCAGTCCATCATACCGGCGCCGGTTCTATCCCTTAGTTCCTTGACCATTGCAGCTGTTATTTCAGCCATTATCTTACTCCTCCTCTTCTTCTTCGGCTTCTATTTTCTCTTCCCTGCCTTTTTCAAACTCTTCTTCATCCTGCTTTTCTGCAAGCTCTTTTTCGTATCTATCCTTGCCCTGTCTGATGGCTTCAGCCATCTTGGTGGCTATAAGCTTTATGGATCTGATTGCATCGTCGTTACCTGGTATTATGTAGTCGATGGGGTCTGGATCACAGTTTGTATCCACAAGGGCAACAATCGGTATACCCAGCTTATTAGCTTCCTTTACTGCAAGCTCTTCCTTTTTAACATCGATGATGAGCACAGCATCGGGCAGCTTCTCCATCTCTTTGATACCACTGACGTATCTCTGTAGTTTTTCCTTTTTCTTGCGGAGGATCTTCTGTTCCTTCTTGGTATAGTTTTCGATCTCTCCTGTTTCTTCCATCTCCTCAAGTCTCTTTAGATTTTCGATACTCTTTCTGATTGTTTTGAAGTTGGTAAGAAGACCGCCCAGCCATTTCTCGTTCACATACGGCATTCCGCAGGATGTTGCGGCTTCCTTGATCTCCTCTTTGCCCTGTTTCTTGGTGCAGACGAACAGGATTGTTTTGCCCTGGGATGCGAGGTTTTCAATAAATTCATACGCCTTGTCGAAGTAGACGATTGTCTTTTGAAGATCGATGATGTGGATGTCTTTTCTCGCCGCAAAGATAAACGGCTTCATTTTGGGGTTCCAGCGTTTTGTTTGATGTCCGAAATGGACGCCTGCTTCCAGAAGCTCCTTCATAGTAACGTGAGCCATACAAATTCCTCCTGTAAAAGGATTTTTCCTCCACCCGGCTGTTTTTGCCCTGCGTACTGCAGGGATCCTTTTGTTAAGGGCCGGATGTGAGTTATACCGAGTAGTGTTTATACATTACGCATGCGAATTTTACAAGCCTTTTATTTAAACTTAAACATGCGAGCCGATGGAAAATTGTTGTACACCTCCTTGAAGTATTTCCGATCGTAGTTGCCCAGAAGGTAGATTTGATTAAACGTGGTTTTGTAAACCCTGTCATTGCAAAGCAGGGCATAGATAAGGGTTTTGTTCTTTAATAGAAGCTCAAGCGTGTAGCCTTTGTTTGCAAATTTTTTGTTGGAGAGGGTATAACCGTTTGATACTATAACAATTCGTTTCAATCTGATCTTATTGTCTATCATGCCGTTTTTCAAATCAAACACGTTCCCCGAGCAGTAGAGTTTGTCCCCGGTAAACCTGTAGCAGGTTAGAAACTGGTACAACATGGGGTGGCTCTTCTTTTGTTTGAAGTTCCATGTGCCCAGATAGGATATTGCACCGAACTTGCTTATCATGTCGCGTGTGAACAGAAGATAATTGGTCTTGTGCTTTATAGGTTTTGAGTAAGCGACTATTTCCTTGATTACGTCCACCGTTTTTTCACCGTTCCTTATTTTCCTATCTATGCTTTTTACGCCGAAATGATCGATGTAAGAGATGATGTGATATAGCTCAGTCTGGTTGTCGCAGGAGAATGCCCTTGCAATCAGGTAGGTTCTTGCGCCCCCATGTGCCCCGCCATCATGGTAAGTGGCGTAACCGTCTATGTCCTGTATGGCATAGCCGAAGTCCCACCAGGTTACGACGCTTGCCTTTTTAATTTTCTCTTTCATGTTTATAAAGGAGCGAACAATGTCGGGTGGTATAGATGGCAGAGGTGTGAACTTTATCGCACTGTACGATGAGACACCAAAAAGCAGGATAAAACCCAATACAATTGCGGCTGATGGTGCTAAAGCCCTGTGAATTTTCTTGAAATGCAGATACGATGCCAGATAATCGATAACAAATCCGAGTCCAAGACCGACAAATGGTGCAAAGAACATTATTGCCCTGTTTGCACCGGTAAAGGCCGTTATACCCAGTGCAAGGGTGGGCAGAAGGGCAAGTGACCGCAGTCTTAAAAATACCATTGCCACAATAAGCAAAACGATGCCCAGATAATCCAGGAACTTCGATGAGAGTATATACATCAAAACGCGCGAGTCTGCCAGGTGCTCTGTTTCAGTAATGGTGTTCATGATATTGGGAAAACCACCACTTGAAACCTTTTTTACCACAAAGTAGTGAGAAAGGAAGCCTATAATACTGTTTACCCCATGAATCGTGTTGAGTGGATTGGCAAACAGGGCAAGAAGAAACACCGCCACGGCTATTGTTGTCAACTTTCTTCTTTTCACCAGCATCAAAAATGCCAGGATAACCATGTAGATCAGTATTACACCGTACCTATCGTACCACCAGACAAACAGCGCAAGGAATACACCTGCAAGGGTGGCGTAGATATATGTCTTCTTTTGACTCTCTGTTTTGTAGATTAAAAGCACAAACAGCGCAGCAATGAAGAGGAAGAATAGCTGCAAAAGATCCGTGTCGACTCTACCCATTGATGTGCGGATATAGTACATCCATGAGAAATTGCCTATGAACCCGGCTGCCAGACCGGCTACAGGCATGTCACAGAAGTAAAGATAAAGGCCCAGCGGAATGACAAAGAGGGCACCCAGTACCGGTACAAGATAGAGTCCGGAATAGTAGATAGGGGCATGTATCAAAGATGAGAGTTTGGCTATCATGTAACTGAGCATCGGTACAGGTTTCGGGTAGGTTCCACCGTCAGGATAGGCTACAAGCCTGTCCTTACCGCCAGGTATATAGGTGCCGTTTTTGTAATCCTTTGCGTATCTAAGCCAGTGGTAAGCATCAAGCGTCGTCATGGCCGGGTATGGTCCAACAAAGTAAAGGGCTTTGTGCTGCCTCCAGTGGTGATACTGCTGCACACGCGCATAGGCTGAAACTATGTAGACAATGAAAAGCAGAACCAGGAAGATGCGGAAATCCATGTAGGAGTGCATCTTAAGGGGGTTGAATCTTTCCTTCTTTTTATTTTCAGGCACCAGGTTTTTCGGTTCTTTTTTTGTCTTTTTGCTGGATTTACCTTTAGTTTTTGTCATTTCACAACCCACCTTGTGCGTATTATCTCCTCACCCTTGTAGAGAAGACGGCCAAGAAACAGATCACCCCTTTCAAATGGACCAACACCTGCTGGTGTGCCTGTCATGAGTATGTCGTAGTCGAAGAATGTGAAAAATCCCCTTGCATGATCAAGGATCTCTTCAGGCTTGTGGATCATCATCGACACATCACCTTTTTGAACCAGCCTGTCGTTGATGTAAAGCTCAATACCCAGATTGGAGATATCGCCATCAAAATCGATAAATCGACTAAAAACTGCAGATCCGTCAAAGGCTTTTGACTTCTCCCAGGGCAATCCCTTTTCCTTTAACTGTTTTTGGAGATCCCTTAAGGTTAGATCGAGTCCGAAACCCACGCCGCGTAATCTGTTATCCGTAACGATGAAGCTGATCTCAGCCTCGTAATGGCACAAGCCAACTTCAGGAAGACGGAGTTCCCTTGAAATGGAGCTGTTTGGTTTGATAAAAAGTGCCATCTCTTCAGGTTTGGCGTTATTTAGTTCTCTGATGTGTTCCACATAGTTTCTCGCCACGCAAACCACCTTGGAAGGCACAACGCTTTTTGATTCGAAGATAATACTGTTCATAATTTACCACCCTGTTAAGCAGTTTTTACCTTTTTACAACATCAAAACATTGTAGGTTTTTTGCCGTAACGTGTAAAGGCACTTGATAGAGTCTTCCTCATCCGGTTATAATGGTAAATCAAAAAGGGGGTAGTGATGGAGCGGATAGATACAAATAGCGATAAGAGGCTGTTTGGTGAATACGCTGTTTTGGCTGTTGGACTGAAGCCGGCTGAACAGAAGCAATTTGTTGAACTTGCGACGAATCACTCAGAAGAGTTGAAGGTTGTTTTCGGCACAAAAGCTGACCTGAATGTAAAGCTTGGCGATATTCTGGCAAAGGAGCATCTTCACGGCATGGGTGAAGAGTTTTCTGTGCCTGTGACCATTGTAATGAGTGGTTTTAAAGAGAAAGAGGTGGCACAGTTCATTCAGCGATTGAGACAAACCAATTTTGGAATAAAACTACTTGCTGTCCTTACAGAAACATCGAGCAACTGGAAGCTCAAGGAGCTTCTTGCAGAGCTGGTTAAGGAGGCAATGGAGTTATCAAGAAAAAAGAAGAAACGAGATCAACCATGAATGTACTCATCTATGGTGCCGGTGCCCTTGGCTTGTGGTTCGGCTTTCACCTGCAACAGTTTGCATCTGTTTACCTTGTGGCACGTGACAGAATTGTGCGTGCTGTCAGGCTAAACGGTTTGAATCTGCAAAAGGACAACTCTGAATATACAAGAAGGCTGGAGATTTCCGGTGAAATAGAAGAGGAATGGCCCAAACCCGATCTGGTTTTGCTTGCGGTTAAATCCTATGATGTTGACGAGTCACTGCGTCAGATTTTTAAAAGGTTCAATCGCCTGCCTATAGTTACAATTCAGAACGGCGTATATGCCGAGGAGGCGGCTTCTGTGGTATTTGGAAACGATAAGGTGTTTCCTGCAACGGTAATGATTGGGGCTCGACTTGTCGATGATAGCACTGTAGAGGAGTTTCTAAACTCAGGTATGAAACTTGGCTATTTGAGCGATAATGCAAAAGGATTTGCCCGTGAGGTGGTTGATCTATTCAGACGCTGCAATATAGCATGCGAATTTTCTGATGAGATTATGCGTCAGAAGTGGTTTAAGCTTGCCTTCTACTGTTCCTGTGCGACGATTAATGCACTTACAGGTGTGCTTGATCTGTCAACCCCCGGGGTAAGCTGGTTGGTAAGGTCTCTGCTTGATGAAATAGGTCAACTCTCTTTGGTGCTGGATCTGGATTTTGATCTGAGGAAGCTTGTTGATGATGTGTTTGATTTTGCTATGCAGTTCAAGCCCAGAAGCTGGAAAGCCAGTGTTGGTGAGGATCTGAAAAAGGGTAAAAGAACAGAGATAGATTATTTGAACGGTTATATTGTGAAGCTTGCAGAGAAAAATTCGCTGAGAGTGCCGCTCAACAGGACGTTATATACGCTCGTGAAGACCATTGAGACTACAAACTATTTTCGGATAAAACCTCTTAAACATTAACTTTTCCACTTTCTGTATATTGCTTACTCACCCATTGTTTAATATTTTTACTTTTCTGAGGATCGAATTATAATTGAATTGTCCGTTGAACGTTGACAGTGGGGGTATCAAGTTGAGTTACAGTGCTCATAATACGGGTGGGTTCCTATGAAGGAAGCCACCCTGCGCAAGAAACTAATTTTCGCATTTCTCATAATAGGCATCACACTGACAAGCTTTGTGATCATTGTAACACTGTATGAGGAGAGGAACTTTGAAAGAACAACGACTCGCTATTATCTGAAAAAAGAGAGCCGTGTTGTAAGGCTTATTCTCGATGCTCACGTTGAGAAACTGGGAAAACTTGCAAAAGAGCTCACTTATACACCAGAGTTTGATCTGCTTCTGCAGGCAACAGAAAACCCCCTTTTATGTAAAAACGTATCTCTAAGGTTGAAGCAGCTTGGTATAAAGTATCTCCTTCTTTTTTGCAACAACAGCTACTTGTCAGGTTTTACCTCTAAGGGTGGTCTGCTAACGTCCAACCCCCTGGGTTTTGTGCCACGAAAACCCATAGGAGGCGTAGTCACCATAAATGGAAAGCTCTACATTGTTGCTGTGCGTTCAGGAAAGTCTCATGGCTGTTATATTGCACTGGTGGAAAGATTATTGCCCTCTTACTTTGGCGGTGTGGGAAAGCTTGTGAATCTCAAGATTAGCGGCAAGAACGGGAAAGTATGTAGTGGTAAAGAATCCTGTGCAGAGATAAATCCTGTGATATTCTTGAAGGATATTTACGGCAAGGAAGTTGCGGCGATTGTGCCTAAACCACGAGCCTGCAGTGTGATGAGGGCTCATGATGAGATGGTAATGCACGTTTTTCTTTTCACCGTGTTTGGTGTTGTTTTGAGTGCTTTCATGTCCTACCTGATTACGAGAACATCACTCATAGATAACGTTGAGCAACTTATAAAGAGCATCAGAAATATACATTCGGATATGAGCTTCAATCCACCGAAATTTGATGATGGCGAATTCAAAGAGCTTGCTGAAACCATTCGTTGGTTGATAGAGAAGGTCAAAGAAGGCGAGTTTCTTTTCAAGATTGCTGCCAATCTGATACCCGTTGGCGTTGTGGTTTACAGAGAGAAACTGCTATTTGCCAACAGGGAAGCAGTTAAGCTGTTTGGCGATGAGATACTGAAGGAGTGCAGCATAACAGACCTTGTGGAAGAGAAGTACAGAACAAAGATGGAGCTTATAAAGAAAGCGCGTCTGGACGGAAAGGAGTTTTCGGTTTCCTACACCATTAGGCTGAAAAATAAGCCCGGGGTAGTGGTCAGGGTGATCTCAACGACCATACATTATCAGGGTGCCCCGGCGGGTCTTGCAGCCTTTGTGGACATAACGCTTTCTGAAAGAATCAGGGAGTTCTATAGAGCTATAATGGGCATCAACGATGTTCTTGTAAAGTGCAACGACGAGGGTAGGATCCTGAAGAGTGTATGTGATATTTTATCGAAGGTGCCACACTTGAATGGGGTATGCATAGCCGATTATGAAGGACGGTCAATCTATAAAAAACCAGAGGAGTTTCAATGTGCCGGTTTGTCCAGCCAGAGGGTTAGCATTGAACGCTACGAAAACGGTGCAAGACTACATTTGCCTATTGAGGTATCAGGTAAGGTGGAGTATGTGCTGAGATTGAATACCAATATTGGTGATCTGTTCAAGCATGAGATTGTTATGATTCTTTCGCAACTAAAGGTTAACATTGGTGCAACAATAGAAAGGATAAGAGCCCACAGGGCTCAGCTGCAACTGCTCTTCTACGATCAGCTTACCGGTTTGAAGAACTTCAATGCATTGAAAAAGGATATAGCTACCCTGGATGCCTGCACCCTCTTTTACCTGAACCTGAAGAACATATCTTTTATTAACCAGGCTTACGGCTATGAGTTTACGGATAGGTTAATTGTTTCGGTTGCCACATCATTGGAGAATACCCTGAAAGATAGAGGTGAACTTTATAGGCTCCATGGGGATAGATTCGCATTTTTAATCAAAAAGGAGATCTCGAAGGAGTGTGTTCAACAGGTGGCTGGCGAAATAAAGCAGAGGCTTAAGGATTATCCATTTGAATCAAGAACCATTCCCTTAGCCGTTGATATAGGTGTAACAATGATGCCTGCGCTTGTTGAGACGATTGCTGAGCTGATCAGCTCCGCGGAGGCTGCTCTGTTGAAGGCAAAGCAAACCGGAGAGCTTTGCTTCTACTCAGAGTCAATGAAGCGTGAAATAGATAACAACATAAAGATCGAGTCAATGCTTAAGAAGGCTATCAAGGATAAGCTTTTTGAATTCCATTATCAGCCTGTAGTGAGTCTAAGAACCGGCAAGGTAGAGAAGGCTGAAGCCCTGATCAGGTTGAGGGACGAGAATGGTCGCTATATCAATCCTGAGAGGTTCATCACGCTTGCCGAGCGGTTTAATATGATTCGTGATATCACCAGAATTGTAATCGAAAAGACGTTCAGCGAGACCAGGAATCTTGGGATAGGCGTCTCCATCAACTTCAGTGCAATGGACATTGAAAGTGAAGAAATCATAGAGCATCTTGAGAGGTTTATTGCCTCTTCCAACAACAGAATCGCTGTAGAGATAACCGAAAGGGATGTAATGCACAATATAGAGTCGGCAAAACGCTTTATTGAACGTATCAAGGCTCTTGGTGTTGAAGTTGAGATTGACGATTTTGGTATAGGCTACTCTTCCTTTGATAGGATAGTCGAGCTTGATTTCGATCTATTGAAGATAGACAAATCGCTCATCGATCTGATTGGTAAAAATGTCAAAGCAGAAAGAATTGTTGCGTATATCATCCGACTTGCACACTCTCTTGGTGCTAAGGCTTTGGCTGAAGGCATTGAAACACGCCCCAGATAGATTTTCTTATCGGTAATGGCTGTGACTATATTCAGGGC
Source organism: uncultured Desulfurellales bacterium (assembly GCA_964544085.1). GTDB lineage: Bacteria > Campylobacterota_A > Desulfurellia > Desulfurellales > Hippeaceae > CAZIZT01. The sequence goes on from CAZIZT010000028.1 coordinate 108,496, forward strand.
TACTATATTGCAAAGCCAATGCCTGTAGAGGAGCTCTCACGCTTTATTGCAGATTTCCGTTTTAATGTGTAGTTTCCCTAATTTTTTTAGTGAACTTTTATCCACAAGTAGTTATAATAAATGGAGATTATGATCTTAAAGCTATTGGTGGGGTAGGGAAGATGAAACGTATACTGGCGTGTGATGATAGCGCGTTTGTGAGAAAGCTTGTTAAGCGGGAACTTGAGAGCTCTTACCAGGTAGAGCTGTTTAGCGATGGTATGGAGGCTTATGAGGCTTTAAAGCAGGATGGCAACTACGATCTTGCTATTATAGATGGTGAAATGCCAAGGATGACTGGATGGGAACTTGTGAAACGCATCAGAGAAGAGCTTAAGTTTGATGATCTGCCTGTTGTTATGCTAACAGCCACCGATAGTGATTACTTTGAGCATAAAGCCGACGAGTATGGTGCGTTTGATTATCTGAAAAAACCCTTCAAAGAAGGAGAACTCTACGCTTATGTGACACAGTTTTTCAAGGGCGATCTGAACAGGGGTGTGGTGCTTGTGGTTGAGGATTCAAGGCTTCAAAATAAGACCATCTGCAACCAGCTGAGGTTGAAACATATTAAACCTATAAGTACCTACAGTGGCGAAGAGGCTCTAAAGATACTGCTTGAGGGTGCCGATGTTGACACAATACTGATGGATATCAATCTTCCAGGTGCCAGTGGTTTTGAAGTTACAAGAGCACTTAAAGAGGACGAGCGTTTCAACTGGATACCCATTCTTGGTATTACATCATCCAGCGGGGAAGAGAAAATCGAGATGATGAAGAGGGCTTTTGCCAGTGGAGTGGATGACTTCATATCCAAGCCGTACTCTGTGATAGAGCTCTACGCAAGGATCAACGCAAATATCAAAAGAGCAAAGCTCACAAAGACCCTTAAACAGGAATCGGAACTGGATTATCTGACCAAGCTCTACAACAGGCGTATGCTCTTTAAAATCTTGAATCAGCTCTATCAATCGGCTTTGAGGTACGACTATCCGCTCTCCTTTGTCATGCTGGACATCGATCACTTCAAAAAGGTCAATGATACCTATGGTCACCCCGCAGGCGACGATGTACTTGTGGAGGTTGCCGAACTCATCAGAAAACACGTCAGAAAGGCGGACGCTGTAGCGCGTTTCGGTGGAGAGGAGTTTTGTATTGTTATGCCACATACGGATCTTGAAGGTGCCTGCAGGGTAGCTTTCAAGATAAAAGACACTATTAATGGGCATGAGTTTGTGGTTGATGCTCACAGGATAAGGATAACCATATCTGCTGGGGCGACAGCACTCAAAGGAAGCAACGACACGGTTGATGATTTGATAAAGCGTGCTGATAGAGCGCTGTATGCTGCGAAACATCAGGGTAGAGATAGGGTAGTCTGTGATTCAAAAGGAAGCAACTGAGCCAGCAAGCCTCATATATTGGCTCTAAACATCCATCCGGTTGCTTCTGGTTTTGTGATAAAGAGGACACAACAGACGAAGATGGGAATCTGATAGACATAGTTGAAAAGAAAACCGTTAAAGAGGAGGGTTCCTATCCATACAAAATGATGTGCGTTTTTTCCTGCTGAAAACAGAGCAAGAAAGAAAACAAAAAGCGCAAGAACGATGGGTATGCTGTGGTATATTGAAAATGTCAGACCTATCGACCAGGAAATGAGCATGGCGTAAAGCCATCTGTTTAACAGCGCAGGCAAGACAAAGCAGATGGTCATAATCAGGGCGAGTATAAGTGCTTTTGGTGTTGCATTCTCAAAGAACTTAAGCGATGAGATAACAATAAGACCAAGAAATACAAACTCCTCAAACCAGTAGATGTTTAAAAAATAATCGGGGAACATCATGCTAACAGCTTTTAATATAAGAAGAGTGATGGCTAAAAAAGCTACCACGTCCTTGCCGCATGCTATTGTGAGCATGATAGCAGAAAGCAATACCGCAAGAGCCGAATTTATTGAGGGACAGCAGATATAGAACAGCGTTGATCCGAAAAAGATCAGAAGGATAAGCCTGTTTGTGGCAGTTGTGAATAAAAGAAGCATAGCGTATCCTGATGCCACATAGAGGGAGATGTTACCCAGTTTGATCAGTATGTTGAGCACCTCTTTTGATAGAATGCCCTTTGCCGTTAGAAAGCCCACGTGTGAGAGGAGTCCTGCAAACACAAAATAGAAAAGGGTGAGCATAAACAACGGGAGGGAGGGTAAAACCCGATTGTTATGGTAGTCTCCATCAGAAAAGGTCAGCTTCCACATAAATGCTGCTCAGAAGGGAAAGAGTTCCACAGTAGAAACAGACATAGCTGCAACATATATGTTTTGCTGCATTTTTTCAAGGATTTGTTTCTATTTGAAGTAAGCCATGTATATAAAAAACATGGTAAAATAGAAAAAATAACCTACAGCAAGAAATTTTGCCAGGAACTTACCCGTGCTGTTCTCCTGGTAGGAGACATAGATCCTGTAAGCTATCAGATTGGCAAGAGAACCAATCAGATTGCCATAGCCTCCAACGCTAACCCCCCACAGCAGCTGCTGCCATTTGTGTGTGAAATCCGCAAGAAGCAGAGCTGCGGGTACGTTGCTGATTAGCTGGCTTAACACGGCTGAAAACAGGAAGACACCGTGAATTGTGCCCGATGAGATTTTGATAAGATGCTGAAGATTATCTGTGAAGCCGAAAAACATGAAGAAGATGCCAAGCAGGAAATAATCAACAAGCAGCGCTTTTCTGTCAAACAGAATCACATAAATAGCCACCAGAGCACTGAAGTAGATGGGGATAAGTTTCAGTACAACACCCAGCATAATGGCAAGCAGTATCAGATATGCTATATAGCTTTTGTCTATATCCTGAGCCTGTTCCACATGCACTTTTGCGGGTTTCATGAACAACATAATGAAAAAGAGAATACCGAGTGAAATAAGCGTGAATGGGAATATTTCAGAAACAAATTGCTTTAAAGAAATGTTATAGAACCAATAAATAAACATATTTTGTGGATTTCCTGATGGAAGTAAAGAGCTTCCGGCATTTGCTGCAATCGCTTCAAAAATTACGATGAGATCCTTGTGCGGTATCTCCATAGCTAGTGTGATAGGAACGATTATCAGTAGTGAGATATCGTTGGTAAAAAACATTGAGAGAATGGCAACGAGGAAAACAATCTTGAAGTGGACATACCTACCTTTGCTTAAAGCCAAAGCAATTCTGTTTAAGAAATGGGTGTTTTCTAAGCCTTTCAGCACCACAAGAAACAGAAAGATGATTGTAAGTACCCTTATGTCTCCTTTATCGTAGTGCGGAATACGCCCAAGGTAGATGGATGTGGCTATAACTCCTACTGTCGATGATAGAAATAGCCACTCCTTTATCATCTTTTTCAGCCAGAAGTTTACCTTAAGCATGGAAAAATATTACAAAATTATTGGAGCTATGTAAAACGATTGGATATTATTTGATTTGAAAAATACCGTATGTTTCTGTAATATTAGCTGAACTAACTTTGCGGGAGGTGAGTGGGGTGAGAAACCTATCCTTGAAAACGAAATTCACCATTGTGATCGTGCTTGTCTTTGCGGTTGTGCTTTTCTTTGCCGTTACAGCTGCCATCAACAAATACGAGGTTTACAGCAATGTGAAAAGCTCTCGGTCTGCCGTTGAGCTTGCAGTAAGAATAGGAAGTCTTGTGCATGAACTTCAAAAGGAGCGCGGTGCATCCGCCGGATATCTTGGCTCAAAAGGGAAGAAGTTTAGGACAATTTTAGCAAATCAAAGGATTCAAACAGACAGGAAACTGGCAGCATTAAGACAGGTTGCCGAGCATTTCGATTTCAAAGATTACAATCAGCGTTTTACCACGCTTTTTCTGAGAGCCATGCAGAGGCTTAAGGATCTTTCCATTATTAGGAATGAAGTAGATAAGCTCGCTATCAGCGTCCAGAATGAGGTGAAATACTACACACAGATAAACTCCGATTTGCTTGATGCAATTGGTGAGATAGGCTTTGCAACAGAGGACCCCGATATTTCAAAGGAGATTATAGCATACACCAACTTTCTTCTTTCCAAGGAGAGGGCTGGTATTGAGCGTGCCGTTTTAGCCAACACCTTTGCACAAAACCATTTTGGCAAAGGTATGTTTGAGAAATATCTAACGCTTCTTGCAGAACAGAAAGCGTATCTGCACTCGTTTAAGCTTGCAGCGAACGATAAGTTTTTGAGGTATTTCAGTGAACATTTCAGGGGCCCTGTCATTCAGAAGGTTAAGCAGATGGAGGAGATAGCGATTCAGAAGGCTCAGACAGGCAACTTTGGAATCGATCCTGAGTACTGGTTCAGGACCATAACCAAAAAGATAAACATTCTTAAGCAGATAGAAGATTTCATGGAGAGAAGCATCATCAATGATATGTCTGTGAAGATCCACAGGGCATTTGTCTACTTTGCAGTCTACGCTTTGATGTTTGTGATAGCTGTTGTAGCACTGCTGCTGCTTGGCTATGCCCTCTACAATGTGCTTGCTACAATTAGAGACCTCTCTGGTGAGCTTGACGATCTTGTTTCTGGTGAGGGTGATTTAACCAAGAGGATAAATGTGCAGAGTAATGACGAGCTCGGGCAGCTTGCCATGTACTTCAACAATTTCCTTGAGAAGACTCAAACCATGATCAGGCAGATCAGGGATAGTATTGGAATGCTGGAGAGCCACTCCTCCTCCCTCTCCTCTGCCGCCACACAGATGTCATCCACCATCTCTGAGACAACAGCCAATATTGATGAGATAGCTACAGCCATCAACGATGCAACACAGGCTGTGGACGGTGTTGCAAGGTCATCTGAGAATGTG
>CAZIZT010000029.1:0-6673 GCA_964544085.1 uncultured Desulfurellales bacterium
ATATCTTGCTGACATTCTCCGCCTCTTTGGCAAGTATCTCCTCCAGTACCAGGTTAACAAAACCCTTCTTGCCCTTGGAACCATCATCGGTAGCTACAATCAGCTCGGTCGATGCAGCTTCGAGTTTGTCTTCCATGATGAGCAAATCTTTTGTACGAGCACCGATAATGGAAATCACGTAATTGCCCATCTCTTTAAGCTTTTTAGCGATAGGATGGATTGGAGCAATCCCTATTCCACCACCAACCATTATCACCTTGCCGTCGAACTTTTCGACCTCTGACGGCATACCGAGCGGACCCACAAATGAGTAGAGCTCTTCCTGTTCGTTCATCCTTGAAAGCTCAAGGGTGCTTTTACCCACCACCTGAAAGACTATCTGCACCCATCCTTCTTCAACAGACGAGTCAGCGATAGTCAACGGAATCCTTTCCCCATGCTCGCGAGGTATCAGGATAATGAACTGGCCTGGCTTTGCAGCCTTTGCCATATCCTTTGCTTCAACGAGCATAGAAAAGATTGTGTCACTCCACTGCTCTTTTTTGAGTATCCTTGACATCAAAAACCTCCTGAAACACCCGTCATTTTCTAAATTGCATATCGATCTCACCAAGGTAAGAAGTAATAACAAGTCTCAAAGGAGTGCGTAATGCGCTATCTTTTTTGAATAGGATAACGTACTCCCGTGCCCACCTATTGAATTTTATCAGGTAAAGCCACTGTTTTCTAAAATCGTTTATACCAACCTCTCTAATACTTGCAGGCTCTATTACCCTCCCATCGGATTCAAGATAGACATTCCAGAACGAGTCCTTGCTTGCAAGATTGTTGATATCGTCATCATCCGTATAGAAGGCAAGCCAGAATACTTCATACCTATCACACTGTTTAAGTGTATCTATATAGCGCTTATCTGTGGTTTTGGAAACATCAATACCCTGGGTGTATTCTATGTAGCTTCGCATAAGTCTCTTATCAAAATGTGTCGCTTTCGCTATGGCTATTGTTGTGAAGTCTCTGTAGAGTGTTTTCGATCTGGTGTGCGCCTTTAGAGAACGCGTAAAGCTGTTCTGATAACTCCTGAAACCAACGCGCTTCAACTGTGCACACGAGGCGACAAATGCAACAGCCACCAAAGCTACAACCACTCGAAACAACGGCTTAATCCTCATTGCCCTGCTCCTTCAATCTCTTTAGCCTCTTCAGCTCCTCAAGCGCCTCACCGTTATCAGGTTCCCTTTCGAGAATCCGTTCATAAACCCTGATAGCGTCGTCGATATGGCCCTGTTTCTCGTAAAGACGGGCAAGCGAAATGGTGGGTATCTCTTCCTCATCCGATTCTTCTGCCTCTTCTTCCTCTTCAAGCTCAACCTTAGGTATATCCACGTTATCTTCCCCTTTTTCTTCGGCGAGTTCCTCTATTAGTGAATCCACATCCTCAGGGGAAGGCTTTTTCGCCGGCGCAAGCTCAAGGAGCTTAGATTTTGCCCTCTCATTGGACGGATCAAGCTCCACAAGTCTTTCGTAGTCTTCTATGGCTTTATCAATTTCACCCATCTTCTCATGGCATTCTGCAAGCGCCTCCAGTGCACGTATTTCGTCTCTCTCTATATTCAAAGCCGTTTCAAGATACGCTACAGCAGCTTTATATTTTCCTTCGTTCATCAATATCTTTGCTATCATAATGAGAGCAAGTACGTAGCGCGGAAAATATCTCAGGCCCTCAAGGAGATACTGGTAGGCCTTCTGATACTCGCCCATGCGGGAATAAAGAAGGGCTATTGGATAAAAATAAAGGCTCTTTTCCTTTCTTTTTTCGTAATAACGCTCGAGGCGCTTCAATAGCTCATTCTTGCTCTTTGAATTCATTTATCACATCCATAATTTTGGATCTGCCTAAATCGCTGGCAATTATAGACCTGCCTATACCCTTTGTCAACACAAAACGCAAAATGCCGTCTCGAGTCTTCTTGTCATGTTCCATAATTTCGTACAACCTTGCCGCATCAAACGTCTTATCAAGCGTGACAGGAAGCCCAAAACTCTTCAGCAACCTAACGATTCTTCTGTAGCTATCCTCGTCAATGAGCGACAACCTGTAGGAGAGATAAGCACCAAATGCCTCACCTATACTTACAGCCTCTCCATGCAGGTACCTTTCATAATGCGTCAGACTTTCTATGGCATGCGCAAGTGTGTGACCAAAATTTAAAATAGCACGTTTTCCGCTCTCTCTTTCGTCTTCTTCAACAATAACAACCTTGTCCTTGACGCTCCTTTTCACTATCTCCACAAGCGGCTTCGTTTGACGCTTCAGTATCTCTTCTGTGTGTTCCTCAAGGTATTCGAACAGGTCTGGGTCCTGAATAATGCCATACTTAACCACCTCAGCCAGCGCTGAGACAAACTCCCTTTCGGGTAAACTCTTTAGAAAATCTATATCACACACTACCAGCTCTGGCTGATAGAAACTGCCAATAATATTCTTGTAGCCTCCGTAATTGATACCTGTCTTTCCGCCGATAGAGCTATCAACCATGGCAAGAAGGGTGGTGGGCACATGCACAAGCGGTACACCTCTCATGTATGTGCTCGCTGCATACCCGGCCGTATCACCAACAACACCCCCTCCCACAGCTACAAGGTATGTACTTCTATCAGCCTTATGCTCTATCAAGAAATCGTAGATACCATGAAGTGTTTTGTAATTCTTACTCTCCTCGCCCGCAGGAAAAACGTAGATATCGCCGGTGATGGATTTCAGCTTTTTCTCATAAATCGCATACACATTGCTATCCGTAACACACACGCTACGCCTGTGCTGAAGAAACTCATCAAGCACGGGCAATGTGCCGGAACCTATAACAACCTTGTATTTTTTCTGTGTTTTTACATCTATCTGCTCAAAATTTGTCCCCTGCATCTTTCTAACCCCGCATAGTTTACAAGACGGTAGTTAATAAAACCCAAACCAGAGGCATCAAAAAACATCAATCTACCGATCAGGCCATCAAAATCCGTCACCCGTGATAGGTCCAGCGTTGAACCCCTTGTGCCCCTGCCTATAAGGCGACCTATATCATAACCAAGTGCCGCCATAAAATTGGGATCCGTGTTGTAATTTTCCCTGTACTGCTCCACGAATTTTACGTTTATTGGATCAGGCAAACACATCCAGTACGGTGTGATAATGTTTACCTTTTGTAAAATGGCATTGTTCAGTGACAACAGATCCCTTGTAATGAGTACTCCATCACCCCAGATGCGCTGTGGTTCTATGCTGTAGTAATCAAGCAGATTGACGATACTCACAAAGTCGTCCTGTGGCGCAAAAATGACAACATTATCAGCCTTCAGAGAGTGCTCGTACACCTTTCCCTCGACCAAACCAGAACTCCTCCTTATCTTTCTCACACCAAAAAGCCTCTTTATCATCTCATCGTATAATGGTGCCCTGTCGAACGGCTCAACGACAACGTTCTTGTCTGAAATGGTCTGTAGAAAGGCATTACTTGCGCTCATGTCCAGAGGATCATTCTCGTAAAGTACAACCAGATCTCTGTAGCCGTAATCTGAGACGAGTTTGGCAAGCTCTTTGGCTGCTGCTATAGGATCGAAGTTGTACACAAAGACATTCGAGCAGCTATAGCGAGGCACAGCAAACGGTAGTATCGTTGGAATGCCACTTGAGCATATCTCGTTTTGCGCGCTATTCACATTCCTGCTTTCAAACGGGCCTATCACTACATCGACATTCATGTAATAGAGTTGTTCCAGCGCTTTCGTGGCGTTATCGGCTGCATTCTGAACCACGACAGTATCATCCGAAGGCAATCCAAGATAAAGGCCATTTAAAAAGTCATCGCTAAAGTGCTTAAAGAGTTTCGAGGAGGGTGCCAAATAGCCAATCTTCAGACCTGCTGAGTAAGCGTTCAAGACAAGAAGAAAAAAGAACAGAAATGCAAAAAGGAGCCTCATCCGTATGCCATCTCCTTCAACCTTTTAAGGTCATTCACAAATACCTCAATGGCGTTTGGATTCCTCAACAGATATGCAGGGTGATACATGGGTAAGACCTTTATACCGTGATAATCAAAGATACGACCACGCAGTGTTCCCAGTGCGCCTTTTTGCAGGGTCAGCACATAGGTAGAGTAACGTCCAAGAGTCCCAATCACCTTTGGTTTTATTATTTCTATCTGTTTTTTCAGGTAAGGAAAACAGGCTGTAAGCTCATCTGGCTTTGGATCCCTGTTGTTCGGCGGTCTACATTTGAGGCAGTTAGCAATGTAAACATCTTCCCTTTTCAAGCCAATCTCCTCAAGCAGCTCTGTGAGTAGCTTTCCCGCCCTGCCGACAAATGGCCTCCCTTGAATATCCTCATCACGGCCAGGAGCCTCACCTACAAACATAATCTCTGCATTATCGTTACCTTCGCCAAAAACGGCGTTTTTACGTTCCCTGTAGAGTTCACACAGCGTGCAATGCTCCACCTGCTCCTTTAAAGAATCAAGCATATCCACCCTGGATGCCACATTGAGCTTCCTCACATACTCAACGCCTATCTCCCTGTAGAGTTTCAATAGGTCAACAAGTTCCTTCATCTCAGGTATTCTAAAAAAGCTTTTATTTCATCGTAGTTGGTGTAATAGGAAACCCTGTTAGAGATAAGCATTGCACTTGAGTCAAAGATCTCATCAACAACTACAAGACCGTTCTCTTTGAGCGTCCTGCCTGTGGAGACTATATCCACAATGCAATCTGCAAGACCCAACAGTGGGGCAAGCTCAATAGAACCGTAAAGTTTTATTATTTCGGCATTTATCCCTCTCTTTTGAAAATAACCCTGCGCAATATTCACAAACTTGGTTGCAACCCTTAACTGCTTCTTTCTTTCATTCAAACAGCCTTTCTTCGGAGCTGCCACCACCATTTTACAGAAACCAACACCCAGATCGACAAGCTGAAACACATCGGGCGTTTGCTCCTTCAATACATCAAGGCCTGCGACCCCCAGATCTGCAGCACCATACTCCACGTATGTTGCCACATCCTGCGCCCTGACAATGAGGAACCGATAACGATTATCGCTATCATAAAAAAACAGCTTCCTGGAAGAATCGGGCAGCTCCACATCCAGGCCACCCTTAGAAAACAAATCAAGCGTCTCGCCCATTAATCTACCCTTTGGTAAAGCAACTGTTATCACGCCTTCACCCTCCTGATGTTAGCACCCAGACCGGCGAGTTTCTTCTCCAGTCTCTCATAGCCCCTATCAAGGTGATATATGCGCAATATCTGCGTTGTGCCCTTTGCTGCAAGAGCGGCTATCACAAGACTTGCAGATGCCCTAAGATCGGTCGCCATAACCTTGGCACCCTTTAGCTCTTCCACGCCCGTAATGACCGCCTGGTTGTTTGATACAACGATATTAGCATTCATTCTGTTCAGTTCAGCGACATGCTGGAATCTGTTTTCGAATATCGTTTCACGTACTATACTAACACCTTTGGCAAGCGTCAGCACACTGATAAACTGAGCCTGCATATCGGTTGGAAAACCGGGGTAGACCGACGTTTCAATCTGAACAGGCCTTATAGAATCACCACCAACAAGTGTACCGCCCTCCGGTAACTCCTCCAGCACACCGCCCATTTCTCTGAATTTGTCACAGATAGCGTCCATCGCATATAGTGGCATGCCTTCTATCTCGATAAAGGAAGATGTAATGAGAGCGGCACACATAAAGGTACCAGCCTCTATCCTGTCGTTCATAACCCTGTACCGCGCAGGCTTAAGACGCTCAACACCGTGAATTGTTATAGTACTTGTCCCCTCACCTTCTATGCGCGCCCCCATTCTTTTTAATAAACGGGCAAGATCCACAACCTCTGGCTCTTTTGCAGCGTTTTTCAGCACCGTCGTCCCTTCAGCTAAAACCGCAGCCATCATCACATTCTCTGTACCCGTCACAGTGGGTATATCAAAGTAAATCTCGCTGCCCTTCAGCCTGTCTGCACGGGCAATTATATAGCCCTCATCTATGCGAATGTCAGCGCCCATGCACTCAAGCGCCTTCAGATGCAGATTGACGGGTCTCACACCTATTGCGCAGCCACCGGGCATGGAAACCTCAGCATAACCGGTTTTCGCCACAAGTGGCCCCAGCACCAGTATGGATGCCCTCATGGTTTTAACAAGTTCATATGGCGCCCTTGTGCTTTTCAGTGTTGAGCAGTCAATCGTAAGTTTCTCACCTTCCCTTTGAACCGTACAACCCAACACCTCCAGCAACTTCTTCATCGTGCTGATGTCCATAAGATGCGGCACATTCTCAAGCACTACAGGATCATCACACAGCAATGCTGCCGCCATTGCCGGCAGTGATGCATTTTTCGACCCGCTTATCCTTACACGCCCTTTGAGCTTATTGCCGCCTACTATGATAAAACTATCCATTTTGCTCCATTAACTCCTGATAAGCCTTTTTTATACACAGATCCATAACCACTTCCATGCCACCGGATCTTGCAATCCTCTCCGCTTCCTTAGAGACAATTCCCTCCTGCAGCCAGAGCACTTTAGCTCCTATGCTCAGCGCCTTTCTGGCAATCTCAGGACAGTACTTGCTCTGCCTGAAAACATCCACAATATCCACAGGCACATCTATAGC
>CAZIZT010000030.1:0-1741 GCA_964544085.1 uncultured Desulfurellales bacterium
ACACCCTGAATGTGTTCAGTGAAGTATTCAATATCTTCGATAATGAGTTTATAGATTTGCTCAAGCAACTCGGTTCGGATATAGGCGACTCCATAAAAAGGATCAGACAGAAAAACGCGCTGCTGTACGAATTCTACCATGATAAACTCACAGGGCTGCACAACGTTACGGCGCTAAAGAAGGATATTGACGAAACCATCGACGCTTGCGCATTAATCTACCTGAGAATAGAAAATCTATCAGAGATAAATCAGGTCTACGGTGTCGATTTCTCCGATAGAGTTCTGGCAAAGGCAGCACAGGTGTTAAACGAGTGCCTTATAAAAGGTGCTCAAGCTTACAGGATATACGGAAACCGCTTTGCTGTATTCATAAACAGAGGAGTGGAGAAAAAGACAATAGTGGACTTTATAGGAAGGTTAAAAGCGTGCATGGAATCCTTCTCCCTTGAGGAGAGAAGCATACCACTCTCCCTCAATGTAGGCATCACAATGTATCCGCAAATTGTTAGCAGTAAAGATAAACTTATGTCCTCGGCGGAAGCCGCGCTTATAAGATCAAAGCAAACCGGAAAAGACGAATTCTACACCGACGAGATAACAAAAAGCGTACAGGAACACTTCAAGATTGAACGGTGCATAAAGGATGCAATAAAAAACAACTCCTTCACCTTCCAGTATCAACCTATACTGGATCTAAACACGGGTGCCATAACACGTTGCGAGGCTCTGATTCGATTGGAGTGCGAAACCTTCGCCTGCATCAGCCCCGATAGATTTATAAGTGTGGCTGAGACAACCAATCTCATAGAGGATATAACACGAGTTGCCATACATAAGATCATCGAAGAGACCAGCGATCTACATCATATTGACGTGGCTATCAATGTTAGCGCAAGGGATATAAGCAGTGGAAACTTTATAAAACACCTGAAACGGTCACTGGAAAAGCAGCCTTATAAGAGAACCGTTTCTATCGAGGTAACCGAAAGAGTAGCGGTAGAGAACATAGACAGAATCAAAAAGATTATAGATGTTCTCAAAAGGATGAATGTGAAACTTGAAATAGACGATTTCGGGATCGAATATTCATCGTTGAACAGGCTTATTGATCTGGAAGTGGACCTAATAAAAATCGACAAAACGCTCATTGACAAAATAGGCAACGAAAAGGCAAACAACATTATTCTGTACATTATAGATCTTGCGCACTCCCTCAAAGCTCAAGCAATAGCAGAAGGCGTTGAGAACAAAACTCAGCTAACCTTTCTCAAAAATGCCGGATGTGACTTTGTTCAAGGATATCTCATCAGCAAGCCCCTTGATATTGAGCAGTTCAAAACATTTGTGAACAACTGGCGTTTCGTTTGAAAAGCTCGGTTAGTTTCACTATAATAACCCCCCATGGATGTGAGCCTGTTCGATTATGATCTTCCCGAAGAATTGATAGCCCAAACACCAACAATACCGCGCGACGAGTGTAAATTAATGGTCATAGACAGAAAAACGGACAGAATTGAACACAGGATATTCAAGGAGATCGTTACTTACTTAAGACCTGGAGATCTGCTTGTTTTGAATGACACACGTGTTATACCGGCACGTCTCTTCGCCCGTAAACCAACCGGAGGTAAAATAGAAATCTTTCTTCTTGAGCAGACAGAAAAAAATCATTATAGATGCCTGGTGCGCGGCAGAATAAAGGATGGGACAAGCGTCACCCTCACCGATGGAACAGAAGC
>CAZIZT010000031.1:0-15847 GCA_964544085.1 uncultured Desulfurellales bacterium
AGTATTTCCATGCCTTACCAGCTTCCTGACATATTACCCTGGCTATTTCCTCTTCCCTTTCCCTGATCAGCTCAGCACACTTAAGCAGGATGTCACTTCTTTTGTAAGCCGGTATTTTTTTAAACTCCTCGAAGGCCAGGTTATATAAAACAGTATGGGTCTTCAGCCAGAAAGTCTCCGTAGTAGGCATCGGCACGTGCTCTACACCCACCACAAATGCCGATGTATCGGCAGTGGGCGCATTTTTTATTGTATGAGCTAAAGTCGCGTAGTTTTCTGAATATCTCCGATTCGTCCCAGATTTTCAAAAAACCACCCTCCAGTATATTGCCTGCACTCCTTAAAAAATAGCTACAGGGCTTAACCTCCCCATCATAACCGATAAATGCGATACTCTGAGCAGCAATACAGCCCTTTGCCCCACCCGTAGAGAAACTCAAGGAGCGTCTTTTATAATCGATGTTCTGTCTTCTCGATTCGATATCGCACAGAGCGTAGTACTCAGGTGCACATGTAGGCCTTACGAATATCTCCTTTTCCTTAAGTTCCATCTCAAAGTGCCACCTGAGTATGCGGTAATAATCATCCCTGCTTATAAGCTCATCAAAAAGCTCTTTAGCTCTGCCGGTGGGCACAATAAGAAACATGTACCATGCCCTTGCTCCCAGAGATTTTGCCAGCCTGTATGTGTTCTCTATGTCGTGCTGATTCCTCTTTGTAAAAGAAGAATTGACAATAAACTCAACGCCTGCGGACTTCAGGTTGCCAGCTGCCCTCACTGTGGCATCGAATGCCCCAGAGACCTTCCTGAAATCATCGTGAACGGACGCGGTAGAGCCATCAAGACTCAACGAGACAATGTCTATATGCTCCCTTATACGCTCAGCAACAGACCTACTAACAAGGGTACCATTTGTGGCAAGACCAACGCGCATACCCTTCGATCGGATATGATCTGCAATATCAAATAGATCCCTCCTTAAAAGTGGTTCTCCCCCTGTCAACACAACAACCGGTTTATACCTTGTGGATATCTCATCAATTGTTGAAACAATCTGATCGAATGTAAGCTTTTCCTTCAGATCCATCGAGGCTGTGGTACGACAATGGATGCAGTTCAGATTGCATCGTGGTGTTATTTCAAAGGCAAGCCATTTCAACTCAAATCTGTTCATCTGGAGACCTTCTCCACATCATCGCGCTTACCTATAACCATCAGGATGTCTGACTCCTGTATCACCTCATCAGGCATGGGATTTATGTCCAAATCGCCGTTTCTTTCTATGCCAATTACATTCAGGCCAAAACGGTTTCTAATATCCAGCTCCTTTATCGTTTTATTCACAAACATCTTTGGTGCCTTAATCTTGGCAAACACATAGCTCTTACCAGCCGTGAGCGTCTGTATCATATCGATTCCAGCCAGGCTATTGGCAAGATTGATGCCCATCTCTTTCTCCGGGAATATTACCCGTTTTGCACCTACCTTTGCCAAAACCCTGCCATGAAGTGGGCTGACGGCTTTTGCATAGATATTCTCTATACCAAATCCATGCAGAATTGTAACAGCCATGATACTCGCCTCAACGTTCTCACCAATAGAGACCACAACAGTATCCACATCTGACATGCCAATCTCTTTCAGCGCTTTCTCGTCAAGACAATCAGCCTGATATACATTGTCTATCTCTTCTGAAAGCTCCTTCACAATTGACTCGTCCTTATCGACACAAATTATCTCCTTATCCAATTCAAGCAGCCGGCGAGCCACGCTTCTACCAAACCTGCCAAGACCAATAATGCCGAAAAGCTTGCTCATAGGTACACTCTCCCCTCCGGCAATCTATAGTGCCGGGTTCTTCTTTTTTTGAGCAGAGCGATGGAGAAGGTGAACAACCCTACCCTGCCTACAAACATAAGCATGATAATAATAAGTTTGCCAATGGTATCAAAGGAAGCTGATAGGCTCAAGTTTGTTTTACTGATTGATAACCCGACAGTAGAAATTGCTGAAACCACTTCAAAAAGAATACTCAAAAACGGAAATGGCTCAAGATCATTGAGAATAAAGGATACAAGCGCAACAAACGTGAAGGATAAGGAAAAGACAACAAACGCTCTTCTTATTACATCCTGCGGTATGGTGCGTTTAAAAACTATAGGTTCCTCTTCACCGCGGATATAGGAGAAAATGGAGATAAAAACAACAAATGCCGTTGTGGTTTTTATACCCCCGCCTGTACCAGAGGGGGATGCTCCTATAAACATGAGAATCACGAATAAAAACAGCGTGGATGAGTGCATGTAATTCAAATCTATTGTGTTGAAACCGGCGGTTCTCGTTGTTACGCTTTGGAACAGGCTTACCAGCATATCTTTGAGTATGCTATGATTCTCAAGAATGCCGTTGTGCTCTATAATCATCATAAGCAACGCGGGCACCACTATTAGAAACAGGGTAACACTGATAACGATACGCGTATGTAGCGAAATACGCTTTACCCTACCTGTAATAAACAGAATTAACTCATCTATAACAAGAAAGCCTATACCACCAAGAACAATCAGTGTAATCACAGTGGCGTTGAGAAGAACATTGTACTTATAGCCCACAAAAGATGTTGGAAATAGCGAAAAACCTGCATTGTTGAATGCGCTTACAGCATGAAAAATGCCGTAGTAAATGCTCCCAGCACCAAATCTTTTTGCAAACACAAGGGTTAGCAGGATGGCCCCTACCACCTCGCATATAAACACAAAGAGAAGTATCCTCTTAAAAAAACCAACAAGATCATGCATGGTGGGATAGCTGAAGGATTCCTTCAGTGCAAGCTTATCATCAAACGAAAGGCTCCCCTTGAGACTCAACAACAAAAGGGATGTTAAGCTCATATAACCCAGGCCACCAATCTGTATAAGGGCCAGGATCACAAGTTGACCAAAGATACTCAAATGTGTAAGAGAAACAACGGATAAACCGGTAACACAGACAGCCGAAGTCGACATAAACAGTGCATCAACAAAACGGAGCGAACCGCCTTTGGTGGCAAAAGGCAGAAGCAGTAATGCTGTCCCGGTTAATATAATGGTTAAAAAACCAAGAAGTATGGTTTTTAACGGGTCTTTATGATGGGTCATCGAAATTAATTGCAACCTTCACATTGTAGATCTTCTTGTTCTGGCTCTCATAATAGATACGCGTCAGAAACTCGCTCAAAATACCTATGCCACCGAGATTTATGCCTGTTAGAATGAGCAGGACACCCATCAACAGCAGTGGCCTGTTTCCTATGTTAACACCAAAGACAATCTTCTCGAAGGCAAGATACGCATCAATTGCGAAACCCGCAAAAAACAACAAAAAACCAGCAATACCAAAGAAGTGTATAGGCCTTGTCATGAATTTCTGCATGAAGTACATCAACACCAGATCCACAATAACCCTGAATGTACGTGAAAGATTGTACTTGCTTTTGCCAAACTGTCTTTTGTGATGCCTAACAGGTATCTCTGTTATGTTTGCACCGTATATATGCGCAAGCACCGGTATAAAGCGGTGCAACTCCCCGTACAGGTGAAGGTTCTTGGCCACATCACTTCTATAGGCTTTCAGAGAGCAACCATAATCATGCAATCTGACACCGGTTATTTTTCCTATGAGCCAGTTGGCTATCCGCGACAGGAATACGCGCTTGAACTCATCCTGCCTCTGTTTGCGCCATCCGCTCACCACATCGTATCCCTCGTTCAGCTTCTCTATTAGCCTGGGGATATCCTCCGGATCGTTTTGCAGATCACCATCCATACTTACGATAACATCGCCCGTTGCGTAGTCAAAACCGCAAGCCATCGCTGCCGTTTGTCCAAAGTTCCTTCTGAATCTTATGACCTTAAGTTTCTTATCTTTGGCTGCAAGCCTTTCAAGTATGTCAAAGGTACCATCATTGCTTCCATCATCAACGAAAATGATCTCATAATCATAGCCATTCTTTTCCATCACATCGCGTATCTTGCCGTAAAGTATGCCCACATTCTCCTTCTCATTGTAAACAGGAACAACAACGGATACTTTCATAAGGCTCCCCTTATTGCTGCAATCGCTTTAGAGTAATCATCCGTGCCGAATATTGCACTACCAGCAACAAGCACATCGGCACCAAGTTGTGCCAGTCTCCTTGCGTTAGACGGATTGACCCCGCCATCTATCTCTATAAGGTACTCTATCCCCTCTTTTCTTCTCAAAGTATCGAGAAATTCCACCTTCCTTTCGATGGACGGTATGTAGGTCTGACCACCAAATCCAGGGTTAACACTCATAACAAGCACCATATCGAGCAAATCAAGCACACACTCCACAACCTGTGGGTGTGTAGCCGGGTTTAACGAAACAGCTGCCTTGGCGCCACAACTCTTTATCGTTTGCAGTACCTTATGAAGATGCACTGTTGCCTCAACATGGACAGTCAGATAATCGGCGCCTGCATCTATGTAGCGCTCAACCCATCTCTCAGGGGAGTCTATCATGAGATGCACATCGAGAGGCAGATCAGTAATAGCTCTTATCTGTTTAACTATAAAGGCTCCTATGGTCATATTGTCCACAAAATGGCCATCCATCACGTCTATGTGCAACCAATCAGCACCAGCCTCCTTGACAGCCGCTATTTCATCGGCAAGCCTTGTGAAATCAGCTGCCAGCAGGGAGGGTGCTATTAGAATCCTCCTTTTGCTCAACTCTCCTCACCTCTACTTTGAGTATTTTATTTCCGCGCGTCTTGACCACACGTATCTTAAACTTACCAAGAAAATCGAATTCGTCACCCTCTGATGGGATTTTATCAGCAAGGTCGTACACAAGACCCGCCACCGTCTCATAATCATTCATATCTTCGTTTTTTTCAATACCGAGTTTCTCGCAGAAATCGTCCAGATCCATACCTGCATTGATCAGGTAAGTGTTCTCGTCAACCTTAACAAAATCGTCTTCTTCAGCAGTGTCGTACTCGTCTCTTATTTCACCGACTATCTCCTCGAGTATGTCCTCCATGGTTACAAGCCCCGCAACACCGCCATACTCGTCTATAACTATTGCAAGGTGCACTCGCCTTATTTGAAACTCCTTGAACAGGTCGTAAATATTCTTTGTTTCTGGCACGAAAAACGCTTCCCTCAGCAGCTTCCTTATTTTCAATCCATTTGTATCCCGCTTTATGTAACGGATAAGGTCCTTGATGTACAATATACCAACGATATGATCCAGATTGTTTTCGTAAACGGGGATTCTTGAGTACTCATGCTCATCTATCACCTTCAGCACATCATCTATAGTCGCATCCACCGGTAGAGCTACCATCTCCGTTCTTGGTACCATAATCTCCCTGACAGTGATATCCTTGATATCAAGGATATTGTGCATCATCTCCCGTGTATCATCCTCAAGTATACCCTCTCTTTCTCCAACATTGATAAGAAACTCAAGCTCCTCTTCGGTTATTAACGGCTGTTCCTTATCCAGCTCGCCACCTGCAACCTTTATAACGCCTTTCACGAACATGTTTATCACATACGTAAAAGGATAGAGCAGATAGTAGATCACAACAAGAGGCCTGATGAAGATCACAGAGAGTTTTTCGGCGTTATGCTTGGCAAATGTCTTTGGTGTTATCTCTCCAAAAAACAGGATGGTTATTGTCATAACGGCTGTTGTGGATGCAATCTGCGCCGAACCAGAAAGCCTTTCAGCCACACTACCTGCAAGTACCGAAGCAAAGATGTTTGCCACATTATTGCCGATGAGTATTGTGTTTAGCATCTTATTGGGATGCTTCATCCATATAGTGAAGTACCTTGCATTCCTTGGGCTACTGTGTATTAGCTGTACCACCTTCAGTTTACTCAAAGATGTCAGAGCCGTTTCAGAGGATGAAAAAAAGGCTGAAACGATAAGTGACAGGATAATCAATGAGATCTCAACATTTAGACTCAACGCTCAAGCCTCCTTAGAAATGGGTAAAGCCCGAAGGAGAAACACGGATGCGTTCACCGGCTTTGACCAAAAACATCCCTTCCTCCTCTATCATAACACCAATTCTGGTTATGCCAGGCATCCTATCAAGCCTGTCTCTGTTAGAGGGATCGGCAGTGAATAGCAATTCATAATCCTCACCCGCGGAAAGCATGCTATGTTCATCAAGGAGATCACATTCACAAAATGGTATTTGGTCCATGAAGAGCTCAGCTCCTGCCGAACTTGAACGGCAGATATGCCAGCAATCCTGAAGCAAACCATCACTCACATCTATCATGGCAGTAGCCACATCCTTAACGGCAAGTGCCTCCTTCAATCTTGGTACAGGATCAAGGTGAGCGATCTTGAGCTGATCGTATCCATCAAGATTACGGATGATTGCCTCCAGTCCACAGCCTGAACAACCTATTCTGCCGGTCACGTATATATCATCGCCGGGAGAAGCCCCGCTTCGTTTCAGGGAAGAACCAGGCTGATTTAAGCCAATCATCGTTACAGACAAAACAAGCTCCCCTGCAGCCACAGTGTCTCCACCAAGCAACAGCACCCCAAACTCATTTGCTCTTCCTGTAATACCGTCAATAATTCCTCTGATGTAATCAAGCGAGGCGTCTGGCCTTATCGAAAGCGAGAGAAACATCCAGCGCGGAACACCTCCCATTGCCGCTATATCGCTTATGTTCACAGATACAGCCTTTCTGCCCAACAACATAGGGTTTGTTCCAGATAAAAAGTGCACCCCTTCCACCATGGTATCCACCGTTACAAGAAGCTCCTGATTGTCAAATCCTATTATTGCACAGTCGTCACCAATCCCGGTTAACTCCTCAGGTATGCGCTGCTTCGAACGTATAAATTCAATCAAGCCGAATTCGCCTATGTCAGACAGAGTGCTCATACCATGTCATTTTCCTTCCTGACAAAGTATTTCACCGGTTTTTGCAGATAACTCTGTTTGACATAGGCGCCCTTGAAGTTGTGAGGATAAAGATAGGGCTTCTTTGGGTGCAGTTTTAGGTGATCGGGAACATCCATGATAAGTCCCTTCTCCACATCACTGAGTGCTCTTTTTATAGCAATATAGCTTGAGTTGGACTTTTTTGCAAGGGATAGATAGATAACGCAATGAGCAAGGTTTATTGCACACTCGGGAAGACCTATCTCCTTGACCACACCAAGTGTCGCATACGCAAGAGCAAGCGCATCCTTATCTGCAAGCCCTATATCCTCGCTGGCAAAAATACAGATACGCCTTGCTATGAACTCAGGATCCTCTCCAGCTTTTAACAGCCGGGCAAGGTAGTATATGGCTGCATCCGGATCGCTACCGCGCATGCTTTTTATAAACGCGCTGATTAGATCATGTCGCTCTGTTTGATTTACAAAACCACCATCGATTGCAAAAAGTTGCCGTGCAAGGCGTGCATCAATTCTACCGTTGGGAGCATACCTGATAACATTGATTATTCTGCGGGCATCACCGTTTCCATAGTTTGCAAGGAACTCAAGCGCATCATCCGTAACCTCAATACCAAAACACCCGGCTGCCCTCTGTGCTATTATCTTCAGCTCCTCTGGGAGCAATTGTTTAAATTGATAGACAAAGCAACGTGATCGCAACGCCTTGTTCAGCTTAAAGTAGGGATTGTGGGTGGAAGTACCAACAAGAACGATATCCCCCCTCTCAAGGTATCCCAGCAAAAAATCCTGCTTTGCTATGTCAAAACGGTGAATCTCGTCAATCACGACAAGAACGGGTACCTCTTCAACAGCGATCCGGAGATCTTTTATGCCCGCCGTGGTGGCATTGAGATGAACGTACTTAAGCGCGTGCCTCTTTGCAAGCAGCTTCGCATAACTTGTCTTTCCTGTACCCGGCGGACCGTAAAGAATAAGTGAAGGTGGTGAATTCTCAGAATGGTAGAACAGATACAGCGGTTTACCCTTGGCAAACAGATGCTTCTGGCCAACAAGATCCTCAAACCGCTGCGGTTCTATACATTCGCCAGAATTCCTATCCATAGAAACATACCACCCGGTATTATTTTCATGTAGAAATGATACTACTTTTTACGGCTGGATTCAACATTCAAGTAGAGACCCTTCAACATTTTCTTCAGACTACACACATGTGGCATTCGCAGAGGATCATCCGCATCATTTGGAAAGATGCAATACAGCACGTGATAATCTATAAACTCCTCTATCCCTCTATTGTCTTCTGTAATGTAGCGGATCTCACTCTCCACGAACATCCCTTTCACCCTACGTTTTAATTCGGATCTAATCTCATCAGCAAGCTCTGCAAGCCTGTTTTCTCTCTCCTCGGTCAGCTCAACGATAAACAAAAACGCATCCTCTTTTGCTCGCGCAAGATACGTCGAATCAAGACCAAGCTGTCTTATTGTGGATTCAAGGGCTATAGCAGTGAAAGATATCAATTTATCCCCCACCTCAAACGGGAATTCAAGATTTATAATGCCAAGATCCTTTATGTCAACCATAAACATCGCGAATCTCTTACCACTTTCTGCCAGCTCCGCTGCTTTTGCTATCACATATTCCCTTCTTTTCAGGCCGGTTCTGTAATCTACCTCGTAGAGTTCTTTCCTTATCCTTTCTACCTCAGCCATACCACCATAATCAGCCTGTCTTTCAAGTTCTTTGTAAGCGTGCTTTAACACGTCCCTGCACTGCCTGATAATATCCTGATCCAGTGGTTCCTGCTCCATCAGCTCAATAGCCTCATCGGGGGTCAGTGCACCGCGATAAATCCTCTTCGTTGTTAGTGCATCAAATACATCCGCTATAGCAAGTATTCGTGCCTCAAATTCTATCTCATCACACAAAAGACCATCGGGGTAGCCACTTCCGTCACAACGCTCATGGTGGTGGCGCACAATTCCTGCAATACCTTTAAAACGTGAGACACGCGAAACTATCTCATAAGAGAAGATGGGGTGATACTTAATGATACGATACTCATTTCCTGTCAATCTACCGGGTTTGAGTAGTATACTGTCCGGGATTCCGAGTTTGCCAATGTCATGCACAAGACCAGCACGGTATATCTCCCTCTGCTTTACCTCATCGTAACCAAGCCTCTGGGCCATCCTTTGAGAGTAAGCTGCTACACGCTGAGAGTGGCCACGTGTATAGCTATCTCGAGCCTCTATTGCCCTAACGAAAGCTTCGAGAAACTCATTCTCATACTGATCGAAACGCTCCAATGCCCTGTTTATATAACCAACAATATCCCGCACCTCACCGGTTAAATACCTCTCCTGATCAATCCTGACACCTTTCTCAAATGCCATATTCATCTGATCCAGCAGACCTCTTACGGTACGTCTGGTCAGCCAGAAGATAAACCCTGAGGCTGCAAAGACGACAGCGAGTACAAAAAAAGCCACAATCCAGGCGTCTTCAGCAACCCTATTGAGTGCACTTCTTAGCTGTGTGCTGATGTAAGAGGCTATTGATTCTGCTCTGTTAACATAAAAGCCCTCTCCAACTATCCACCCCCACGGTTTATACAACGCCACATAAGAGATCTTCCAGGCAAGTTTACCGCTTGAGGGCTCCACCCACTTGTACTCCAGAAAACCACCACCCATATTGCACGCAGAGAGAATCCTTTTAAATACACTCTCTGGCTTACATCGGCTAAGATTTCCAATGTGCCAGAGTTTGGGATGTGTTCTTCTGTAGACGTTACCAGCCTCAAGTAGCACATCGCCGTCGAGGGTATAGATAAATACGTACTGATCGACATTTATGCCAAAAGAGCTTTTAAACAGAGACATTATGGTCTGACGCTGGATTCTTTTAACAAATGGCTCTGTATACACAAAGGACATCACAAACATCCTGATGGGACTGAAGTACCTTGCATAGCCCACAAACTGCCTACCGCTGGCTGTTTTTCCATTTATGTAGAAACCGTTTTTGGAGTTCCTGGCATAAGAAACAAAACGAGATCTCGTCCTGTCTGAAAAGCGTATTCTGTTGCCATTCAAAACAGCTCCATTGGACGCAACCACGGCAAAAGCACCATCACCCATGTGAAACGTGTTTTCTTCAAGGAATTTTATGGCTATGCTCTTTCCAGCCTGAACTGAAAACATTAGCTTATATGTGTCATACAGGTTCTTTGCCACAGAAAGAGCCTTGTTCAGGCTCCAGTAAATAACCTTTCTCATTCTGCGATGACTATGCATATCCCTGAAATGTATCTCTCTGATCAACTTGAAAACATCGTACCTGATCTGATTCTTTTTTACCTTCAAGAAATCCTGTTTGACTATTCTGGATATATTCAAGGTGGCCTTTTCGAAGGAACTTGAGAGTATAATACTGAAGAGAATCAAAACGGCAAGACTTGCAACAGCGATATAGACCGAAAGTAAAAAAGCAAATGAAATGGGCTTATGGTTATCGTTCACTTCCCGCCTTTTAACGTCAACCTTCCCCACGAGCTATCACGCAAACGGCATTATAAACTTTTATCCACTTTTTTCAAGCTACAAACTTCTGTTATCCGATTTTTTGGTTTTTAATAAAATAATCTAAACAAAAAACCTCCATAAGACAAAAAATCTCAAAGGTCTTGACTTAGACAAAGCTTTGTATAGAATGCCTGTTATGAACAAGCTTAAGCAGTTGTATGAGAACCTTGACACGATAGAAAACCTACCTGCCTTCCCCGCAGTCGCTTTCGAGGTAATACGCCTTGCGAGGGACTCCACGTCCACATCAAGAGACATGGAGCGTGTTATAGAGAAGGACCCTAACCTTGTTAGCCAGATACTTAAAGTGGCCAACTCATCATTCTACGGTCTGCCCAAAGAGGTAACATCACTCAACCACGCCATCAATTTGCTGGGCTTCCTTCAGGTGGAAAACATAGTGATGGTGTCGGTAATGCTCACAAGCGTAAAAAAACTGCCATTACACAAACATTTTAACAGAGATAAATTCCTTGAGCATTCATTTGGCTGTGGCGTCACAGCAAGAATTATAGCAAACATGCTCCACCTCAATTTCAACTCAAGCGAATTTAGCGGCGGAGTCATGCACGACATAGGCAAAATCCTGATAGATCTGTATGCTCCCGATGCACTGGACGAGATACTGGAAAACGCTTACAAGAAAGGAATATCGTTCTACGACTCCGAAATGGAGCTCTACGGTATCTCGCACGCACAGCTTGGTGCAAAACTTTTGTCCATATGGGGCCTGCCAGACGAGATAGTGGACATTGTAGATTATCACCATGACCCCACCAAAGCCGATCAGCCGCTTCTGGTTTCGGTGGTTCATGTGGCAGATTTGCTAACCTACTCCGAGGGTATCGGTTTTGGCGGAAATTATGCCCGCTTCAGTTTAGAAGATGATGTGGGCTGGAAACTGATATTAAACGAGGTAGAGCTCTCCAAAAAACTGGATGTGGAGTTCTTCACATTCAAACTGTTCGAGGAGATAGAAGAGGCAAAACAACTCTATTTCAAGGGGACCAGATAAACCATGCTTGACAAGATGGATCCAAAGACCTTTGAGGAGTTAAGAAAGTTCATCTATGAAAAATCTGGCATCTTTTTCGAGAAAAACAAAGAGTATCTCCTCACCAACAGGTTAAAAAAAAGGATACAGGCTCTAAAGCTATCCAGTTTCGAAGAGTATCTGCGCTACCTAAAATCACCAGCTGGCGCAAGGGAACTGCCCAATCTTTTTGATGCTATAACGATTAACGAAACCTACTTTTTCAGACACATAAATCAAATTAATGCCTTTCGAGACGCTATAGTGCCTGAGCTACTGAAGAAAAAAATCAGTATACGGGTTTGGAGTGCGGCGTGTTCAACGGGGGAAGAACCTTACACGATAATCATCGCTCTTATGGAGAAGTATGGCCAGAATATACCTGCGCGTGTCCTTGCCTCCGATATAAGCAACGAGGTGCTTAAAAAAGCCCAGGAAGGCATCTATGGGGAGTACTCACTCAAAGAGCTGACGCCAGAGTTGAAAAAGAAGTACTTTGATACAATAGCACCGGGTAAGTATAGGATCAAGGATTTCGTTAAGAGAAAGTGCGTTTTCCGAAATATCAATCTGACAGACGATAGACAGTTAAGAATGGTCGGAAAAATGGATGTGATATTCTGCAGAAACGTTCTGATATATTTTGATGCCAACGCCAGACAAAAGGTAATTGAAAAATTCTACAACGATATCTTGAACCCCGGTGGCTACCTGATACTTGGAGCCACAGAATCGATTTCCCGCCTCAAAACAAAATTTAAGCTCTGCCACTTTAAGATGGCAATTGCCTATCAGAAACCAGAATAAAAAAGGAGAGTGGATCTATAAGCCGGGTTCTGTACCGAACGCTTCATGCGTCCGGCGATGGCCATTTATCTAAGCGACCTACCCGGAGATCCTCACCCATATAGGGTGTTTGGGCAGAGCCAACCCCTCTAAGGATCTCCCTATTTGGTCTTGCTCCGGGATGGGGTTTACCGTGCCCCGGAACATTGCTGCTCCGGGCGGTGGGCTCTTACTCCACCGTTTCACCCTTACCCGAGACTACCTCGGGCGGTCTCTTTTCTGTGGCACTTTCCTTTGGGTCGCCCCAACCGGCCTTAACGACCGGCATCCTGGCTCTGACGGAGCCCGGACTTTCCTCTTAAGACTTCATAAATGAAGCCTTAAGCGGCCATCCGATCCACTCTCCACCAAAAGTTTAATACATTCAAAACCAAATTCAAGTGTCCAATTACCAGCTCCAGCCCTCCTTCAAAAGCTGCCTCATAACAGGGAAAACCTCATCGTAGGTCCCTTCAAAGTAACCCTTCACAGTACCCTTCTCAGATACATCAAAATGGATCCCCAACTCTTCAAGGTGTTTTCTCAACTGTTCTTCTTCCGACTCGGACAGCTTATCTGCATACACATCAAGGTAGCATCTACCTTCCATTGCCCATTTCGATGCGTTGTAAAAACCCATCAATCTTTTATGGCTATCTGTAGCGCCGTGTGACATTGCACAAACCTCCGCTTAAATATTTGTTTCAATCCAATATATAGCTTTTGACTCCCTTCTGTCAACAGATCAAGCCTTCAAGTCAATGTGGCGGCGCTGATTCTTCTTTCTGATGCGCTCTTTATCCCTATCTATACCCTCATGCTGCGTTCGGGAGCTCTCCTCAACGCTCGTAGCCTTCGTCTCTTCTTCCTTCTTGCTCATGACAGCCTTGAAAGCCTCTCCAACGGCAGCCTGAGCAAGGGCGTTGCTATTTATCTGGCTCTGGGCCGTAGCGTTGAGAATAACATTCTGAACATCTATTGGTCCAACCATCACTGCACCTTCTCAAACAAAGCCTCAACGATGAAATCTGCTCCATTCTCTATGAAGACACCTTCTGCACACGATCTTTCGCTGTATATTCCTGCCGATGCAACATAACGTGTATCATACACAGCAAATGGTACAGGCTCATCGGTATGTGTCTTGATCCTGATCGGAGTAGGATGATCCGGCAATACGGCTACCCTTGCACCATCACCCAGCGAATCGAGCCCTCTGAGTACCTCACCAACCACTTTCTCGTCAAAGAGCTCTATCGCCTTAATCTTTGTTTGAAGATCGCCCATATGTCCCGCTTCATCTGTAGCTTCTACATGCAGATATACAAAATCGCCACCATCAGCCAAGAAGTCTATAGCGGCTTTCACCTTACCTTCGTAATTGGTATCAATAAAACCGGTAAGCCCATCGATCGTGGGTATGTACATGCCCGTAAGTTTTCCAAGTCCCACCATTAGGTCAACTGCGCTGATCATACATGCTTTCTTAGAAAAACGGCTCTCAAAGGAATCCATAGCCGGCTTTTTCCCTTCTCCCCACAACCAGATAGCGTTTGCGGGCGGATGTATTTTGTTCTTTGTTAGAATCTCACCGGCACGATTCATGATCTCCTTAAGCGTATCAGCAGCTTCCCCCTGTGGTAGAAACTGCTCTATGGGCTTATCCGTAATGTCGTGTGGGGGCGTGGTTCTATCTGTTTTACCGTTTCTCCATACCATAAGATTGCGATAACTTACACCGGCATGAAACTCTATACCCTTAAAATCGAGCTGCTCATTGAGTAGCTCCACCAGCCTCTTTGCCCTATCAGATGGAATGTGACCCGCTGAAAAATCTTTCATGACACCGTTTTCTATGGTTACAAAGTTGCATCTGTAGGCTACATCCCTCTCTCCAAGTTCTATGGATTTGCTAACCGCCTCAATAGGTGCCCTTCCAGTATAGTACTTCCTTGGATCGTAGCCCATGACACTCATATTTGCAACATCGCTACCAGGCGGGAATCCCTTTGGTACAGTTCTGACAAGACCCTTAATACCTCCTGCTACTCTATCCATGTTAGGGGTTTTTGCATACTCAAGTGGCGTCAACCCATCCAGTTCATCTATCGGCCAATCAGCCATTCCGTCTCCAAGCAAAATTAGATACTTCATAAACTCTCCTTGGCCGGGACAACCTCAATGTAAATTTCCCTGTTTCTTGGTCCATCAAACTCCATAAAGAAAATACCTTGCCATCTACCAAGCACCAACTTGCCATCCTTTACAATAACCGTTACACTACTACCGACAATGGTTGCCTGGATATGCGCATCTGCATTACCCTCAAGATGCCTGTAACCACCAGCAAAAGGTACCAGCTCCTCCAGCTTGTCGAGAATATCTGCGGCAACATCAGGATCATACGATTCATTAATGGTTACACCGGCTGTTGTGTGTGGTACATATACAACAGCAATACCCTCCTTAACCCCAACAACAGCATCAGCAACCAGCGAAGTGATGTCTATAGCTTCCCTCCTTCTGCTGGATTTTAAACGTTTTGTGATCATAGGCGTCTCACCCCTTTTGTTTAAATCTACATAAATGTGTGCTACTTGTCAATTATCGCACAAAAGGGTCTGCTTGTAAAATTCTTTGACGCACCGCCTACGGTGTGCTATAAACTCTTCTCGGAGAGGTGGCCGAGCGGTCGAAGGCGGCTGACTCGAAATCAGCTGTACGCATTGCGCGTACCGCGGGTTCGAATCCCGCCCTCTCCGCCACAATTAAAGCTCAAAGCCCCGCTCAGTGTGGATGGCAACATCCAGACCCTTTACCTCGGATTCATCATCAACCCTGATACCCGAAGTAACAATCGATGTGATTCTAATGAGAACAAACGTTGAGATAGCCGTATATGCAGCTACCACACAAACAGACAGAAGCTGTATTAAAAATTGATGCGGGTTACCGTAGAATAAACCGGCCTTAGAACCTATATCCGGATCAGCAAATAGACCGGTAGCCAATGCACCCCAGATTCCATTTATTCCGTGAACACCGAATACATCAAGAGAATCATCGTAATTAAAGATAAATTTGACGTAGGATGCTCCACCAAAACCTAAAATTCCTGAGACAATTCCGATAATTATCGAGCCAGTTATATTTACGAAACCAGCAGCAGGCGTAATCACTACAAGCCCAGCAACCACACCAGAAGCTGCTCCAAGGAGTGTCGGGTGCTTTCTCAAAATCCACTCTACGATCATCCATGTTAATCCACCAGCAGCAGCGGCCGTGTTTGTTGCAAATAAATGCACTCGCTGTAAGAGCACTGCCCGCATTGAAGCCAAACCATCCAAACCAGAGCATTGCTGCACCCAGGGCCGTAAGTGTAACAGAAGAAGGCGGCACGGCTGCTTTTCTGAAGCCCCTCCCCTATGGTCAGCGCAAGCACAAGTCCTGCCA
>CAZIZT010000032.1:0-39885 GCA_964544085.1 uncultured Desulfurellales bacterium
CTCAACAGGGGAGCCAGACTAACCGAGATCCTGAAACAGCCTCCTTACTCACCGCTTCCTGTTGAAAAACAGATCCTGATAATCTACGCTGGCAACAACGGCTATCTTGATGATATAGAGGTTAAGCACGTTCAGAAATTCGAAGCGGATCTATACAAGTTTGTAGAGGGACAATATCCTGAGATATTTGAGCAGATAAGGCAAAAGAAAAAGATTGACGATGAGCTGAAGGCCAAGATCGATAAGGCGCTTGATGAGTTTAAAAAAGTATTTAAGCCTTAAGTAAATGGATCCGTCTGGGAAGGGAAGGTGTGAACGATGGCTTTAAGTATGAAGGATATAAAGCGTAAGATAGCCAGCGTTAAAAAGACGCAGCAGATCACAAAAGCCATGAAGATGGTGGCTGCTGCGAAACTTAGAAAGACGCAGGAAGCTGCACTTCAATTTAGGCCCTACATTAAAAGGCTCGAGCAGGTGATCTCATCCTCCATCGAATCTTCCTCGCATCTTGATCATCCTTTGCTGTTATTCAGGGATGTAAAAAATGTTGATTTGGTTGTGATTACCTCGGATAGGGGTTTGTGCGGCGCATTCAACCACAACGTGCTAAAAGAAACTGAGAGGTTGATGAGGGATAAATTTGCCGATAAAAACGTTAATCTCACCCTCATCGGCAGGTTTGGCTTTAGCTACTTCAAGTTCAAGGGTATAAAACCGAAGAATGCTTACATGGATATTCTAAAGGACAGGGCTGACTATGGAGTTGCAAGTCAAATTATGGAGAAACTGATCGATGATTTCGTAAAGGGTGAGACAGACGAGGTGTATATTGTTTACAACACATTCGTTAACGTGCTTGTTCAGCGTGTAGTTGTGAAGAAGATCATTCCGCTTGCGTTTGAACGTGATGATGATCAGATAAGGGAGAAATTTACTTTTGAGCCGGATAAAGAGACCGTGCTAAGCGAATTGTTGCCGCGCTACGTTAAGATGAATCTCTACGACAGTATGCTTGAGTCGCTTGCAGGCGAGTACGCCGCAAGAATGACGGCTATGGATGCTGCTACAAATAACGCATCTGAGATGATTAAAAGCCTTACGCTGGATTTCAACAAAGCGCGTCAGGCTGCAATAACGAAAGAGTTGATTGAGATAACAACAAGCATTGAAGCAATGAAACAATAAGAAAAGGAGAGGGGATATGGCGCAAATCGGGAAGGTTGTCCAGGTTATTGGTGCAGTCGTTGATGTGGAATTCGAATCTGGTGAGCTACCTACCATATATACCGCCCTTAAAATACCGAAGGAGAGGATCGAAGGAGCCGTTGCTGATCTTGTGCTCGAGGTGCAGCAACACCTCGGAGAACGCAGGGTCAGAACGGTTGCAATGGATTCCACCGACGGTCTTGTTAGAGGCACTGAGGTAATTAATACCGGTGATTACATAACAACGCCCGTCGGCAAGGGTGTTCTTGGAAGGATAATGAACGTTGTAGGCGAGCCGGTCGATGAGATGGGTCCGATTGAGTACGAAATTAGGTGGCCCATTCACAGGGAGGCTCCCCCACTTGTAGAACAGTCCACATCCAATGAGATGTTCGAGACGGGTATAAAGGTTATTGATCTGCTTTGTCCGTATGCAAAGGGTGGAAAGACAGGTCTTTTTGGAGGCGCTGGAGTTGGCAAAACGGTGTTGATAATGGAGCTGATTCATAACGTTGCAATGCACCATGGTGGTTACTCAGTATTCTGCGGTGTTGGTGAGAGGACAAGAGAAGGAAACGATCTGTGGAACGAAATGAAAGAGTCGGGAGTTCTTGATAAAGCGGCTCTGATATACGGACAGATGAATGAGCCACCCGGTGCAAGGGCAAGAGTGGGTCTAACAGGGCTTACGGTGGCAGAGTACTTCAGAGACGAAATGAATCTCGACGTGCTGGTGTTCATAGACAATATATTCCGCTTCACGCAGGCAGGTAGTGAGGTGTCTGCGTTGCTTGGAAGAATACCGTCAGCCGTCGGTTATCAGCCAACGCTTGGCACCGAGATGGGTGAGCTTCAGGAGAGGATTACATCAACAAAGAAGGGTTCTATTACTTCGGTTCAGGCTATCTATGTGCCTGCAGACGACCTGACAGATCCGGCGCCAGCTACAACATTCTCACACCTTGATGCAACAACAGTTCTGTCAAGAAAATTGGCCGAGCTGGGAATCTACCCTGCAGTGGATCCGCTTGACTCCACATCCAGAATACTTGAGCCAGCAGTTGTCGGTAAGGAGCATTACGAAGTGGCAAGAAAGGTTCAGGAGATACTTCAGCGCTACAAGGAACTCCAGGATATTATCGCTATCCTTGGTATGGAGGAGCTCAGCGAAGAGGACAAGATTATCGTTAACAGAGCAAGGAAGATTCAGCGCTTCCTTTCCCAGCCATTCTTTGTTGCAGAGCAGTTTACCGGTCTTAGCGGTAAGTATGTGCCTATCGAGGAGACGATCAAGGGCTTTAAGGAGATAATAGACGGTAAACATGACGATTTGCCAGAACAGGCCTTCTATCTTGTGGGAACAATTGAAGAGGCGCTTGAGAAGGCTAAAACCCTGATGTAGGAGGGCGAGTGTGGCACAACTTGAGTGCTCTATTGTATCACCGGTTAAAAAGGTTTACGAAGGAAAAGCGCGTTATATAAAAGCTCCAGGTCGGATCGGAGAGTTTGGCGTGCTTGCGGGACATGAGGATTTTATAACCATTCTTGATCCTGGTATACTGAGCCTGGAAATAGATGAGGAGGGAGTGGACGAATACTTTGTAACCGGTGGTTACTTTGAGGTCACAGAAGACAATGTAATTGTAATAGCTGATGAGATATACAAGAGGGAAGAGATAAACCGGGATGAGGCACTGAAAAAGGCTGAGGAGTTGAAGCAGGCAATAGAGGAAAAGGGTTTCAGTGACCCTGAATATGAGAAATTAAAATACCAGTATGAGAAGTACTCTAAAATGGCAGATTTTGCCTCATAAATGGAAGGGGAAGGTTGAACATGCAAACGATGAGTAGCTATTTTGGTTTCCAGCACATCGGTTCAGTGGCGATTGTTGTTCTGGCTATACTTGCTGCAATGTCACTATTTTCTTGGAGTTTTATGTTTTATAAGTGGTTTGTGTTAAGAACTGTTGACTCCAGAAACAGGTTATTTCTATCCAAATTTGTGGAGTCAAGGGACAAGACCATGCTCAACTCCGTTGCTCAGTTGAATGAGTCCTATGCTTCGCATCTCTATCTGTTGAGTAAGGATTCATATGCATCAGCAGCTACCTTTTTGGAAATGGCAAGGAAAAAGATGGAAGGTGGGTTTGCCTGGCTTGCCTCTGTCGGTGCCACGGCTCCGTTTGTGGGTCTTTTTGGTACCGTTTGGGGCATTATTAATGCGTTCAGCAGCATTGGACTCGCCCAGAACGTTAGTATAGCAACGGTTGCTCCGGGCATATCAGAAGCCCTGATCACTACGGCAGCAGGAATATTTGTTGCTGTACCGGCGGTTATTGGTTATAACATTCTACACACAAGGCTCCAAAATATACTCAGGGAGCTTGAAGGCTTTTTGGATGCGTTGACCCATGAAGAAGAATAATCAGGAACCCAAGCCGTTTGCGGATATAAACATCACCCCGCTTGTGGATGTTATACTCGTTTTGCTTATCATTTTTATGGTAACAACCCCGATGCTCGTTAAGGGCATAAAGGTCAACTTGCCAAAGGCTAAGGCTGGTGTAAACAAGATAGCCAAAAAGGACATTATTATCTCCATAGATAAGGACGGCAATTACTATATAGATAAGGTCAAGGTAACGGAGAATGCACTTGAGGATTATCTGAAAGCTCACAAGGATAGGGCTGTAATAATTAAATCTGACAAGAGAGTTGCCTATGGAGTGGTAGTCCATCTTATAGACCTTATTAAAAGTGCCGGCATTAACAAGGTGGGTCTTGCCACAGAACCTAAGAGATGAAGCTTATCAGCTTTTTGATATCGCTGCTCATCCATGCCATCTTTGCAATACTTTTTCTTCTTTTTATCCGTACGCCTATCATTCAGACAAAGGAAAGCAGAGTTTATAACGTTGCTCTTATAACGATTAAGAAGCAAGAGAAGAAGAGTGTCAAACAACCTCTCAAAAAACAACAGATCGTAAAACCCAAACCGAAGCCCAAACCAAAACCAAAGCCCAAGCCAAAGATCAAAAAGCCCCAGAAACCTAAGCCAAAACCTGTAAAGAAAAAAAAGACAAAACAGAAAAAGAAAACAATCAAGAAAAAGGAAAAAAAGAGGAATTTGCAAAAGAAAAAAGAAGAGACATACAATAGGCGTTTAAAGCAAAAGATAGAGCAGCTAAAGAAAAAGATTGAGCAGGAAAAGATAGAACGCTTAAGGGAAAAGCTCATTAAAGAAAAGATAGAAGCCCTGAAAAGGAGACTCAGGCAAAAGATTGAAGAAGGCAGAAAGAGACAGGAGATAGCTGCCAGTTACCTTCAGCTAATAAGTGGCATAATTCACTCCAATTGGGGTGTCGAGAAGAGCATTATTAAGAATAAGCATCTGCGAGCGCTTGCCTATATTAAGCTTGATTTCAAAGGTGATTTAATCTATATAAAAATAGTGAAGAGCTCTGGTAACGCCTACTTTGATGGTACGGTGATTGATGCAATAAAAAAGAGTGCACCATTTCCCAAGCCACCGCCGGAGATACTGGATAATGGTTTTGTTGAACTCAGAATAATATTTGATAGCGAGGAGAAGCAATGAGAAGGCTGATCTGGTTTATAAGTCTGTTGTTGTGGATCTCTATGAGTTCTGCTGCTGTAGCTAAGGTTTATACACTTACAATAGAAAATCCGAACTACAAACCGATAAAGATTGGCTTATGGGGCTTCTTTAAGAAAAACAATAAAATAGAGGCGCAGCTTGAAAAGACCATAATGAGGGATCTTGAGATCTCGGGGCTCTTTTCGGTTGATAGAAGTCAACACTTCTCTTATGAGGCGCCAACAAAGGTGGTTCAGGGAATAGCAAAGCTGGATAATTTAAACTATATCGTCTATGGAAACGCATTTAAAACCGGCAAAGATGTGTATGTGAACGTTAAAATGATAGATGTGGCAAAGGACCTTGTGTTTTTCGATCACTCCTACTACTCAAACATGAGTTCGTTTGATTGGGTGGGCAATATCATTGTGGATGAACTGATAGGTTATGTGACCGGCACTTATGGTCCCTTTGAAAGCAGAATTGTTTTCTCCAAAGGCAAGGGTAAGGTGAGGGATATCTATGTGTGCGATTTTAATGGAGAACATGTGCAGAGATTGACGAATTGGCATACGATGAACATACTGCCGAAGTGGATAAACAACAGCACAATAACATTTCTCTCTTATCGATACGGTAAACCTTCGGTTTTCATTATGAATATCTATAAAGGGACAGTTAGAAGGCTGTTTGATCAATCTTCATTGAGTATCTCGGCTGTCAAATTCGACGATAACAAGTTTGCTATACCGTTTGAGAAGAATGGGGCTGTGAACATCTATGTTGTAAACAACAAAGGAAAGATCGTGAGGCAATTGACTAACTCGTTCGAGATTGATGTGTCGCCTTGCTTTACATCGGATTACACCAAGATGATCTATGTTTCCAATGCAACCGGATCTCCGCAGATATATATCAAGGATTTAACGGGTTTTGGCACGGTTAAACGACTTACCTACAATGGTAACTATAATTCAAGCCCGGCTATATCACCTGACAACCGTAAGATAGCCTATATCTCTATAGAGGGTGGTATGGACTATCTGAAGGTAATGAATATTGACGGGACAGATGACAAGCCAATTATGTTTGGTTTCAATATAGATTCCCCAAGCTGGGCTTATGATTCAAGGTTTGTTGCCGTTACAGCTGAAATTGATGGTAAAAAGGGTATTTATATCGTAAACACCTTGAACAACCACTATTCTATTGCAACGGGTGATGACAATATGTATAATGGACTGAGCGTAAGTGGAAAAATCGAGTAGGGGAGTGTTATGAAGAAAATCCTATTTTTTGGTGTTATATTGGCTGTGGCACTGTTATTTGGTGGTTGCTCTGCGAATAAAGGAAAGGTGCTGAAAACCCCTGTTACACCTACAAAACAGCAGACAAACACCACCGGCAAGGTTGCTTATCCGGCTGTAACATCGAAGGCGAATAAGATAGAGATAGGTCCTATCACGAACAGGCAACAGCTTGAGAGGGCGATTAAGCTCCTTAAAATTAAAAGAGAAATCCACTTTAAGTTCAACAGCTATGCTCTTGAGCCTATTGATGAGTATGGAATCAAGGAAAATCCGAAGGAAATCCTTGATAGGATAGCTGATTTTATGAGAAAGCATCCGAACATCAGACTGAGAATAGAGGGTAACTGCGACGAAAGGGGCACTGAAGAGTACAACCTTGCACTGGGTCAAAAGAGGGCCAATGCAGCAAAGAGGTACCTTGTCTCAAAGGGAATATCACCCGATAGAATCTATACTATCTCCTATGGGGAATCCCAGCCTGTTGATCCTGGTCATAACCCTTATGCCTGGGCTAAAAACAGAAGAGATCATTTTGTGTTCCTGATAAAATAAAAAATTGCTGGAGGTGAGTAAAATGAGAGGGAAAACGTTGGTTGTTGCAGCATCAATGATAGCCATCACTATGCTTGGATCTGGTTGTGCCTGCCTTACAAAGAAGCCCAAGAAACAGCCCACAAAGGTTGTAGTGGAGCAGCCTAAAGTAACTGTCGAAGCCAAACCGGTGAAGCAGACTGGTATAACAGATAAACAGCTGAGAGTGATTTTCCAAGATATACACTTCAACTTTGATAAGTATAATCTGACCAAAATCAATAAGTGGGGAATAAAACAGGATGTACCTGCTGTGTTGGATGTAATGGCTGATTTCATGCTCAAGCATCCTTCGATTAAGATAAGGATTGAGGGCAACTGCGACGAAAGGGGTTCTGAAGAGTACAACCTTGTTCTTGGTTACAAGAGAGCAAAAGCTGCCAAGGAATACTTAGTTTCTAAAGGCGTTTCACCAGACAGAATAACAATAATCTCCTACGGTAAGGATAGACCATTGGATCCAAGACATAATCCATACGCTTGGGCAAAGAACAGAAGAGATCACTTTGTTATCATTGCAAAGTAGGTGAAAAGAGATGCTGAAAAGGTCTGGCCTCTTCTTTGTAGTGCTTCTGGTCTTGATAATTGCTGGAAATGACGGAGCATTTGCTCAAGAGAATCCATATGCCATTCAGACACAGGTAGTCAAAAACGAACAGCGTATTCAGAATCTTCAGCAGCAGGTGGCGAGTCTCTCCCTCAAGATGGAGGATCTATATGTAAAATACGGTGAACTCAAAGGCAGGCTTGATGATATCTCCCGACGGCTTGATGCCATTCAGGCTCAGCTGAGTGCTTTAACTGCACAGCTGGCAAGGTTAACCGGTGCGGCACCTTCTGCCGCACCATCGCCTTACACATACCCACCTGCCTCAATGCAGCCAGGGGGGAAACTCCCCAATATCTCACCTAAAGGTAATACTGCCGCTGTTCAAAATGGTTCTACACCTACCACCAAACAACCTGGCAATCAGACTGTAGCAACAAGCGGTGCTCCCACAGCTCCCTCATCCACGGCCGGTGCTGCTGTTGCAAGTGCAACTGGTGCACTGACAGGTAAAACAACTGCTCATACCCAGAGACTTGAGGTACAAAAACCCCCTACGGATAAGGAGGTTTTCCTTGCGGCAAAAAGGCTCTATGATAAAGGTCGATATATAGAAGCTATAAGAGCATTCGAGAACTTTAAGAATAAATATAAAAATTCTCCGTATGTGCCTGATGCGATTTTCTATATAGCTCAGAGTCATTTCAAAAGACGAGAGTATGATAAGGCTATAATCAGTTATGATTACCTGGTAAACAACTATCCAAAGAGCAAGTGGGTTCCAGAGGCGCTACTGAAGGAAGGGATATCTTTTATTAAATTAGGTGATACAATCGACGGCAAGTATTTGCTCGAAAAGACGATCAGGGATTATCCTAACTCTAAAGAGGCTGATGAAGCAAGAGCGTATTTGCAGAAAATAAAGTAACTTCTTACCGAAAGGTGCCCGCCGCGTAAATGATTTTGGAGAAAATAAACAGCCCTGATGACCTCAGAAAGCTAAGCGAGAAGCAACTCGAACAGCTCAGTAGGGAACTCAGAGAGTTCATAATTAAGGTTGTTTCTACAACCGGTGGGCATCTTGCTTCCTCGCTTGGAGCTGTCGAGCTCACGCTGGCTCTCCATTATGTCTTCCAGACACCCAAGGATAAGATAGTCTGGGATGTGGGGCATCAGGCTTATGCGCATAAGATTATAACAGGTCGCAGGGATAGATTCCACACGCTTCGTCAATATGGTGGCATAAGTGGTTTTCCAAAAATAGAGGAAAGCATTTATGACACATTCAATGTGGGCCACTCAAGCACATCCATATCTGCAGCATTGGGTATGGCTATTGCCAGAGACTTGAAGAAAAGCGATGAACGCATCGTGGCTGTTATTGGCGATGGAGCTCTCTCAAGTGGAATTGCCTATGAGGGTCTCGACAATGCTGGGTATATGGATACGGATCTGACCGTTGTCATAAATGATAATAACATGTCAATCTCCCCCTCACTGGGTGCTATCTCCACATATCTGTCTAAAAAGATGACAGGACCGCTATACACGAAGCTGAGAGAGGAGATAGAGCACATAATTAACAGCTTACCGATTCCGCAAAAACCCACATTGAAGATTGCAAGGAAGATAGAAGAAGCCTTTAAGTTTTTCTCACCTGGCCTACTTTTCGAAGAGTTTGGCTTTAAGTATTTCGGACCGATTAACGGACACAAGATCGGTGATTTAATAACGATTTTCAGGAATGTCAGGCGGCTGAAAGGACCTGTTGTAGTTCATGTATTGACCACAAAGGGCAAAGGTTACAAACCGGCGGAAGAGAACCCATCCCTTTTTCATGGGATAGGGAAATTTGATATAGCTTCTGGAAAGCCGATAAAGAAACCTGGTGCACCCCCAAGTTACTCCAGAGTGTTCGGCGAGAAACTGCTTGAGGTTTTTGCTCGAAGGGATGATGTGGTTGCGATAACTGCAGCAATGTTAATCGGTACGGGACTTCAGCCTGTCAAAGAGAAGTATCCTGAAAGGGTGTTTGATGTGGGTATTGCCGAACAGCACGCCGTCACAATGGCTGGAGGGCTTGCTATATCAGGCATAAAACCCATTGTTGCAATATACTCCACATTCCTGCAACGGGCATACGATCAGATAATTCACGACATTGCTCTGCAAAAGTTACCTGTTGTTTTTGCTATTGATAGGGCAGGTATAGTGGGCGATGACGGAGAAACACATCAGGGTGCATTTGATCTTTCTTATCTGTTGCCTGTGCCCAATATGGTTGTGGGGGCACCGAAGGATGCTCGTGAGCTGAGAACCTTTATTGATTTTGCGCTTGATTACAACGATGGTCCTGTTGCTATTCGTTATCCACGTGGTGAGTCCATTGATATGGGGCAGTCCTATCAGGACAAACTGCAACTGGGGAAATGGCAGGTATTGAAACAGGGCAAAGATGGAGTTGTGCTAGCTGTCGGTAGCTGCGTGGAGCCGGCTTTGAGAGCAGCAGAAGAGCTTGAAGGTAAGCTGGATGTCGAAGTTGTAAATGCACGTTTTGTTAAACCTCTGGATGAGGAGTACTTAGAGGGGTTAAGCAGATTTGAATTTGTCCTTACCGTTGAAGAAAACTCCCTTATTGGCGGTTTTGGTTCACGCATAACTCAGTGGCTTTTGCTAAATTCACCCGCAAACCCTGTGAAGTTTAATTCTATTGCTCTTCCTGACAGATTCATAGAGCAGGGTAGTCAAAAGATCCTCAGAGAGAAACTTTCTCTTGATCGACGTGGTATCGCAAACGCTTTGCTAAGGTTAGCAGGTCAAAAACAGGATTGATCTTTGTGTGGTGTTTTCCGGCAAGCATAGCTTCAACAACCACAAACTGGGCTGGTCTGTTGGGGTTGCCAAATGCCGGTGTGATGGTTTTAATGCCAAACCCGTGTCTGTCAAGTTCAACTATAAGCTCTACTAATCTGGTTGGATGATAACTGATTCTCAGAATTGATCGATTTTTCAGTATCCTTTTAAATTCCGAGAGCATTCCTTTGAGTGGGATTGATTCGAATTTTTCCAGCTTGTACCGCGGGGAAGGTC
Organism: uncultured Desulfurellales bacterium; assembly: GCA_964544085.1. GTDB lineage: Bacteria > Campylobacterota_A > Desulfurellia > Desulfurellales > Hippeaceae > CAZIZT01. The sequence continues at coordinate 10,343 of CAZIZT010000032.1, forward strand.
TGTAAAATCCCTCCTTGAAATAGGGCGGATTGGTTATAAGCATGTCAACGCTATTTGTTTGTACTGATGTGAGCGATTCAATCACCGTTACGTTTGATACGCCATTGAGCTTACAATTTTCCTTTATAATCTTGCGCATTTCATCTGAGGCTTCTACAGCAACGACGTTTGCAAGAGGGTTTTCTCTGGCAATCAGAATGGCTATAATGCCACAACCGCTTCCAAAGTCTACTACATTGTCGTTGCGTTTCAGTTTTGCATTGTCTGCAAGGACAAATGGTTCTAAGGAAAAGCGATATCCGTATTTAGGCTGAATAAGCTCAAGCGAACCGATGCGAGTTATATGTAGCTCCATAGATTGCTTGGTTCTGATAATTTACATTATGTAAACTTACAGATGGAGCACAGACGCCTACCTTGTTGCGGTAAGCGTGTTCCACACGAGTGAACCTACAGTCCTTTCCCTGTAAGGATTTCCGACAACCTCGTATGCCATGGAGTCGGCAATGAGTTTTTTGATAAGCTTATTATTTAAGTCGTGTCCGGATTTGTATGCAATATATTTGCCCTTTATGTCGTAACCAAGGATGGAGAGGTCACCAATTGCGTCAAGTATCTTATGCCTCACAAATTCATCCTCATATCTCAATGGGTCCTCGTTTATAATGCCGTACTCATCAACCACAACTGCGTTATCAAGACTGCCGCCCAGTGCAAGGTTATGAGCCTGCAGGTATTCAATGTCCTTTAGAAAACCAAATGTTCGCGCTTTACTTATCTCTTTGACATAGGTGTGTTCATCTACCGTTATATCCAGTCGCTGTTTGCCTATGAATGTGTTGTTGAAGTTGATTGCGTAACTGATTTCGAATCTGCGTGAAGGTATAAAGGCTGCAAACTTTCCATCCTCTTTAATTGATACAGATTTTTTTATAATTATTGCTTTTTTGTAGGCTTTTTGTTCTACAATGCCGGCTGTTTTGATAAGGTAGACCCACGGTGCGCTGGAGCCATCCATTATTGGTACCTCTTCGCCTCTTAGTCGGATAAAAACATTGTCTATGTGCAGCGCAAACAGCGTGGAGAGGAGGTGCTCTACGGTTCTTACAACCACCCCATTTTTTCCAAGTGTGGTGGCAAGTTGTGTTGATATCACGTTTTCGGGTGCAACCTCTATTATCTCATCTTTATCCTCTCTGTAGAAGCGTATTCCACTATTCTCCGCTGCGGGCTCCAATGTAATTTCCACCTTTTTGCCCGTGTGTAGACCAATACCGGATGCTTTTATGCTCTCAGCCAGGGTTCTTTGCTTTCTCACTCTCCCACTCCTTTTTCTTTTTTAAGAGGCTTCAACCATCTCGGCAAAGCGTGAAAATAGATAGGCGGCATCATGAGGACCGGGTGAGGCTTCCGGGTGGTGTTGTACAGACATGATCGGCAGCTTTCTATGTTTCATGCCCTCAACCGATCCGTCGTTGAGATTTATATGCGTAACGGTGAAATCGTTTTCTTCTAAACTTTCTCTGGACACAGCATAGTTGTGATTCTGAGCCGTTACGGATATAGTATTGCTGATGAGATCCTTTACCGGATGGTTGCCTCCATGATGGCCAAATTTCATCTTGTACACGTCAATACCGAAGCATCTGGCTATTATTTGATGACCGAAGCATATGCCGAAAGTCGGTAGAGATCTAACAGCGTTCCTGTATTCATTTATCCACCTCTTCTCTATTCCTCTTGGATCACCGGGCCCATTGGATAGGAACAGTGCATCGGGCTTCTGCTGAAGGATCTGCTGATAGGTGGAGTATGCCGGCATGACAACAACCTCGAATCCGACTTCCCGCAAATGCTTCAATATGCTTTTCTTGACGCCAAAATCCAGAACTACTACCCTTTTTGCTTTTTCCAGGGTTTTTATTCTTTTTTTTCTTTCAAATTTGAACCTAAAAAGCTTCTCATCAAAATTGTAGGGTTTTTCTGTGGTTACAAAGCGCACAAGGTCTCTACCTACTATGGAGTAGCTCTTGACTAACTCTATCAGTTTGAGCACATCGTCTGTTTCAGATGAGATAGCGCCAATGAGAGAACCTTTTTCACGTATAAGTTTTGTAAGCTTTCTTGTATCAATGTTTTGTATGCCTACAATGCCGTGTCTTTTTAGATACCCGTCAAGCGTATCTGTGCTGCGAAAGTTTGACGCAATTGCTGAGGATTCCTTTACTATAAAACCCTCTACATAGGGCTTTGCACTCTCTTCGTCATCGGGATTTGTTCCGTAATTGCCTATCTGGGTATATGTCATTGTGACAATCTGGCCTTTGTAGGAGGGATCAGTTAGGATCTCCTGGTAGCCACTCATGCTGGTGTTGAAGACGACCTCGCCTACGGCAGTACCACGGGCACCGAGTGGCCTGCCCTTGAAGAGCTCCCCGTTCTCAAGGATAAGATATGCATTCATCGCATTAAACGCTTGCTCATCTCTTCTTCGTACGTTTTATTGAAGGCTATCTCCCATTCGGGACTACCAGGAATCAGCTTTTTGCTCCTGTTTTGAAGGCTTTCCATTACCTTTTCGTACACTTCGTCTTCAATAGCAAAGTAGTTTTCAATGGTATCTATTATATTGTTCACAACAAAGTTTTCTCGCGATATGACATCAAAAGCGTCTTCTTCTTGACATCTTTTCAGCATCTCCTTGGCAAGGTGCCTGATCCTTGCTCTGCTGTACCTCATAGTATGAACCCCTCTTTCTTTGCAACCTTCCTTTTTGCCATAACAAACAGTTTCGACGTATCTACCCTTTCATGTTCGATCTGGCTCATGTATTCGCCCAGGAGCTCTTTGGTTTTGATGTCAATTTCCCTTTCTTTTCTTGCATCTTCGATGAGAACATCCTTGATAAGTGACTTCAGTATCGATATATCCTTCTTGAGTTTTATATGACCGGAGTTTATCAGGTTCACCGCTATCTTGTCAGCCAGAAGCTCAATCTCCATCTTTTTTAGTGCCATACGCAAAACCTCGTTACTTTATACATAATTCAGCGAAAAAACTCAAATTTTTTATATTTTTAACCGGTTTTCCTGCCTTAAATAGAGCCTTTTTATGTTTTCCTTATGTTTTATTATCATCAAAAACCACAAAATAACAAAGAGTAAGTGCACATAGTTGGATTTATAGAGCACAAAAGAGAGTAATGTTGTTAATGAAAATGAAAAAAGTGCAGCCAACGATGAGTATTTTGTGCCAATTAGTATCAAAATCCACACAATCATGCCTGAGAATGATGCCCAGAATGCAAGTGGAAGCGTGGCTCCATAGCTTGTAGCCACACCTTTCCCACCTTTTAGCTTTAAAAAAATGCTAAAATCGTGTCCTAAGACTGCAAAAAATGCCGAAAAAAATTGTGCATAGGGATCATTTTTGAAAAAAAATCTGGTCAACAGAACCGCTACTGTACCTTTGAGGAGATCGCAAATGAGTGTAGCAGCGCCTGCTTTTGCACCCAGAGTCCTGTAGACGTTTGTAGCCCCTATATTACCGCTTCCGTGTTTTCTTATGTCGATACCGTGGAGTTTGGCGATGATGTAGCCAGCAGGGATACTACCAAGAAGGAACGATAATGTAGATACTGCAAACAGCTGAAGATGGCTCATCACTGCTCATTCTTCCTTTTTGCGCCTGATGAATGCTGGAATATCGTACTGATCATCTATGGGTAAAGCTGACTCTTTTTTTATCCTGTTGAGTGTCTGCTGGTCCAGCTTGTTGTACTGCTGCTTGATACCTTCTCTTTTAACTGCGCTTGACCTTTTTCTTGCCTCTTCAAAGCCCGTTGCAATGATCGTTATTTTTACCTTGTCACCGAGGGATTTGTCTACTACGTATCCATACTTAAAGATCGCCTTTTCGTTCATGTTCTCTTCGATGATGTGTGTAGCTTCCTGCAACTCCTCAACGCCAAAATTATCGCTTGCCGTTATGTTCATAATAATGCCTTTGGCACCTTTTATACTTGTATTCTCAAGCAACGGATTGGATATGGCCAGCTCGGTTGCGCGCTTTACACGGTTCTCTTCGCTGGATGAGCTTGCCTCTCCTATACCCATAAGTGCCACACCCTTTTCGCTCATTATCGTTTGAACATCCGCAAAATCTATGTTGACAACGATCTGCGCCTCGTCGGATGGTTTATGAATCAGATCAACGATACTCTGAACTGCCTGTCTCAGTATATCGTCGACCTTTTTGAAGGCGTTTATAAGGGTTAGATTCCTGTAGACTTCAAAGAGCCTCTGGTTTGGTATAACAATAATGCTGTCAACATTTGCTTTTAACTCCTCTATACCCTTTAAGGCGATATCCCTTTTGAGTTTTCCCTCTGCATCAAACGGTTTTGTAACCACGCCAACGGTTAGCGCATTAACCTCTTTTGCCACCTTTGCAATTATGGGGGAAGCACCGGTACCTGTTCCACCACCCATTCCTGCTGCAATAAAAACCATATCGGCACCTCTTATTGCCTCCCTGATTTCCTCTATACTCTCCTCAGCCGATTTTCTACCCTTTTCAGGGTCGCTACCTGCGCCAAGCCCCTTTGTTAATTGTTTACCGAGCTGGATTTTCTTGTGAGCCTTGGACTCACTGAGAGCCTTAAGATCCGTATTAGCACTTATAAATTCAACGTTTTTTATGCCATGCTCGATCATGTTGTTCACGGCGTTACTCCCGCCGCCACCTACACCTATAACCTTTATTACTGCACCGGGAATTCTATCCTCAACCTGCGTTGTTTTCATTTTTCAACCTCCAGCGTTAAAACATGTCCTTTATCCAGCTTTTCATCTTGTCCAGTATTATGGAAAACAGGCTATCATCACGCATTTTGCTCTCCGGCGCTATGTTTAGATTTTCGTCTTCTGATGAGTTGAAGCCGTACATTACAAGTCCCACACCTGTAGCGTACATGGGGTTGTCTACGGCATCTTTTAAGCCCACAACGCCAATAGGCCTGCCTACCCTCACCGGCAGATTGAAAACCTCCTCGGCAAGCTCAACAGCGCCTTTCATTAAAGCAGATCCACCTGTTAAAACCACGCCGGAAGCAAGCATTGGCAGTAGATTCATCTCTTCCAGGTTGTCTTTGACCAGCGAAAAGATCTCTTCCATTCTCGGTTCTATAATATCTGTAAGCAGTCTTCGTGAGATCTCTCTTGCTTTACCCTCGCCTACCCTCGGTATTTGAATCGTTTCCTCCTCATCGACCAGCTTGCTCATTGCGCATCCATACTTTTTCTTAATCTCCTCTGCTTCTTTGAAGGGTGTTCTTAAGCCTATAGCTATGTCGTTGGTTATGTGATCGCCACCGATCGAAATTACATTTGAATGCTTGATGGCGCTTGAGACAAATGCAGCTATATCTGTTGTGCCACCACCCATATCCACAAGAGCAACGCCTAAATCCTTCTCATCAGCGGAAAGCGCTGCCTGACTGGATGCAAGCGGTTGCAAAACGATGTTTTTTACCTTCAGTCCACTTCTCTGGCAGCATTTAATAATGTTTTGTACGCTTGTTACCGATCCGGTGACAATATGCACCTTTACCTCAAGCCTTGTACCGCTCATACCGCGTGGATCTTTGATTCCACTTTGATCATCAACGATAAATTCCTGCGGTATGATGTGAATAATCTCTCTATCCGGTGGTATAGCCACAGCTTTTGCTGCATCAATAACCCTTCTTATATCAGATTCGGCAACCTCTAAGCTTTTAATTGCCACAACACCGTTTGAGTTGTACGAACGAATATGGCCGCCGGCAATACCTGTATAGACGCTTTCGATTTTGACACCACTCATCCTTTCGGCGTACTTTACGGCGCGTTTTATCGATAGGACAGCCTCGTCTATATTGATGACAATTCCCTTTTTTAAGCCCCGCGATTCTGTCTGACCAATGCCGATGATCTTTATATTGCCCTCTGGGGTTCTCTTACCAACAATGGCACATATCTTGGTTGTGCCTATATCTAAACCAACAACAACATCGCTATTTTCCAACTCTGCCACCTTCCCTCTCCTTTTTCCATTTTAACACGAATTTGTTTCTGAAACAGATATTGACATGATCCAGGCGGTGTCTGATTTTCATCAGCCTTGTCCACTCCTTCTCAAGGTGTCTAAAAGCTATCTCAGGACACTCCAGGCTGTTTATGCCCACGTTTAAACCGTGAGCAAAGTGCACAAGCTGGTAGCTATCCGAGATAGCCTCAATATAATTTATTTTGTCAAATTTGTCTAATTTTTCGTACATTGCAATGATGGAACTTATGAGTTGACTGTTCAGAAACAGGGCTCTGTTATCCACGAGTATGTGTGGAAGCCGGTTTGGGTTCATGTTTAGTTTTTCAGAGAATCTGTCAATTACTTTACCGCTATTATCAACCACGTATAAAACCTTGCCCAGTTGAACAATACCTGCCGGTTTCTTTTCTACAACCTTGATATAGATTGTATCTGGATAAAGCTTGGCGATATACGCTTCCATTATCCACGGGTTCTTTATTAGTCTTGAGTATATTTCCTTTACGTTAAGGTCAACAAGAGGTGTGTTTTTCGGTACGGTTGCCGCAATGGTATGTACAGGAAGTATATGATTTCCAGAGACTGCTACGTCCCTAACGGGCGTCTTTTTATAAGCATAGATGAAGTAGAGGTGTCCGATCCAGATGTAAGCCGCTCCGATTGCGAATAGTGCACCGAATGCAGCCACTGTTTTAATCAGGTCTGCCATTGTTATCTCGTTGTTGCGGCTGTTTTCCCTGCTCATGCCTCCTCTACCATTATCCTGACAAGCTCCTCGAAGCTCATACCGTAAGCCTTAGCAGCTTTGGGTATAAGACTTGTCGGTGTCATACCCGGCACTGTGTTGACTTCAAGAACATAGGGTATATTTTTGTGAAGTATTATGTCAACCCTTGCGCAACTTTTACAGCCTAATGTGTCGTATGCCCTTTTGGCAGTTTCCTGGGTCAATTCGGCTATACTTGTTGGGATATCAGCCGGGATTATGTATCTTGTGTTACCGCTTGTATACTTGTTTTCGTAGTTATAAAAGCCCTTCAGAGGCTGAATTTCAATAACCGGAAAGACGGTATCGTTTAAGATTCCAACTGTGAGCTCTTTGCCTACAAGCTTCTCTTCAACGATAAGCTCGTTAAACTCACCGAGAAGATGGGTTACTTTTTTCTTAAGCTCCTCTTCTGTCGATGCGAATTCAACACCGATAGAGGAGCCTTCGCGGTTTGGTTTAATGCAGACAGGAAATGAGGTGATTGTATCCACCTGATCGAGTGTTCTTATTAGAGTGGCATTTGCTGTACATATACCATTTTCCTTCAATAGCAGCTTGGTTAAATACTTATTCATCGCTATACAGCTGGACTGAAAGTCCGATGCCGTGTGGCGTATGCCGAGTAACTCCAAAGCAGAGACGAGTCTACCATCTTCGCCCCATGAACCGTGCAGCGCAATGAAAACCACATCGGGTTTTCTTTTCAGGATTTCAAGAACACAGTCTGATGACGTCTTACAGATGTAGCACTCAACATTACTAAAGCTCTTAAGCAAAGCGTTGTAAACAGCGTTGCCAGTCACTATAGAGACTTCTCTTTCCCGGGAGTCTCCTCCACAAACAACAAGTATCTTCATACGATTATCACTTCCTCTTCGAGTTCTATGCTGAAGTTTTTAAACACCCTCTCCTTTGCCAGTTCCATGAGGCGGAGAATATCATCTACTTCGCACAACTGAGTGGAAACGATAAAGTTAGCATGTTTGGGAGAGATCATAGCCGTATTGTGCCTGTATCCTTTGAGTCCAACTTCTTCAATTAGTCTACCGGCATAATCACCTTCGGGGTTTTTGAAGACGCTACCAAACGTGTTGCGCAGATGTGCCTTCTGTGCACGCTTTTTGATATTTGTGGCTATTTCATTTGCAAGGTCTTTCCTGCTTTTGGGCTTGCAGGCAAGCGCAACCTCCACAACAATGCCATCAATGCGACTTCTCCTGTATGCTAAACCCAGCTGGTTTGCAGTGAGGCTTTTTAGCTTACCGCTGGAGTAGATGATTGCATATTCCACAATATCTGCCATAGATTTACCAAAGGCACCTGCATTCATTCTAAGGGCACCCCCGATCGTTGCCGGTACACCAGCGAGAAACTCAATGCAGGATAGTTCGTTCTTAAGCATGGCTCGGATGACCGAAATGATGGGTGTTGCACCACCCAGGATCAGGGTGTTGTTTGACCTTCGAATGTAGGAGAACTCTTTTGATAGCTTTGCAAGTGGAGACTTGCGGTTCTTTACCACTATGTTGCTTCCTCCCCCTACCAGGAAGTATTCCTGGAGCATTTCCATGTCGTCGATATTGTCTATCAGGGCTATGGTTGCATAACCTTTCTGTCTGATGGTTGTCAGTTCACTAAGCGCCACTGTTCTGGTTCTCAAGTGCTATCTCCCTGACAATAGAGCTGATGCTGCCTGCGCCAAGCCCAACAATCACACCCTCATCGTCTATCTGGTCCAGCAGTTTCTTCAGAGAGTCCTTACTGCTTACATAGACGGCGTTTCCACTTACCTGATTGATTTTTTCGCAAAGGATCTGGGAATCAATACCATCTATGGGTTTTTCCTCTGCTGCATAGATGTCGAGCACAAAAACCCTTTCTACACCTTTAAAGCTTTTTGCAAAGTCGTCCATTAGGTAAGAGGTGCGCGAGAATCTGTGTGGCTGGAAGATTGCATAAACTCTATTTGAGACAAGTTTTGCTGCCTTCAATGTTGCCCTTATCTCTGTTGGATGGTGCGCATAGTCGTCATATATCCTGCAGGATTTGAACATTCCAACATAGGTAAATCGCCTGTCAACGCCTTTGAAACTTTCAAAGACATCCCTTATTGTCTCTGTGTCTATCTCCAGTAGATCTGCAATGGCTATGACAGCAAGGGAGTTAGACACATTGTGCAGACCTATGATGCCAAGCTTTAAGCCTCTGATCTCCCTTTTTGCTGTTTTTACATCGTATATGCTGTACGAATCGGTTGTTGTTATGTTATACGCCTGTACATCAGCTTTTCTGGTTATGCTGTAGGTTATGATCTCTTTTGAGGAGGGTTTGATATGTTTTATAACAGGGTCGTCAATGTTGATTATGGTTATCCTCGAATTACGCATGAACTCACTGAAGGCCAGTTTCTCGTTCTCAAAACTGCCGTAAAAGCCCAGATGATCGTTATCAACGTTTGTTACAACACCGATGTACGGATCGAGCAACAGGAAACCACCGTCACTCTCATCAGCTTCAATAATGAAGTAGTCGTTGTTACCGATAATCACGTTGTTGTTAATATTTCTGGACTTACCACCTATTATAGCCGTAGGATCGAAATTTGCTGCCTGAAGCAGCGATGCACAAAGGGAAGTTGTGGTTGTTTTACCGTGCGATCCAGCTATAGCTATGGATTTTTTCGAATTTACTATGTGAGCAAGCAGTTGATAGCGTTTTATTACGGGAATGTTTAGTCTGTTTGCGTGGATGACCTCCGTGTTGGTGTCCTTTACTGCTGAGGATGTGACCACCAGATCTACGTTCTCCGATAGGTTGTCGATGGAGTGACCTATGAAGATCTGAATGCCCATCTCTTTCAATTTTCTTACATTTGCGTTTTCGTTTATGTCTGAACCTGTGATGATATAGCCTTTTGAGTGCATATACTGGGCCAGTGAACTCATACCTATTCCGCCTATACCCACAAAGTGTATCCTTTTGGCCTTCTCTATCGTTTCGTTCATTTCCTTATCTCCATTGTGGTGTTGTTTGCTTTGTATCTGGAAAGCCTGACATATAGCATGATCGAAGCAAATATAACCATGGCCAGGCAGAGCCACTGACCCATGGTTAGCCCCATTATAAAGCCGATTTGAGGATCCGGCTCGCGCGTAAACTCGATGAAAAAACGAAACACACCGTAAAGCAGAATAAAGGTGTAAAATAGTACACCTTCTTTGTTTATCAGCCTGTCCCTGAGCTTTAGCATAATAATAAGCAGTACGATTCCTTCAAAGAATGCCTCGTAGAGCTGAGAAGGGTGCCTTGGCACATATCCACCGTTTGGAAAGCAGACTGCCCATGGTACATGTGTTACCCTACCCCATAGCTCATCGTTTATGAAATTGGCTATTCTACCGAAAAAGAGACCAACAGGGGCAATGACGACGACCTCATCGGCCAACTTATAGAAGCTTATACGGTACTTTCTTGAAACGAGTATACCTGCAATAACGGCTCCAATAAGACCACCGTGGAAGCTCATCCCCCCATGCCAGATGTAGAGCATCCTTATGGGATGCTGGAGATAGTAGTGGAGATTGTAGATCAATATATAGCCAATTCTACCCCCGAGAATCACGCCAAAAATGGCATAGAGCAGTGCATCGTCAATCAGACCTGGTTTATTGAATCGCTTGAAACGTTTCTTTATGTAGAGATAGCCAATGATAAAACCCGCTGCATAGGCAAGGCCATACCATCGCACGTGGAGTTTGCCTATGCTGAAAATGTCCGGGTTTATATCAGGGTACTTTATCATACTTTCTGATGATAGGCATGTAGCTTAAGTGTAATCTCTTTTTGATGGTTTCAGCAATTTTCTTTGCATTGTCATAACCTTCTACAGGTCCTACAAATACGCGTGTGTAGAGCTTATTGTTTAGAGGTTTCAAGCGTGTATAAACGTTGTAACCCCAGCTCTTTAGCTCTTTTATGGTGTACCTAACCACCTTTTTATCCAGGTTGGATGATACCTGAATGGTGTACTTAGCAAGGACTCTCTTTGAGGTTTTCCTTCTCTCATGTTTGATGGCAGCAGTTTTTTTGGTTACCGTTTTACGTATTGTTTTACCAATATTTGCCTGTGTGGTTTGTGCGGGCTTGGTAGCGCCAGCTGTTGTTTTTGCCATCTTCTTTATAGCGTATGGGTTGATTATCTGTGGCCCTGTAACCTCTTTTACGTTCGATGTGGTTTCAACCTGCCTGGATTTTTCTGGCGCACTCTGTTTTGACGGTGTTTCCTGCGCACTCTCTACGCTTTTCTTTGCAGCTGTTTGATTTTGAACACCCTTCTTCTCAGCGGTCTGTTCTGTCTGCTGTGGTACAGCTTTTGGCTTCTTTTCGATTACGGTTGTTTGCTCTGGTTGGGTCTGCGCAAGCTGCTCAGGTTGTGCAGGTGTGCTCTTCTGCGCCGTCTCTGCAGGTGGCGGGGCGATCTCTTCCGTGTAGTTTTTGTTGGTGCTTGTTAGTGAGTAGATTACATATCCGACGCCAACCAGGATGAGCAAAACAACAATCACGCCGACAACTATGGTGATTGTGCTGGATCGTCTTTTGCGCCCCTCAAGCATTTCTCTAATGGTATCCTTATCGGGCTTCCTTGAATTCATTGACTCCTCCTACATCCTTTCTTTGGCTTCAACGCCTATGAGGTCCAATCCCAGTTTTATGGTATCCGCAACCTTTACAAGCATAGCCAGCCTTTCATCCTGCTTATCAGAGCCGACAACCCTGATTGAATTGTAGAATTTATGCAGCCTCTCTGCTATCTCAAGGAGTCCACGTGTAATGAAATAGGGCTCAAGGTCCTCAGCCGCGCGCAATAGGTGATCCTTGAACATCAGGGTTGTTTTGGCAAGGTCAATTTCTTCCTTTGCATTAAGACCCTTTATGGGTTTCTGCCTGTATAACTCCTTATCAAGCGATGCCTGTGAGAATATATTTGCTATCCTGGCGTACGCATACTGGACGTAGTAGACGGGGTTGTCAGAGCTTTGCTTTTTGACAAGATCAAGATCGAAATCCAGATGTGAATCTGTGCTTCTTGAAACAAACATGAACCGCGCTGCATCAACACCCACTTCGTCAAGTATGCTTTTTAGTTCAACAAATTCGGCTTTTCTGGTTGACATGGAGACCTTTTTACCGCTTCTTATCAAATTTACTATCTGGACAAGTATAATTTTGAGCCTTTCCGGCTCTACTCCTATTGCTTCAACAGCTGCTTTCATCCTTTTTACGTAGCCATGATGATCGGATCCCCACACATCTATAACCGTGTCGAAGTTGCGCGACAGGAACTTGTTTTTGTGATACGCTACATCGCTTGCAAAGTATGTGTAAGCACCGTTGCTTCTTCTTATTACCCTGTCTTTGTCGTCACCAAAGAGTGTTGTTTTGAACCAGAGTGCTCCATCTTTCTCGTAGATATAGCCTTTTTGTGAAAGAAACTTTATAGTGCTCTCAACCTCACCGGACGTATAGAGCCTCTTCTCGTTGAAAAACAGATCGAAGCTTACCCTGAAGTGTTCAAGCGTATCCATAATTGTTTTTAAGATCGCTTCCGATGCTGCTTCGGTGGCAATTCGCAGCGCTTCATCGTGGTCCATTTTAAGGAGGCTATCACCATACTCGACCATGAGCTTTTTTGCTATCTCTACCAGATACTCGCCACGATAACCTTCCTCTGGTATCTCATCATCCATGCCAAATAGCTGTCTATACCTGACAAGCGTGGATTCTCCAAGGAGTTGCATCTGCAAGCCTGCGTCATTTATGTAGTACTCACGTTCAACCTTGTGGCCACAGAATGAGAGTATCCTGGCGATGCTATCACCTATAGCTGCTCCCCTACCATGGCCTACGTGTAGTGGTCCTGTAGGGTTTGCGCTTACAAACTCCACCTGAATCTTTTTTGCATCCTTAATGCTGGGTTTAAAGTATGATCGCTTGAGGTTGGAGAGCTCCTCAAACAAAAAGGCTGGGTTGAGAAAAAAGTTTACAAAACCAGCCCCCGCTATCTCTACCCTTTCGAACATCGGGTTGTCTTTTATTGTTTCTATAAACTCGCTTGCAATGTCTGCGGGTTTCTTGCGCAGGTGTTTGGCGAGCACTAACGCAATGTTCGTTGAGTAATCGCCGAATTCTTCCCGCTTGGGGTACTCTATCTCATAACGGACAACCCCTTCATTGAAACCTTTTTTACTTAGAAACTCCTTTATTAGCCCATCTATCCTTTCTCTCATCCGTTAGTTTTCCTTTTTTTCCTCGACTTTCTCCTCCGTTGTTTCTTTAACCTCTTCGACCTTAGCCTCTATGGGCTTGCTCTCCGTTTTTGTTTCGTCTTCCTTTTCGATGTCACGCATTGACTTCTTAAACTCCTTTATGCCCTTACCCAGTCCGGCACCGATTTCGGGCAGTTTGCGTGCACCGAAAATGACGATCAGAATCAACAGAATAGGCAGAAGCTCTTGCCAACTTGGCATCATTGTTCCTTACCCCCTACGTTTTTTTAAAGTGTATTTATATGGCTGCAAAAGTCAATAAAGATATGGCTTTCCCATTCTTTTAGCCGATTTTGTGCATCTTGTGGCTTGTAGTTGATAGTGACAGCGCTTAGTCTTCGGGAGCAAAAAATTGAATTAAATTAAAATGTATGGTATTTATTCTTGCGTCATGGGTGGCTCGAGGGTGCTTATCAGAGGAAAAAATTTCCTCGGTTTTGAGATAGATATCGAACCGGATAATCTGGATGAGATCAAGAAACAGATTGCCTCAGTAATACCTGCCAGTGCACATCTGTTGAAGAACACGGTGGTTACCCTGAAGTTAAACGATTCAAACAAACGCTTTGCAAATGACATAGTACAGTTTCTCAAAGAGCATGGTGTTACAATCAACGCAATAGTGGTTAATAACAGGAAAGACCTAAAAACGGATGTACCTGTAATTGAAACGGCTCATATAAATCTGCTGGCTGACAAAAACGAAAAAGAGGTGGCAACTTATAGAGGAAACTTAAGGAGCGGCCAGCTTATCAGGGTTAACGGCGACCTTGTTATCGTGGGGAATGTTAACGCCAATGCGTATGTGTATGCAACAGGTAACATATTTGTTCTTGGCGCCCTTCATGGCATACCTCATGCGGGATACGGCGGGGATCTAAGCGCCATAATATTTGCTTTCAACCTGAATCCACCGCAGATACGCATAGGTGATCTGATAACCAGGGCGCCGGAGGACCAGTTAAAAGGAGTTTCCAAATCACCTGTTGCCGAAGTGGCATATGTCCAGGATGGTAACATAATTATTAGCCCTTATGATGAGTGGCTAAAACAAAATTAGTGGAGTGGTTTATGGCAGGAAAGGTTATTACTATCACCTCCGGAAAGGGTGGTGTTGGTAAATCCACAACAACAGCCAATCTGGCACTTGGTCTTGCTTTAGCTGGAAAGCGTGTTGTTGCTGTGGATCTTGATATTGGTTTGAGAAACCTCGATATGATACTTGGTCTTGAGAACCGGATTGTCTACGATGTGGTGAATATTGTTGAGAAAGCGTGCAAGTTGAATCAGGCACTGATAAAAGATAAGCGCACCGACAACCTTTATCTGATAGCAGCAGCACAGACACGGGACAAATCAGCGGTCAACGCTCAGCAAATTATAGATTTAACAAACGAGCTTAAGCAGAGCTTCGACTTTATTATCCTTGATTCTCCTGCAGGGATCGAAAGCGGTTTCAAAAACGCCATGCTTCCAGCGGATGAGGTAATCATTGTGACTACACCGGAGATATCTGCTGTTAGGGATGCCGATAGGGTTATAGGAATCCTTGAATCCAATGAGAAGAATGAAATGAGCCTGATAATAAACAGGATTAATCCGGTGCTTGTAAAAAAAGGCGATATGATGAGCAAGGACGATGTGTTGCAGGTATTGAGCATTCCGTTGCTTGGCATTGTGCCAGAGGACAGCAACATTGTAAGCTACACCAACATCGGTGAGCCTTCCATACTGCATAAAGACTCCAAATCGGGTAAGGCTTACAAAAACATCGTACAGAGATTGCTTGGTCACGATGTGCCATTGATGGATATTATGGAAGAGAAAAAGGGAATTCTGAAAAGCATAATAGACTTTTTTAAGGAATAGGAGCCATGTGGTTAGATTTTTTCAAGAAAAAGAAGAAAAAGAGTGCACAGGAAGCAAAGGAGAGATTACAAATAATTCTTGCGCATGAACGTGTCGCTAACAAAGCGCCGTTTCTGGATGATATGCGCAAGGACATTATCGAGGTTATAAAAAAATACGTGGATATAGATCCTAAAAGCATCAATGTGGTGCTGCAGAAGGATGAGTCGGTAGAGGTGCTTGAGATAAATATACCCATCAAATAGCCTGAGATCTTTTTGTGAGAAAACCCTGCATGAGTATACCTATAACTATTAGCATCAATGCCTCTAATGAGTAGGTGTGAATGGTTTCGCCAAGGAAGAGACGGATGAATAGCAGCGCCACAAACGGTGTTAAATAAACCATATTTGATACTATTGCTGTCTGTGTGCCCTTGAGTGCTTCAAACCAGAAGATATACGATATGCCGTTTGCAAAAATACCGTTTACCAGCAACCAGAAAATCACATCTGGCGTTAGGTGTTTTAACGTGAAGGCGGGCAACAGGAGAAGTGAGAACAGAAAGGATACGGCAAAATAGATGAAAACGCTGATATCGTTATCGTACTTCGAGCCTTTGCCAAGCACGGAAAAGAGTGCAAAGCTAACAGCTGCAAAGAAGGCTAACACATCGCCGGTAATGTTTGCAAGTTTCAAAGCAAGTGGATTGCCTCTGGTTGCGATTAAAACCACACCACAGAAACTTATGAGAATCGATAGTATACTTGAGCCCTTCAACCTCTCACCAAGTATCACCGATGCAAACAGAACAACAAGCACAGGCCAGAGGTAATTTATGACGAACACCTCCTGTGCGCTTGAAAGCGCAAAAGCCTTATACAGGAAAAGGTAGTACACAAAAGAGCCCAGAAGGCCCAGAAATGAAATACGAACGATATCCTTTGCCGAAAGCCGTTTAAGTGCGGTGAGTCTCTTTCTGGAAACAAGATAAATTAGCATTGTAACCGCTGAGATGAGGCTTGAGATTGAGAGGAACAGGTAGCTGTTTACACCAGTAAGGGCCCTTTTGGAGCACACAGGTATTAATGCCCAGAACAGAACGCATATGGCTGCATACAGCAGAGACCTAATTTGATGACTCGTCGTATTTGATTGCTTCATCAACCAGTAGCACCGGAATGTCATCAATAACAGGATATTTCAACTTGCATCTATGGCATATCAGGTATTTGCCATCATCGCTTTGTTTGAGTTCTCCTTTGCATGCAGGACAGCAGATGAGTTTAAGCAATTTCTCAGAGATCATTTTTTACCTCCTTTCCAGTTTCTCGGAGAGCATCTCTGTCAGTTTTTTTCTGTCAAACACGACATCAGAAGAGATTTCTATCAGTTCAATGCCTGCTGACTCAACAGCTGGTTTTATTACGTTTAAGGAGAACATCTTGGACTTGTTTTCCTGATTGGTTATAAAAATACATGCCACGGGGTTCAACGAATGCTCTCCAACGATGAGAAAATCGACGAATTTACCGCTAATGCGCAGGTAGGCGTTTCTGTTGTCCTTGGGGGACCAGAGAAAATCCGTTAGACGTATCTTTGGGAATACACGCAGCTGCAGTTTGTTTCTCGCTATGATCTGTCGCAATGTTTCATAAACAGCCCTTTCGGTCTTTGAGAGGAGATGGTCCTTTGGCTTGTAGGAGAACAGGTCGTCTTTAACCTTGTACTGTCTGCTTTTTATAACGAAGAAAAAAACTATTACAGACACGGCAAGAGAAGCCACAACAACAAGCCACATGCCTACAGCTCCTTCATCTTGATGAGACTGATAAAGCATAGAATATTTCGCGCGCTTAATCCAGCTATTTTTTCTTGACATTACTTAAAAGCGATTTATATTACATCCTGCCTCTAATACAAAATGACATGCAAGGGGACGCATTCTGGGTTCGACAGGGTGCTACGGCATTCGAAGAGCATGCCGAGGTCCTGCCACCTCGTAAAACAGGCAGGGAAAAAGAAACGCAGACTCTGAGTACGCTTTAGCTGCCTAAGAAACAGGCAGCGGTTCATCGGGTAGTGTTTGTTGCTTTGGCTCCCGATGGGCCTAAGAGTAAAAGCAACCCTCACATACGGGTCCGCCGGTTACCCGTTTGTGAGGTATTTAAACCGGTGTGTGCGGATCCGCTAAGGGTTTGTCCCTTTTCCCGGGATCCGGACACCATCCAGAAAAAAAGGGACTAAGCATGTAACACTCTTCGGATGTGAAGCACACCTGGACGCGGGTTCGACTCCCGCCGTCTCCACCAAAAAAACAATCAGGTATCTCAGATAAAGGATTTTATATCAGTGGAGTCATGATGGGTAAAATCACCGCGGTACTCTTCATCCAACAGCTCGTTGTTGATGATACTCATAATAAGGTCTGTAGCCTGCTGAAACAGCTTCTTCAGCTTTTCACTCTGCGGCGTAAATGGCACAAATTCTTCATCTATCTTGAAGGGCTCCATTTTGTGTAGTTCTATCGGCTTACCAAGCCTGTAGACAATCTTTCCATTCTTCTCAATAAACGGTAAATCGGATGTATAGACCTTGTCGCTTCCATTGCACCCAACAGGTACAACAGGAACCTTGAGTGCTATAGCCATCTGTGCAATGCCTGGCTTGCCGCGAATCAGCCTTTTTGAGCGCGTGCCCTCAGGAAAGATGATAAGGTTGAGTTTCTTGTTATACACTGCATCCCTGTTTAGATCTCGAACCATTTTCATCAGTTCATAAAAGGTTTCATTGATATATTCGGCATATGTATGTTTCTTTGGGTTGAAGTCACCATGTGGGGTGCTTATCAATTCAAGCACACGTGGATCTTTTGCATCTTTCAGGTGTTCTATATCTACTTCACCATCCACATACTGCTTTAACAGGCGGAAGTCTTCACCAGCAAGAGGCTTTGACTTGCCAAAGAGCAGCGTAAAATCCTTGGCAAGCAGATATCCTTTCGATGGCACAGGTATGTTCCCTGTCCACTTCATAAACCGAGCCATCCAGGGATTTTCATAGTACTTACCTTTCACCCATGTTGCAGTGAACGGGTAGCGTACCCTACCCTGCTTACCGAGGGTCCACAGATGAAACTGAAAAGGCCAGTAGTTGTACCGGTCTGTGTGGTTCATGGCGAAGATTACAGGTGTGGAGGGTATATTTTCTACGCCTTCAAAGACTATCTTGAGCCTTCGCAGTTTGTAAAGTGGTAGCAGAAACCCCCTACCTATCGCTATTTGCACGGTTGGTTTTGGTTTTAGGTAGGCGTTTTCGAGGAATTTTCTGATTTGCATTACACCGTTTGCGTCACCCATATATTTACGTTACCTGAAGCTGTTCAAAAAATCAAGGTAGTCACTTACAGTTACAAAATCATGAAAGACTAAATTTCCTCAGAATTAAGACAAGAAATAAACCCATTATTTTGTTGAGCAAGAATTAATTTCTTATAGGTAACAAAATTATAGCCCCTACTTATTGATAATTTTTTACTTGAAATCTGCAGGTAAGATTTGCTATGTAGTTAGGCATGAAATTTTTGAGTCGTGTGTCCCTTGCTGCTGGAGTCTTCTTGTTAATCATATGTGGGAATGTGACAGCTAAACCCATCAAAATAGCAGTTGTTACTTTTAAGAAAAAGCCTGTTGTTTTGAGGATACCAGCTGTTGTAATCTCAAAGGATGCTGTGAACATTTCATCCAAAATCCCTGGTTTTATCAAGGATCTCAAGGTTGACATCGGTGATTATGTAAAAAGGGGTCAGGTGTTGCTCGTTATTGAGAAGCAAAGCATAGAGGAGTCGATTAAGCAGGCTGAGGAAAATGTAAAAAGGGCTAAGGCTCAGCTTGAGAATGCACGCTTTAACTACACCCGCTTTAAGCGTCTTTACAACCTCAAGGTGGTCTCATATCAACAGTTTCTAAATGTGCAAACGGCCTATAAGTCGGCACTGAGCGGTTATAAACAGGCGCTTGCTGCATTAAAGATAGCTAAAACCAATCTTGCCTATAGCATTGTGCGCTCTCCAATAAATGGCATCGTCTCTGCTAAGTTTGCAAATGAAGGGGATATGGCTGCCATGTTCCAGCCTATTTTGAGAATCAGTGCACTAAGCAGGTTGCAGGTAAAGGCAAATGTAACGCTTGATGTACTCAATGCTCTAAAAAAGGATGGTTATGTAGGTGTCGAGATCGGGTCACAGTACGTTCGCGCAAAAATAGCAAACATCTCACATGTAAGCGATCCAATTACAAGAACCTTTGAAATAAAAGCAGATTTACCAGAAGGTGTAAAAGCCAAACCTGGCGAGTTTGCCAGCTTGATCGTAAGCAAGAGATACAGGAAGGTGCTTGTTGTGGATAAAAGAGCCCTTACAACCCGAGGCGGTATAACCGGTGTATTTGTCGTGGATACCTCTGGCAGGGCGCATTTTAGAATGGTTAGACTTGGCAGTCGCTACGGCAAATACGTGGAGGTGCTCTCAGGTCTATTCAGGGGCGAAAAGGTGGTGCTGAATCCTCCGCTTCAGCTAAAAAACTCCGACCGCGTTACCTATGAAGCGCAGTAGATCCTACAATCTGGCAGGCAAACTCGCTGATGCCTTTATAGATTCCAAGATTACCGTTTTGCTTATATTGATAATCTTAACCGTTGGTACTCTGGCTGTTCTTATGACACCAAGGATGTATGATCCTGAGATTAAAGTGCCTGCGGCTAACATCATTATCCAGCGTCCTGACACACCCACGTGGGAGATGGAGAATCAGCTTATCAAGCCACTGGATTCCATCGTTGGATCCATAACTGGCGTTGATCACACATTCAGTTTCGCAACAGACGATTTCGGTGTAGTGACTGTTCAATTTAAGGTGGGTCAGGATCAGGAAAAAAGCCTGATAAAATTATACAACCAGATAATGCGTAACATGGACAGAATGCCCCCGGGCACACTACAGCCTATCGTTGATTCTATCGGAGTTGACGACATTCCTATTGTTACAATAACGCTGTTTTCGAAGGATTTGACCTACTTTCAGTTGAGGAATCTCGCCTGCAAGGTGCTGGACAACCTAAGGGGCATCCCGAACATAGGAACCAACTACGTTGTTGGTGGTGCAAAGAAGGTGTTTTATATCCACCTCATTCCACAGAAATTGAACCATTATTCTATAGCTGCCAATCAGGTGATAAATCTGCTCAAAGCAAGCAATACGTATGTTCCAGCTGGATATCTAACCAGTAATAACAGACGTATCCGTGTAACCGTGTCCGATCTGATTAGGACAAAGAAACAACTTGAAAATGTGATTGTGAAGGTGTACGGATCGAAGGTCGTCTACTTAAAAGACGTTGCCGATATAGAGATTGCCAACGAGGATAACAATATCTATTCCCTGTTTGCCTATGGCAAGGGCTCCGGCAAGAACAAACTTGTGAACAAGCAGGTAAAGGCTGTAACCATCTGTATAGCCAAAAAGACCGGTGCAAACGCCGTTGTCGTAGCAGACAGAGTAATAAAGCGCCTCAACGAGCTAAAGAAAGTAATGATACCTGAAAATGTTGGTATTCAAATAATGAGGAACTACGGAGAAAAAGCGAATAAAGCGGTAAATACACTGATAGAGCACCTCTCTATCTCCATAGCAGTTGTTGCTGTAATCCTGTTTATATTCCTTGGTTGGCGGGAGTCTTTCATCGTTACCCTTACCGTCCCCCTTGTTCTTATGAGTGTGCTGTTTGCTGACTACCTTATGGGACAAAGCATAAACAGAATTACGCTTTTTGCTCTCATACTCTCCCTTGGTCTGCTTGTAGACAGCGGCATTGTAGTTATAGAAAACATACACAGACACATGTCGCTGAAAGGCTTCCATAACTTTAGAGACACGATTGTACTTGCTACAGATGAGATAGGAAACCCAACCAACGTTGCTACCATTGCTGTCATTCTCGCCTTTATACCTATGGCTTTTGTCACCGGCATGATGGGTCCTTTTATGAGACCTATACCGATAAACGTGCCAATAGCCATGATAATGTCAATACTTGTTGCTTACACACTGATACCCTATGTGGCGCTGCGATTTTTGCCAAAACGCAAGGTACATAAAAGAAAACGCAAGAGGGATCTGCTACAGACACTATACAAAAAAACCGTAATCCCGCTACTGAGGATTCGTTTTATGCGCGGGCTTATATACGTTGTCTCTGTTGTGCTTCTTTTAGCGTCCTTGCTTATGCCAGCGTGGCAATTCATACGCCCATCGGGGTTAAATGGGCCCTTGAGCCCGTTTGGTGTTGAGTTTAAGCTCCTGCCCGAGAGCAATGTTAATACCTTTATGGTGGAGATAAAAACACCGTTCGATACACCTATGGAAACGACGCTTGCCATTGCTCAGCAGGCTGGTGAAATTATAGGCAACAATCCGTACGTTACCAATTACCAGATCTACACAGGCGTTTCTGCACCATACGATTTCGGATCACTGATGCGAATGTATGTCATAACAAATACGCCCAATATCGCCCAGATCAGGATAAATCTTAAGAAGGAAGACAGACCGCAGGAGATTGTGATCATCAAGCAGATTCACGCTGCCCTTGAACGCTTAAGGAAGAAGTTCCCCTATGCCATAGTCAAGGTGATCAAAGAGCCACCTGGACCACCTACACGCGCTCAGATTCTGGCTCAGCTTTACGGTCCTGATTACAGTAAGCTTCAGGAGAGCGCACCTCTGATAGAGAACTACTTCCGCAAGGTATACGATGTTATGAATGTGGACAGCTCCGTATACCCACCCTACTATGAGTACAGAATTCGTCTAAACTACCAGAAAGCGATGATAGCGGGCTTATCGCCGCAGGACGTGGCAAACTTCCTCTACATGTATATGCACGGTTTTGTTGTAAAGTGGGTTTATGATAAGCGCTATACAGAGCCGGTGTATATAGTGATAAGGCTCAAGAAAAAGGATAGAGATTCCCTGGAGAGACTTTTGAATTTAAGAATGATGAATCGCGCCGGAAAGCTTGTGCCACTAAGGGAGATAGCTACAGTTGAGAAGGTAAAAGAACAGCAGCCAATATACAACAGGGATCAGCACAGGGTGGTGTATGTGAGTGCCGATATGCTTGAATTTACGCCTGTTTATGGTTTGCTTTACCTTGATAAACAACTCGATGGAAAGCGTCTTGAAAACGGCATAGTTTTCCATACCTCCAATCTTGGTTTCTTCCGTTCTGTGCCGAAGGATGCTGCCCGATACGAGATTAGGTGGAGCGGTGACATGAGGCTAACGCTCGATGTATTCAGGGATCTTGGTATTGCCTTCATATTTGCCATAGCGTTTATCTACTTCATCCTTGTTGGTTACTACAAGTCGTTTGTTATTCCAATCATCGTTATGGGTTCAATACCTCTCACAATAATTGGAATCTTCCCGGGTCACTGGCTTCTGCACCAGCCGTTTACAGCCACCTCGATGATAGGTGTGATTGCACTTGCCGGTATTGTTGTGAGGAACTCGCTTTTGCTCATAGATTTCATCCTGGACTACGAAGCCAGAGGCAGGCCCCTCAACCTATCTGTACTGGAGTCGGGTGCTGTCAGGTTCAGACCAATCCTACTGACGGCTCTTGCCATAGTGTTCGGAAGCGCTACCATGCTGCAGGATCCTATCTTTAACGGTCTTGCCATTTCACTTATCTTCGGAACGCTTGTCTCCACCATGCTGACACTTGTAGTTATACCAATGCTGTACTTCTCATACAGGCGCGCATTCAAGCGTTAAGCTTTAGTAATAGTATTTTCAAAAAGCAAACCTTGCGCAGATATACAGAAACGATTGGTTGAACAAGGGATTTTTGTTTTTAAAGGATGGCGGAGAGGGAGGGATTCGAACCCTCGGTGCAGGTTTTAGCCCACACACTCGCTTAGCAGGCGAGCGCCTTCAGCCACTCGGCCACCTCTCCATTTCTATGGCGGAGGAGGTAGGATTCGAACCCACGGAGCCCGTAAGGGCTCAGCGGTTTTCAAGACCGCCGCCTTCGACCACTCGGCCACTCCTCCAGCCGGCAATAGGTAAATTAACAAACTTAAGGCTCTTTTTCAAGTGATTTGAAGAGTTTTTAGACCTTTATCTGGCTGACATCTTTTGTTTAAGGGCGCATACGCTGCAAAGGTCTCCGTATGCTGGATACCCGCAAATGCGGCAGTGGTTCTCTGGTGCATCGGCGTGATCTTTTGAAACAACAGGTTTCAGGGTCTTGAGAAACCCCTGGTAGAAATCCATTTTTGTGCCCGGTGAGTTGTACTCTATTCTGTTGAGCACTCTTTTGTAAAAGGAAAAGGTTGCACCTTTCGAGAGCGGGCAGCTTCTGTGGAAGAAGTCGATTTTATTTATAAACGCGTAGGCTGCTATCTCAAATTCAGTTAATCTAAAGAACGGTTTTACCTTTTTCTTCAATCCGTTTTCTTCTGGTAACACCGGTGATTGATCCTGTAGATATTCCATCTTCCAGTGTAGCAGATTGGCAAAGAGTCGTGATGCTTCATCGTCAAGATTATGGCCTGTTGCTATTACATCGAATCCGTCTTCTATGGCTACCCTGTTGAAGTAATACCGTTTCAGCCTGCCACATATGGCGCAGGCAGGTCGTCTTGTGACCCTGATAACATCGGGTATTGCTAAACCTTCGTTTCGCAGGTATACAACTTTCAGGCTGGCTCCTTCTTTAGAAGCAAACCCTTTGACCTTTTCCAGTGCAGTATCTGAAAATTCAGGTATTCCAAGGTGTATGAACAGGGCTGTTACGTTGTACCCATTTTGCAACAATGCGTGCCACAGGCTCATACTATCCTTTCCACCGGATACGGCAACAAGCACCCTATCCTTTTTTGTGAACATTTTAAACGATCGTATTGCTTTTTGTAGCTGACCCCTGAAGAAAACCTGGAAACATTCCTTGCAGAAAGCCGCGTTGTGCCACGGGAGTTCTATCTCAGCAGTCTGTTTCCTGCAACGTGTGCACTTCATCCTCTCGACCCCACAAGCAGTATCTCTACCTTATCATCCGGTTCCAGTCTAACATCATGGGTGAGAATCCTCTCATCTCGTATCACAAGTGCCTCTATTGGCAATATATCCAGTCTTTTAAGCAGGTCTTTTACCCGCATAGGTTTATCGAATGTGTATTTTGTCTCATCTGGTTTGATTGTTACTTCCACGAGTGCCCCTCTTTACGATGCTGGTTTTGTTGTTTACAAGCCTCCATTGTAGATCATGTAGACACCTGCAACAAGCAGAAGCACCCCTGAAGCCTTCTGCACGATATCAAGACGTTTCATACTCGATGAAAGCTTGAGGAAATAGTTTAAGAACAGTGTGGAAAAAAGGAAAGGCAACCCAATCCCTAAGGAGTAAACAAACAGAAGCAACGCCCCCTTTGCCATATTGGCTGAGTCTGCCGCCATGATGAGTATGGATGAAAGCATTGGCCCAACGCATGGACTCCAGCCAAATCCAAAAACCAGGCCAAGCAAGAATGAAGGCACAATGCCACGTGAGTCCGACGCGAAGGAGAGGCGCCTTGTTCTGGATAACAGATCGAATTTGAATATTCCAATGAGATATAGCCCAAAGAAAACCACAATGACGCCGGATATGCGAGCAAACAGCACCTTGTTTGTTAGGAGAAAGGTGCCTATTGCGCTTGATGCAACGCCCATCGAGACGAATATTATGGAGAAACCGATGATAAATGCCGTTGCCCTGACAAAGGCAAGAAAAAAGCTTGCGTGACCCTTCTTCAACTCGTCTAAGCTGTACCCGGTTATAAATGAAACATAAACCGGGATCAGCGGAAGGATGCACGGTGAGACAAAGCTTAGCACACCTGCTACAAACGCACCCACTAACAGTTTCACTGTCAACCTCCAAATATAGAAGCAAAGAACCGCGCAATAGGGTTCTCGTGCACCTTTATATTCTCTTTGAAGATGCTGTTAACAAGCCGTTTCATCGCAACGGAAAAGTTTGAATTGGGATAGAGTTCAGCAAGCACCTTCTGCTGTTTGACCGCTACAGGAAGATTCTTATCCACAAGGCTATACCCTGCACTCTTGAACTCCTTTTTCAAAAACTGCTTGCAGATCTTATTGAGATTGTCGTAAATGGATTCGGCTTCCTGCTTGTTTTTAGCCATATTCACAAAGATTTTGATGTTATCTTTTTTGTAGTTTGTTGTCATGATTTTTATCGTTGCATAGGCATCGGCGATGGATGTAGGTTCAGGCGTAACAACAACAATAATCTCATCAGATGCCCTCAAAAAATAGGTAACTTTTCTGGATATACCTGCGCCTGTATCGATAAGCAGCACATCGGTCTCTTTGGTTATATCAACAAGCTGATTCTTTATTCTTGCAAAGATAGGCTCATTTATATTTGCCATCTCTTCTATGCCACTTCCTGCAGGTATGATTTTAAAATTGTCCGAGTACTTGACAATTATGTCGCTCATTTTCTTGCCGCTTTTTACCACATCCGCAAGTGAGTATTTAGACTTGATGCCAAGCAGTATGTCAACGTTGGCAAGGCCTAAATCGCCATCAAAGACAACAACCTTTCTCCCTATGGATGCCAGAAGATATGCAACGTTAACCACAATGTTTGTTTTCCCAACACCACCCTTGCCACTCGTTATTGCAATGGCTCTATGGTTTTTCTTGCGCTTTTCAGCAACCATCTTTCTAAGCTTTTCAGCCTGATCGCCCATTTTCAAGACACTCCCTTTTTGATGATAAGGGATGAAACCTTAAGCGGCTCAGCCTTCATTATATCGTCTGGAACATCCTGTCCGAATGATATATAGGAGATCGGTTTTTTCAATTTTACTGCAAGATTCAGCACGGTACCGGGTGTTTTTGTCTCGTCAAGTTTGGTGAATATCACATCTGCGATAGGAAGCTGAGAGAAACGCTTAATGCTTTCAATGGAGTCCTCCTCTTTGGTGTTTGCGGCAAGAACCAGCGAGATATGCAGCTCCTCCGTATTATCAAATATGGCAAAAATCTCTTTCAACTTTTCTATGTCCCTTGGACTCCTGCCGACGGTGTCCACAAACACAGCATCCATATCGCTAAACTCCCTGAATGCCTTAACAAAATCATCCTTCGACACACTGACAACGGCAGGGATCTCCATTATTTTCGCATAGGTAAGTAGCTGATCAACAGCACCTATCCTGTACGTATCGGTTGTTATGATACCCACTTTCTTGTCCATTTTCAATTTATAAATCGCCGAGAGCTTCGCCACTGTCGTTGTTTTTCCAACACCTGTAGGACCCACCAGGACAATGCCCCTGCGCTTCGGAGAGCTTGTCTTAAAAAATTGAGATATGATGACCGAAAGAAACTCCTTAACATACTCCTCATCACTGAGCTTTTCCTTGTCTATGTTGTTATAGAGAGCGTTAGCCAGCTTGTAGGCGTATTTTTCGTTGATGCCTATTCGACACATATAGCTGAAGTATTTGTGTACCCCGAGAGGCAAACGTGATATGTCTACGCTTCCGGATTTCTTTGCATAGTTTATAGCGTTTTTCAGATCGTCCAGATCGTGTTTGATGCCATCGACAACACGTCGGATGTTTTCCTGGCCCGCTGTGAGAATGAGCTCTTCAAGCCTGCGTATGCGTTCTTCAAACTGATGCATATCCATGCTACTGTGCTGACTCTTGGTAGGCACAGCCTGTTTTCTGGTGTAGCTATCAGCAATATCCTTGAAGGATGATTTGGCTGCACTTGGTTTTTCATCGACGGCAGCTACTACCTCCAGCATCTCTTTTTTAAACAGGGAGAAGAAGGAGCGCACCCTAACCTTTTTTGTGGATACAATAAAGGCATCTTCCCCAAGATCCTTTTTTATCCTGGAGATAGCTTCTCTCATATCGTGAACCCGATAGGTTTTAACTATCATAACTCAATGGTCCCAACGCTTCTTATCTCGACCCCCTCTGCTATCTCAGAATATGCCAGCACTGGTACCCGGGGGAAGAATCGCTCAATAAACGATTTAAAATATCTCCTAATTTTCGGAGATGTCAAGATTATAGGCTCAAAACCGCTCTCAATAACGCTGGAAATGACCTCCTGGGTTTTGTTTATTAGCTCTTCTGCCACACTCGGCGGCAAATCGAGATAGCTCACACCGCCCTGCTCTTTGATGTTGGCGCTGATAATGCCCTCCACATTCGATGAGAGTGTGATCACGTTTATTACGTTGTTCTCGTTCTTGAAACGATTTGTAATGTGATGCGCAAGAGCAGCCCGAACATGTTCGGTTAAAAGATCCACATCCTTCACGTAAGGTGCGTAATCCGACAGTGTCTCGGCTATTGTTACCATATCCCTTATCGGAACACCCTCTTTCAGCAGATTTTTCAGTATCCTGTGGATGGAGCCAAGAGACATGTGCTGCATGAGCTCTTCCACTATCTTGGGGTAGTCTTCCTTTATCGTATCGAGCAGTTTGCTTGCATCCTGTCTTGTGAATATATCGGCTATGTGGGATTTGATTATCTCAGTTAGGTGGGTGATGATCACAGTGACAGGGTCGACAACGGTGTAGCCTTTCACTATAGCGTCGCTCTTCTGCTCCGGATCAATCCAGACTGCGGGCAGTCCGAAAGCCGGCTCTTTTGTCTGGATGCCTTCCAGATCAGCCACTCCGCCCGGTTTCATGGCGAGCAATTTATCTGGGTAAACGGTGTAGCGTGCTACCTCCACGCCTTTTATTAAGAACATATACTCATTTCTATCGAGGTTTAGATCATCCCTGATCCTGATTGATGGTATGATCACACCCAGATCCATGGCAATCTGTTTACGCATTAGCTTTATCCGTTTCAACAGATCACCACCGCTTTTCTCGTCAACAAAGGTAATCAAGCCGTATCCGATCTTCAGCTCCAGCATATCGATGCGGATGGACTCCTCTATATCCTCCATCGTTATTTCTTCTGCTGGCTGCTCTTCTGCGGCAGCTTCCTCCTCCTTTTCCAGCGCCTCTTTTTCCCTTTTCTTTGCAAGCGAGACACTGTAGGCTATTGCGCTTAGCAGGGCGGCGAGTATTAACAGATGCATTGTTGGCATACCGGGAACAAACGCAAGCACCACAAGCGCAAAGGCTGCTATGTAAAGAGTCTGATACTGTTTTGTGATCTGCTCAACAATGTTTGTAGAAAGCTCGATCTCTTCTGAGCTGCGGGTTATAATGATACCGGCAGCTGTAGAGACGGTCAGTGCCGGCAGCTGACTGACGAGACCGTCACCGATGGTCAAAACAGTATATCTGCTTGCGGCTGCTGACAGGCTCATGTGGTGCTGCAAAACGCCGATGATTATGCCACCGATTATGTTTATGGCGGTTATGAGCAAGCCAGCTATCGCATCACCTCTTACAAACTTGCTTGCACCGTCCATGGCGCCGTAAAAATCTGCCTGTTTTGCTATCTCTTCCCTTCTTCTTCTGGCTTCATTTTCATCTATCAGACCTGCATTGAGATCTGCATCTATACTCATCTGTTTGCCGGGCATGGCATCCAGCGTGAACCTTGCAGCTACCTCTGCTACCCTGCCAGCACCTTTGGTGATGACTATAAAGTTTATGATCACGAGAATTATGAACACGACCATTCCAACCACATAGTTACCACCCACAACGAAGTATCCAAATGTTTTGATCATTTTTCCGGCGGCATCCGGCGTTTCAGCACCACGCAGCAGAATGGCTCTTGTTGTTGCAACATTCAGCGATAGCCTGTATAGGGTAACGGCAAGCAGCACAGAGGGAAACGTGGAAAAATCAAGCGGCCTTTTTACATATATACTCACAAAGAATATCAAAAGAGCCATGGCGAAGGATAGAGAAACAAGAAAATCAATTATGAAGCCGGGAAGTGGTATTACAAGTACAAGAAATATGATAAGAACGGTTAATATGACAGCAAAATCGCTAATCTTAACGTTTCTTTCTATTTTGCACTCCCATCACACATTCTCAAACAATCGATGATACAAATACAGCGGCGTCAAGTCAATAAAGCTTCTCGAAGCCACCCACCCTGCAGAGTTTCTGTGAGCTGTAGATGTTGATTCCATAGGTAAAAATATAACTGACAATAACGGCAAAGGTAATTGGGATAACAAGATCTGTTGAGCTGATCTCAAGGATGAGCGCAATAGCCGCTATGGGTGTTTTGGCGCTGGCAGCAAGCATCGCTGCCATTCCGGACAGCGTAAAAATGACAAGATCAGACGGATAGAACGCCCCCAGTGCATTACCCAGCAGAGCTCCGATTACAAGGTTTGGCAGGATGAGTCCTCCAGAGATTCCGAATCCTATTGTGAGGCTTATCATCAGAACAATAGAAACGGCAAGAAGTATTGCGGTTGAGAAGTG
>CAZIZT010000033.1:0-9186 GCA_964544085.1 uncultured Desulfurellales bacterium
AGTCATGTTCCTGAACAGATGAAAAGATGGCAGGAAAAGGGTATCCCAGTAGTGCCGATCTCCGTTAACATATCCCCTCTGAGCTTTAAGAACAGTGATTTTATCGAGTCTATAGATCAGAGGCTGGATGGGCTTGATCCATCCTTAATCAACGTAGAAATAATAGAGAGGCTTTTCCTTGATGATGTCGAATATGCAAAAAGGGTCCTAAAAACATTGAAGAGCAAGGGTATCGGTGTATATATGGATGATTTTGGTACAGGCTACTCATCACTCTCATACCTTTCAAGTCTGCCTATCGACTGTATCAAAATAGATATATCTTTTGTTAGAAAAATGGTTGATGATGCAAATACCAGAGCTATCGTAAAAACCATTATCTCCCTTGCCAAGGAATTAAAAGTAAAAACCATCGCAGAAGGAGTCGAAACAGAGAGCCAGCTTAAGATGTTGCGCAAGTTTGGTTGTGAGTGTGTGCAGGGCTATCTATTTGCGCCTCCCCTTCCCTCCAGACGGTTTCTTGAGCTTTTGAAAAGCCCCAACCCCTCTTTTCCTTTTAAATGATGGCATTTCGGCTACATCCAATTTGTTTGACAAAACAGGCAAGTTTTATTAACTTGAGTATTCGAAAGGAGGCAATTGCGCATGCTCTCTATCGGCTCCTCAGAAATGCTTGTCATTCTCGTCATAGCTCTCGTTGTGGTGGGTCCAAAGCGCTTGCCGGAGGTGCTACGAGGGGTAGCCAAGGTTTACAAGCTTGTGCTTGATGCCATAAACGAAGCCAAACGAGAACTCGAAGAGGATCTTGACGAGGTCAACGTAAAGAAAGACATCGAAGAGAAATGGAGGGAGATAATAGAAGAGGACGATGATAAGGATAAAGAGAAGACAAAAGAAGGATCCTAACCAGATGACGCTCCTCGAGCATATCGAGGAGCTAAGAGTGAGGTTGTTATGGATCGTAGCAGGTATTCTGGTCGGTGTTGCTGCATGTTACTCCTATTCGGAAAAGATAATAGATATAGCCATAGAACCGCTGAAAAAGGCACTGCCAGCCGGCAGCAAGATTATTTTCACAGGTGTAACGGAGGCGTTCTGGGTAAGACTTGAAGCTGCCCTGGTGGCTGGTATCATTGTCAGCATACCCTTTACATTTTATCAGATATGGCTATTTGTGAAGCCGGGATTGAAGGAGCACGAAAAGAAGTTCGCTATTCCATTTGTTTTCTTCTTCTCCTTGTTCTTTATTGCCGGTGTGGTGTTTGCCTACAAGGTCGTTTTGCCAATCGGCTTTTCTTTCCTGTTGCGATACGGCGGAAAAGAGCTCTCAGCCATGCCCAGCATCAAGCAGTATATGTCACTGTTTTTGAGGATGCTTACCGCTTTTGGACTTATATTTGAGCTTCCCATTGTCACCTTTATACTTGCCAGGATGGGTATGATAGACGGCAAAGACCTGCTTAAGAAAGCCGATTATGCACTCCTTGTGATTTTCATTGTTGCGGCTATACTCACACCACCTGATGTATTTACCCAGTTTCTCATGGCTGGTCCACTTATCATGCTGTATGTAATCAGCATAATCATAGCCCACATCTTCTCCACTAAAAAACGTCAAGAGTCGTCATGATAGGTCTGGCTGTTGTTTTTTTCATATTCGGTTTGATTGTGGGCAGTTTTCTGAATGTATGCATTTACAGGATACCGCTTGGTAAATCGATAGTCTATCCACCGTCAAGCTGCCCTTCCTGTGGTGTCCGGATAAAGTGGTACGATAACATACCGGTATTGAGCTACATTCTGCTAAAGGGCAGATGCAGAAATTGCATGGAGCGTATATCCATACTCTATCCTGCAGTTGAGCTGTTAAGTGGCATACTGAGTGCCGCAATCTATCTGAAGTACTCACTAACGCTACAAACTGCTGCGTATCTGTTGCTAACCTACGCGCTGATTGTCGCAAGCTTTATAGACCTTAAGCACTACATCATTCCAGATACAATAAGCATAGGACTCATTGTTGTGGGGATAGGTATATCCCATTTTGTGCCGATAGGTTTGAAAGCCTCCATAGCCGGTGCTGTGTTTGGCTTTGTGCTTCTCTACATCGTTGCAACACTCGGAAAAAAGGCGTTTAAGAAAGAGGCTATGGGCGGTGGAGATATAAAGCTTCTCAGCGGTATCGGTGCATTCATTGGGATCAAGGGTGTGCTATTTACCCTGTTTGTGGCATCCCTGTTAGGAAGCGTTGTAGGTATAGTGCTGATTGCTATGGGTAGAAGCTACCTTGGAGCACGCCTGCCGTTTGGACCATACCTATCGGCTGCGGCAATAACGTATCTCTTCTGTGGTGAATGGGTAATTAGAACGCTCTACGGTTAAATGAAAACAATAGATCGATACATCCTCAAGGACCTTACAAAGGGTTTTCTTGTCTCCTTCATTATAGTCAGTGTAGTGATGCTCCTGGGCAACCTGATTAAAATATACGACGTACTTTTCGCAAGGGGTGTAGGAATAGGGTTGCTTGGAAAAATAATGCTGGACGCCTGCATCTTCCTCTCCATTTTCACCATACCAATGGCACTGACTCTCGCCGTAAACTTCACATACACCCAGATGTCCGCAAACTTTGAGATAACAGCCCTCAGGGCATCGGGTGTCTCTTTGCGTAGGATTTTCTTGCCCGCCCTGCTCTTCTCGTCGATTGTTTTTGTGCTACTTTTCATTGATGTGTCATTCTTCGCATACAGGGCGCGTCTTTCGTACAAGACAGACATCGTTAGTGCATTCAAGAAACGCATTTACGTTGGTTTAAAAGCCGGTGTATTCTACAACGGCTTAAAGTCCTCAACGCTCTACGCAAAACGCATCTCTCCAGACAAAAAGCACCTGTTCGATGTATTTTTTGCAAACAAAAACAGCGTTATTACGGCAAAAGAAGCCATCTTCAAGGATACACCCTTTGGCGTTGTTGTGGACTTTATCAACGCGCATATCTACTCGTCCAGGCCCGACCTTATCGAGTACGGACGTTTGAAGAACTATTCCGTTTCTATCAGATTTCAGAGCCAAAAAAAACACTACTACAAAGCCAATGATATTCGCTTTATGACGATAGCCGAGCTGATTAATTACTACAAGCAAACCCATTCAAAGGGTGCACTATACAAGATCAACAAGATGCTCGTGCTTTCATTTAGCGTTTTCGTGCTTGCACTTATAGCCTTTTCGTTTGGCATTACACTTGTAAGAAGCGGCAAAAGTACAGGCGCTGCCATCAGCATGTCCATATTCTTTGCCTACTACATACTCGAGATGACCGGCGAGTCGATGTTTAAAAACTTCTCCTTGATATGGCCTATCTGGTTGCCGGATGTTGTTTTGCTTCTTTTCGGGATCTATATGTTTCGTAGAAAATCACAGGTATAAGCATCAACAGGAAAAACCAACCCGACAGATAGCCGAATCTATCGTAGATGGTCTCTGTGCCTTTATAAACAGGTATTCTGTAACCGAGAACGTACATTTTATCAACCGGTGCTTTTGCAACGATTTTTCCAGAAGGCGAGACGACTTCACTGATACCGGTGTTGGCAACCCTTACGAGCCAGATCCTGTTTTCAATGGCTCTGTAGATAGCATTTCTGTGGAGCATGAAGAATGTTGGCGTGCCGTCAAACCAGGCGTCGTTGGTAAAGACTGCAAGCAGATTGGCACCGTGCCGCTTGTACCATCGTGAGATAAAACCGAAAGCCTCCTCGTAACAGATCATAGACCCAATACTCAGCCCTTTGTAGGTAAACAGAACACCGCTTTTGCCGGCGGTGAAATCTCCCGGATCCATGTTCTCTGGCACAAACCTGCCAATAAGCCACCTAAGCGGAATGAACTCGGCAAATGGTACAAGTCTTTGCTTGTTGTAGATGGCAACCACTTTTCGGTTCTTTATGTAAATTACACTGTTGTAGTAGTGGTTTTTCTGCAACCTCACGGCACCGAATATTACGGATACCTTTTCTGGCAGGGAATCATACGGGAACGTGTATGGATCAAACAGGTACGGATAGGCTGACTCGGGCCAAAAAACCAGTCCCTTAAGCTGCTTTGTGAGCCGGATATAGATATGCAGATTTCTGTTCAGGAAACTATCCTCCCACTTTTCATTCTGAGGGATGTTACCCTGTACAATATGGATATCCACCCTGCCCGTTCCTTTGCCTGAGAAAACATGGAACATGGCAAAAATGCCGATCATTAGAAAAACAAGGGCAGGCTTAAGGTAACTTCTTCTCAACAGGCGATAAAAGGCTGCGTTTACAAGCACTATCTCGAAAGTGACAAAAGTAGCACCAAACCATGCGGCTGACTTTGTAAACCACGGCAAATCATAGACCAAAAGGTTCAGGTTGCCAATTGGAAAACCATACAGGAATCTGTTTCTTGCAAATTCAAAAGCAGCAAACAATACCGCAAACGCATAGACAGAGAGTCTTAGCCTTTTTTGCAGGAATACAGCAGCTAAAATGTAAAGCAAATGGTATACACACAGCAATAGATAGAGCAACAGGGCTATCGGTGCAGGCAACTGGTAGTACACATAGAGGCTTTTGAATATACCGCTATAGATGAACATAAGAAACGGTAGAAAGGCGAGCAAAGATAACCCTACACTACCCACCCTCCCCCTTTCTGTAGCGGCAAAAAAACCAACAAATGCAATAAAAGCCAGGTACGGAATATAGAAAGCAGCTATAAGGAGTAGAGATGTTGAGAGGGCTAAAGCACTATCGAATAATATCGCCTGCTTTGAATCTATAGCCCGCAAGGAATGCCCTTATATCCATTGGTTTTTTGGATTCTGGTTGAATCGTTTTGATGGAGATAGCTCCCTCTTTGCATCCAATAACCAAACGGGATTTGTCAACAAGAGCAACCGTACAGGGTTCTGCATCCATATTCAGGGCTTCCACATCTATAAGCTTGAAAAGCTTGCCAGAGTACCTGAAATAGACGCCAGGCCATGGATAGAAAGCGCGTACCATGTTTTCTATCTGTGCAGCTTTCATTGTACAGAAGTCCACTTTTCCATCTTCCTTCTGGATAATTCTGGTGTACGTTGCCCTGCTCTCATCCTGTTTGGCTGGCTTTATCTCGGTAATACTGTCCATTACACAAAGAAGCATCTGTGCACCTATCCCTGATAGGCGATCGTGCAGCTGAGGGTATTTCTCCTTTTTCTTTATCGGTACAACCCACTGCATATAAATATCGCCAGCATCCATTCTGGACGTTACGTCAATAATGGATACACCGGTGTGGGTATCACCGTTTAGGAGTGCGTAGTTTATAGGCGATGGCCCTCTGTATTTTGGCAGCAGCGATGGATGGATGTTGAGTCTGTATTTAACGAGATCAAGGAGCTGTGCTGGAAGGAATTTACCGTATGAAACCACAACAAAAAGATCCGGCTTCTTCTGTTTGATAAGCTCAATAAATCCGGTGCTCTTCAGGCTCTCCGGCTGGTGTAACTCAAGTGAATGTTCCTGTGCAAAGACCTTTACCGGAGGAGGAATAAGTTTCCTGCCCCTTTTGCCCCTCGCGTCGGGTGTCGTAATAACGCAGAGAATCTCATGGTGGGAGAGAGCCAACCGCTCAAGCGGCTTAAGGGCAAACTCGCTTGTGCCGAAGAAAACAACCCTCACTGTTCCTCTTCCCTCTTGCTCTGCAACTTTCTCCACTCTTTTCTGAATATACTTTTTCTCACCGGTGAGAGTCTATCGATAAAGAGTGTGCCATTAAGATGGTCTATCTCGTGCTGAAGTACCACACTCAAAAAGTCGTCCGTTTCAAGTATTCTATCGTTTCCGTTGATGTAAAGATATCTTACCTTTATAGCTTTTTTTCTATCTTTCACCACATCATAATAACCGGGCACGCTCAGGCATCCCTCCTCATGCTCCTCGTAGATGCCCTCACTTGCAATTATTTCCGGATTTATCAGCATAATCGGGGCACTTTTGCCATCTGGCATGAGATCCACAACAACCAGCTGTTTGAGCAACCCTATCTGCTCAGCTGCAAGGCCAATGCCCCTGTAGTGGTGCATCATATCGAGCATTGCCTTGAGGGTTTTAACCACCTTTTCGTCTATTATCTCTACAGGCTTTGCCTTTTTCCTCAGAACCGGATCAGGATAAACCTTGATTTCAAATTCCATGGCACCTCCGCTCGGTAGATAGTATAAAGCGAGCTAAAAAAATCAAGTTTTTTTCTTTAAGAACCGATACAGATGCCATAGAGAGCGTTTCGAAGCGCTTGTTCTCAAAAAGAGCCTGTTGCCCGCATATTGCGTATCTATCTTTTCTACCTGTTCTTTGTGCTTTATCAGCAACTCGAACTTGTTCCCATGGAGTTTTCTTGGCCAGATGGTTATATCACCGCCAGCTTCGTGTAGCTGCTTTTCGTCCTCCACATTAACAATTAAAGCCCCTGCAAAACAGGGTTTGCTGGACATAAGCTCGCTCAGTCTGCCACCTGTGAAGCTTTCCACTATCGCCAGCTTCAGATTTAACCGCATGAGTTCATCAGACACAACATCCTCTATCGCTTTTCCATCAACGCTAAAGAGGTGATCTTTAAAGAGTGACATCGCATTATCACAGAACCGTTTCAGTATATCTCTGTCTTTGCTTAACACCCTCAAAATGATCTCACCTTCCGCTGCATTTATAACGACTTCAAGACCATCTTTGTCAACCCTGGAAAGGGCAGCATCGACATCAGATTCTGCAATACCTATGATTCTGAGTGTTGCTAAAAACGGTGGATGAACATGATGGATCTCCTTAAGGAGACCACAGAGATGCTGGTCAATCATCTCCTTAAGCTCGGACGGAACACCGGGAAGTGCTATGCAGTGTGCGTGTCTCAACTTGATCATAAATCCATCGGCGGATCCAGAGCTGTTGGGTATTATTATGCTGCCCTCTGGAAAGTAAGCCTGCTTTATGTGAGAAAGTCTCAGCCTGTAACCCCGACTGCTGACCCTTGAGATTATCTTTTTGTAGGTGTTTCTCTCAAGCTTGAGTCTATGGAGTGAGTAGTCGGAGATAGCCTCGCGGGTGAGATCATCAAAGGTGGGACCAAGTCCTCCACTTGCCACAATCAGATCACATTTTTCATCAAGATATTCCAAAGCCCGTTTTATCTCATCCAGAGTGTCACCAACGGTGAGTATCCACCTGACATCGCATCCACACTCAAGGAGCCTGCTGGCTATGAATGACGCGTTGGTATCCACAACTGAGCCAAGTAGAAGCTCATTGCCTATTGTTAAGATGCCCGATATCATCTGTAAACTCCTTAAAAGAACATCAACTTAACGGCAAAAACAAAGAGGAGGATCAACAAGGCTGCTCGAATGAAACTGTCGCCTTTTTTCAGGGAGAGCTTGATTGCAAAAGTGGCACCCAACATACTGCCCAGACCAAGCACCACACCGTCGATTAGATTAACCTTGTGAGAGAGTATGAAGACTGGCAGAACAGTAACGGTGTAGAGGGTTATTAGAAAGACCTTTATGGCGTTTGCTTCAACCATACTCAATCCGGATAGAATCGAGGCGGCTATGATAAAAAACCCTACCCCCGCTTGAACAAAACCACCGTAAACACCTATTAAAAAGAAGACAAAACCAAGTACACCTAAATTTCTAAACCGCTTGAAACGCTCAGCGAATCTCCTCGGATCATATATGGTAATCAGACTGACAAGCACCATCAGTAATCCTACGATTTTTTTGAACAACACATCTGAGATCTGCGTCGCCATATAGCTACCAAGAAGCGAACCAGCTATTGTGAAGCCAGCAAGCTTGAGGGCAAATCCCTTTTTAAGCAGCTTCAGTTTGTTGAATCGAAACGATGCAAAGCTGTTTTGAATGAGAAGCCCCACCCTGTTGGTTCCATTTGCAACGGTTGGAGGCAATCCCAGCCACATGAGAACAGCAAGCGTTATAAAAGACCCACCGGCTGCGAGCACGTTTATGAAGCCCACGCAAACACCAAGAACAAACACAAGTGGTAATACGGAAATGTCCATATCTGGTATTCTATAAAAACTCAGATAGATGTAAACAAACTTTGCAGGCAATTACTGTTTAAGCATAATTCTCATCAATGCCTTTTCGATGGTGTCGCTGTCCCTCAGCTGGGTTAAGCCGTAGGATACCTTCACCTTGAAGCGTTCGTTGTTCTTTTGAAATACGATACGGTTCAGTAGGTAGCGAATTTTCTCCGCAAAAAGCTCAGCCTTTTCCTTGTCCGTGTTGTGTAACAATATCCTGAAATCACCACCCTCACAACGAGTAACCGTGTCGCTTGATCTGCAATTTTCATAGATAATGTTGGCTATAGAGCGAACAACGGCATGTTCAACAGAGTGTCCAAACCGCTGACTTATCTGGACAATGTTGGTGAGTCTGATTAGAAGGAGGCAAACAGGAGTTTTGTACCGTTTAAGAGTGTATAGCTCTCCGTTAAAAGCCATCTCAAAGTAACGGCAGTTACCAAGCAGGGTAACAGGATCCTGAATGCTTATTTCGTCTACATCCTTCAGCGTCTCCTCTATGTTTTCTATGTTTTCTTTTACCTCGTTGAGCTTATTAAACAACTGGGTATATTTGTCCAAAAACGCATCCATTTTCTTCTTCAGTTCTCTTTTCTCATCCAGGGTTATGCTTCGCCTGATGCTGTCAACCGACTCATCGAGTTTTCTTTTATCCTCCTCAAGATGCACTACCAGTTTCTCCTTTGTCTCCTCAATCTTGATGTGTATTTCCTTCATCTTTTCATCTTTGAGTTTTGCAGCCTTGGAATTCAACTTCTCGAAGGCAAGCTCTCTATCGGCATTCAGGCAGTCCTCCTCGGTGAAGCCGTTTTGTTTGGCAAACTTTACAAACAACTTCTTATACGTACCGGGAAGGAGGGCAATACCGTGCTTGCGTGCGTGTGCAAGCACCTTTTCTTGAATCTCCTTGATCTGCTTTTCATCCAACATTCTTTCACCTTTAACAAACGGCAACAACCGAGGGGACCTATTTTCCATATTTTTATTATCCTATGAAAAAATCGTGAAAATACCAGAGCAAAATTCTATAAGTTGATTTTTAAGCACACCACATAT
>CAZIZT010000034.1:0-17891 GCA_964544085.1 uncultured Desulfurellales bacterium
GAACATGAGTGAAGGTATGGCATAATCCTGCTCAAGGAGATTGAAGTCCTGATGGTTTCTGGGATAGTGGAGTGTGTAGCCACTTATGTCGTAAGTGGACAACTTGAGGCCATGGGAGAGATAACAGGTAGGATGTACGGGACATATCACGCACTGTCTCTTTGTCCCATCCCAATTCAAGCCCTCTCTCTCGTACTGGTAGATCTGCTGGATCTGCTCAGAAGAGAGTGGATAGTTGTAGATCTTGACCTCGTCTATGGTACCATGAAACTTATTCCTACTCTCAGCGGAAGCGTCGCTCTCTCCACCAATGGTAACGAGCCCTGTGGGTGTCTGTATTGTGCCGGTAACACTTTGGGATTCACTGTCAAGAAGAGTTCCACTATCATCGTAGATGTACAGGCTCTTTGTCATAGTCTTATTGTCAAATACAGCTACAACGAAATACCATTTGTTGTTCTCGACAACAGCCTTACTGTCAAGAACAATAGGTCTGAATCCCCTTATATAGAACCTGACCCTACCTACACCTGGATCACCGAGGCTCACAGCGTAGTTTCCGCTCTGATTAACCTCGTCGTCTGCAAATATCCTCTGACCCTTCAGGGCGTTGTTTGTGGTCTTAAACCAGGCCATTATGGTCCTTGAACCGGTAAGATGCGGGAAATTGGGCAGGGCAACGTAGTCTGTGCCGTCAAACACACCTCCCCTGCAGATTTTGCCCTCACCGGTGGTGGCGTTGTCCTCAGCCGTTCCGTTGTAGCCGTTGCCGCTTGAATCCTTAACCTCCCCTGGTGTTCCATTCCACTGGCACTCATCCATACGATATTCCGCCATAGGTTTGGGTGGTGCGCAATGATACAGATACTCCTCTGGC
The DNA here is from genome assembly GCA_964544085.1 of uncultured Desulfurellales bacterium. Taxonomy (GTDB): domain Bacteria; phylum Campylobacterota_A; class Desulfurellia; order Desulfurellales; family Hippeaceae; genus CAZIZT01. Next base: position 878 of record CAZIZT010000034.1, read on the forward strand.
ACAATGGTGTAACTTGTGTCACCCGGTTTTTTCCAGTAAAGCTGATAGCTGTCAGCACCGGTCCATTCCTGGTGTCTGAACTTGATCTTGTAATAACCTGCCTGATCGAAGGTGAAGTTGTCGTTGTGGAGTGTGGTGTCTGCTGCGTGTCCACCGTACCAGCCGTAATAGGCAGTGTCTCCGAATATTACCTCCACAGCATCATCACCGTTAACGGCAAAGGAGTATGATCCGGGTTTTGGTATGTAGATGTAACCATCAAAGATGCTTAAGTATCTCTCATCTGGATTCGTTTGAAATGGGTTGTTGTTACTGCCTGTTGTGTCGATGTCAGGCACAATTCCGGTGCCGAACATGAGTGAAGGTATGGCATAATCCTGCTCAAGGAGATTGAAGTCCTGATGGTTTCTGGGATAGTGGAGTGTGTAGCCACTTATGTCGTAAGTGGACAACTTGAGGCCATGGGAGAGTTGATTCAAGGGACACGCAGGTGTAACAGGAGTTAAACCTCCATAGACCGTTGAAGGAACCGAAAAAAGAGCAAAAACTATAAGTAACAAAATTATATAGCTAAATCCAATCTTGCGCATCGATTAACCCTCCACCCCGCGTGTCTTACTTACATCAATTACATTTTACACGACAAATATTAAAAAATCTGTGAAAAAATTGTGAAATTAAACAGACCAAGGTTCGCTGTAAAACAAGCTACCTCTCTATCAGACCTACCAAGCCAATATTGACACTTTCGCAAATCATACCGATTGCAGCGTTTATCTATTCATCATCCAAGTGACAATCCCCAGAAGCCAAAAAATCCCAACAATTAATTTGGTTATTATGGCATTAACGTCGATAACTCAAATAATGCAACGTTACCTAATTAAAACTCAGGTACAGAGAAGCACAAGCACAGGGCAAACCGCTTGAAGACAAAATGAGAGAACTCCCCCATTCATAAAAAACAGGCAGGCAGCCGGAAAAACAAGGAGTCTCCGGCTGCCTGTGCAGTTGTCAATTTATAGCGACGTATCTTTTGTAGTAGAAAAAGGCATACACCCAGCTCAATATCATGATAAAAACGACACCGACACCAAGCACCTCAAAATTCAGATTGTTGATAAACTCAAAAAACGGCGAATTTACGTTCATCTTCATCGATACAACCTGAATCCACTCAATCGTACCGACAGCCAATGCCACAAAGACACTCGTGGCGGTTATCACCATATTGAAAAAGATCTTTCTTAAAGCGTCTATCATTGCCCAATCGTATATCTTCATCATTACAAGTCCGTCAAGTGAGTCCATCAGGCTCATGCCTGCAGTAAAAAGCAGAGGAAAGATAATAACACCCCACAATGGAAGCTGGGAATTTTTAGCCAAAGCTGCTGAGATACCAAGAATAGCCACCTCTGTAGCCGTATCAAACCCAAGCCCAAACAGAAAACCGACGGGATACATCTTCCAGCTGGAGTCTATTTTCTTATACATAAAACTGAAGAATCTGCCCATGAAACCCCTTTTGTCGAGCAGCTCTTCGGTTGTTGCATTCAGATGTTTATCAAGCGAACCACTCTCTTTGTAGGACTTAAAAATTCTGTACAAATCCTTCAAAATAAACAGGTTTATGAGACCTATAATCGTGAGAAACCCGGCTGAGACAACTGTACCGAAAACACCGCCAACATCCTGAAACATTTTGATAGTCGGTGAAAATCCCCTGACTATAACCACAATAACTATCGACATTATCAAAACCACCGTAGAATGACCAAGAGAGAAGAAAAGCCCCACAGCCACGTGTTTTTTATTGTCCTGCCTCAGTTTTCTTGTAACGTTATCTATAGCGGCTATGTGATCCGCATCGAAGGCGTGCCTCAATCCGAAAAAATAGGCAAGCGCTCCAAGGCTTATCATCGAATAGGCAAAGTGCGTTACAACACCGAGCAACACCCAGACACCAATATTGAAAACAACAAGAAAAAATATCAACATACGGGATTTGTACTTTAGCATTGATAACCTCCGCAAGCAATGTAAGAATCCAACCTAATCTCCCTTCAATCTCTCTTTAAGCATTTTAAGCACGTTTAGATATTCGCTCTTTGAGTCTATTACAGGCACAACAAGCGGCTCAACCTCAAGCAGATCTTCGTGATACGGAGCAAAAAATATCTCCTTAAAAAGGGTCATATCAGCACCAAGATGCCTCCTTGCCCTTTCAATATCCTTTTTTTTCCTAATCTTGTTAACAAGCAGGTATATATTGGGTATTCCAATCTGATGCGCAAGGTTTGCCGTGTGTCTTGCGACATCTATGGCGTTAAAGGTGTAATCCGTCACAACAACGCAGTGTCTAAACCCCTTTGCCAATGCCCTACCGAAATGTTCAACACCTGCCTGCGTATCCATAATTATCAATTCGTTTTTACGCAGAGAGATATACTTAACAACAGCATCAAGCAAAGCATTTTCAGGACACAGGCATCCTGTTGCCGCCTGAACGACCGTTCCCATGACAAGCACACTTATATTATCGTTAACCTTTACACCAAACTTATCCACAACATCTGTAATATCTGGCGTTAGATTCAAAAATAAGCCCCACGATGTACCGGGTCTTGCGCCTGTTTTTTCCTCTATGTAATCCAGATTACGGGAAAGCGGCACAATCCTTTTTGCAACCTCAGTATCCACACCTATTGCAAACGGCAGGTTCATCTGCGGATCCTCGTCAATGGCAAGCACCCTGTAGCCGTCTTTTGCAAAAAGATGAGCCAAAATGGCACTCGTGGTTGTTTTTCCAGCACCCCCCTTTCCTGTAACCACAACCCTAAAATCATATCCATCCCTATCATCTGTTCTCTTTTTAAGTATATCGGCAACCTCAAAAAGCTTCTCTTTCTCCTTATTTGGCATATCTCTCTACCTCTTTTTCTGCAATTAGCGTCGCCTTCTTTGTAATGTATTTCTTTCTGCATTCAGGACACATGTCTTTTAGGACTTCATCCTTATCCGCGTAGTAGAAAAGCGAATAAACCTTTTTGTCAACGGCCTGGGGCGTATAGTACCTGCCACAGACCGAGCATTTCTTTAGACCAACCCTCGTATCACTCCACGATTTCATTACCCTCACAGAGCCCTCATCATGAATCTCGATAGCGCCTGTCGGGCACACCTCAAGACACGCCCTGCAACCCAAACATACCTGACTTTCCTCAAAATAAGGCGTATTCACACGGGTTTTATAACCACGTCCGATGAAACTTATAGCACCGGCTCCCATTGCCTGGCTGCAGGCACGAACACACAGTCCACACAGCACGCAACTGTTGTTTAGCGGATCGTTATCTTTTTTATTTGTCTTGAATCTTGTATTTTGAACACCGTAGTGTGCAGCCAGCTGCCTTAATCTCTCAGAGCCTGGCGCCTGGGCAAGATAAAGCTCAAACAGGACGCTTCTATGCTTCTTTATCTTATCGGTCCGGGTCAAAACGCTTAATCCGTTATTACAGGCAAGCGTGCATGAAGTAACAATACCCTTTTTGGCGCCCTCAATCACCTCAACCATACACAATCTGCAGGCACCGTATGCCCCGAGTGATTTTTCATAACACAAAGCAGGAATATCTATCCCGTTTCTTTTTGCAACATCAAGCAGCATCTCACCTTCAAAGGCTTCGTATCTTTTTCCATCAATATAAACAAAAACTTTATCTTTCATTGTTTGTCACCTATTCCTTGAGAAAGCTTGAAAACGGCATCAAACTTGCACACATCCAGACATGTTCCACACTTTATACACTTTGTTTGATCTATAGTGTGTGGTTTGCCTTTTTCACCGGAGATAGCATTAACCGGGCAGTGCCTTGCACAAACCATGCAGCCTGTACACTTATCGGGTTCTATCACAAACCTGACAAGAGCCATACACACAGCTGCGGGACAGCGTTTCTCAAAAACATGCGCTTCATACTCGTCTTTGAAGTATTTTAGCGTTGTAAGAACAGGATTGGGTGCCGTCTGACCAAGACCGCATAGAGATGTCTCCTTCACCGTGAGGGCTAACTCCTCCAACAACTCTATATCCTTCGGCTCGCCCTTGCCGTTAACTATCCTTTCAAGCGTATCATACATGTGTTTAAGCCCTTCTCTGCATGGCACACACTTACCGCATGACTCATCCACGGTGAAGTCAAGAAAATAGCGCGCCGTATCTACCATACAGGTCTCATCATCCATAACCACAATGCCCCCTGAACCCATTATGGAGCCAACCTCTGCAAGGTGGGTGTAATCAACAGGGGTCTCAAATAGATCCTCTGGTATGCAACCGCCGGAAGGGCCACCCGTTTGAACAGCCTTAACCCCTTTACCGTTGCCGGCACCGCCGCCTATATCATATACGATGGTCCTTAAAGGCGTTCCAAGCTCAACCTCTACAAGACCCACATTTTTCACCTTTCCAACAAGGGAGAACACCTTGGTGCCTGAATTTTCTTTAGCTCCTATAGATTTAAACCAGTCGCCACCTTTCAGAATAATTGGCGCTATATTTGTCCATGTCTCAACATTGTTGATATTTGTAGGCTTTCCCCACAGCCCTTTTTGGGCCGGATACGGTGGTCTTGGACGTGGTCTTCCTATATCACCCTCAATTGATGCTATAAGCGCAGTCTCCTCACCACACACGAAAGCACCAGCACCGCGCGCTATCGTAATGTCAAAATCAAAGCCGCTGTTTAGAATGTTCTTGCCCAGCAAACCGTAGCTTTTCGCATCATCTATAGCCTTTTCAAGTCTTTGGAGTGCAAGCGGATACTCCGCCCTTATGTAAATTATCCCTTTAGTTGCCCCTATGGCGTATCCACCGATTATCATTCCTTCAATTATGGAATGCGGATCCGACTCCATTTCGTTTCTGTTCATATATGCGCCAGGATCACCCTCGTCTGCGTTGCATATCACATATTTAACGTCGCTTTGCTCCTTATAGGCAAGCTCCCACTTTATACCCGTTGGGAAACCGGCTCCGCCCCTGCCTCTCAAGCCCGATTTTTTAACCTCCTCTATCACATCAAGGGGGCTCATCTCCTTTAAAGCTCTAAAAAGAGCGCTATATCCACCAACGGCAATATACTCATCTATATCTTCAGGGTTGATAATGCCTGCATTTCGCAAAACAAGCTTTCTCTGCTTCTTAAAAAAATCAAGCTCACTCCACAGTGGTACATCCTCAAAACCATCCCCATAGTCAATGCTATCTACGATGTGATCCCATATGTTGATCCTGCAGAGTGTCTTTTCAAAATCGTAGTTTGCGCTTTCAATGGCATCCAGAATGCGCTCAACATCATCAGGATTTACTCTGTGAAGTATTACGATACCCCTGCCGGGAATTGTAATATTAACAAGCGGCTCTTCTCTGCAAAAACCTATGCAGCCGGTTTTTGTAAGCTCTATATCCGGGTATTTTGAGCCTATTAATCTTTCAAATTCATCGTATACAGCATCACCACCTACAGAGATGCCGCATGTTGCAAGGCCCACGCTGATTCTAACCCTATCAGCAGGCACAAGCTTTTTTAGGCCGTTTTTCTTTATCTGTTCAAGTTCATCTTGCGTTGTAATTTTCATTTTCCCTTCCATCCGTACTTTTTGAGTATTTTTGGCAATTCACCGACGCTAACATAGCCGTAAATCTTCTCATCGACCCTTATAACCGGTGCCATGGAGCAACACCCAAAGCACCTTGCTGTGGATAACGAAAATTGACCATCATGCGTGGTGAGCATAAACTTACCATCCTCTGTCACTCCACCCTCGTTGACGCCGAGTAGATACTCCAGATTCTTAAGAATCTCCGGGGCACCTTTGACATGGCAGGCTGTACCCATACAAACGCTGATCAGATGCTCTCCAACCGGTTTGAGGTTAAAAAAGGAGTAAAACGTGGCGATCGAGTATAACTGAGCAAATGGTACACCAATACTCTTTGCAACATACTCCAAAACATCCTTTGAAAGGTATCTATCCTTTTGCTGAATATCCTCCAGTATACCCAAAACCCTGCCAGATGGATCTTTATACTTCGAAATAATCCTATCCAGAGTCGCTTTATCCATATCGCAACACCCCTTCAAATAAAAAGGCGGGGCAAAAACCCCGCTTTAGATACCCAACCCTTTTCTTTTTTCTTCAATATAATCAGCCATCACCCTGGCAGCCTTAATAGGATCAGGCTCTATAAAGAAAGCGCCACCCACAAGATCAAGCGCATCCTTTGTCAGGATCTTCACAACCTCTGGACCACCAAGAACAGGGGGCATTACGCCAAGGTGGGTGTAGATACCAGAAGCCACAAAATACGTACCGATGGAGACGGCTTTTTCAGTCATCGGTTCTGTAGCAGATCCCACAAGTGGCAAATCGGATATATCAACGCCTAAATCCTCAGCCATCATATTTGCTATAACAAGCATTCTCGAGCAATCCACGCATGAACCCATATTCAACGCAGGTGGTATTCCGAGCGCTTTACATACAGACCTTAGGCCTTCTCCTGCATTTTCTGCATACTCAGGCAAAAAGATGCCATACTCCGCACATGCCGTAGCCCAGCATCCTGTGCCTATGACAAGTATATCCCTTTTTATAAGCTCATTAACGATGGTCACATGGTTGTAGTTGTGTTTGACTTTTGGATTGTTGCATCCGACTATGCCCGCTACGCCACGTATTTTACCCGATTTTATTGCCTCCTCAAGCGGCGCGAGGCTCCCCCCTAATGCTTCCAGTATCGCTTCAACAGAAAAACCACCTATCGCCTCACTCTTTCCTTTAGGGATCCTGACCTTCTCTTTTATCCTGTTTGGAAAGTTGTCTATCGCCGTTTTGACTATCTCCTTTGCTATCTCATCTGCCCTATCCTCGTAAAACTTTATATGCGTTGCGCCGGGGAATGTGGCAATTGGGCTTGTATCAATAATCTTTGTATGGTAGCACCTTGCAACATCAACAAGTGATGGCATTATACACTGAACATCCACAACCATGGCCTCCACAGCTCCAGTCACTATGGCAAGCTCCTGTTGCAACCAGTTACCGGCAATGGGCACGTTCCTTCGCATAAGTACCTCAAGACCGGTACAACACATGCCGGCTACGTTAATACCAGAAGCACCCTTTGATTTTGCATAATCAATGAGTTCCGGATCCAAAGCAGCATCAACAATCTTCTCCGACAGTACGGGCTCATGTCCATGCAACACAATGTTTACCTTATCCTCCTGCAACACACCAAGATTGGCTTCGGATTTGGATATCTGTGGTGTACCGAAGAGTATATCCTGAAACTCCGTTGCAATCAGAGATCCACCCCAACCATCACCCAGTGAAGCCTTCAATCCCTGAGCTATCAAAGATAAGGGGTCATGATCCACACCGATGTGGGTTCTATGCATTATCTCAACGATCTCCCTGTCTATATTCCTCGGATTGATACCCAGCTTATTCCATACCTCTTTTCTTTTGTTAGAGGCATACGAATCAGCAAACTTTATAAGCGATTCATCCTGTTTACCAAAATCCTTAAATGCAATTTCGACTATCTGTTTTGCTATGCTCTTCGCATCCTTGCCATCTGTCTCCAAACCAAGTTTCTTTGCAACATCCTTAAGCTTTTTCTCGTCTTTTATCGGATACGGGGCTTTGCCTTCCAAGGCTTCATGCATTGCCAAAACCACATGCCTGCCATGATCAGAGTGTGCAGCAGCACCAGCAGCTATCATCCTGACAATATTCCTTGCAACAATAGTATCTGCCGTGGCACCACATACACCCTTTTGTGGACCCTCACCAAAGGGATCTATTCTGCACGGTCCAGACATACAGTTCTTACAGCATATACCAAGCTGGCCATAACCACATTGCGGCTGCTGCGCTTCCAATCTATCCCAAACCGTTTCAACACCGTCAGATTCAGCTTTTCTAATCATTTCCTGTGTTGCAGCATCTATTGATTTCTCCTGGGCACTCCACTTCTTCATTTCAAAAACCTCCTTATTTATTCGCATTATTCTGCTGTTTTAGATACTCTCTCCAAATTCTTACACTATCTGGCACTCTAAATCTTTCCGGCTCATCAGGAGCTCTGGTAATACCCAGCGTTACCTTTTTCCGCGTTTGACCAATAAGTTCGTTTATATCACCAAACACAAGCGCGCCTGTCTTGCAGGCTTCAACACACGCGGGCTGTCTACCCTCTTTCTGCCTGTCAATACAGTTGTCACACTTCACATTCACGTCTCTATCAAGGTGAATCTTATAGGTCTTACCGAACGTAATTACACCGAATGGACACGCAATGGCACACATACCACATGAGATACACTTTCCATAATCGATAACAACAGAGTCACCATCCCTATAAAGGGCACCTGTTGGACAAATTTCCATGCATGGAGCGGGATTGCAGTGTCTGCACCTGTTCGGAAAGGTCAACAAATCCGCACCAACCTCAACATGAATCCTTGGCTTTGCAAGCACCTTTTCGAAAAGCATACTATAGATATCCCTGCTTTCTGAGTGCTCGACAGCACACGCAATCTCACACTGCTTGCAGCCAATACATCTCTCCGGGTAGATCATTACTCCTTTCATTTAAACACCTCCTGTTAACTTATAGAACAGAATAAACCCGTTACAGAGCTATCGCAATTAAATATTACCACTATAGGTTAAGTTATTAACCGGTAGAAAATTTCAAACGAACGGTAGGATTTGACTATTTAATGGAAAGGAGTGAATGTAACCTTGCTTTATTTCTCCTGCTGATCGGCAGATAGAACGATTTCTCAGCCTTGAGGTGCAGCTTACAATTTGTGCCATTGCATTTCATTTCGAACAGGTAGGCAAGATTAACAAGATAGCTTTTGTGGGACCTAAAGAAACCCTTACTGGAAAGAGACTCCTCGAGTTCGGATATCTTAAGGTTGGTGAAATACCGTGTTCCCGATCTATCAAAAAGCAAAGAGGCGCTACCGATGCTCCTAACAAATACAATATCCGATGTGTTTAGAAACACCATGCGATTCTTGTATGCAACGGGCAGCTTATCTATAACACTGTGCTTTTTCTTATCGTTACCAATCACATTGGTAATAGCGAAACTGGACAGGTCATAAAATATAGCCACAATACCAGAAAACTCACCGGAAGATGCGAACATCTTTGCAAGCTTAACAAGAAAAAGGGAGGGCTTACCCTTGAAATTGAGAATCTTTACAATAGGCAGCTCCACATTTTCCCTTGCCGAGAGGTTGTTGAAATATTCATAGATCTTCTTCCTCTCGGACTCATCTATATGAAACTCCACAACATCCCTTTCATACGCCTCTTTTCCCACAATGTTATCACGTGCATATGGATTCATGTAGGTTATCTTTTTGTTCTTATCAATGAAAACAACACCTGTGGGCAGCGTAGATATAAAAGGCTCAAACTCACCGATCATTTCAATCCAATTCCCACTACCTTCATCACAGCTATATTACCGAGATTTCCTGTACACTCCCTGGTAAACCGCTTCAGTTCCTTCTTTGATCCCTCAACCAAACAGAGACTCAATATCTGTTTTTTGCCAATCAGCTCTATGGGAATGGTTAATACAGGATACCTTTCTGAAAGCACAGGGGAATCCGCCACCACAATTATAAGGTAAAGCCCATCTTCGATTCCTTCATCGTTTGATAAAACATAGTCATTTATCAATGTTCTTATCATAAGAGACCTGTTCTCCGTTGCTCTTCTGCTGATGATCTCATCGAACTTTTTAAGCAGTTGCCAATCTATGGAAAATGTGCACTTGACAATATCATCACTGCTGTCCATGTTACGTATTTTAGCATTTACACACTTTTAATCAAATTTTAATAGAACCCCAGCATTACCTGCTAAAGAGCAGCAATTGAAAAATAGGTTACCCATTTGACAAAAAACCATGATTGGGTGTATAAAATGGCTGTTTAGTAACTAACGGGAGGTAATCATGCTTGTACTTTTAAGGCACGGCCAATCCATATGGAATAAAGAGAACCTGTTTACAGGATGGGTAGATGTTCCGTTAAGCGAAGAGGGAATCAAGGAAGCGCTCGAGGCGGGAGAGAAAATGAAGGACCTATGTTTCGACGAGGTTTACACCTCTGTTTTGATTCGCGCCATAGAAACGGCAATGATAGCTCTCGTTAAAAACAGGTGCGGGAAGATGCCCATAATCCAGCACGATTCAGGCAGAATGAAAGAGTGGGCAACAATCAACAACGACCTGGATGTGCTGCCGGTCTATGAGATAGAGGAACTCAACGAGAGGTACTACGGTCAGCTTCAGGGTAAGAATAAAAAGAAAATGGCGGAAGAGTACGGTGCAGAGATGGTGCACAAATGGAGGAGAAGTTATGCTATACAGCCGCCCGGAGGAGAATCGCTTAAGGACAATTACGAACGTACAATACCATTCTTCAAAAGCGTAATAGAAAAGAAACTTGCCGAGGGGAAGAATATCCTCATAAGCGCTCATGGCAACAGCCTCAGGGCTATTGTAAAGTACGTTGAGAATATATCGGACGAAGAGATACCCAAACTCGAGATACCGACAGGAGTTCCAATTATCTACGATTATGTTGATGGAAGATTTACCAATAAACGGGTACTCGAATGAGCGAAACGCTGCTTGAGAGATTCATCAGGATAGCTGCAGAAAACGGCGTCGAAACACAAAGTCTCGAGAGCATAAAAGAGAAGTATCCACATCTCGAAATAGAGGAAGGCTGCACAAAACAGGGCAACGTATCGGTTGTAAGAGCACTTTCAGCAAGTGCATTTGAAGCAAGTGCGCTTGTAGACACATCCGATCCGGATGCCCTGAAATGCCTGATGGACACCGACACGCTTATCATCATAATCGATAGCAACAGAATCTATTCATCAATGCACGAAGCATATAAAGAAGCTTTTAAAAGCCAGCCGGAAAGCTATATGTTGTTCATATCGCAGGAGAGCAAAACAGCCGATATTGAAAAGCAGCTTGTAAGCGGCATGCAGGGCCCTAAAAAACTCATCTTTGCAATTGCATGAAATGGATGTGTCCAAATTTCTTGCGTTCAGGTGGAGCGAGGGTGCTCTTGAAAACATAGAGCACCCGGATCTTGTAAAACGGGAAAATCTGATAGCCATTGATAAACAGATCTCTACGATAATAAAGAACACACGGGCATTTGTTAATGGGAATCATTTTTTAAACATGCTACTGTGGGGTGAACGTGGATCTGGTAAATCATCGGTGGTAAAGATGTTGCTTGAAACATTCAAAGATAAAGGGCTAAGGGTGATTGAAATAGACAAAGAATCCGCTTTCAGCATCTACCCGCTCTACAAAAAGATACGCTGTTTGCCTGAGTACAGGTTTTTACTCTTCTTTGATGATATCTCGTTCGACGCACAGGACGATACCTACAGACGCTTTAAATCCATCATAGAGGGTGGAATTGAACAAACACCGAAAAACGTAATGTTTGTAGCAACATCCAATAAACGACATCTGATAAAGGAGCACGCCCTGAACACACAGGATATCTATTCAAGGGACGAAATAAACGAACAGCTGTCGCTGTTTGGCAGATTTGGTTTAATTGTAGGTTTTCCTCCGTTTTCTAAGGAAGAGTATCTATCCATTGTAAAATATTACCTGGAGCGTATGGGCATTGAAATGAATAAAGAAATTGAAAAGGAAGCCGAGGCTTATGCTATGGAGCGCGCCTCAAGAAGTGGAAGGGTAGCAAAACAGTTTGCCATATACAAAAGCATTTTCAGGTGAGTTTTAAGCTTTTAGTTTTATGGTAAACTCAGCACCAGAGTCGGTGTTCCTCACGCTTATCCTGCCTTTCAGGTGATCCTCAACAATGATCTTGGTCATATACAGACCAAGTCCCGTTCCATTCTTCTTATCCTTGGTGCTGAAATAAGGCTCAAATATCTTCTCCATTATAGCTGGATCTATTCCGCCTCCGTTATCGGTAACCGTTATAATAACGGTATCACCCTCACATAGCACACCTATGCGTATAACAGGATTCTTGATATGCCTTTCCAGTAACACATCCCTGGCATTGTTAATAATATTCAAAACGGCATGTTTAAGTTCGTTGGCATAGGTTTCAAGCTCCCTTTCACAGCGTATATGTTTCTCTATCCGGATACCCTGTGACTCTATTGCTTCAGAGGCTATCATGAGTACATTCTCTATTAGCTCATCAATCTTCACACGAACCTTCTGTTTATCGGGTCTGAAGAAGTTTCTGAAATCATCAATGGTTGCACTTAAATGTTTTACGTACTCAGACATCTGCTGGAGCTTTTCGATTATCGCCTCGGAATCAACCGTACCCATCTCAAGTTTTAGCAATAGACTGTTTATGCTTGCTGAAATGGTATTCAGCGGCTGTCTCCACTGATGGGCAATCATGCTCAGCAGCTCCCCCATCGCTGCAAGCTTGGATTGTTGCATCATGAGGGTATCCTTCATCCTGTTTTTCTCAATCTCCTGTCTGATTCTCTCCTCCAAAGTGGCGTTTAGCTGCTCAAGCTCGGCCTGCAATTTCTTAACCTGTGTTATATCAACGGCCGTGCCAAGTCTGACCTTCCTGCCACTCAGGGTAATGTAATCACCCTTTGCCAGGGCATATACTATCTCTCCATCTTTTCTAACAAATTCTACCTCGTACGGCTCGGTGTGCTCTTCCTTGAGTTTCTCTTTAACAATTTCAGCTGACTCTTTAGTGAACAACTCAAAGACATGTTTACCAATGAGCTCCGACCTTGAATAACCAAGGGTCTTGCAGGCAACATTGTTTGCATCAATACAGACACCATCCTTGTAGATAATGGCTATTTGAATTGAATGCTGCACCAGTGTTCGAAAGTTCTGTAGAGACTCTTCCAGGCGCTGTTTTATGCTATTTAGCTGTCTATTTTTTCTGTGAATGTACATAATCACCACACTAAGAAACACAACTAACAGCATCGATATGGCAAACACCTTAAATACAGCATACTTAAGCTTGTTTATCCTCTCCTTATTGATTTCCCTGCTGTAGATCTGGTTAAGGCTTCGCTTGGTAATTCTGGAGAGCGCTTTGTTAAGAATATCAACAAGAAGTGGCATATCTTTTCTAACTGCCATGCGAATCTCGTAAGACATGCCCGTATCACCGATTATCACTATGTCATTTAGATGACACTTATTTATGTAATAATCGGCAACAGGCAGCGTAGCAACGGTGTAATATGCCTTGCCATTATCAACATATTCAAATGATTGTTCGTAGGTTTCCGTTTCAATAATCTTTATTTTTGGATACAACCGCTTTAATTTCTGGATTAATCCGGAACCGCGCTTTCTTGCCATGGGTTTGTTTAGCAGAGGTTCTATACCTCCTACAAACTTCTTATCATTTTTAGCAAAAATAAATAACTCGTACCTTAAATAGGGTTTTGTAAAAAGCGCGTACTCCCGCCGCTTTATCGTACTTACAGCAGACGGCAGCATATCGCATCTATGCTGTCTCAAATAAACCTGAGATTGAGCCCAGCTGTTTGTGGGCACCCTGACAAACCGTAAGCCGGTCATACGGGATATCTTCTTCAAAACCTCTATGGAGATACCTGCAGGCTTTCCTTTATCGTTAAGATATTCAATAGGTGCCCAATCCGGATTTGTGCAAATCCTAATCGTTCTATGGGTTTTGATAAAGTTCAGCTCTTCCCGGGTCAAAAAACGCTTCGAAGAAGGGGAGTAAATAAAATCTGACAACCGTATTCTTTTTCTATTAATACCCATTATATCTTCAAATCCATACACTATCTCTTCAACAACGCTCTTCTGGATGGAGCCAACAGGGAAAACGTCTGGCATCATAATATCCTCTATCCTGCTTGCCTCATACTTGAGTGCAGGGATGCTTTTGCTTTTTGAATACTTCGAATAGATGATATTGATTATCTCATTTTTATGTTTAAGTGCATATTTCCAGCCGGCTATTGTAGCTGTGACAAACTTTCTAACCAACTCGGGGTGTCGTTTCAGCATGCCTCTACTTGTAAAAAGATTACCGGCGTAGGCAAAGATACCGTAGTTTGAAGGGTCAATTATGTTGTATTTAACATGCAGTTTGTTCAAGTAGTAGGGCTGGTTAGTAAGATAAATGCAGATGGCGTCAACCTTGCCTTCGATAAACGGTTTTATGCTGTACGTCTCCTTTGTTAGCACCAAATCCTTCAGCTTGATATGAAACTTCTTGAGTAAAAGACCTAGACTGGAGTATTTAAACTCATTCTCATCTGCCATTATGCGTTTGTTTCTAAGGTCAAGTGGCGTCATGATAGACGGTTTCGTTGCCAGCACAAGAGGAGAACGCTTAAAGAAGTTGGCAAGTAAAACCACAGGCTTACCAAGAATTATGTAGGAGAAGATTTCACTGTCAGACACTCCAAAATCGGCTCTCCCCCTTAGGACATCGTTTATCACGCTTCCACCGTTGTACTGCTTAAGAATAACCTTCAGGCCGGCATCCCTGTAAAACCCCTTCTCAAGCGCCGCAATATATCCGGCAAACTCAAATTGATACTTCCAGTTGAGCTGGACAGTTATCGGAACAAGCGAAAATGCATTTCTTTCAGCGGCTAAAAAAAGCAGGATAAATAGAAAAAGCGCGCGAGGAAGGAGCTTTTTACGCATCATCTTTTATCTCTAACTGGGGTTTGCCTATGTAGTAACCCTGGGAGTAATCAATACCAAGCGATTTGACCTTTTCAAAAATCTCCCCGCTTGAAACAAACTCGGCAACCGTTTTGTAGCCTTGTTTGTCTGCGAAGCTCTTGATCGTCTCAACGATATTCACACTCGCCTCGTCTTCTGTAATCTTCCTTATCAGGCTCGCATCTATCTTGATATAATCGGGCTGATACTCAAGCAGACGTACAAAGTTGGAATATCCACTTCCAAAGTCATCGATAGCTATCTTTACGCCGAGCTTTTTCAAACTCTTGATGAATGCTCCAACAATTCTGTTTTCGTGAATACTCTCATCTTCAAGTAGCTCTATGACAAGCTTTCTGGCAAGATCGGGCTGAAGAATCAGCTTATCCATAATCAGACTTCGAACATAGACATCCTCAATGTCTATGGATGATAGATTCAGAGCAACCTCTCTTCCGTATTTTTTGATAGCACCAAGTACATGCTCAAGCATGATTGAAGTGATCTGTTTGTAATACTTACCGATCTTAGCCATATTGAGAAAGCTCGCCGGCGATAGCAGTGTGCCATCCTCTTTTGATACTATCCTTACAAGCGCTTCATACTTCTCAATTGTGGAGGTCCTATTATTGAATATCGGCTGAAATACGGCAACTACACGGTTTTCCTCTATTGCATTCTTGACCATTCTCAGTGTCTCTATGTTTTGCTTTGCCTGTTCCTGTGCCTCCTTAAGCAAACCGTTTGCAAACACTATATCTACCTTTTCCTTTATAGCGCGTTTTATACCCAGACGTGCATTCTCAAGTATGTTCTCTTTCTCGGTGCAAAAACTCAAAAGAACTTCTATATCGTACTCATACCCGTCAAGTTCGATCTTCGCATTTCTCACATTTTCCTGAAACTGCTTTATGCAGCTTAAAAAGTTATTGATGCTTTCTCCCGGGTTAAACTCACTCAAGAATGCAAACTCACCATTCCCAAGGTTGTATGCAAATTCAAACCTGCACCCCTCGGGAAACAGATCCCTGGAAATCTTTAAAAACTCCTCTTCTATTCTCTCTATTGTCTTTGTGTCGTAGAGGCTCTCTATATCCTCGTAGTCCTCAATCTTACATAACAAAAGCAAAGGGTTTGTAAGCTCCTTGACCTTATCATGAAACAGCTTTCTTGGGTTCATCACATCCGTTATATCGTGTCTTACTGCAATATACTCCACTATATTGCCCTTCTCATCAAGTATAGGGGCAATGGTGGCTTTCATGTAAACAGCCTTGCCATCCTTTGTTTTGTTCTTCACTATGCCGTGCCATATCCGTTTGCTCTTGATCGTATCCCATAGCTCTTTGAAAACAGAAGATGGCATATCTGGATGTCTTACGATATTGTGGGGTTTTCCTATCAATTCCTCTCTTGAATAGCCACTCTTTTCGCAAAACTTGTCGTTGGCATATGTTATGATTCCCTTCAAATCTGTCTTTGTTACTGTTGCACTCTCATCGATGATCTTTTTGTACTGCTCAAGCAGAGCAATAGCCCTATCCCTTTCCTGCCTGAGCCTCAACTTCTCAACAACCCTGTAAAGCGACTCAATTAGCTGATCCATATCGATAGGTTTTAAGATGTAACCATAAACACCGATTTTTATGCACTCCATCAGATATTTCAAATCATCAAACGCTGTAATGACAATTATTGGCACACGTCTGTCTATCTCTTTTATGCTTTTTATCATATCGATGCCGTTCATTCTGGGCATATTGATGTCTGTGATCACAATATCAAAGTTCTCCCGTTTGAATTTCTCCAATCCCTCTTCGCCATTCGAAGCCTCTTCAACCCTATCGAAAAACTGAACAAGAATTTCAACCGTTTCCCTACGCACATCTGGACTATCCTCAACGTAAAGAACGCTCAACTTCAGCTCTTTGGTTGCTTGAAATAACCCTGCTAACAATTCGCGGTTCATAAGGTAGGAAAATACACTATTAAAGGCATTTTTGTCAATGAAGAAAACCTTTAAGAATTATTTGAAGAGATTGATTGTTAAAAAGAATCAAGCCCCCGCCTCAGGCAGGGGCAATCATCGTTACACCTTGAACCTGTTTACAAGCTGACCCACCTTGTCTGCTATGGCGTTGAGTTCCTCTGAGGCTTTTGCCACATCCTCTACAGCCTTGGTGTTCTCCCTTGATGCAT
>CAZIZT010000035.1:0-14645 GCA_964544085.1 uncultured Desulfurellales bacterium
CCTATATGTTTGATAAACAGAAGAAATAGGGTTCCGGCAGTGCCTTTTGGCTTTTATTTGTTTTTTCTTGTTCAATCTGGTAAAAATTTATCACTTCTAAAATTTTTGAGGAGGGGAAGATGGAGGTAGTCAAAAAGGTTATACTGCCGGATAAGGATATACCAACCTACTGGTACAACATTCTGCCGGATATGCCTACACCAATGAAGCCGCCTTTGAATCCTCAGACCGGAAAACCACTGACAGCTGAGGATCTAAAGATATTTCCCAAAGCCATCATCGAGCAAGAGATGAGCATGCAATCCGAGATACCGATTCCAGATGAGGTTAGAAGGATTTACTCCCTGTGGCGACCTACGCCTCTGGTTAGAGCGTATAATCTTGAAAGGGCTCTTGGAACTCCAGCAAGGATCTACTACAAAAACGAGTCAGTTTCTCCTGCTGGTAGCCATAAACCCAACACGGCTGTGGCTCAGGCTTACTATAACAAGCAGGAGGGTGTTACAACGCTGACAACGGAGACCGGTGCGGGTCAATGGGGTAGCGCACTCTCTCTTGCTGGTAGCCTGCTTGGGTTGAATGTGCGCGTGTACATGGTCAAGGTAAGCTACAACCAGAAGCCGTTCAGGAAATCGATGATGCATGTTTGGGGAGCTCAGGTTTACGCATCGCCCAGCGACAAAACGGAGACAGGCAGGAAGGTGTTGCAGGAGGATCCTGATAATCCCGGGAGTCTTGGGTTGGCTATTAGTGAAGCTGTTGAGGATGCGGTTACCCACGAGAATACAAACTATGCGCTGGGAAGCGTGTTGAATCACGTACTGTTGCACCAGACGGTAATAGGCCTTGAGGCAAAGAAACAGATGGAAGCAATAGGTGAGTATCCTGATGTTATCTTCGCCCCATGCGGCGGTGGAAGCAATCTCGGTGGTATATCGCTGCCGTTTATGCGAGATAAGATTCACGGTAAGGATGTCAGGATTGTGGCTGTTGAGCCTGCGAGTTGTCCTACGCTAACAAAGGGCGTTTTTCACTATGATTTTGCCGATGTTGCCAGAATGACTCCGCTGCTTTACATGTATACACTTGGTCATAAATTCATGCCACCGAGCATACATGCTGGTGGTTTGAGGTATCACGGTGATGCACCAATTTTGAGTCAGTTAAGAAAGGACGGTCTGCTTGATGCGGTTGCATACAAGCAGAGTGATGTGTTCGAAGCCGGTGTTTTATTTGCGAAGACGGAGGGCATTATCCCCGCACCGGAGACGTGCCACGCCGTTAAGGCTGCAATTGACGAGGCGTTGAAGGCAAAGGAAGAGCAGAAAGAGAAGGTCATCCTGTTCAACTTCTCTGGTCACGGACATTTCGATATGGCCTCCTACGATCTGTTTTTGTCTGGCAAAATGGAAGATTACGAGTATCCTGAAGAGAAAGTTAAAGAAGCCCTTGAATATCTGCCACAGATAGAGGAGGTGTAACGTGATTTCCAAAGTTGTCGAGGAAGCCATTAACAAGCAGATTAAAGAGGAGTTCTACTCGGCATACCTTTATCTTGCCATGTCAGGCTATTTTGAGTCAATAAATCTGAAAGGCTTTGCAAACTGGATGTTTGTGCAGTATCAGGAGGAGATGGCTCATGCCATGAAGCTATATGAGCACCTGAAAAACAGGGGTGGTAGGCTAAAACTCTATGCCATACCAGAGCCTCCTCATGAATGGGCTTCACCTCTTGATGCCTTTAGAGCCACGCTGGAACATGAGAGGCATATTACCAGATGCATAAACGAGCTTATTGACCTTGTGGAAAAAGAGAAGGATAGACCGGCCTACAATATGCTCCAGTGGTTTGTAGACGAACAGGTCGAAGAGGAGGCAAACGACGAGGAGATCATTGCGCAGCTGGAGATGATAGGCGACAACAAACACGGTTTGATGATGCTTGACAGAGAGCTTGCCAGAAGGAAACTCGAAGAGGAGTAAATCTGCTTTAATAGTTTCCAGGCATCTGTAACTCAGTACAGATGCCTGGAGTTATATTGTCATTACTTTTTTATTTTTTGTCTTTTCTGGTTTGTTATTACTTATTTTCTGCAAGCGTTTGTATTAGGTGCTTTATTTACCTTTGAATTAACCTCTTTTGTTTGATAAATTGAACAAAATTAAAAGTTAAGCTTTGTAACGTTTATTTTTAACAACGCATCACAACATTTTTTTAAAAAAATTTTCACAAAACACTTGACATTTCTGTTCTTTTTATTAAACTAACGCTCGTGAGTGTGGGGGTAAGGCCTGCCTTTGAAACAGGCTTTTATAGCCTGTGCCTCAACTGATGCTATTTCCTCTTTTCGCCTTCTTCTTTCTTCCTCAGTTGGCTTGATCCCGCTGACGCATCAAGCCCACACTCTTCTTTTTTTATTTGAACAGCCGATACCAAAATGGTATTTTTATACGAAGATGTTCTAAAAAAGGAGGTGCACGGTGAGTGACTCCATAATTAGTTTAAGCAGGTTTATCCTTGAAGAGCAGAGAAAGTATCCATCCGCGCGCGGGGATTTTACTTTGATACTTGAACAGATAGCATTTGCAGCTAAGATCATCTCCCGTGAGGTGAACAAGGCTGGTCTGGTTAACATTTTAGGTAGCGCACATTCTCAGAACGTGCATGGAGAGACACAGCAGAAGCTCGATGTGTATGCCAATGATCAGGTGATAAAGGCGCTCGACCCGACAGGTAAGGTGTGTGCAATGGCATCCGAAGAGCTGGAAGAGGCCATTCCTGTAAGCGACAAGAGTCTCGAGGGTAAGTACGCCGTTGTGTTCGATCCGCTTGACGGTTCAAGCAATATAGATGTAAACGTGAGTATTGGTACAATATTTGGTATCTACAAGCGAAATGAGGGAGAGGACCCGCTAAAATCGTTGCTTAAGAAAGGCAGGGAGCTTGTAGCCGCTGGTTATGTTATTTATGGTTCAAGCACAATGTTTGTGTATACAACTGGTAACGGTGTAAACGGCTTCACGCTCGATCCGAGTGTAGGTGAGTTCCTTCTTTCACATCCAGACATAAAGATTCCAGAATATGGAAAGATATACAGTATCAATGAATCCAATTTTGACAGATGGCCAGAAGGTATCAAGGAGTATGTCAAATTTATACGCAACCACCCGGACAGGCAATACACAGCACGCTGGATTGGCTCGTTCGTAGCGGATTTTCATAGAAATCTGCTCAAGGGTGGTGTATTTCTCTATCCGGAGAATAGCAAGAACCCGAAAGGTAAGCTGAGACTGCTTTATGAAGCCATACCAATGGCGTTTATCGTTGAGCAGGCTGGTGGCAAAGCCACAGATGGTAAGCGTAACATACTGGATATACAGCCAGAATCGTTGCATGAGCGTATCCCGTTGGTGATAGGCTCTAAGTACGAGGTGGATCTGTATACCGAGTTTAGAGAGAAGTACGGTTAACATACCATGCACATAGTCATAGCCGGTGCGGGCCAGGTAGGCTACCATATCGCGAAACAACTCAGCGAAGAGAAGAAGAATATTGTCTTAATCGAGAAAAACAGGGAAAAGGCGGCTTTTGCATCAGAAAACCTTGATTGCATGGTGATAAACGGAGAAGCAACCAACGTAGATACACTCAAGGATGCAGGCTGCGATAAGGCTGACATGTTTATTGCCGTCACAAACTCCGATGAGATTAACATAATAAGCTGTCTGCTTGCGTCAAGCAAATTCAAAGTGCCAAAAAAGATTGCCAGGTTAAGAAATCTCGAGTACTTTGAACCCTTTAATCTTTCTCAGGATATAGGCATAGACTACGTGATAAATCCAGAAATAGAGGCGGCAAGGAGTATTGTCAACTCTGTCAATTTAGGGGCATCAAGCGATATTATCATATTCGAGGATATTGATGTCCAGATGAGGGGTGTTTTTATCAACAGGGATTCCCCTTTTTGCGACAAGACCCTGCTGGAAATCAGGAACATGTTCGATGGTGAGTTCATCGTATCGGGGATAAAAAGGGAAAACGGAGAGCTTGTAATACCCGGTGGAATGACTGAGGTTAGAGCGGGGGATTACATCTACATTGTGGCGAGAAGATCAACGCTTGACAGACTCCTTGAACTTGTAGGTAAAAGCAGAATACAGATTAGAGACATTGCTATTTTTGGTGGTACACGCATTGGCGTTATGGTGGCCACAGGCTTGAAAGGCAAAAGGAGGAATATCAAGATTATCGAAAAGGAGTATGAACGCTGCAAGGATATTGCCAGAACATGCGATCATGTAACCGTAATACAGGGTGATGCCAGTGATGCAATGATATTCGAGGAGGAGAACATCGATCGGTTTGATGTAGTTATCTCGGTAACCGAAAGCGAGGAGGTCAACCTTCTGTCTGCACTGTATGCCAAAAACATCGGCACCAAACGTTCCATAGCCCTGATAGATAAACACAACTACGCAAATATGGCAACGCGTTTGAATATCGATGCTGTTGTCTCGCCGAAACTATCAGCCGTTAGCAGCATTCTGAAGTTTATCAGAAAAGGAAATATTGTGGGCCTCTACTCCATATTCGGTGGAGAGGCTGAGGCTATAGAGCTCAATGTTTCTAAGGATTCGAATCTCGCCGGTAAGGCGATCAAGGAATTGAAGCTCCCTGAAAATAGCCTGATTATTGCGATAAATCGAAAGAACAGGAATATTATACCATCAGGTGATTTCGTCATTGAGCCTGAAGATAGAATGGTTATCTTCGCAAAGAAAGAAGATCTGCCGGTAATAGAAAAGATGATTTAATTATGAACCTGTTGCTTGTCTTCAAGATTCTCTGCATACTTACATCGATACTTTCAATCTTTATGTTAACCCCCCTTATCTTTTCTGCCTACTATGCAGACGGTGTCCATTTGGCTTTTATCATACCGGCAATAATAGGCGTTATGATTGGTGCTTTTGGTTTGCTTGCCATAAAGCCAAAAAGTAATCAGCTTTCCAAAAGAGACGGATTTCTGCTTGTGACGCTAACGTGGGTGGTTATCTCCTTTTTCGGGGCTTTGCCCTACATGATTGGCGTGCATATGGATCTGACGGATGCCTTTTTTGAAACCATGTCGGGATTTACCACCACTGGCGCTTCGATTCTGACAAATATAGAGGCAATGCCAAAATCGATCCTCTTCTGGCGCTCTCTAACGCACTGGCTGGGCGGTATGGGCATCATCGTCCTGAGTGTGGCAATTTTGCCCATGCTCGGTATTGGTGGTATACAGCTTATTAAGGCTGAGAGCCCGGGTCCTACAATGGAGAAAATAACACCACGTATAGCACAAACAGCCAAATATCTGTGGCTTGTCTATTTCTTGTTGAGTTTGATTGAAACGCTCCTTCTGCTTGCCGGGGGCATGAATCTGTTCGATGCGCTTACGCACACATTTGGCACAATGGCAACAGGCGGATTCTCCACGAAAAATGCTTCTATAGCCTATTTCCACTCAGCGTACATAGACTGGGTTATCATCATTTTCATGTTTCTTGCGGGCGCCAATTTCTCCATACACTTCAGGGTGTTAACGGGCAGATTCAAAAGCTTGAAGGACGATGAGCTGAAGTTCTACGCGTTTATCATTGTTGTTGCCGTATTGCTGGTTAGCATTGATATTTCGGCTCAGTACGGTGGATTTATGAGGGCTTTGAGATACGGTGCCTTTCAGGTGGTTTCGATAATGACTACAACAGGTTATGTAACGGCAAATTATGAGAAATGGCCCCACCTTGCCCAGATGGTTCTGTTCCTGCTGATGTTTATCGGCGGCTGTTCGGGTTCAACCGGTGGTAGCATAAAGGTGATCAGAATTTACACCCTTCTGAAGCAGGCAATAAACGAGATAAAGTATCACATCCACCCCAAGGGTGTTTTCGCTCTAACCATAAACAGGCAGCTTGTCAGGAAGAATATTGTCTATTCCATATCAGGTTTCTTTTTTCTCTACATGACAACCTTTTTTCTTACGGCGCTTGCCGTTTCTCTTTTTGGTGTGGATCTCATTACGGCTCTTTCAGCGTCAGCTGCCACGCTTGGCAATATAGGCCCGGGTTTCGGATCGGTTGGTCCTGTTGATAACTATGCGCACCTGCCCACTGCGGTGAAGTGGATTCTTAGCTTTGCGATGCTTGTGGGCAGGCTTGAGATTTACACGGTTTTTGTCAACTTTGCACCAGCCTTCTGGCGCAAGTAGTTATTCCTCTTCTTTGTCGCGCATCAGAGGAAAGAGTATTACATCCCTGATAGAGTCGTGGTTCGTCAAAAGCATAACGAGTCTGTCTATACCTATACCCTCACCGGCTGTGGGTGGCAGTCCATACTCGAGCGCTCTTATGTAGTCCGCATCGTACATTGATGCTTCTTCATCCCCCCTCTTTCGCTGCTCAAGCTGCTTTAGGAAGCGTTCCTTCTGGTCGAATGGATCGTTGAGCTCTGAGAAACCGTTTGCCACCTCCATGCCTGCTATATAAAGCTCAAATCTGTCGGTTATCTCAGGATTTTCTCTGTTTCTTTTGGCAAGGGGGCTTATGGCAACCGGATAACCTGTCACAAATGTCGGATTGATGAGTTTGGGTTCTACAAGTGCATCAAAAAGCTCTGCGAGGATCTTTTCTCTGCTTGTGTTTCCATCCACCTTTTTCCCAAGCTCTAAAGCCAGCTTCAGGGCTTTCTGTTTGTCGTTTATTGTCTCCTCATCCAGGCCGCCGATTTTCTTCAGCCCTTCAAAGAAATCTATCCTTTTCCAGGGCCGCGAGTAATCAATTACTTTATCACCATAGGGAAGCTTCTTTTCCTTTACCCCGAGTCGTTTTAGAATGTGTTCGAATAACTCTTCCGTAAAATCAAGCAAAAAGGTGTAGTCCTTGTAAGCAATATAGAACTCCATCATGGTAAACTCGGGGTTATGTTTGAGGTCCATGCCTTCATTGCGGAAATTCCTGTTTATCTCATACACACGCTCCATTCCGCCTACCACCAGCCTTTTGAGGTATAGCTCCGGTGCTATACGCAGATAAAGGTCTATATCAAGGGCGTTGTGGTGGGTTATGAATGGTCTTGCATTTGCACCGCCAACCACTTTATGCATCATTGGCGTCTCTACTTCTATAAAACCGTGCGCATTCATAAACTCCCTGATGGCGTTTATGATCTTGGCTCTTTTTATCATGGTTTCTTTGACATCATCGTTAACGATCAGATCGACGTATCTCTGTCTGTATCTCAACTCCTTATCCTGCAGACCATGCCATTTTTCCGGAAGTGGCCTCAGGGATTTAGAAAGAAGCACTATTTTTTTTGCCTTTACCGTCAGCTCCCCGGTTTTGGTTTTGAACAGCACTCCCTCTACGCCGATTATGTCGCCTATATCCAGCTTTTTGTAAAGTTTGAATTCATCTTCCGGTAAGCTGTTTTTCTCTGCGTACACCTGTATCTGTCCGGTAAAATCCTTAAGCTTCATAAAACCGGCTTTGCCGAAGCTCCTGTAAGCCATGATTCTACCGGCTACCTTCACATTTTTGTTTAGCTTTTCAAGTTCCTCGTGTGTTTTGTCGTCATAGGCTTTATGCAATTCTTCGGCTAAACTATCAGGATCAAATGAGTTGTAGTAGGGATCGATGCCCTGCTGTCTGAACTGATTTAGCTTCTCTATGCGCCTTTGAATGAGCCTGTTTTTCTCTTCCATCTAATCACTCCTGCTTTTTGAATTTCAATGCCTCTTTTATAAAATCATCTATCTCTCCGTCAAGTACGGCCATTGCCGCCATATCCTTCTTCTCGAGGTTGGTTCTGTGATCCTTGACCATTTTGTAAGGGTGAAGCACATAGGAGCGAATCTGGTTGCCCCACTCTATTTTCTTTTTATCGCCGGAAAGCTGCTTTAGCTCCTGCTGTTTTTTCTCCTCCTCCAGCTGATACAGTTTGGATTTCAGTATCTTTAGCGCGTAGCTTTTGTTTTTATGCTGGGAACGCTCATTCTGGCAGCTTACCACTATGCCGGTGGGTATATGTGTAATTCTGATTGCCGAGTCGGTTTTATTCACATGTTGCCCGCCAGCACCGGAGGCTCTGAATGTATCTATTTTGAGGTCCTCGGGTTTTATTTCGATCTCTATATCGTCTTCTATCTCTGGCATAACACTCACACTGGCGAAACTGGTGTGTCTTCTTTTGTTTGCATCAAACGGTGATATGCGCACAAGCCTGTGAACACCGTTTTCTGTTTTTAGCAAACCGTATGCATATTCGCCTTTAACGTTGAAAGTAATGCTTTTATAACCAGCTTCATCTCCTGCCTGTAGATCCATGACTTCCAGTTTGAATCCATTTTTCTCAGCCCACATGGAATACATACGAAACAGCATGGCTACCCAGTCACAGGCCTCTGTACCACCAGCCCCTGAGTGTATCATTACAATTGCATTGGAACTATCGTGTTTATCGGACAGAAACGCTTCCGTTTCAGCTTTTTCTATTTCGCCTCTTAATCTTTGAACCTCTTTTTGTACGTCCTGTTTCAGACTTTCATCCTCGTCACTTAGTTCAAGCAGCTCGTAGGCTTCTTCAATATCGGTTTCCAGTTTTTCTATACGCTGCTTCTGGTTTTCCAGTTGCTGTTTCTCTTTTTTCAAAGATTGCAGTAACGAGTAATTGCTCCAGTTTGCCTGGTCTTCAAGCTGCCTGTCTATTTCCTTCAGGCGGGGAAGTTTGGGGTCAAAGATACTCCCTTATTTGCAGGAGTCTGTTTTTTAAATCGTTCAGTGTCTCTTTCATGCTGCACCTCCTACTCCAGCTCGAAGAGTCTTTTGAGAATCTCTTTGGCTCTTTTTATATCCTCTTCATCAAGTCTGCTGATTTTTTTGCGAATATCCTTTCTGTTTAGTGTGGCTATTTTGGACATCCTCACATAACTGGGCATAAGCAAGCCTTTGTTGCGCCAGTTATGAACCTCTACCTCGGTGGCTTTGTCCCTTTTCTGGGAGGTTATGCGCGCCACTATGATATCCTCATCCCCGGTGTCAACAACAACCATAGCCGGACGCATAACCGTGTTGTTCATGTTTGTGTATGGAAACGCAATTATCACTATGTCACCGAAAGAGTAGCTCATCTTGATTTGGTTCTATCTCTGTCTCCTCATCGTAAAAGAACCTGTTATACGTGATGACATCCCAGCAATTGTTGCGGTCGTTCAGGATAATATCAAGGAAGCTACAGGGCTGTTTCAATCTGTAGGCAAACGCTTTCTTGCTGTCACCCCCATCACCAAAAAATACCTCTAAAATGCTGCATTCATGAGTACCCATAGGCTTCTCCTACTCCTTTATACCGCAGTGTATAAATGACACTCCAAACGTTAAGGGACGATAAAACACATCTGAAAAGCCTACCCTTCTCATCATAGCAGCCAGAAATTCAACGTCCGGAAAATACTTGATTGATGATGGAAGGTAAGCATAAGCGTTTTCATGGCCCGAGATGAGCCTGCCCAGAAGCGGCAGTAAATGCGAGGAGTAAAACTCATAGAGGAGACCAAAAAAGCGATTCACAGGTCGATTAAACTCAAGGATGACCAATCTGCCGCCCCTTTTTAACACCCTTTTGAACTCAAACAGCGCTGAGATTCTGTCAACCACATTCCTTATGCCAAAGGCGATTATAACGTTGTCAAAGGTTTCGCTTTTGAAGGGAAGATCCTCTGCAACACCGCACACAAGATCCACATTCATCCCTTCTGTTTTCTTTTTGCCCACTTTCAGCATGCCCATGCTCAAATCCACACCGACCACATACGGTGTTTTTTTAAGAGCCTCTATAGCCACATCGCAGGTGCCAGTTGCTACATCGAGTGTACTTTCACCTTTGAGATACGCTACCGCTTTTTTTCTCCAGATTTTATCGATATTGAAGCTTAAAAAATGATTAAGAAGATCGTAGGTGGGCGCAATTGAGCCGAACATGTCGGCTATGCGTCTGTTTGCCTTGCTAAGTTCGTACATGTAAAGTTTTTTAGCACGTAAGTTGATACGGGTCAAGAAAAATCTTAAAGTAGCGCAACATTACCTCTCAACAGACTTGAGTTTTTTACATGTTTTGGTGTATCTTTATGAGACTTACACGATGTTTAAGGGGTGGTGAGTATGGATCTTGCAATTAACGGTGTGCTTGTGCCCGACTTCGAAGAGATGAGATTCGTCAAAAAAAGTGTTGGCATAAGAAACGGGACGATCGAAGCCCTTGAGAGCGAACCTATAAAAGCCCAGCGTGTGATTGATGCTTCAGGCTACTATCTCTCAGCGGGTTTGATAGACTGTCACTGCCATATCGAAAGCTCACACCTTTTACCTTCTCGCTTTGGCAACACCATAGCCGCTTTTGGCACGCTGCATGCTGTTTGTGATTGCCATGAGATTGCCAACGTGTTTGGCAGAGAGGGCCTTGAATTTTTCATGGAGGAGGCAGGCAAAAGCCTCGCCAATTTGCTATTTGCCGTGCCGTCGTGTGTACCGGCAACCGAGTTTGCAACAAATGGTGGCAGGATCGATGTTGAGGATGTGAAAGTGCTGATGCGCAGCGATAGGGTTGTGTCGCTGGGAGAATTGATGAACGTACCTGCTGTTATAAATGGTGACGAGAGATTTAAAGAGATGATCCGTATTGCCAGAATGTCGGGCAAGAGGGTTAATGGCCATGCTCCTCACCTATCGGGCAAGGAACTTGAAGCTTATGTTGCAGCGGGTGTGGAAGATGACCATGAAAGTGAGACCTACGAAGAGCTTAAGGAGAAGATCAAAGCTGGTATGCATGTCTTTCTGCGTGAGGGCAGTGCTGAAAAGGTCACACCGGAAGCCTATCGAATAATAGAAGAGTATCCTGATAGGGTTATGTTTGCTACGGATGATAAGAGTGTTGGGGATATCCTGCGTTACGGGCACATCAATTACAATCTCAAAAGAGCAATAGAACTTGGAGTTGACCCAATTTACGCTTTCCGGGCTGCAAGCTACAACGGGCTTGAATATTACGGTTTGCA
Organism: uncultured Desulfurellales bacterium; assembly: GCA_964544085.1. Taxonomy (GTDB): domain Bacteria; phylum Campylobacterota_A; class Desulfurellia; order Desulfurellales; family Hippeaceae; genus CAZIZT01. The sequence goes on from CAZIZT010000035.1 coordinate 11,094, forward strand.
TGAATACAGCAGTGTCGATGTGGGCAAGAGGGCGTATCTTGTGCTGTTTGATAGGGAGTTCAATATAAGAAGTGTGATCATAAACGGGAAGCTTGTAACAGATTACGATGTAGATGTTAGCGTGCCTAAAAAGTTTCTTGATTCAATCAGGCTGGATGGTGTGAAATTTGTGCCGGAGATAGAGCATAGACATCTGTGCATAGGTGCAAAGGATGGAAGCCTTATAACCGATAAGCTCACCGTCGATACTAACCTTCCTGATTTTGATCTGGAAAAGGATATGTTGAAGCTTGCAGTCTTTGAGCGCTACGGTCACGGGAATAAGAAGGCGTGCAGAATAAAAGGGTTTGGTTTAAAAAAGGGCGCTATAGCATCGTCACTTGCGCACGATTGCCATAATATCGTTGCTGTTGGCACATCCGATGACGCCATAAGAAAGGTGGTAAACGAGGTGATAAAATGCCACGGTGGGCTTGCGCTGTACGATGAGAAAGATATGTACTGTTTACCGCTTGAGGTGGGTGGAATTGTGTCAACCAAGGATGCAAGAGATGTGGCTAACAGGGTAGAGCTTCTGAAGAAAAAAGCAAGGGAATTGGGAAGTACGCTTGCCGATCCGTTTGGCACGCTCTCTTTCATGGCTCTTGAGGTTATTCCACACCTAAAACTAACCGATAAAGGACTGTTTGATGTTGATAGGTTCAGCTATGTGTAGAGTAAAGCGGAACGACACGATAATGCTCTACGATAGGCAGAACAACAAAAAACACATACTGAATCTGCGATTAGCTAAGGGTAAGTTCTCCACCGACAAGGGCACGATAGATCTTGACTCCCTTGTTGGCATCCAGTACGGCAGTGTGGTCAAAAGCCATCTTGGACATGAGTACCTGTTGCTTCAGGTTACGCTTTACGACTTCATCATGAAAAAGCTCAATCGCCTAACTCAGATTGTCTACCCCAAAGATGCTGCGTACATTTTGTTGAAACTTGATGTGAAGCCGGGAGATACGGTGCTTGAAAGCGGCATTGGAAGTGGGGCTATGACGGCTGTTTTTGCTCGGTATGTGGGAGAGAGCGGCATGGTTGTAAGCTATGAAAAAAGGGATGAATTCATAAAGAATGCTTTGTCAAATTTGAGGAAGATAGGGCTTGATGAGAGGGTAACGATAAAACAGAGGGACATTATTGAAGGATTCGATGAGAGGAATGTCGATGCACTTTTTCTGGATGTGAGGGAGCCATGGTTGTATCTGGATAAAGCTTATGAGGCACTAAAGAGAGGCGGGATGATAGGCGTTGTTGTGCCGACAACCAACCAGGTTTCCGAAACCCTTCTTGCATTTGAACGTCTAAGCTTCATAGATACAGAGGTTGGTGAATTGCTTTATAGAAGGTATAAACCGGTTGCGGACAGGCTGAGACCGGAAGATAGGATGAGCGCACACACAGCTTATATGATTTTTGCCAGGAAGGTGTGATGGTTTTGTTTGACATTTTGCCACACTGGCTTGTTTTGCTTGGTGCTGCTTTGCTCATAGGGGGTCTTGTAGGACTTGAGCAGGAATCTTCTCATCATCGCGACGACTCAAATTATGGTGGAATCAGAACCTTTCCCATGATCTCGCTGATGGGTTTTGCGGCGGCGTACTTTTTCTCTTCAATCGTTTTTCTCTGTGTGGTGTTCACAGCTTTTGCGTTGTTTATCGTTGTGGGCTATGTTCACGATAGCTTTGTGCTATCAAGAAGGGGCATAACCACAGAGGTTGCCGGTCTGTTTACATTCATACTCGGCGCGGCTGTTGCACGTGGGTATGTTGTTGAATCGGTTACAGTGGCGATACTGATTACACTTATGCTTTCAGCAAAGGATTTCCTGCACGAGCTTGTTTATCGTCACATAGAGAAGAAGGATATTCTTGCCGTTTTGAAGTTTCTTGTTGTGACCATGGTGTTATATCCACTCCTGCCCGATAAAGCCTACACCTTTTTGAAGATCAACCCCAAGAGTGTGTGGTTGATGGTCGTTCTTATATCTTCCATTTCCTTTGCCGCGTATTTTGCAACGAAAATATTTGGCACAAAGAAGGGTATACTGGTCACTTCACTCCTGGGTGGACTTGTTAGCTCCACGGCTGTTACCCTTGCCTTTGCCAAACGCTCAAAGGAAGCTCCACAGCTATCGAGAGATCTTGCCTTGGGAATTGTACTTGCATCCACAATTATGTTTGTGAGGCAGTTTTTCATACTCTTTTTTATCTACCCGAGAATAGGCATATATTTTGCCTTCTTTGCTGCGTTTATGTTTGCCACTGGGCTGGTTATGGTATTGAGAAGTCGAATCAAAAGAAGAGAAGAGGTTCAGGTGAGCTTTTCAAACCCTTATGAGCTTAGCTATGCTTTTATGTTTGGTGTTTTTTATACATTCATTCTCGTTATTTCCAAACTTGCCCATAACTATCTCGGATCGCTTGGTGTCTATTTTGTTGGTTTTGTTTCAGGAATAGCTGATGTGGATCCGGTGACCATTACCATGGCGCAGCTGTCAAAGTCACATGAGCTTGGCATAGATGTGGCTCTTGTTGCTGTTATGATATCAAGCATAACCAACACAGCTACAAAAGCTGTTTTTGCAACAATCTTCGGTTCTAAGGAACTCTACCATAACCTCTGGAAAGCCTTCTTTGTTTTGATTCTTCTCGGTTTGATAATTGCTGTTCTTACAAACAGGTTCATCTGATAAAAATCCATAAATTCAAAAAAGCCATATAAGCGTTTTAATGCTGTTTTATCCTAAGCTGCCATTTCTTATGTGGCGCCTGTAAAGAATCTGGTGTTTTTTGGTGGTTTTACAAATGCTCGGATTGCACGACCAAAGGCAGATAAAGGCAGGTTGTTTCTGGTTTTTCTAAAACGGGGGAATTTTGGGATGTATGGAAATGAGGCTCTTCGGTGGTTTGTGGTGTGGTAGTTTCTGGTCTTGGGCTTTAAACGTCTCTGTTGCTTTTTTCAGATGCAAAATTCTCAGAAATCCTCCTCATCGTCGTATTCATTCTCACCCTTCATTTCTTGTTTTCTTTTTTCTTCTCTGATCTGTTGAAGAATAAACTCTTCCCAGGTGTCGGGATATCTTTTCATTAGCTCATCAAGCTCTCCACTGAAAAGCAATTCGGTTGCAACAACGGCAACCTGCAGCCTTTCTTCTTCAGTCATCTCGGGTTCAGATTTTTTCTCTTTTTTTCTTTTAAAAAACTTTTTCCTTCCAAATAGTTTGTGTATCCATCTCTTTTTCTCACCCATCATATACCTCCATTTTTTTAGTATTTCCCAGTTTTATATCCCACTGTGAAAGGCTTTTGGCAAATCATATTTTGATAAGATGGAACAAGGTGTTTTGGTACAGCGTCGAAGCTGGCTTCAGATACGGGAGTAATGCAACCGAGACTCAGGGAGGGAGAGGTCCTCGAGGACCTCGACCGTGTCGTAATTCCCTTCAGATACGGGAGTAATGCAACTTTTCAGAATACAACAGAAAGTGAACAATAGAAAGAA
>CAZIZT010000036.1:0-13898 GCA_964544085.1 uncultured Desulfurellales bacterium
GCCCTCATGGTTTTAACAAGTTCATATGGCGCCCTTGTGCTTTTCAGTGTTGAGCAATCAATCGTAAGTTTCTCACCTTCCCTTTGAACAGTACAACCCAACACCTCCAGTAACTTCTTCATCGTGCTGATGTCCATAAGATGCGGCACATTCTCAAGCACTACAGGACCATCACACAGCAATGCTGCCGCCATTGCCGGCAGTGATGCATTTTTCGATCCGCTTATCCTTACACGCCCTTTGAGCTTATTGCCGCCTTCTATGATAAAACTATCCATTTCGCTCCATTAACTCCTGATAAGCCTTCTTTATACATAGATCCATAACCACTTCCATACCGCCGGATCTTGCAATCCTCTCCGCTTCCTTTGATACAATTCCCTCCTGAAGCCAGAGCACCTTAGCTCCTATGTTCAGCGCCTTTCTGGCAATCTCAGGACAGTACTTGCTCTGCCTGAAAACATCCACAATATCCACAGGCACATCTATAGCTTCCAGGTCAGGATAACACTTTAACCCAAGAATCTCCTTAACGCCAGGCCTTACAGGTATCAGGGTGTATCCCTTTTCTAACAGGAACTCGGCAACATCCCGAGAGGCTCTCCCCTGTTTGGGACTCAAACCGACTATGGCTATCCTTTTATATTCCAGTATACGCTTAATCCTCTCCCTGTCCTGCTGGGATAACTCGCCAAGCGTGAGCCTGCAGATATCTACACCCGGTCTATCCACCCAGAGACTTTATCCTTTCCTCTTTGGTTTCAATGCTCGTTATCTTTACACCGAACCGACCACCAACAACCACCACGACGCCCTTTGCAACTACCTTGTTGTTGATAAGGATCTCCATCGGTTCTTCGATGTTCTTTTCCAGCTCTATAATTGAACCATCTTTCAATTCCAGCACATCCTTAATCAACATGCTCTTTTTACCGATGCGAACCTTCACATCCAAATCCACATCCAGTATCAGATCCAGATTGTCAGGAGCGCTTTTTTCGGCTTCATGAACTGCCCTGGACTCTTCCTTTTTCGATACTTCCTGCGGCTGTTCCTCTACATCCTTAAAAGGTACGCCCTCTTCTTCCTCCTCAACTGGTTCAGCTTGCGGTTTTTCAAACAGCGCATCCATGCCTGCCTTTCCGACGCAGAGTCTAAGCGTGCCATCCTCCACGTTGGGTATGGCTACATCGAATTCCATTGCATAGTAGGTCTCATCGTCGGGTGAGTACTCAAGTGTCACCTCACTCACTGAGAATCCCAGCTGAGTTTCCATTTTCTCCTTTACAACCGTTTGAAGATTCCCAAACACCTGAGAAAACAGCTCCTTTAATGCATCAAGATCATCCGGTTCAAGTTCCTCCTTTGGCTCTCCCGGGCCCATCAGCATCAAATCGGCAAGTATAGATGCAAACTTCCTTTCAATACGAATGAAACCGGGCTGTTTCTTTCCGTTAGCTTCGAATTCTACATGCACAAAGACGGAATCCTCAAGCTGTACATCTTCCTTCTTTTTTATGTTCAGATCGATGAATTTTGAGACCACCTCCAGAGAAAAGGCGGTCTTGAAAACCTCTTCTATGGAGCTGTTTAGTAGATCAGCAAGCTGCTTGACCTCCGGATTTATCTCATCCGACCCACCATCTGAATCTGACTCACTATCTACAGACGCAAACAGACTATCTATCTCCTCCTGAGAAAGCTCCTCGGCACTCATTATGCCCCCTCAAACATTAACTAACGATCGAAAGTAGCTTAACAGCTTTTGATTCACCCCGTCTGCCCACCTTGCAAAGCCACTTTCGCACACCGTTAATATAACAATCAACCGGATCATCCAGCTTCCTGTCAAGCACAATAACATCATCCTTCTTCAGATTCAAAAAGTCATTTACCTTCATCCTGGTTGAACCCAGCTCAAATTCAAGTTCAACGGAAACCTTTCTGAGTATCTCCACTATATCAAGGGTCCTATCTTCTGTAACCCTCTTTGTCCTTGATAGCACATCGTGTGTGCCGATCTTATTTAAAACCGGCTCAAGCACTATTACAGGCAGACACCAGTTTATAATGCCCGTCGTTTCCCCAAGTTTTACCTCGAAAACAACAAGCACTACAATTTCTGATGGAGCTACAATCTGTACAACATTAGGGCTTGATTCCTGAGAAACTATGGTAAATTGAGCGTTGATTATCGGTTCCCATGCCGCATTCATCTCATCCATGGCCTGCTTTACGACATCCATCAAAATGCTCTGCTCAATGTCGGTAAAGGGCCTGTCTATGTTTATAACCTCGCCAGACCCACCAAGCAATCTATCCACAAGGGCAAACCCTATGTCCGGTTCCAGCGAAAAGACACCGTTACCCTCAAGCGGTGCAAGGTTAATTACATTGAAACTCACATTGTTGGACAGGGAGAGCACAAATTCTGCATAGGTCATCTGATCAACACTGACCACATTTATTTCAACGATGGATCTCAAAAAAGCTGACAGTTTGGATGAGAAGTTCCGTGCAAACTTATCATGGAGATTCTTGATAGCCCGTATCTGCTCTTTGGAGACCTTATCAGGTCTTCTGAAATCGTAAAGGGAAACCTTCTGGGATTCAACCTCCTCTAATGGAGGTTCCTCAATTATTTCTTCTTCCTTTATCTCTTCCTTGTCTATGCTGCTTAATAGGGCGTCGATCTCTTCTTGAGAGAGGATCTCAGGCATTATCTACCCAATACGATTTTAGAAATGTACTTAGGTATCTCCTCTAAAGGCGCTACAAAATCGGCCAATCCTTCCTGTGTGGGTTTTCTTGGCATCCCCCATACAACACAGCTATCTTTATCCTGTGCTATAATTACACCGTTTCTGCTCTTGACCTTCTTTAAACCCCTATAACCGTCGTCACCCATGCCAGTCATGATAACGCAGAGCGCTTTGTCACCACACACCTCTGCAACGGATTCGAACATAATATCTGCATTTGGTGTATAGATGGTTTTGGGTTCTGATGAAATCTTTACCCTGAATGAACCTATTCTGCCCTCGAGCATCATCTGCATTCCGCCAGGGGCAAGATAACCAACATTGGGCTTCAAAAGCTCACCATCCTCCGCCTCTTTTATGGAAAGCTTAGAAACCTTATCAAGTGATCTTGCAAAAACACCCGTAAAGGCTTTGGGCATGTGCTGAACAATCATAACTGGTACATTCAGAAGCGGTAGATCCGCAAATACCTTCTCCAGAGCAACAGGACCACCTGTTGAGGCAGCAATAGCCACAAGCCTTATATCCATTTTCTCAAGCCGCCTCCGAGGTGTTGGGGAGGGAGCTTTTTCTACGTGAGGCTCATGATGGGGCTCTGTGATACGAGGTCTTGCGCTCACACTGCGCGCCGTCGAAACACCAACCGCTGTCGCACCGAAACGCCGCAGGCGTGCACCCTTGGCAGAAATAACCTTTTGGATGAGTAGTTCGCGTGCCTCTCTTGCGGTGGATTTTATGGACATTACATCATTCTTTGGTATGTAATCGACAGCACCAAGTCTTAGCGCCTTGAGAGTCTCCACGGCACCGTCTGTTGTAAGCGTGCTTACCATAACAACCGGAGTAGGATGCTCTTTCATGATGCGTTCAAGCGCCTCAAGTCCGTTCATCTTAGGCATCTCAATGTCCATCGTAACAACATCGGGTTTCAGGCGCTTAACCTTTTCCACGGCTTCCTCGCCGTTTGTTGCCGTATCGATAACCTCAATCCTGCCCGACTCTTCCAGTATCCTTGAGAGGTATTTTCGCGTGATTAGAGAATCGTCAACAACCAAAACACGCACCTTATCCATTACAACACCCCGAAAAACTTTGCTTTTTTGCACTCGAGATGATATAAATTCTACTGTAAAAAAGCAAATAAAATTTAGTTTAAAGGAGGTTTCATACTATGGGTCTGACCGTTGCGCAGAAGATACTCAAGGAACATCTTGTTGATGGTGACCTGTTCTCCGGCGATGAGATCGGTATAAAAATAGACCAGACTCTCACGCAGGATGCAACGGGCACAATGGCCGATCTGCAGTTCGAGCAGATGGGTGTTCCAAGAGTAAAAACGGAGGTGTCGGTTAGCTACATCGATCACAAAACCATTCAGATGGGGTACGAGGACGCAGACGATCACACCTATCTTCAGACTTTCGCCAAGAAATACGGTCTGCTTCTATCCAAAGCCGGAAACGGTATTTGCCATCAGGTCCACATTGAGAGAATCGGCAGACCGGGGAAAACGCTGCTTGGTTCCGACTCCCATACACCCACAGGTGGCGGAATTGGCATGATAGCCATTGGCGCCGGTGGATTGGATGTGGCTGCAGCTATGGCTGGCATGCCTTTTTATCTGCCCAGACCAAAGATAGTGGGTATACACCTGACAGGTAAGCTAAACCCGTGGGTGACAGCCAAGGATGTGATCCTGAAGGTGCTTCAGATACTCACTACAAAGGGCAATGTAGGATGGATAGCAGAGTACTTTGGCGAGGGAGTTAAGACACTCACCGTACCAGAAAGGGGCACGATAACCAACATGGGCGCAGAGCTGGGTGTAACAACGAGCGTATTCCCCTCCGATGAGGAGACCAAACGCTTTCTTGAGGCTCAGGGCAGAGGAGATCAGTGGATACCGCTTGAGGCTGATCCTGACGCCCACTACGATAAGGTTATAGAGATTAACCTCAGCGAGCTTGAGCCCATGATAGCCCAGCCGCATAACCCAGATAATGTAGTCAGGGTGCGTGACATCGAAGGTACACCTGTCGATCAGGTCATGATAGGGAGCTGCACAAACTCCTCCTACAAGGATGGAAAGACGGCTGCTCAAATACTGAAACAGGCCATCGAAAAAGGCTACAGAGCTCACGAGAAGGTCTCCTTTGGATATGCACCAGGCTCCAAACAGGTTTTGAGGATGCTTACCGATGAGGGCGAACTGTCGCATCTAATAGCAGCAGGCGCCAGGATCCTTGAATCTGCGTGCGGCTTCTGTATAGGCGCTGGACAGGCACCCAGAAACAACGCCATATCGATCAGGACAAATAACAGAAACTTCTACGGCAGAAGCGGAACTGTAACGGCAAAGGTCTATCTTGTAAGCCCTGAGACGGCAGTTGCATGTGCAATAACCGGCGTCATAACGGATCCACGCGATCTTGAGACCAAATTCGGCATCAAGTACCCGAATGTGGATATTCCCGAAAAATTTACCATTGACGATAGCATGCTCATACCACCTGCACCACCTGAAGAGGCAGACAAGGTAGAGCTCTACAAAGGACCCAACATTGTCGATCCACCCGGCGGAGAGCCGCTTCCCAAAGACATAGTCGGTGAAGTAACGGGTAAATTCGGTGATAAGATCACAACAGACGACATTATGCCGGCTGGTGATCTTTTGAAATATCGCTCCAACGTGCCAAAATATGCGCAGTATGTCTTCATCAAGCGTGACCCAACATTTGCCAAGAGATGCCTTGAGAACAAGCAAAAAGGTATCCACAACGTCATCGTTGGTGGAGATAACTACGGTCAGGGTTCATCAAGGGAGCATGCCGCACTATGCCCGATGTATCTGGGGGTGAAAGCGGTTATAGCAAAAGCCATTGAGCGCATCCACAGGGCAAACCTCATCAACTTCGGCATAGTGCCGCTGATATTCAAGAATCCTGATGATTACGACAGAATAGATCAAAATGATCAGATCAGAATACCGGACATCAGGAAGGCACTTATAGAAGACACGAAAGAAGTAATCCTGGAGAACCAGACAAAGGGTATCACCATACCGTTGACCTATAATCTGACGGAGCGCGAGAGAAAAACCCTGCTGGCCGGTGGCAAGATGAGGCTTGCTAAAGACTTCGCCGGCAAAGGATTCCACGAGATAGAGTTCACCGAATAAAAATAAAAGGGGCAGCGAACACAAGAACCTTTTTCTCGCTGCCCCTTTTTTAATGTCTACCTTATGATCTTTTGAAGCTTATCATACAAAAGCATAGCCGGATGCAGATTCGTGGATTTAATACCCATTACTGTATTGAGCTCTGTCGTGTATGCATCGAAGTCGGCTCTCTTTTGCTCTATCAGTGCATCCACATCACCGCCAAATTCTTTCATCACCTTTGTGGAAAGAATGATCATGCTCAACGTGTAGTTCTTTATCATGGAAAACTGAGCCATTCTATCCCACTCGTTGGCAATATGGATGGAGTTGATATACTCCATGATCTTCCCGATACCGAAGTTCTCTTTAACGTTCTCAATGGTCCTCACAACATCGGCAAGATCTTTCTTGAGCAGATTTGCAATGCTGAAAGCGGGGATAAAGTCATCGATAAAATAGAGCTTTGCAATCTCCCGTGCCACATCCTCATCTATGATATCAGAAAGCTCGGTAATCTTCCGTCTATAAGCATCACTGAATATGCCATCAACAACACAGCATTTGAAATATCTGTCGAGCCACTGCTTTACTTCGTTCTCCTTCTTCGAATCCAGTGAAACAGATTCACCAAACAGATAAAGCTGATGCACAGTAAGTGAATTGATAGCATCAAACATGTCCAGTGAAATCTCGTAGATGTACTCCTGCGGTATTCTGTTCTCATGCTCAAAGAGACGCTCCCTTAAAGAGAGGATATCCAGCACATCGTAGGCGAATATCATTGTTTTCATAATGGTGGAGTAGCTCTGGCCTGTTAGCATATTAACCTTAAGCAGACTGATTGCACCGTTGTTGTTGATTATCAGATTCACGATAAATGTGAAGGCTATCTCGTTTCTAAGAATATGTTCTGGTATGTACTTGGCGTAGCGTTTTCTAACAGTTGGCGGAAAGTACATAGTGGCATACTGATCCACCGTGTCGTCGCTAAATACCTTGCTTTTCAGCAGCTCATCGTAGATGAACATCTTGTTTAACGCCAGCATCACCGACAGCTCCGGTCGCGTATAGCCAATCCCCCTTGATGCTCTCAATGAGAGTTCTTTGCGGGATGGGAACGGATAGTCTTCCTTGTGCAACAGCCCCTTATTCCTCAAAAACACGGTCAGCTCATAGAAGAGATCGGGCTCCTGCTTGGAACGGTACTCATCCAGTGAAACGGCAAAGCTCTGCATATAGTTATGGGTGAGTACTCGCTGCGTCACCTCATCTGTCAGCTCCTCAAGTATCCTGTTTCGCTCTTCAAAATCCTTGATTACACCCTTCTTTATCAGGTGATTTAACAGGATCTTTAAGTTCACCTCGTGGTCGGACATATCAACGCCCGCAGAGTTATCCAGCGCATCGGTGTTTATCTTACCACCGTTTAGGGCGTACTCTATTCTTGCCTTCTGTGTCAGACCAAGGTTGCCACCCTCGCCTATCACCTTGCATCTCAACTGGTTGGCATTGATCCTGACAGAATCGTTTATCCTATCACCCACCTCTTCGTTGGTTTCAGTGGAAGCCTTGACGTATGTTCCAATGCCTCCGTTCCAGAGCAGATCAACATCAGCCTGGAGTATAAGCTTGATGAGCTCCTCTCCGGAGAGCTCATCCGCATCGGTGCCGAGGAATTCCTTAGCCTGCGGCGTAAGCTTGATGGCTTTGGAGTTTCTATCAGCCACAAAACCGCCCTCAGAGAGCACGCTCTTATCGTAGTGTTTCCATGTTAAACCATTGTCGAACAGCCGTTTTCTTTCTTTATATGACTTCTTCGGATCAGGATTTGGATCCACAAATATCTCGATATGATTGAACGCTGCCTTAAGGATAATCGTATCGGTGTAGAGCATACCATTTCCGAATACATCGCCACTCATATCACCTATGCCAACAACGGTGAATGTTTCCTTGTGCACGTTCTTGCCCAGTTCTCTAAAGTGCCTCTCAACGCACTGCCAGGCTCCCCGAGCTGTAATGCCTATCTTTTTATGATCGTATCCATGCTTACCGCCCGAAGCGAAGGCATCCCTCAGCCAGAAGTTGTATTCCTGCTCACTTATCTGGTTGGCTATATCAGAAAATGTGGCTGTACCCTTATCTGCAGCCACAACAAGGTACGGATCGAAGTCGTCATAGTGCACCACATTTTCTGGAAATACAGGATTGTTATTCTCATCAAAGTTGTCCGTAATATCAAGCAAACCTCTCATCAGGGTTCTATAGGACTTTTTACCCCATTCCAGCGCTGTTTTTCTATCCGGTGATGTAACCTTAACTATGAAGCCGCCCTTGGAGCCCACCGGCACTATGACGGCATTCTTTACCATCTGCGTTTTCATGAGTCCCAGTATCTCAAGCCTGAAATCGTCTTTTCGATCGCTCCAGCGTATACCGCCCCTTGCAACCTTGCCTCCCCTTAAATGGCAACCCTCCATAAAGGCAGAATGGACATAGACCTCGTAGTAGGGTCTCGGTGAGGGCATGGTGAGAATCTTGGCAGACTCTATCTTGAACGAAATGTAATGGTACTTTCTCTTTCTATAGAAGTTTGTTCTCAACATACTATCTATGATGTTGAGCATGGAATGCATAATCCTGTACTCGTGTATGTCGTTGATGGTCTCAAGGGAGTATTTAATATCTCCGTATATCGCATCCAGATCAGCGCTTCCGGCAAGCTTCGGCGAAAACTTCGCTTCAAAATAGTCCACAAGCATTGAGGCAATATGACTGTACTTGTTGAGCACACTGATAAGGGATGCTTTCTTGATCTGGAAATTCACCTGCATCAAGTAGTTGCCCATCGCCCTTAAAAGATCGATGTACTCCCAGTGTAAACCGATGGAGACAGTCAGTCTGTTCAAACCGTCGTCTTCGACTATACCCTCCCATATTGCTTCAAAATTGTCCGTGATAGCCTTGAACAACCTGCTTCTATTCTCGGTGTCAAACATGGACGAATCAACGCAAAAGCGCTGAATGTAGACGTTTTTTGACTCAACCTCGATGCTTGTAAAATCCTCGTAGAGCACATGAAGACCCATATTGTTGATCTTCGGCAAAATTTCATACAACGGTGCCTTGCTTGTGGAGTAGATATTGAAGAACACATCGTCTCCCTGTGTATAGATGGCAACCTGCTGCTTGCCACTCTTTAAGAGCTTTTCAATGTTCTCTATATCAAAGAGTGCCTCCTCAGGAGGTGTCTTCGAAATATACTCCTCATGGAACGCCGGCAGATAGCGACTCAGGTATGTATCCGCATCCTGATAGCCTACCCTTTCAATCAGCAAATCCCTGAAGTTGTCCTTCCAGCTGGAAACGATGGATATAAGATCGTTCTCTATCTCCTTTATGTCTATATGTGGTTTCTTGTCGCCACTGAAGATAAGGTAGTAGTGTATGCGCATAATGCGGGAACTCTGTGCAATAACCTTATACTCAACATCGTGGGTATCGAGTTTCTCTTCAAGGTAGTGGGTAAATGCTTCAACATTCTTCTGTGAATAGAACTTTACTGGTAAAACAACCATAAGATAGAGCCCGTGAATCAGGCTGGTTTTTCGCATCAACACCTTGATTCGCTCTGCAGTTTCACAAGTAAGCAACTCCTCAAGCAGTATCTTCAGTTCCTCGATCTTCGATATGAATAGATCGTCCTTTGGAAGCGTATTGAAGATGTCGATTATATGCTCATACTCAAATGAATCCTCCACAATGTTCTCTTCGAAAAGTATTCGGTCAAGTTTGGACTTAAGGAACGGTATATTGGAAGCCTGCTCCTTGAGTGCCTTTGGCGTAAACAGACCCACTATGACGTTTCTGCGAATTGGTCTAAGCTGCTCATCAAACTCTGTAATCGCAATGTAATCCATCCTGCGCGTATCGTAGACATTGCTCTTTGAGTTGGTCTTATCTATCACCATTACGCTACCCATCCTGAAGGCCTCTTGAGCAACCTCAGGTAGCTGGCTTATGGGCTTTTTTGTGTTAAACTGGCTGCGCTCGGTCTTACGCAGGATACCAAGACAGCTTTCCTTATCCATTTGCACGTAGGCTTCGTCGCCTTCATAGATGATGTCGTAGCTCCTTGCTCCAAGGAAGATAAAGTTTTCATCGATTAACCACATCAGGAATTCTTTTATGTCTTCCGTTTCCTTCTCGGTGATCTTCTTCAGATAAATAGGATCGTTAAGCTTGCGGGCTATGTACCTGGTGCGCTTTACCATCTCATCGAAATCTTCAACGGCAAGCCTGCTTTCCTCAACGGAATTTTCAATGTCACCTTTTAGCTTTTCCTTCTGTGCATCCGAAATGCTGTCTATCAAAAAATAGAGATACAACTCTTTGTTTTTCGCCTCCTGCGGGGATTTCAAAGAGGTGAGTTTTCCCTTTTTGTCCCTCACAGCCCCAAGGATCGGCTGTATGCTAAACTCTATGAAGTAGTCGTTCAGGTTGTTTATGATTGAGGTGATACTGTCAACAATAAATGGGTTATGGTCGGTTAAGAGCTTTATCTGTGTGTATTTTTTGCCCTCAATTTCGATATCCGACAGATCCAGCTTGATATCACCGACAAATTCCTTCACAAATGCCACACTATCCAGCATTATCTCGTTAATCTTCTCTATCGGAAACTTCTCAAAGAAGGTCTCAAGCTTGGAGTAGTTAAGCGAACTGGTTACAAACAGATCCGCAATTTCGCCTTTTAGTCTCCCTTTCTTTCTTACAAACTCCTTTATCCTTTCAAGCATCTCGATGTAATTCTCTCTGGAAAACATGGAGGCTCCCTGCAGCATAATTCACTCCTTACACACTTTCTTAAAATCAATTAAACATAAAAAAACCTTCTAACCACCGCAGGGTGTCGTATCACCCCTGAGCTTATCGATAGCATGCGGCAGCACCTCAACAATATAACCCAAATCCTCAGCAACGGCCTTTGGTGATCCCGGTAGATTGATAATCAGCTTACCGTTTCTTACACCCGCAACCATACGCGATAGCATGGCACGCTTGGTGCTTTTCAGGGCGTTAAACAGGACAGCCTGCGGAATAGCAGGTATCTCGTAATCAAGCACCTCCTTTGTTGCTTGTGGTGTTACATCACGATAAAAAAGACCGGTTCCACCACTTGTCAGGATAGCATCCACATCATTCCTGCTGCTTAATTCAATCAATAGACGCTTAATCTCTTCGAGTTCATCCGGTATGATGTGAAAAGCTACGATCTTTGAGTCTATAGATGAGAGCAATTCCTCAACAATTGGTTTAACCCTGTCTTCTTCAGGATTTTTGCTTTTTGAGTCACTCATCACAACGAGAGCGAACCTATAGCCTGACACAAATGCCCTCCTTTTTTAGATACTCCTTTGTTTCTCTGATGGTGTATGTACCAAAATGAAAAATAGAAGCGGCAAGCGCAGCAGAGGCTCCGGCTTCAAAAGCCTCTCTCATGTGTTCCGGGGAACCAGCCCCACCAGAAGCGATGACGGGTATAGTAACAGAATCAACAACAGCGGAGAGCATCTCAATATCGTAGCCCTGCTTTGTACCGTCTGTGTCCATGCTCGTCAACAGTATCTCACCAGCCCCACGCTGCTGAGCCTCCTTTGCCCATTCAATAGCATCTCTACCGGTTGGTGTTCTGCCACCGTGTATGAAAACCTCAAATCCAGTAGCAGTCTTTCTTGCGTCTATCGCCACCACAATACACTGGCTTCCGAATTTTCTGGATGCCTCATCTATTAACGAGGGATTTTTCACCGCAGCTGAATTGATAGAAACCTTATCTGCACCGGCTTTCAGGAGATCCTGAATGTCTTTTATGTTTCTGATACCACCACCAACAGTAAGGGGCATAAACACCTGTTCGGCGGTTCTTCTAACCACATCGATAATGATGGATCGCTTCTCGTAACTGGCGGTTATATCGAGGAAAACCAGCTCATCTGCCTCCTGCTGGTCATAGATCAATGCTTGCTGTACCGGATCTCCTGCGTCCACAAGGTTCACGAAATTTATACCCTTGACTACCCTGCCCTCCTTCACGTCAAGACACGGGATAATTCTCTTTGCAAGCATCCTGCTTTCGCCTTTCTACGGTTTGCGCATAGTGATGAAATTATAGTATTTTAAGCGATTTAATCAAGCCATTCATCAATAGGCCCATGGAATCCACAAGACTTCAATGCTGGCTATTTTTAGCTATCTTTCCAGCCAAATGATTATTAATTTATTAATTTTTGATTGACAAATCCTACCTTTAATTCTATAAAAACCACGTATGGACTCATCAGATAAAGAAAAAAGGAACAATATAGTTACAATAAAAACCATAATTTTATTCGTGAATTGTAATACCCAGCATCCAACTTTGATACTTCAATGATTTTTAAACCAAGAGAAGCCTTCACCCCTAAAGTAGTACCATGCAAAAATTTGTTGGGCACTTTTCAAATATGCTGTCAAAATCAAGTATTGGCGACTTTAGAAAGAGTCTTAGTTTCTTCTTGACAGATCTAAAAATTTTATATAATATAAAATTACAGACTAAAAATTATGATTACAACGCAAAAACAGGAATCAAAAGCTCTTAAAAATACAAACATAAGAAAAAAAGACATTGGAGATCCAAGATCAAAGCAAAAAATCAAAGCTTCTTTTCTCCTCTTGGATGGTAGCCGTTACCTTTCTGGATGTCTTGGCCATGGGGATTATTTATGCGTTAGCAAAGTATCATTGGCATCTTAGAAGGTACTTTAACCACACTTACCGGTTTCTATTCTGGCGGTAGGGAGTGGATCTAAAAATTTACAGGGAGGGGGAAAGAAAATGAGGTTTAAGCGATGGGGAATTTTAAGCTTGTTATGGTTGTTGATGTTTACAGGATGGGCATGGGGACTTAACTGGCATATTGAGGCTGTGGATGCTCCCCATAACTTTTCCAATTGGCGGAGGAGCATAGCTATAGATAATAGCGGCAATGTGCATCTGGCTTATGGAGAAGACCATCTTTATTATGCCTATCGTGATGCAGGAGGCTGGCATATAGAGGTAGTGGATAGCTCTCCAGGAGTAGGACAATATGCCTCACTTGCGCTGGATGCAAACAATCGTCCTCACGTAGCTTATTGGGATGTTACAAACGGTGATTTAAAATATGCCTACTGGGACGGAAGCAGCTGGCAGATGGAGGTGGTGGATAGCGGAGGAAGTGTAGGGGCATATGCCTCACTTGCGCTGGATGCAAATGACTATCCTCACATAGCTTATTATGATGTTATAAACGGTGATTTAAAATATGCCTACTGGGATGGGAGTAGCTGGCAGATAGAGACGGTGGATAGCGGGGGAAGTGTAGGGTCATACGCCTCACTTGCGCTGGATGCAAATGGCTATCCTCACATAGCTTATTATGATGCTACAAACGGTGATTTAAAATATGCCTACTGGGACGGAAGCAGCTGGCAGATAGAAACGGTGGATAGCGGGGGAAGTGTAGGGTGGTTTGCCTCACTTGCGCTGGATGCAAATGGCTATCCTCACATAGCTTATTGGGATGCTACAAACTATGATTTAAAATATGCCTACTGGGATGGGAGTAGCTGGCAGATAGAGACGGTGGATAGTGGAGGATATGTAGGGCTGTATACCTCGCTTGCGCTGGATGCAAATGGATATCCTCACATAGCTTATTGGGGTGGTACAAACTATGATTTAAAATATGCCTACTGGGACGGAAGCAGCTGGCAGATAGAGACGGTGGATAGTGCGGCAGATGTAGGGTTGAATTCCTCGCTTGCGCTGGATGCAAATGGCTACCCTCACATAGCCTATTATGATGATACAAACGATGATTTAAAATATGCCTACTGGGACGGAAGCAGCTGGCAGATAGAGACGGTGGATAGTGCGGCAGATGTAGGGTT
>CAZIZT010000037.1:0-21702 GCA_964544085.1 uncultured Desulfurellales bacterium
TGGGGTGCCGCGGCTAAGTACATTTCGAGCATTCTCTCCTTGTTTGTTTTTTTCATTTTTTTATCCTTCATCTTTATTAACGATCCTGTCGCATATTTTGGACATAAACAAGTATTTTAACGCAAACTCAACAACTTCTTCAGTGAAGCTTTTTTCAATAACAATTTCCTTGATTCTCTTTTTAGCACGGCTTCTTGCCTTATCAAGTGCGTAGCTACTCTTTGATGGTACTGTTTTTTCATCCAGCCATGCGCAAATAGCTTCTTTTTCGCTTTTGGTAAGTACAGTATCAAGAATATCTATCAGGTCACACGAATCTATGTAAAGCAACACTTTTTTTGGTTGGTTAATGATATTATCAAGCGGCAATTCCTGTCTTCTGAACATATCAATCGTGCGCGACTCAATCTGGTTTTTCCTGATTCTGTCTTTCAGCTTATTCAAAAGCATTGTTTTGATATAAGACTTAATTCCTTTTTTGTTGTTTCCAAATCTTGCAAGAATTACATTCTTTTTGGCTTTTACGCATTCAAATAGTTCATTTAGCGCCTCTTCATGAGCATCAAAATCCGGCTTGAAGTTATAAGCAGAGACTGTTCTGTATGCATAATCGGCAATTCTTTTTAACTGGTCCATTAAGAAACTGTTTTCAAGCTCGTTAAGCTGTTCCCCATTTAGGTATTTAAACAGAATGTCGGTGAAATCCATTACTTATCCCTGTCAATTAATTCTTTCAGATAATCCAGCTTACAGATACCGCAAAAATACATCAGCTCTTTGATATCTCGATCGTTGAACAGGAATATAAATTTGTTATTGTACTTCAGAATATATGATATCTCGAGCCAGGCAAAGTTTTTAGTACAATAGTCCACATTACAGTGCTTTAGTTCAAAGGGCTTGCTGTGCTGACGCTTGCTTTTGGTTAGGAACACGACCTTAAACATTCCTGAGGAGTTTTGTCTGCCTACAACCACCGCAGGTCTGAGCCTTCTGGCTGGATAGTTTCCTCTCTTATACCCAAGATTGAAATTATGCTCTTCGAAGAGTTTCTTTAGATCGGCTAACCACAGGGAGCCTGCCATATTATTCTGCTTTGTTTCTTTCAGTAAATTATTTAGTCTTTCTTTTTTGATCTCGTATAAAAACGTTTCCAAATCAACGCCTCTCAAGTTATTTGGCTTCCTGTGGTTGAAATTTACCAAAAAAAGTATATCTAAAAGGAAGAGCGAAATCAAGGAGTGATTCGCTCAAAGAGTTTGTAATTATGGGTGTTTATCATATAATATTGAAGAATTGGAGGTGACCTTCGTTGGAGTGCATAATCGGAAGACAGGCTATTATTGATAGATACGGAAAAACATACGGCTACGAGTTGTTGTACAGAGGAAGTGAAACAGCAGGAGATATTGGCGGGGAGGTTGCAACAAATAGGGTGATTGTGAACACATTTATAAACATAGGTGTTGAAAAGGTAGCCGGCGATGGTAGGCTTTTCATCAACTTCACACGTGATCTTATAGTTGAGAGACTGTTTGAGGCACTACCACCGGATAGGGTAGTGATAGAGGTGCTGGAAGATGTTGCTGCCGAGGATGAAGTTATCGAAGCGCTAAAGGATGCAAAAGGAGCTGGATACACTATTGCTTTGGACGATTTCGTTTTTGAGCACCATTTAAATAGACTCGTGGAGATTGCCGACATAGTTAAAGTTGATTTCCTGGCACTTTCAAAGGATGAGATAGAAAAAGAGGTGAAAAAATACGCACGCTACCCGAAAATACGGCTACTTGCTGAAAAGGTTGAGAATTATGAGGATTACACATTTGCCCTGAGCAGGGGTTTTCACTATTTTCAAGGCTACTTTTTTCAAAAACCACGCCTCACGATCAAAAAAGAGCTATCACCTCATCAGGGTTCGGTGCTGAGGGCTATGGAGCTTAGCGTAAAAGGAGATAAGGAGAAGTTGATAGAACTCATAAGTGGTGATGTTTATCTTCATTCGAAGATTCTCTCGTTCGTTAATTCTCCCCTATTTGGCTTAAAGAGAAAGATTAAAAGCGTTAGAGAGGCTGTAAATCTCCTTGGCTTAAGGAGGGTAAGGGAGTGGCTAAATATCATGTACGTGGCACGCCTTGCTGAAGATAAACCCAACGAGCTGGTTGTTCTTTCCACGCTCAGGGCAAAGTTTATGTCTTTGTTGTCGTATAAGTTTTCTACCGATAGTGAGAATGCTTACCTTGCAGGAATGTTTTCTCTTATGGATTCGATACTTGATATACCAATGGAAGATGTGCTCAAGGAGTGCAACTATCTGGACGAAGAGGTCAAAAATGCTCTTCTTGGCAAACAAAACAGGTATTTTGATCAGCTTAATCTGATTGTCGCTATAGAGAATCAGAGGACTGAGACGGTAAATGAGATAATGAAAAAGTACGGATTAAACGTTGATGAGATAAACAGATCGTTCTTTGAAGCTGTAGAATTTGCCCATACGGTGTATAGCTAATCCTACAGGGCGCTTTTTAAAAAATTAGTTGTTTTTCTAAGTGATTCTTTCAGCTGTTGGGGATCCATTTTGTAGAAGAGCAGCTGAAGATAGACGATGCTGTTATCCTTTGTGATTGCAAGATGGTTAAAATGCTTTCTATTGAAGAAATGCACCAGGTCCTTAAAGTGTCCATAATCTCTATTCTCAAAAAGCATCTCGTATTTTTTCCCGTCTATTTCTATCGGCTCACTCTTGAGTTTCTTGCGATTGTAGATCTTTGGTTTAGTAATCTTCAAAGGACTTTCTGCAACAATATGAAACTCTGAACGTATGGGCTTGCTGGTATAGAACATTATCTGGAGCGAATCCTTGCCACTTGTGATAAACATGAACGGTAGATAAAGGGCACTCTGACGCGGTATAAGTCTTAGCGTTACGGATACCTTTTTAAAGCCGTCCACCTGATAATCTGCAACGAATCCTAAAACGCCCCCAAGGTATGTGTAGAGCTTGTCTTTAGGCTTTAGACCCTCTTCCAGTGCTTCAGCGATCTCTTTCATTATTTTGATATTTTTCTTATAGCCTGCGATGTAGATGAGGCTTATTAGAACACTTACGCCTATGAAAATGGTAAGATAGGTTGTCATTCAAGCAACTCCGGAGCCCATCGTGATGCTGATTCTATCATTTTATCTCTGTCGAGTATCCCTTCCTTGAAAAAAGGAACGCTCCTTATCGGAATATCGCCGAAGATCTCATGTGCATCCACAGGGTTGCTGGTCAGTCCCTGTTTGTTAAGGATTACCATGTTCAATGGGATGTTCATGAATTGCAGAGCTTCACGTATTCGCTTGCTTTCATTTAGTGAAAGCTTATCTTCGTTCATTACAACGGCACACCGTGTTTTTTGTGTGTCTTTCAAGAGATTTACCATAAATTCAACGGTGCGGGATTGTAATCCAAGCTCTTTCAGCACTCTGTCCTCTTCCTCTGTAATGGGCAGATCGCTGTCGATTGCGTTTGGATTAATGTTTGCAACGGCAGCTCTTGCACTCAATATTTTCCTGCGCCACTGGATTAGCTTCTCTATCCACATCTTTGATGTAAATGGAAGCGCAAATATCTTCAACATGAGTCCTGTAGGGGGTGTGTCGATCACTATGTAATCCTTCTCCGAATGCTTTTCTATTTTCTCTTTCAGAGCAAACATGATGGCGTATTCTTCCATTCCCGGTGAATAACGCATTACGTCCAGCATCCTGTCCAGATTGATTATCTGGAGATATCTGTAGGTTTCCTTCATGCGTTTTGTTGTTTCGTGGATAAATCGTTTCAAATAGTCATCAACGTCTATCTCCTCAGCGTATAGCTCAGCGAATATACGTTTTTCCCCTTTGAAGGGTTCTGTACCGACAATGTCGCAGATGTTGTGAGCAGGATCCACTGAAGCTAAATATACGCTGTTTGCGTTGTTTGCAAGCCAATAAGCGAGGCTAACTGAGGATGTGGTTTTGCCTACCCCACCTTTACCGAGAAAGAATACTATCCTTTTCATATATCGCTCAAATCGAAGAACTCGGAGAACCTGTCATCCAGGCGCTCAGACTTGAATATCATCACTTTTATCTCATGCTCAAGATAGGGCAAAAGTGCCATCCCCAGGTAGTTTGGTGGGGATGGCATGCCCATAAGGGAGCCAAAGCAGATCAGCGCAAAGGCGTTTTCCATCTCGTGTAGCTCCAGCTCAATGGCTGATGTGCTTTGCTCCTTGAAACCTTCGACAAAGGCTTCAAGATTCTTTATTAGCTGCTTAAGCTTCATCCTCTAACGCCTCAGCAGGCGCATCCGGTTTGGAGAAGTCGTAGACGAGCATGAAATTGAGTATCAGCATTACGACCATCATTATGCCAAGCACATATGCCTGAACCGGGCTTTTTGCCATGAAAACAGGAATTATCTTAATCAGATACCAGATCATGGCCAGTGTTACAGTTATCCACAGGAACAGTGCTGGCAGGAAAACTGGCCAGGATGGTTTTTTCTGCACCCTCATAACCCAAGCGGAAGCTGTCATGAGTGCTATAGATGCAAGCATCTGGTTTGCTGCACCAAATGCAGGCCATATGATCTTCCATTCGCCTGTCCAGGCAAGTGCAATACCTATTGCGGCGGGTATAAAGGAAGCAATCCACTTATTTGTGAAGAACTCATACACACCCTTTGCTGTATCTTTCAATGGTTCAAAGATCTCAGAGAGTGTGTAGCGTGCAAGCCTATTGGTTGTATCCAGTGTTGTCATAGCAAATGATGCCACCCACATAGCTGCCAGAATCACCATAAATGCCTTTGGTATACCGAGCACCTGGTTTACGACCGTTGCGTAGGATTTGGCGAATGTTCCCACAGGACCACCAGCAGCCTTCATAGCCGGTATATAATGGGTTGCAAATGCTGCAGCAGAGCCAGCCAGCGCTTTTGCTTTGTCAGCTGGCATAATACCCATTCCAGCTATACCTATGGAAAGGATAACCAGCGTTGAAAGGAAGCCTTCAGTAAGCATCGAACCGTATCCAATGAAGAGCCCTTCCACCTCATCAGAGAGCTGTTTGGATGTGGTACCGCTTGCAACCAGGGCATGGAAACCGCTGAGGGAGCCACATGCTATGATAAGTGGAATTGCAGGCCAGAAGGGTGTTGGCTTTCCGCCGATAACCGGTGCAGAGAACATTGTTACGCTTGGGATTGCCATCGGTTTAAAGGCGAAGATAACAGCTACAGCACCGAGGGCAAGACCAAAGACGAGCAACCATGAGTTCATGTAATCTCTCGGCTGCAGGAGAATCTGGACCGGTATAGCAGCTGCTGTAATGATGTAGAAGAGAAAGATAATCATCCACAGCTTGTACGGTGCATGGAGCGGGAAGAACTTGGCAGCCACGATCGAGATTACGAGCATTATTATTGCTATGATGGTTGATACACCGAAGTTTGCCTTGACCTTGTACATGATATAGCCCAAACCAAGTGCGAAGATAACCTGAAGGATGTAAGCTGTCGGTACAGCAGGCTGTTTGATGAAGATTATGCCGAGAACTGCTCCAAATGCAGCCACAACGAGAATAAGAACAAACAGAATAAACCATGCAAAGATGTAGGATGTTCGTTTCTTGATGACCTTGCCTGCTACCCACTGAACGGAGTGTCCATCGTAGCGCACAGAGCTCATCAAGGAGAGATAGTCGTGGACAGCGCCGATAAACACATTACCGAACCATACCCAGAGTAGTGCTGGCAGCCAGCCCCATGCCAGAGCGATGGCTGGACCAATGATTGGCGCTGCACCTGCAATGGACGCAAAGTGATGTCCGAAGAGCACGTATTTATTTGCAGGTACGTAATCCACACCATCGTAGAGCCTTTTTGCGGGCACCTCTTTGGGTGATGTGCCCACAATGGACCTTCTCAGGAATCCACCGTAGGCTTTGTAAAACACTAGATACACTACGATGCCGATAATGACCAGCAACGTGGCACTCATACCTCCACCTCCCGTAATCATAAGTTAAATAACAATATATCTATAGTATAGCTTTTGTCAAAGGGTAACTTTTCTACGCAATGCAAACAATAAAATGTGTATGACTAAATTTTCCATTAATTGTTAAAAAATTGATGTTTGACAGAAATAACTCTTTGTGGTAGAAACTAACTTAAGGAATGTGCCAAGCAAGTTTTTTCATATAGGAGGTTTTTATGGTTGAGGAGCTCAAAAGGAGCACTATGCAGAGTGAAGCAGACAAACGGCAAGAATACCAGGCTGGCAAAGACGACCCTGAGAAGGGTGACTGTGGCGATGTTCCGGTTGAGTGCATAATGTCTCATATTTGCTATAAATACGCCGCCATGGTGATGGGTGGCTTGATAGAAGCTATCGATTACTTTGCCGGCAGTCAGGGTCCGCGCGTGCTTCTAAGGATACTGGCACGTGAGATTCCAATGGAAATGATGGAGGCAATGGGTGTAAAGCCGGAGATGCTTAAAGGTATGTCCGAAAATCAGATGATAGAGATGTTGCCGAAGATGATTGCCTCAAAGGGTGGACCAGAGATCAAAATAGAGAAACTTGATAATGGTACCTACAGATTCACACTGAATGAATGTCACTTTCTACCGTACTCCAGAAAGAAAGGGTTTTGTAACGTGACAGCTGGTTTGATGCTGGGCTTTTCACAGCTATTGACCGGTAAACCGATGGATATTCAGGAGATCCAAACCATAGCTCATGGCGGTGAGAGGTGCGAGTTTATTGCCAGACCTAAAATCTTTTAACAGAATGGGGGTCAATTATGATTATCGGTGTTCCAAAGGAGATCAAGCCTAACGAAAACAGGGTAGGTTTGATCCCCGCATCGGTACATGAGTTTGTATCCAACGGTCATGAGGTGCTTATTGAGCGCTCTGCTGGTGAGGGTAGCGGCATTTCAGATGAGGAGTTTGAAAAAGAGGGTGCGAGACTTGTCGATTCGGCCAGAGAAATATTTGATAATGCTGAGATGATCATTAAAGTGAAAGAACCACAGCCGGTAGAGATCGAAATGCTAAAAGAGGGCCAGATTCTCTACACCTATCTGCATCTTGCGCCCGATAAGGAACAGACACTTGGCTTGATAAAGAAAAAGGTTGTTGCCATAGCCTATGAGACCATAGAGGTGAATGGCAAGTTGCCTCTGCTTGAGCCCATGAGCGAGGTTGCCGGGAAAATGGCATCCATTATGGCTGCTTACTACCTTGCAAAACCCTACGGTGGTAGGGGTGTTTTAGCAGGGGGTGTAACAGGTGTCCACAGCGCGAAATTTGTTATTCTCGGTGGCGGTACGGCAGGACTAAACGCCGCAAAGGTGGCAAGCGGTATGGGTGCAAGCGTGTCTGTGCTCGACATAAATGCTGAAAGACTCAGATACCTTGAAGATGTACTGCCTGCAAATTGCCAGATGATCATGTCCAATAAGGTCAATATAGAGCAGGAGATAGTGGATGCGGATGCGGTAATAGGTACGGTGCTCATACCCGGGGCAAGGACTCCGCGTCTTGTGACCCGTTCAATGCTTAGCCTGTTAAAAAAGGGCACCGTGCTTGTTGATGTGTCCATAGATCAGGGCGGTTGTTTTGAGACATCTCACCCAACAACGCACCAGGATCCCGTTTTCAGTGTTGATGGTATTCTACACTACTGCGTAGCCAATATGCCAGGGGCTTATGCCAGAACATCTACCTTTGCGCTTGTAAACGCAACAACACCTTATGGTGTTCTTATTGCGAACATGGGGTGGAAACGCGCAGCCAGCGAATGTGACGCTGTGGCTAAAGGAGTTAATGTTGCCTATGGCAAGGTTACATGTAGGCCGGTTGCAGAGGCTCATGGTCTTGAGTACACACCTATAGAGGAGGTGCTAAAGAGCGCTCCTTGAAGCCCATTGTAATTCTCGGACCGACGGCTGTAGGAAAAAGCGATATAGCTGTTCAGCTCGCCGAAAAAATTAACGCAGAGATTATTTCAGCTGACGCATACCAGATATACAGGTACATGGATATTGGAACCGCAAAACCTACGCCGCAGCAGCTGAAAAGGATTAGGCACCACAACATCTCGATACTTAATCCGGGTGAAGAATACTCAAGCGGCAGATTCGTAGAGGATGTTGAAAGACTCATAAATGAAATAAAAGGCAGGGGTAAATCGGTGATTATCGTTGGTGGAACAGGTTTCTATGTTGATTCTCTGCTTGTAAGACTGGACGATATACCACCTGTCAGTGGTCAGCTGAAGGGTTTTCTGGATGATGTTGTGCACAGATATGGTTGTGATACCCTTTATCGGTGGCTTGAGTTGCTTGACGAAAAGTGGGCTGGCAGGATAAGCGAAAGCGATGCCCAGCGCATAAAGCGTGGTTTATCTGTTTTTGTTGAAACAGGTAAACCAATAAGTGCATATTTCGGCTCCAAAAAGCGCAGCGAGGAGTTTTTGGTATTCGTGCTATACGCCTCAAAAGACTATATTAATAAAAGGATAGAGAAGCGCGTTGATGCCATGGTAGCGTCGGGCCTGCTTGAGGAGGTGAAGAAGCTAATCGATATGGGATATGGCAGTACCAGCGCTATGAAGGCAATAGGTTACAGGGAGATGAGTCGTTACCTTGCCGGTGAAATTACATTCGAGGATGCAGTCCACCTTATCAAAAAGAACACAAAAGCCTATGCAAAGAGGCAGATGACGCTTTTGAAAAACAGGTTTTCCAGTGCGGTATGGATAAACGTGGAGCAGACAGACGCGCTCAGGGAGATTATGCGACACCTGCCATTGCCTTGAGCCTTCTGATGCGCTCCTCTATTGGTGGATGGGTGGAAAACAGGGCTATAAGGCCTTTCGTGCTGAACGGATTGACGATAAACAGGTTCTCTGTTGCCGGCGAACCACGGAACGGAATGGCTTTTGCATACGCATCAAGCTTCTCCAGTGCATTGGCCAGATATAGGGGGTTGCCGGCAAGCTTCGCTCCCGTTTTGTCTGCATCGTATTCTCTTGCTCTGGATATGGCAAGTTGAATGAGCATGGCTGCAAATGGTGCCACGATAGCCATAAGCAAAAGCACAAGCGGATGGGAATCCTCGTCGTCTCTGGATAAACCACCAAAAATGAGTGCCCATCGAGCCATATCGGCAAGGAACATGATTGTTGTGGCGATGGTGGATGCAATTGTTGATATCAGAATATCTCTGTGTTTTATGTGCGCAAGCTCGTGGCCTAACACACCGGTCAACTCCTCCTTTGAGAGCAGCTTTAATGCACCCTCGGTTACCGCAACAGCTGCGTGCTTTGGGTTTCTTCCCGTTGCAAAGGCGTTTGGAGCTTCCTGTGGTATTATGTAAATCCGTGGAACGGGTATGTTTGCCCTTTTTGCCAGGAATTCAACGATTTCATAGAGTTCTGGAGCCTCCTGCGGGGTTACAGGCCGTGCCCTGTACATACTGAGCGCGATTTTGTCGGAAAAGAAGTAGCTTCCCAGGTTCATGAGTAGGGCGAATATGAATGCTATCTGGACGCCGGCGCGACCGCCTATCAGATCTCCAATGACAAGAAACAGACCGGTTAGGAGTGTTAGCAGGAATGCTGTTTTCAGTGCGTTCACAGTTACCTCCTGTGACAAATTTTTGGTGATAGGAATTATACTTCGAAGCCCTCTAAAGTCAAGTTTGCGGGTTTCTATGTCCGGTGAGATAGCAGAGAAAAAGGTTTTTATGGCTTGACGGAAGCAGGAAGTGAGATAACTTAAGATATGACCTTCCTCAGGCTGCCGGGTGAGTGTCTCTCTGTGGTGTTTGCCATAGAGTGGGCTATACGGCAATAGTGTGGAAGGCATACAAACTTATGGGAGGTTTTTGACTATGTCTTACAAGAAAAGGCTAAGAGAACTCAAGATACAGCACCAGAGGATGCTGAACACCTTTGTAAGAGAGTCGTGGGGTGAGATACCCAATGAGATCGAAGTTAAGCTCAAAAGCTTGAAGGCGTGGGGATTCGATCTGTTGATTGGTTTGAGAGGAGGTGTTGAGAGTATCTTTGTTGCAGACGAGGATGACAAAAGAAAAAAGGGCGATGTGTATGAGTCTGAAGGTGAAACCTTTGAGGTTAAAGATGTAATTAAGAAGATGCCAAAGGGAGCAAAGCTGCTCATTCGTGTAGAGCTTGAAGATAGGCGTGGCATTATCAGGGCTTACTATCGATCGGATGTGGGTCAGGAGACGCTACTATTTAGTCTTCCGGCTGCAGAGCTTCTGCTTGTTTACTTTAAAAAACGCGGTTTTGGCAAGCTACTTGAGGCGTTCCACTCCTCAGGTCTGACAACCGAGTTTATCCAGAAACGGGGCGATCAGGGCAAAGCCTATGATTTTGACGATTTGCCTGTGGAGATGAGAAGAGCATTGCGTGAAGCCAAGGATCTGATCAGAAAAGGCACCCGCGTTGGTCGGTTTACCCTTGTCTACTTTGGCAAGAATAAGGATGGCGACAACAGATATATCGTTACATGGCTTCTGCCTACCATTTATATGTTTGATGTGGATATAGCTGAAAAGCTCAATAAATTACTTGAAGCCATGGATTAGGAGGTGGGATAATGGTAATCACAAAAGCGCATGCAATAGCTTTGAGAAAGCTGCTTGAAGAGCAGTACGCAGATAAACCATATACGGAGCTGAAACCTGAAGATGAGCCGGTAATGCTCGAGCTTGAGAGAGCAGGTCTTGTGCGCCAGCAGACACCGGTAAGATGGATTTTGACATACTCCGGTGTAGCCGTTGCTGAGTTGCTTAAAGATCTGTATGAACAGGGACCAAAACCATACTCTGAAAAGGATGAAGAGGTTGGCGGTGAATTTGTAATTAGGGAAGGTAGAGGGCTAGCTTCCCCAGAGGAGTGGCCCGATGACTGGCGCTTTGTTGGAAGCGAGATTATCGCTATGCTTGATGCAGCTGACAGAGCAGAAAGGGTGGGAGAAAAGGCTGAGGATGCCCTTTTAACCAGAGGACTTGCCGTAAGGGTCTGGGACAGGACCAAAAAGAAAGAGTATGTGATGCTTAGCGAAGCCGGCAGGAGTTTACTCGAGATTTACAGAAGCGCTCATCCGAGACTCATCATAGACAACGAACTTGCGGATTTTATAAGGGGTGTACCTATGGGCCCGACCAGTTCTGATAGACTGCCTGTAGGTTCCCATGAAGAGCATCTACTTGAGTCTATGCGCCTTATAGCCTATAGTGTGCCCGTCTCGGATGTTTTCGCATTCACAGCGCTTGGCCAGGCCGTTAAACATGCTTTCGAAGCAGGAGGATTCGGCACTGGCACCATTCTTTCAGAGGATATAATGTGGGATCTGGCAAGATATGCCGATGGCGAGGAAGTTTCCGAGTCGTCCCTTGCGCGTTTAAAGGAGCTGGGTTATCTGGATGCCGACGGTGAGCTCATAAAGGCTGGTGAATGGGTCCTTGAGTCTTTTAGGCTCTGGTATGACGGTCCGCGTAAGGATGTGTGGACCATAGCCGTCGAGGCCGAGGAGGTCGATGTATTGCTCACGGTGGATGAGCTTTACAATCGCTGGGTCGAGACCAGAAGCGAAACGGAGCTTCCAACCTTCCCCACCCTGCGCAGGCGTATGATTGATAAGAAGGTAGAAGAGTATAAACGCCTGCTTGACAGGTATGGAAGACGGATAAAAGAAATACCGGAGAAGTTTAGAAAAATCGCTGAGGCATTCAGTGAAGCCAAGGATCTTGCCAGGTGGTATGACGATAACTTTATGCTGAGAGAGACGCTTTATAGCCTTGAGTCGTTTAATCTTCTTGAAAGTATGGAGATAGAGAACAAAGAGGTTTTCAAGCTTACGGGCTTTGGCAAAGAGGTGGTTAATGAGCAAAGAAACCGTGTAAGGGACATCACATCGACCGCTGTAAAAGCCATTACGATGACGCGCAAGATGTTCTCAGCTCCTGCAATTGACTGGCTTAATGAGGCTAAAGAGGCCAATCTTGTAGGTTCGGTGGAACCAACGAACAGCGGCATGCTTTATGCGAAACTGGCAGAAACGCTGATTAGAAAACCACTCCTCACCCGTTTTGAGACTGAGGTTTTCCATGTTATACCTGCTCGCGGTATAACCGAAAAAGAGATCTTCGATCTGCTCACCGGTAGAGGCGAGAGGCCCGAGAGAATAAAATGGGCACTGGAAAAGCTTGAGGCACGTAGGATGATCGAGATATTGCCAGACGGTAATGTTGTTGAAACGCCTATAGGCGAGAAGATAGATCAGGCTCTCTCTGGTGTGCCAGAGGGTATTGCAAATCCAATTAACCCGCTGATTGTTAGGGTGCTTCAGGCGCTTAGAGATGTAGGTACTCTGTATGTGAAAGAGCGAAAGGTGAGGGTGCTTCCGCGCAACATCAAGGAGGCTCAGAAGAAAAGCGGCTTGAGTAAAGATGCCTTTGACGATGCATTAACGGTAGCTAAACTCGCCGGATTTGTGGGCAAGAACTCTGTAACAACAGCTGGCCTTCTTCTGCTTGAGGCGGTTGACGCCATGGCTCAGAGAGTGGAGGATGCCCTGGAGGGCTTTACAGAGTAGATTGAAACCCGGGGAGTCGACTGTTTTTGTTAGCTTGGTCGGCTCTCCATCTTCTTTAACACCGACTCGTAGGGTTCTGGTTTGTGAAGATAGAACCCCTGCAGGAAGTCGACGCCAAGATCAATTAATTTATCCACCTTCTCCTTTGAATCCACATACTCGGCTGTGGTTTGTATGCCGATATTTCTGCACATCTCCACAAGGGATTTTACGAATATGACCTGCTTCTGGTTTGTTAATATCTCGGATACCAACGCCCCGTCTATTTTTATGTAATCGGGATTCATGCTGAAGATATAGCTGAAATTGGAATAGCCGCTACCAAAATCATCAATGGCTATCTTGGCGCCAAGCTTTTTTATATCTTCTATAAAGATCTTAACCTCTTTAAATTTTTCAATAGCTTCCTCCTCTGTAATCTCGAAGGTGATTCTGTTTGCCACATCGGGTTTTTCCAGAAGTACACTTTTGAAGAATTTTCGCGTATTGGGATTCATGATGTCCAGCATGCTTAGATTAAAGCTAATCACCGTCCCATACTCTTCCACAATCTCGGCACATTTTAAAAATAGCATCTTTGTAGCTTCTGGGTACAGGTAGGTGTTTTTGAGCGTGTGGCGAAACTGGGCTGGAGAGAGTGTTTCTCCTGTTTTCGATTCTATTCTGACCAGCGCTTCGTACCTTGCAGGTTTTTTTAAGTTTGAAACGTGGTAAATTCCCTGCAGGTACGGTTTTATGCCGTCGGTGGCTATTGCAAGCTTCAACTGAATATTGATGGAAAACAGCTCGTCGGATTTCTTGACTGTTGATGTTAGAGAATCCTTTCTGTCGTCCACATTAATAAGGTGATCCTTTACCTTTTTGGCTTCTATTAGAGCCTCTTCGGCAAGCTCGAGGATATTGTCGTCTATCCGTCCAAATGAGCCGTAAAAAAACAGCGATACAGGTTTTTCGTTTACATAAAAAACACTGGATTCAAGCTCGTTCAGGATTGCCGCTGGCATATTCCTGTCGTTTACTACAAGAGCAAACTCGTTGCCAATAAACCTATAAGGTGTGCAGACCTTTAACTCCTTTAGTCTGCGTGCAACCGACTGCAATACCTTGTCCCCGGCATCAAACCCCATACTAACATTGATTTTTCTAAAGTCCTGTATATCGATCAGCAGCAGATATCTGTCTTTTAGGGATTTTAAGTCCTTCTTCAGTTTCAGCTGATTTGATAGGCCCGTAAGATAATCTGTGTAGATAGAGATAATCTCTTCGCTCATGTAGTTGAGAATGAGAAGGTTTTGCATCTTTGATGAATATCCCATAAGCTCCCTGTAGAGCACGGAGAAGTAGAAGTATTTGCCTTCTGCGTAAGCCCTGGCAAGTCTCTCGGCGGTGACCTTGAGCATAGCAACTATTTTCTCATAATTATCATCATGTAGATTATCGAATTCGAATCTGTTTGCCGTGGCAAGCCATTTCTCCAGCGTATCCTTTTCATGTATTGTGTTGTTAAGAATGGAGTTTATGAAGCTGATCATCCAGCCAATTTCTGTGTTTAAAGCATTGGTAAGCTCTCTGCTTTCGGCTACAATACGCCTGTTGAGGTAGCGCTGAAGGATACGTTTGTCGAAGTTGAGCTCTTCGTAGATATAGCCCTTGGAGAGCATCTTTTTTGCTGTTAGCATATCTTCAAGGGCCAGCTTTAAACCGTCTTTTTCCAATAGTGATATGACTTTTTCGAGGATATAGAAAAAATGGGTTATCAGGATGTTGCTTTTGAAAAGTTCCCTGCCAATCTCACAGAGGTTTTCGAGTCGATGTTCCAGGATCTCGCTGATGGCTTTGCTTAAGAGCTCCGCATCCTTTTCCTGTGCAAGTCCGGCAAAGTACTTTTCAAAATTCGATTTCGTAAAGATTTCCCTCACCTTTTCCAACAGCATTGCCCTTGTTCATTTCAAGACCTGCTGTAGCTCATCCTATAGGAGAAGTTTTATAAAGTCAATAGAATAAAATAAAAAAGCGGAGCCAGCGACAGGATTCGAACCTGCGACCTGCTGATTACGAATCAGCTGCTCTACCACTGAGCTACGCTGGCTTTTTAGACTCACACATTCTAAAAAAGTTTGCAGCTTTGTCAATAGCTATACATCCAGCAGCAAAGAAGGAAAGTAGCCGAGAAAGAGTGTTTTATTTGAAAAAAAGAGGAAAATTTTATATAAAGGGCTACTCTTGAAAGATGAGTGGGGGGTAGCTTATGAGGGAAGCAAACGATGTTTACATAGTTGGCAGACAAAATCCGGATGTGGATACGATTGTTTCAAGCATCGGATATGCTGAACTCAAAAACAGACTCGATCCAGGGACGCGTTATATTCCTACTGTAAGCGGTAAAATCGATTTGAGCACACAGAAGCTTCTGAGTCATTTTGAGGCACCCCTCCCCAAGTATATCACGGATTTGCATTTGAGGGTTGAGGAGATTATGACCAAGAACGTCATCAAGGTTAACAGAAATGCGCCCATAACAGAAGTGTTCAAAATTATGCTTAAAAATGATTTGAGAGTGGTGCCCGTAGTGAACGATGATGACACATACTACGGTTACTTTGGCATGATAGATATTGCAAGAAAGAGCATTTCATCTGTTATGCCAGATATCTTCAGGAAAATCAAAACCAGCATACCCATGATAGCCAAGGCTGTTGATGGAAAGGTGCTGCACAACGCCTCCGGTGAGAGCACGTTTGTTGCCAATGTGATTATGGGCGTTACCAGTCCTGAGGGCTTAATGAAAATCATCGAAAAGTTTGATCCTGAAAATATAATCATAATACTTGGCAACAGGGAGGATCTACAGGCAAAGGCTATAGACCTTGGTTTGAGGTGTATCGTTGTGTCAAATGGTTACAGCATATCTGATGGGCTACTTCAGAGAGCCAAAGAGAAGGAGGTTTCTGTAATACTGTCCGTGTTTGATGCTTTCGCCACTGCAGGCCTTATCGAGTGGAGTATACCTGTTGAGGCAATTGCGGATCGCAGCGAAAGACTGGCAAAACCGGAAGATCTTATGGACGACGTCAAAGAGCTTGTGTATAGCTCACCCAATCGTTCCGTAATTGTTGTCAACAATGAGAAGAAGGTGCTTGGGATAGTGACAAGAACAGATATCATCAAGTACAACAGGCGCAAAATAATACTTATTGATCACTCCAGTAGCGTTAATGCTCCAAAGGGCATTTTCCACTGCGATGTGCTGGAGGTTATCGATCATCATAAATTTGGTGACCTGCAAACGGGCTACAAAACGCGTTACAGAATTGAACCGTGGGGCGCAACATCATCCATAGTGGTGGACGAGTTTAGGCACAACTCGATAGAACCAGACGAGCGCACGGCTCTGTTGCTTGCCGGTGGTATCGTGTATTCAACAGATTTCTTATCCAGGGAAAAGACCACACCTGAAGATATAAAAATGCTTCACTGGGTAGCCAAGATTGCTCGCAAGAGTGTCGATTCTATCAAGGAAGAGGTCCAAAAAGCCATAAATTCTTAAAGGAGGAGTGCTTATGGGAAACCCATCTGTGATTCTCTATCTAACATTTCTGGCATCCTTTCTTTCCATAGGTTATGCAGTGCTAACTGCCATTAGCGTTCTTAGAAAAAGCAGTGGGAATGAGAGGATGCAGGAGATAGCGAGAGCCATTCAAGAAGGGGCTTATGCCTTCTTGTCCAGAGAGTATAGGTCCATAGCTGTTGTTGCTGTGGTTATCTTTGCTATCCTCTGGGCTTTGGGTGCAAAGAGCGAACACTTCGGACTGTTGACAGCCGTAGGCTACTTAACGGGAGCAATCCTGTCCGGTCTTGCAGGATATATTGGCATGGTTATCGCCGTTAGAACCAATGTTAAAACGGCAGAGATGGCCAAGCACGGACTTGCAAAGGCTTTGAGCCTCGCTTTCAGGGGTGGCTCAGTAACAGGATTTCTTGTAACCGGTTTTGGGCTTCTTGCAATCTCCGGTTTCTATTTCGTTTCCGTTTATCTGTTCCATCAGCCTGTTGAACACACCATCAAGGCTCTCATTGGTCTTGCTTTTGGTACGAGTCTCATAAGTGTTTTTGCTCGTCTGGGTGGTGGTATTTATACCAAGGCTGCGGATGTTGGAGCAGACCTTGTGGGTAAGGTTGAAGCTGGCATACCAGAGGATGACCCAAGGAACCCGGCGGTTATAGCCGATAACGTGGGAGATAATGTGGGTGACTGTGCTGGTATGGCAGCTGACGTGTTTGAGACATTCACAGTTACAACCGTTGCAGCAATGGTGCTGGGCCATACCCTCTTCGACAAACCCGGTACGGTGGGTGTTGCTACCATGTTTCCGCTTTTGATTGGCGCAATCGCCTCCGTTTCTGCGATCCTGGGTGTATTTTTTGTAAGACTCGGTAAATCCAACAACATTATGGGTGCATTCTACAAGGGTATGATAGCCACAGCAGTGATAGCCCTTATTGTGATCTTTTTCGCAGCAAACAGTGTATTTTCCAATCCGATAAAGATCGGCTCACTAACCATAACAGGAATACGGGTTTTCCTTACAGCCATCATAGGAATGGCCATAACAGCTCTTTTAATGTTCATAACAGAGTTTTACACATCTTACGAGTATCCGCCAGTTAAGTCCATTGCAAAGGCCAGCGTTACAGGACACGCCACAAACATCATACAGGGTATAGCGGTTATGCTTAAGGCACCCGCTCTGCCTGCAATTGTTATTGCAATGGGCATCTACTTCTCCTATAAGCTCGCTGGACTCTACGGCATCGGCATTGCCGCAGCATCTATGCTATCGTTAACGGGCATGATAATCTCGATCGATTCGTACGGACCCATAACGGATAATGCAGGTGGCATTGCCGAGATGGCAGAGCTTGATGAGACAGTAAGGAACGTAACCGATCCTCTTGATGCGGTGGGTAATACGACAAAAGCTGTTACAAAGGGATTTGCTATAGGCTCAGCGGCTCTTGCTGCTCTCGTTCTGTTTGCCGAATACACAAGGGCAATTGGAGCCGGCACTCACTCCTTCGACTTGAGTAACCCCCTTGTGCTTGTGGGTCTTCTGCTGGGTGGTCTGCTGCCGTACTACTTCGGAGCGATGGCAATGGAAGCCGTTGGTGTAGCAGGCGGCATGATGGTTGAAGAGGTGAGAAGACAGTTCAAAACCATAAAGGGTATACTTGAAGGGAAGGCTAAACCCGATTATGCAACATGTGTGGACATAGTCACACGTGAATCGTTGAAGAAAATGGTGGCACCGGGACTTATTCCTGTTCTTGGGCCAATCATTGTGTATATTCTATTCGGTAAGATTGCATTGGGTGCCCTCTCTATGGGCTCAATTATTACCGGTTTCTTCCTGGCTGTTGCCATGACAAGTGGTGGAGGTGCCTGGGATAACGCCAAAAAATATATAGAAGACGGTAATTTCGGTGGTAAGGGTTCTGAGGCTCATAAAGCTGCTGTAACGGGTGACACTGTCGGTGATCCGTTGAAGGATACGGCAGGTCCTGCAATCAACCCGATGATCAAGATAATCAACATCATTGCGATACTCATAGTGCTTACAAACTTCTAAGGGCTCAATCATTGAGCCCTTTTCTTTTTTTAAGGGGGGAGTAATGGTTAAGGAGAAAGGGCTACTCTATGAAGGTAAAGCCAAAAAGATGTTTGAAACGAACGACCCTGATCTATTGATTGAGTATTTCAAGGATGATGCAACGGCTTTCAACGGAAAAAAGCATGCGATCATTGACCAGAAAGGCGCATTAAATAAAGCCATAACGGTAAAGGTATTTAAATGGCTTGAGGAGTGTGGCGTTCCCACTCACTTTGTAGATGAGGTATCCGGAAGAGAGATACTGGTTAAGAGATTGAAAATGATACCGGTGGAGGTTGTCGTAAGAAACGTTGTTGCTGGATCACTGGCTAAGAGGCTTGGTTTGAAAAAAGGGGAAAAACTGCCCGAACCCATACTTGAGTTCTACTACAAAAGCGACGAACTGGACGATCCTATGATCAATGAATACCACATAAGGGTTTTTGGATGGGCAGACGAGAAGACGCTTGAAAGGATTAAAGAGCTTGCCTTTAAGGTGAATGATTGTTTAAAGGAGAGATTCGAAAAAGCCGGCATCCTTCTTGTGGACTTTAAGCTTGAATTTGGATTTGATAAAGATGGGAATCTGGTGCTCGGCGATGAATTTACACCGGATGGTTCAAGGTTGTGGGATATGGAAACAGGCGAGGTGCTTGACAAAGATAGGTTCAGGTTCGATCTTGGTGACCTGATTGAGGGATACGAAAAGATCATGATGAAGATAAGCAGGATATGAAGAAGTATACCGTAATTGTTATGCCGAGAAAGGACATACTGGATCCAGAAGGAAAAGCTATCAGGCGCGTTGCCAGGGATTATCTGGGTTTTGATGTTGGCGAAATACGGGTTGGAAAGTACTTTGAAATAGAATCCAATGCTTCAAGGGATGTGATCGAAAAGCTTGCCAGGAATATTCTATCAAACGAGGTAGTCGAGGATTATAGGGTGATAGAGTCTTGAGGGTTGCAATTATCCGTTTTCCCGGTACCAACTGCGACTATGATTGCGCTTTTGCGTGCCGCAGCTGCAACGTTGAGTATGGGTTTGTATGGCACAAGGAGACCACCCTTGATGGCTACGACTGCGCTATCCTGCCGGGTGGATTTTCCTACGGTGATTACTTAAGAAGCGGCGCGCTTGCCTCCTTTTCCCCGATAATGCAAGCAGTGAGGGAGTTTGCAAAAAGGGGTGGCTATGTTGTCGGTATATGCAATGGATTTCAGATGTTGACAGAGTTGGGCTTGTTGCCTGGTGTTTTGTTGAAAAACAGAAATCTGCGGTTTATACACAAAAGGGTGTGGTTGAAGTTCGAGTCAAGCGTCTGCCGCTTTAGCGAAAATATGGCAGGTAGGCTTGTCAGACTCCCTATAGCGCACGCTCAGGGATGTTACTATTGTACACAGGATGAGTTAAAGCGACTCGAAGACGATGGGTGCGTGGTTTTAAGATATGCCTCCCCGCAGGGAGAAGTGACAGATGAACACAATCCTAACGGTTCAGTTTCGAATATTGCAGGCATTTGCAACCGCGAGGGCAATATATTTGGTTTGATGCCTCATCCTGAGCGCTCAGTGGGGGATCTTGGGAACGATGGGACCTGGCTTTTTTCGGTTCTCGCATCATGATGTTCTATCTGTTTAGAAACACACTATAGCCTGCAACAAATAGGTAGCTGTTGATACCCTCGTTGGGCATGTTTAGATCAGCATTTGATATGTGTCTGAATCGAAACCCTATGTTCACAGCGCTACATTTGCCAACATGGATGTAAACGCCACTGCCTATATTGTCATTGAAATTGAAGCCACCGGACTGATATTTCGAGTCAAAAGAGATGTAGTGCAAACCGCTTCCAAGCAAAAAATAGCCGTCAAGTCCGTTCGTTATAGTGAGCCTGTACTCTAAGCCCACACCTATACCAAACTCATAGTTACCGGCAGGCTTCACCACCCGGTTGTACTGTGGCTCAAGATACAGGGTGAGCCTGCCGTTTGATACGGGAAAGATGGAAGGTAGAAGCCTATGCGCATCAAAGCCAAGGTGGATGATGGTCAAAAAGGGCCTATACGACCTGTGGCTTTCTCCCACGAATCCATTGCCGTATGCTAAAAGCAGACTTTCTTCGCTTAGGTAGGTTTTCAAGGAGTCAGCATATACATTCTTTGTAGCAAAGGGTTTAAAAATATTTAAACTTGATACCAATATCAATATGCAGACAGAGACAACTAACCTCCTTGTCAAGACTTAACCCCCCTCAATCTGATTGTTAAATTTATATCATGGAGCTTCTAAAAAATCAAGCGCTATAAGAGGAGAATGTGCAAGGAGACAGGCGGAACTACTATTCGGTAGTTTCCGCCCGATCGGCATTTAATTAGGTCTTGAATGTCTCCAGCATTTCGTTAAGCTTGAGGGCTATATCGTTTATCTTCTGGCTTAGGGACTCTATCTCTCTTATGCTTGCAATATTGTCTTGTGAGGCTTCTTTGATTTTCTTGATCTCTTCTATCATGATTTCAATTTTTTCGGAAATCTCTGTAAAGCTTTCAAAGAAGGATTGGCTTGCACTATCCACTTTGTCCATGAAGCTGGTAGTTTCGGCGATGTTTTTGTCCGTCTCGTTCATAGTCTCGGTTAAGAGTTTTATCTCGCGGGAGTTCTTGTCCATCTCGTCGCTTGTTTTGGCTATCTCTTGAATAATAAGACCGATGGTTGCATTGATCTGGCCAAGGCTCTTCTGTGTCTGATCGGCAAGTTTCCTTACTTCATCAGCAACAACGGCAAAGCCCCTTCCCTGCTCACCAGCCCGGGCAGCCTCTATGGCTGCGTTCAGGGCAAGCAGATTGGTCTGGTCCGCAATTTCCGAAATCACGGAGAGTACCTGCTTGGCCGATTCGGTGTTTTTGGTTAACTCTCTTAGTCTTTCCGCCATTCGGATGCCGGATTCTGTTTGGGCTTCAACCTGCGTAGAGAGTGTTGATACCTCTTCCTTTATGCCACTGATTTTCTCTTTTGCCTGTCTTATGTCCTCTCTTGTTTCGCTTGCAAGCTCCAAACCAAACCTGAGTCTTTCACCCAGCTCTTCTCCGGCGTCTACCGCTCTATCAACAAGCTCTATCTCCTGCTGGGATCTTTCAAAAACATTTGCTGACTCGTTGAGCAGTTTCTGTGCAATCTCAAGGTTCTCGCGACTTGAGCCTTTTGCCTTCGCAATAATCTTCTGCATCTTTTCTATGAAAGCATCAATCCATCTGCCAGCTTCTGCTACCTCATCCTGTTTGACGAAGTGGAGTCTCTTTGTTAGATCACCTTCGCCACTTGCAATATCTTTTGCCCTTTCGGTCATTACCTCAAGCGGTTTGGAGATGTTTCTCTTGAAGAAGAGCAT
>CAZIZT010000038.1:0-72637 GCA_964544085.1 uncultured Desulfurellales bacterium
AGTTCGATTGAAAAAAGGAGACTAAAACTCCATTGAGGGCTATTTGCTTATCCTCTTCCTTCTGGCTTGTAAAAGAACATGTCGTCAAGCGACGAGATGGTAATATAATACAAAAAGGGGGAAAAGTCAAGGGGGGAGCCAAAAAAATCGTTAGATCAAAAATGGCGTTCAGACAAGCTTATCCACAAATCGCTCCATTTTTTTGAAAACTTCTTCTGGTGAAAGTGAACGATAACAGAGCATATTGAAGGGGCAGGCCTCGTACTTGTTGCAGGGCTGGCATTCAAGGCCTTTGTAGATGAGCAATGTACGTCTATCCTCTACAAACCATCCGCTTGTAGGACCACAGATAACAACAGCAGGCGTTCGACGAGAGACCGCTACGTGCGCCGGAAACGAATCGTTACCCACAAAAAAGATCGCATTTGAAACAAGCGCCGCAAACTGTTTTATAGAAAAGGGATGCTCAAGCACATGCGCGCGACTCGAATAAGCCGCACACCTCTTTGCTATGATCAACTCCCTTTGAGAAGCATACACCATAACAGGTGTTAGATTCCATCTGGTAGCAACCATATCTGCCAACAGGCCAAACGAATCCGCCTGCCACATCTTTTCAGCTTTTCTTGCCGCGGGTGCTACCACAAAGTACCTCCCCAAGGCATGTTTTTTTACATACTCATCAACAAACAGTTCATCGGTGTGTTTGTAGTGTAACACAGGCATAACATTAGTTTTCTCAACACCAAGTGGCTTCAGCAGATCCATACGCTCAAACACCGTATAACCGCTTGTTGATGCCTTTACCGGTCGGTTGTAGTAAATGTTGTCAGACGGCTTCCAGAAACCTATTCTCAAAATAGCACCCGAAAAAAGGGTGATACGTTTGGATCTACCGGTCCTCTGAATATCTATAACCGCGTCATATTGTTCCCTTCTTATTTTTGTTATGGCGCAAACCTCGGCGGATGCACCCTCGCGCAACGCATAGATCTTATCCAGAAAAGGATTGCCTGTAAGTATATCAACAGCGGCAGTGGATGTAAGAAAGTGGACTCTCCATCGGGGGTGTTTCCTTTTTATAGCCTCGGCAAGCGGAGCACTTAACAGCACATCGCCAAGCTGCCTCAATTGAATAAGCAAAATCTTCATCAAAAGTGATTATACACCATGACGAAGCGATTTAGAACTTGAAATTTTACTCCATATATGTATAAGGTTTAGAGCATGTTAAACGGCGTACACGCTTCAAATGATCTGAAACAGACCCAGCAAATCGCCAGGCAATTTGTTAAAGAGCTTCTAAAGCAAAGAAAGGATGCTATCATATTCCTCCACGGAGAGATGGGTAGTGGCAAAACCACCTTTGTCAGATACGCACTGGAAGAGTTGGGTGTGGATGAACACCAATTTGAAGGAAGCCCAACGTTTACGGTGATTAATGAATATCAAGATGGCATTTACCATGTGGATCTGTATCGGGTAGCCTCAAAAGAGGACATAGAAAGCACCGGATTGTACGAGTTGTTTGAAAAGAAAGGGATTTTCTTTGTTGAGTGGCCAGAAATTCTGGATATAAAACCAGACATAAGCGTAAGAATCGAGATAACCGGTGAACATGCAAGAAGATTCGTCTTTTCAGGTTGAGATCAACGCCGAAACAAAGGTGTTTGCCATCATTGGCAAACCTGTCAAGCACAGCTTATCACCCGCATTACATACCTCCATGTTCAGACGCCACAATATAAACGCTGTCTATGTGGCATTCGAACCCGAAGATGCCCAAGAAGCGCTCAGAGCTGTAAAGGCTCTGAAAATCAACGGTTTGAACGTAACAGTGCCTTTTAAAGAGGCAGCATGTGAGTCTGCAGATGAGCTTTCGAACGAAGCCAAAATAATAGGGGCTGTAAACACGATTGTTAATAGAAAGGGCAAACTGCACGGGTACAATACCGACTATCTGGGATTCATAGAAATGTACAATGCAATCGTATCCACAAGAAAGCCAACGCAGCCTTTAGTAGTCGGCGCCGGTGGCGCGGCAAGGGCAATTCTATACGCTCTTTACAAACTTGGATACGAAGTGGTTTATATAAAAAATCGCACACAAAGTCGGATAATGGAGTTGCAAAAGAGATTTAAAAACCTGATCGAGATACGTTCTGTTAAAGATGTAAAGTCAACAGGAGCCGACCTTATTATAAACTGCACATCCGTAGGTCTTGATGGGAAAAGCCTGCCGATAGAGCCGGATGATCTTGTTGATAATGTTGCCGTTATGGATATAATATACACGGATACTCCGTTGATAAAGAAAGCCAGGGAAAAAAAATTAACTGCTATCAACGGAATGAGGATGTTTGTTTACCAGGCTTATTATGCATT
This sequence comes from uncultured Desulfurellales bacterium, assembly GCA_964544085.1. Lineage (GTDB taxonomy): Bacteria > Campylobacterota_A > Desulfurellia > Desulfurellales > Hippeaceae > CAZIZT01. The sequence goes on from CAZIZT010000038.1 coordinate 2,386, forward strand.
TGAGCTTTTCACAGGAGTCAGGTTTGATATTGATTTTGCCTTTGATCTCTTAAAGAGGGTTAAGCAATGACAACGCTCCTTGGTCAACTGCTGCTCTGGAACAAGATAATAACACAGGAGCAGCTTGAAGAGGCACTTGAGGAACAAAAAAGAACCAACAAAAAACTGGGCACGATACTGATAGAAAAAGGGTTTGTTAGCGAGGATGTGCTTAATGAGTTTCTAAGCAAGCAGTACGGTATCAAATCGGTGAACCTATCAGAGATAGAAATACCCAAGGAAGCGATAGAAAAGGTTCCTGCCCAGATAGCAAAAAAGTACACCCTCATCCCAATCGGTATAAAAAACAACAAAATAGAGGTGGCAATATCGGATCCTACCAACATTTTCGCCCTGGACGAGGTAAGATTTGTCACCGGCATGAATGTGGTGCCCTACCTATCAAATGAAGCTGCCATAATAAGAGCAATAGACAAGTACTATGGAACATCAAAAGAACTGGACACGATAGTAAACTCCTTGAGCGAGCTTGCATCCAACGTCAGTGTATTATCGGAAGAGGAAGAATCGCTGGAAGACCTGGAGGAAAAATCCTCCGAAGAACCCATCATCAAACTGGCCAATTCCATTCTCTCCAAAGCCGTCCAATCGGGTGCAAGCGACATTCATTTAGAACCGTATGAAAACGACTTCCGTATTCGTTACCGTGTCGACGGTAAACTGACCGAGTTCATGAAGCTTTCAAAAACAATTGCTCCACCCCTTACATCGCGTTTTAAGATCATGGCAAAACTTAATATAGCCGAAAAGCGTTTGCCACAGGACGGAAGGATCAGAATAAGAACGGGTGGCAAGGACATTGATTTAAGGGTATCAACACTACCCACAATATATGGAGAAAAAACGGTCATGAGAATACTTGACAGAAGCAGCATTAAGGTGGAGCTTGAGGCTCTCGGTTTTGAACCAGAAGACCTTCAGCGGTACAAAAAAGCCATTTCCTCACCCTACGGCATGATACTCGTAACAGGTCCAACGGGTAGTGGTAAGACAACCACACTTTACGCATCTCTCAATCGAATCAATAAAGAGGACGTCAATATACTCACTGTTGAGGATCCCGTGGAGTACAATATTGAGGGCATAAACCAGGTGCAGGTTAAAGAGGATATTGGTCTAACATTTGCTGAGGCCCTAAGATCATTTTTAAGACAGGATCCGGATATTATAATGGTTGGAGAGATCAGGGATACAGAAACAGCAGAGATTGCTATAAGAAGCGCTCTAACAGGACACCTTGTCTTTTCCACCGTGCATACCAACGACGCTCCATCGACAATAATGCGCCTCGTCGATATGGGTATAGAGAGATACCTGATAGCCTCATCGTTAGTACTTGTACTTGCACAAAGGCTCGTCAGAAAGGTATGCCCATTTTGCAAACAGGAGATAAAGGTGCCTCCCAATGCCCTCGAAGAGATAGGATTCAGTAAACAGGAAGCAAGAACCGTAAGAATATTCAAGGGCAAAGGCTGTGATAGGTGCAACAATACAGGTTACAAAGGTAGAATTGCACTCTACGAAGTAATGCCGATCAGTGATAAAATCAGGGAACTTATACTGAACGAGGCTCCTGTCTCAGAAATCAGAAAGCAAGCAATAGCTGAAGGCATGTCAACGCTCAGAAAAAGTGGACTGAAAAAGATAAAAGAAGGCATAACCACGATTGAGGAGGTTATGAATGTTACCTTCAATTAATCCGATATAAAAGGGGGGAACGTATGGCTCAAAAAGCCACCGATCTTGTGCAGCTGCTGGAGATGATGCTTCAGCGTGGTGCCTCAGATTTACATATAACAGTAGGAGCAAAACCCAAAATAAGGGTACATGGAGACCTTATCGATCTGGACGAGTTTGAGCCACTTACAGCACCTGAGGCTCAGAATCTATGTTACAGCGTAATGACCGAGCTACAGAAAAAGAAGCTCGAAGATGAGTTTGATGTGGATTTCTCCTTTGGTATATCGAAGCTATCCAGATTCAGGGCGAATGTATACATACAAAGAGGAACGGTTGCAGGAGCATTCAGGGCAATACCCTTTGAAATACCACCTTTTGAGAAATTGGGCATTCCGCCGGTAGTTCAACAATTCGCCACACTGCCAAAAGGTATAGTATTGGTCACAGGGCCCACGGGAAGCGGAAAGTCAACTACTCTTGCTGCACTTATAGACAAGATAAACCGCGAAAGAAAGGTGCACATTATAACCATAGAAGACCCTATCGAGTTTACCTATAAGCACCAAGAAGCGCTTATAGACCAAAGAGAAATCGGTAGCGACGTACCTTCCTTTGCGTCTGCCCTTAAACATATATTAAGACAGGACCCGGACATCATCCTTGTAGGTGAGATGAGAGACTTGGAAACCATTCAGGCAGCTATAACCACAGCGGAAACGGGACACCTTGTATTTGCAACGCTCCATACAAATTCCGCTCCCGAGACCATTAATAGAATTATTGATGTTTTTCCACCCAATCAGCAATCACAGGTAAGAACCCAGTTATCTGTAAGCCTTCAGGGTATTGTCACTCAAACCTTGTTGAAACGCAAAGATGGCAAAGGCAGGGTCCTCGCGATGGAAATACTAATACCCAATGCCGCAATAAGAAACCTGATCAGGGAAAATAAAATACCGCAGATATACTCAGCCATGCAAATGGGCCAATCTGAAACTGGCATGATGACGATGAATCAGTCGTTGCTAAATCTCTACAAAAAGGGGTTGATCTCATACGACACGGCACTAAGCGCCTCACTGGATAAGAAAAGCTTGCAAAAGGAGCTGGATAAGCTTAAATATTTGAGACACTAATTAAGGAGAGCTTATGCCATATTTTAAATGGAAAGGCAAGGATCCAAAAGGCAAAATAAAAAAAGGTGAGATAGTTGCATCTGACAAAAACGATGCTTTAGCCAAGCTAAAAAGCAAAAAGATCACTGTTATAACCATTAAACCGGCGCCCAAAGAGATAGAAATCCCCTTTATAAAAAAGGTAAGCGAAAAGGAGTTGCTTATATTTACCAAACAACTCTCCATCATGCTTGCCTCAGGACTGCCACTTGATCAATCACTGAGCATTATAGCCGACCAGATGACCAACAAACATCTGGGTGAGATTGTTTACAGGATAAAAAGCGATATAGAAAGTGGAAGTACACTCGCCAATGCCCTGAAAAAACATAAAAACGTCTTCTCAACAATGTACGTAAACATGGTAAACTCCGGAGAGAAGACAGGTAACCTCGATGGCGTTTTGAAACGCCTCACCGAAATGATGGAAAAGAGCATCGCCCTGAAGAGAAAAATCAGGGGTGCTATGATATATCCTACTATTGTATCCATCGTAGCTGTGGGTGTTATAACCCTGATCATGACCTTCGTCATACCAACCTTTGCACAGATGTATTCATCAAGCGGCATGAGTTTGCCATTGCCCACCAGAATAGTCATAGCTGTAAGCCTTTTTTTGAAAAACAACATAGGCTATTTGCTTGCTGGTTTAATTGCCTTAATCATATTTATACGTATCCTCTACAAGAAAAATTACAAGTTTCACCGTTTTGTGGATAAGGTCCTGCTTCATATACCGATACTCGGTGTGCTTGCCAGAAAAGGTTCCATAGCGAATTTCTCTGCGATACTTGCATCCTTGAGTGCAAGCGGAATAGACATACTCGAAGCCCTTGAAATAGCAGCAAAAACCGCTGGCAATCTGATCATCGAAGAAACGCTGATGGAAGTTCGCGACATGGTAAAAAGGGGCGAAAACCTCTCCACAGCGATGGCAGCAAGTGGGGAGTTCCCTGATATGGTTATCCAGATGGTATCTGTTGGTGAAGAGACAGGAACACTTGAAGAGATGCTGCAGAAGGTTTACCAGTACTACGAAGAAGAGGTTGACAACACCGTAAAGAACCTAACAAATATGATAGAGCCTGTAATTATCGTTGTGCTGGGGAGCATAATCGGCTTCCTGGTAATATCTATGTATTTGCCAATCTTCAAAATTGGAGAGACGATCAGATAAGATGCAGCTCCTTTAAATACAGATAGACACTTTTTGCTACCATCGCTGCCTTGGAGCTGTGTTCACCATGCTCAAGAAATACAACAACCACCACCTTTGGGTGTTTCATTGGAGCAAAAGAAGCAAACCAGGCATGTGGAAAATACTTTTGAGCCTTTTTTAAGCTAATTTTTCCCTCGTCAAGTAGCTTTTTGATTTTCTTATACACGGAACTTTTCACGACCTGAGATGTGCCTGTTTTTCCGCAAATATCCATACCATCGATCTTTGCTATCCTTGCTGTTCCATACTTACCATTAACAACAAGCCACAAATAGTGCTTTATCGCCCTGTAGAAGCGACTTTTGAACACATACCTGACAACCGGTTTTTTATTCTTCAAAAGGGACGGTACATACCCAATACCGTTGTTCGCTATAATGGAAAAAGCAACGGCAACCTGTAATGGGCTTGCCAGAAAGAAACCCTGGCCAATGGCTGTTGTAACGGTATCGCCTATATACCACTCCTGTCTGTATCGCCTAAATTTCCATGCGCGTGTGGGTAGATTGCCTTTTGTGCAGTAACTGAACAAGCCCGGTGAGCGACCAAAACCGAATTGAGAAAGGTAGTAATCCATCTTGTCGATACCAAGTTTCAAGCCAACCTGATAGAAAAACACATCGGAGGAGCTTTCTATAGCTCGTTTTAATTTTATTTTTCCAAATCCACCATATTTCCAATCCCTGTAAACGTTCTTGCCTATCTTAATCGAGTAGGGACACATAAGCGTTGTATTGAGGGTAATCACACCGTCTTTGAGGGCAGCAAGCGCCATAAAGGGTTTAATGAGTGAGCCAGGTGGGTAGGCTCCCTGCGTTGCAATATCAAAAAGCGAAATTTTATGCTCCCTTCTCAGCTTCAACCACTGCTTCCTGCTCAAACCGCTGACAAACAGATTCGGATCGAAGGAACCGGTATTTGCCATACCAAGTATGTGTCCATCTGGACGCATCACAATAATGGATCCCTTAAACTCACCAGAGTTTAACAGGTGATACAGGTATGATTGTAGCTTCATGTTCATACTAAGGGTTATGGATTTTCCCTTTCTGGGCGGCGTTTCGGAGAGGGTTTTAACAACCTCTCCATCCGCAGAAACCTCAATTTCCTTGTAGCCCCACCTGCCTCTAAGCAATGCGTTATACTTCTTCTCAACACCCTTTCTACCTACAAACTCACCAATCTTATACTCTGGATGACGCATCAAGTCTTTCTTCGATACTTCGCTTACATAGCCTACGATATTTGCAAACTCGACGGCATTTGCAGGATAGTACCGCTTGGGAGATACCTCCACATTCACAATCGGAGCGAGCTCTTTATCGGAAAGAACCATGAACACATCCCTTCTTGTTGCATTGGGCTTCAGGATAACCGACTGATAGTATCTGCTCATGGATAGCTTGCTTCTGATGTATGACTCAGGCAAATTCAAATACCGGCCAAACTTTCTAATAATCCTTTCTCCTATGCGTTTTCCGCCCGATACATATATCGAGAAAGTTGGTCTGTTTGTAGCACAAATCATATCGTCGCTCGAGATTATTTTGCCTCGTACAGGGACAAGACCTATTAACCTGATGTAGTTTTTCTTTGACAACTCCAGATAGTAATCACTGTGGAGGACCTGCATATAGAAAAGCCTGAGAGAGATTACCACCACAGATACCAAAACTATCAAAACAAGCCACTTATAGTTACCGGAGAAATCTATGCGCTGGAATATGTACTTATCCCTCTTTGCCATCGTCTATCTTTCTTAGATTTATCCTTGTCAGAATGTGGTTTGTAAACAGACAAAAAAGATAAGTAAATATCAAAAGCAGGCCTATCAAAAACAATGGCACACCCCACACCCGATAACATATAGCTGCATAGACAAAATAGAAAAAAAGGCACATCGGGTATCGGCTAAATTGAAACGTGAACCTAACGTTGTCCGCAAGATAGACCGCAAACGGAAGTGCAAAGGTGAAGATAAAGTTATCATGAAGAGCAATTATGTCACTTATTATTCCAAACACAAACGAGGCGTGCAATGCCCAATTTCTATCATAAAAGGCAAAAAGTAGCGCCGCCTCAAAGAAAAAGAAAAGGCTGATGAATGGTGTTATGTAAATAAAATTAACAATCTCAGCAAATATAACCGAAATCACATACAACGCTGCTATATTAATAAACAATTTGCTTATTTTTTTATGCATACAACATACACATTCCACTGGTTAAAAAAAGATTTATCAATACTAACATACGCAACCTTGTAGTAGTTATTGACATTGGTAACACTACTGACTCTGCCAATAAAAGAACCCCGCGGAAATACACCGAAAGCACCTGAAGCATAAACCTTTGAACCAATTTTTATGACAGCGTTTGGATCAAGAAATTCAGCTTTAGGCTTATAGAGATTACCAATAAAGAGTGCTCTGTAGGTCAAACCGTTTGAAACAATGTAAGCATCTGCAACAAAAGAGCTATTAAAAACCGTTTTTGCCACCCAGAAACTACCCTTATGCTTGATAAGTTTACCTATCAGATGCATATCTGTAGAAAAAACAGAACAGTTGTGATGCTTAAGATCAACAGGCTTCTCAAGCTGTATAAACATAAAATCAATATTAAAATTGTTCTTGAACTTAAACTTGCCTCTTATTATGCCGCCTTTCAAACCCGGCTCTCTTGCTGGGGCACAGTGCTGAGCCTTCAAAAACTTGTTTTCAAGTTCAAGCTGAACAATCCTCTTTTTCAATAGTTCGTTTTCCTTTTTCTGATTCAAAACAACCAGATATCTATCTGTAAATACCTTCACATCATCAAGGAAACTGGTAACCGGATATGATATCAGCACAATACTCTCGACTATGTATCGATTGGCATAGTCAATAAGCGGCCTATATAGACGAGCAAAAAACGTAAGAATGATGGAAAATAATAGATAGAGAGCGATATACTTCATTCGCTAATCCATAACCACTTCTCCCAGAAGCTCTATGTTGTCCAATATCATGCCTACACCTTTCACCACAGCAAAAAGGGCCTCCTCATGCACAGATACGGGGAGTCCTGTCTCCTTGTGGATGAGCTTATCGAGCCCCTTCAAAAGAGCACCACCACCGGTTAGCATTATTCCCCTATCTACAATATCGCTGGCCAATTCCGGGGGTGTTTTCTCTAAAGCATCCTTGACTGAAGCAACTATAACATTAACAGGCTCTTTTAGAGCTTCTCTGATTTCGTCAACGGTTATCTCTATCGAGTTTGGTACACCTGTAATCAGATCGATACCTTTAACAAAAATCTGCTTCTTCTCCTCTTCCTCATCGTCTGCATAGAAGACACTACCATGCTCTATCTTGATTTTCTCAGCGGTACTATCACCAATAAGCACACTGTACTTCTTTTTGATATAGTTCACAATAGCTGCATCCATCTTGTCGCCACCCACCCTGACAGAGACGCTGTGAACGATACCACCAAGCGATATAACTGCCACCTCTGTGGTGCCTCCACCAACATCCACAATCATACTTCCAACTGCATCCTGAACTGGCAAACCCGATCCAATAGCTGCAGCCATCGGTTCTTCAACGAGGTAAACCTCCCTTGCACCGGCATCCATTGCAGATTCTTTTACAGCCTTTTTTTCAACCTGAGTAATTCCATGGGGAACAGCAATTATTATTCTTGGTTTGAAAATGCTTCTTCTGTTTCTTGATTTTTTGATAAAGTACCTAAGCATTTTCTCATTAACATCAAAATCGGCAATAACACCGTCTTTCAGTGGTTTGATCGCCTCTATATTGCTCGGTGTTCTACCCACCATCTCCTTTGCTTCCTTGCCCACACTGAGCACCTTTTTGCCACCTTTGGCGTCACGCTTTACAGCTACGACACTGGGCTCATTCAGCACAATGCCCCTTCCACGCACATAAACAAGCGTATTCGCAGTACCAAGATCTATAGCCAGATCATTTGAAAAATAGCTAATAAATGACTTAAGCATATCTCACCCCTGTTTATTTAAGGATTTTCCTTCCCCTTCCGACTTCCAGTATGTTGCTGTTGTCGGAGAGCATTCCAACAAACTTATCTACCTCTGATTTATTTTTCACTTCAACCTTAAGGTTAATTACCGCCCTCTCCTCACTTTCGTCAAGGTAGCGAATTTTTATGTCCTTCACGTTTATCGACAGATTGGAAGCCACACTGGTCACATGGGCAAGCACACCGATCCTGTTCATTGCAACAATCTTCAGGTCCACCGGTAGTTTCTTGGGTTCATCCTCACGCCATTCCACCTCTATTAACCTATCGCAATCGTAGCCAAGACGTTGAATGTTCTCACAGTCCTTCCTATGAACAACAATTCCCCGCGTACGGGTTATGTAGCCTATTATCTCATCACCATAAACCGGCTCGCAGCACTTTGCAAGCTTCACCATAACATCATCCAACCCGTCAACACCGATCTTGTATGCCTGTTTTTTTGGTAGCGCCCTGACGTGCTTCTTTTTTTCTTCAGGATAGACGCGCGAGATTACCGAAGAGGGCTGTACCTTTAAAAAACCTATCTTTTCAAGCAATTCATCGACACTATTTGCACCGAAATCCTTAAGTATTTCACCGAGTTTCTCCTGTTTTAAGAACTCCTGCAAACCTTTGTTTATCTTGGAAAGCTCTTTTGCAAGCAGGTTTCTGCCAATTTCTGCAGCCTCTTTCCTTTCACGCTCCCTAACCTTTTGTCTTATTCTGTTTCTTGCCTTACTTGTAACAACAAAATTCAACCAATCGCGTGAAGGTACATGGTTGGCCTGGGTTTGAATCTCAACAATGTCTCCGTTTGAAAGCTGATACTTCAGCGGTACCATCTTGCCATTTACGCGAGCACCAACGCATGTATTCCCCACTTCTGTATGGATAGCATATGCAAAATCCACACAGGTGGCACCTCTTGGCAGCACCTTTAGATCTCCAGCCGGTGTAAAGACATAAACCTCCCCCCTGAACAGGTCCACCTTCATCGTATTGAGAAACTCCTTGGGGTTTTCAAGCTCGTGTTGCCACTTTAGTAGGTGGCGCAACCACAAAAATTGCTTCTCATACTTATCGAAGATCTTTAGACCTTCCTTGTAACGGTAATGAGCTGCTATTCCCTCTTCGGCAACCTCGTGCATCTTCTTCGTCCTTATCTGTACCTCAACCACGGCGTCACTTGGCCCGAATATCGTTGTGTGCAGGGACTGATATAGGTTCTGCTTCGGCAGGGCTATGTAATCCTTGAATCTACCCGGCAACGGTTTATACTTGCCGTGTATAACACCCAGTGCTTTATAGCAGTTATCTTCGGTATCCGTTATAATCCTCACGGCGAGCAAATCGTAAATACCATCAAAATCCACCTGTTTGCGTTTCATTTTAGTGAAAATGCTGTAGAGATGCTTAACTCTACCACTCACCTCGCAACTGATACCTGCCTCTTCCATATCACGCTTGATTGTGCTTTCTATGTAGCTTATAACCTCTTGTTTGCGAGCAAGAGATTCCTCCACCTTCCTCTGGAGCTCTTCGTACTCTTTTGGGTGGAGGTACTTGAAGCTTATATCCTCCAGTTCGGACTTCAACCAATAAATACCAAGCCTATGAGCAATGGGAGCATAAACATCCATCGTCTCCTGGCTTATTCTTTCCTGCTTCTCTTTCTTCAGATAACATATGGTTCTCATATTATGCAATCTATCAGCCAGTTTGATGAGTATGACACGGATATCCTTTGCCATAGCCACAATCATCTTTCGGAAGTTTGCGGCCTGGCTTTCCTCCTTACTACGGTATTTTATCTTGCTAATCTTGGTCAAAGAGCTAACCAAGAACAGTACATCGTCGCCGAAAAGCTCGCGAATCTGATCCTCAGAAGCATCCGTATCTTCCAAAACGTCATGCAGCAAAGCAGCGATAAGACTATTCTCATCGAGGTAGAAGCGATTAACAATCCTTGCAACATTGATCGGGTGAACGATGTAAGGTTCTCCACTTGCTCTTCGCTGATCTTTGTGCTTCTGGTAGGCAAAATGAAAGGCCTTATCCAGTCTCTCCCTATCAAATTTTTCAAGATTTATCTCGTTTACAAACTGCTCGTATAGCTTTGCTACTTCAGGGTCTATTCTTTGATCTTCCACAAGCCCTCTTTAATCTCCATCAGACTAACGATAGTGCTCTTGTGCCTCATTGCCTCCTTCTTGTCGATAAGCGGAGCATCTCCTCTAATCAGGGCATTGGTTCTGATTGCCGCTACCCTAACCAGCTCATACCTGCTGGGGAAGTACTTGAGTGCACCGTTTATCAAATCCGGAACGAAAATCTCCATGTTTTACCCCTCCAATTGCTTCATGATTTTCTTTTTCAATTCGCTGGCAAGCTCAATACGTTGTTGTCCCACAAACTTCATCCTCTCGGACTGAGAAACTATAATGGCGTGAAATCTCTCAAGAGCCTCATCCAGTCTGTCGTTCACAATGCAGTACTCAAACTCACCAACAGAATCAAGTTCATAGATGGCAGTCCTCAAACGCACATCAATATCACTCCTTTTACCATCCTTCATCCGCTGCAGCCATGTCTCAAAGTTAGGTGGTAGTATGAAAATGGTTACCACGTTATCGAACGCCCGCTTGATGTTCCTTGCGCCCTGCACATCTATTGCCAGTATAGCATCGTAGCCGCTTTTCAAAATCCTTTCCAGTTCCACCTTACTCGTTCCGTAATAATGGCCATGAACTATTGCATACTCTACAAACTCACCTTTTTTTATACCGGCTTCAAACTCTTCTCGATCAACAAAATGGTAGTCCACCCCGTCCTTCTCGCCATCTCTTGGTTTCCTCGTCGTATGGGTTACAACCCTGCGAACACTGGGGTTCCTCTTCAGCTCCAGCTCGCAGAGTGTCGTCTTGCCACCACCTGCAGGGGAAGAGACTACAAAGATAATGCTCATTTTTCGTTTATCCTCTCAGCAATTGTTTCAACAGCTATCGCACTAAGTACCACATGCCCTGAGTCCATAACTATTATTGAACGGGTTTTCTTTCCCTGCGTTGCGTCTATAAGCTTTCCCGCCGCCTTTAACTCATCCTTCATCTTTCGTATGGGAGAGGAATTCGGACCCACAACAGCTATAATTCTTTCTCGGTTGACAAAGTTACCGAAACCGATGTTTACAAGATACTTCATACCAAAATTCAGGCAAAAATCAAATCAATTTCACCGGCAAATTTGTTTATAGAAACAACAGCAACCCTGACCCTGTCTCCAAGCCTGTAAACCTTGTGTCTCCTCCTGCCTATCATGGCGAAAAGCTCTTCATAAAACTCATAATAATCGTCACGCATTCGATCCACAGAAATGAAACCCTCAACAAAATACCTATCCAGACGCACGAAGATACCAGCAGGTATAATGTTCACAATCACACCTTTGAATGCTTCTCCGATGTGATTCCTCATAAACGAGGCCGATTTTACATCGTTCATGTAGAACATTGCTTCCTCTGTTACAAGCTCCCTTTCTCTGACAACAGATGCCACATACTCAAGTGAAGAAGTATCAAAACGCCGACCTTCAAGAAGTGCCTTAACCATTCTGTGAACGACAAGATCCGGATAACGCCTGATAGGTGATGTAAAGTGGGTGTAATTATCAAAACCCAGCGCAAAGTGACCCATCCTGCGGGTGGAGTACTCAGCTCGTTTCAGAGAGCGTAGCATAAGATAGCTAATAATACTCTTCCTGTTGGCATCTTTCACACTTTCAAGCAGCTTCTGCAAAGCTTTGGAGGTAATCTTTTTCAAGCTAAACTCGAAATGGATACCGTACCGTTTGAGAAAGGCTATGAGACTTGCTATTTTCTTCCTGTCGGGCTCATCGTGTACTCTGCGTATATAGGAATCGTAGTGTCTATCAAGAAAATCAGCAGCGCAAAGGTTTGCTGCCAGCATAAACTCCTCAATGATAAAGTGCGAAAAGAGCCGAGGTCTTTTCTGTATGTCCACAACCCTGTTTCCTTCAAGTTTGAATTGTGGCTCTGGTATATCAAGATCGATGCTCCCTTCCCTGAAGCGTTTCTTTCTCAAAATCCTTGCAAGGCAACCCATCAGTTCCAGCTTCTTCATTAACCATTTTTCGTCCTCCAATTCGCCGTCCAAAATTGCTTGCACCTGCCTGTATGTCATGCGCCTTTTGTTGTTGATAACACCCTTGGTAAAACGGTATGCCTGCACATTACCGTGCTGGTCAAAGTCTATAATTACACTCAGTGTCAACCTATCCTTATACGGCACAAGGGAGCAGATATTATCGGAGAGCCTTTTGGGGAGCATCGGTATAACACTACCGGGAAAGTAAACACTGAAACAACGCCTTATAGCCTCCCTATCTATGGGTGAATCTGTACTGACGTAATGTGATACGTCAGCAATATGCACATAGAGCCTGTAGCCATTCTTCCGTTTCTCAACATCCACAGCATCATCAAAATCCTTAGCATCTTCACCGTCTATTGTGATAACAGGCATATCTCTAAAATCTTCTCTATCAACAAACTCCTCTGTGGAAGGCTCGTCAAGCCTGTTGGCTTGCGCTAAAGCTTCACTGGAAAATAGATGCGGCAGATTGTACTTATCAATGACCACAGCCTCGTCTATAGTATCGTCGTACTGGTTGCCGTAAACCTTAACAACCCTACCTGTAGCCTTCTTTCCACCCTCTGGAAAAGCCGTTATCTGACAAAGAACCACATCCCCACTATCCGCACCCGCAGTCTCCTCCAGCCGAACGGTAAAATCTATGTCCCTGTCAAAGGGTGCAAGTATCCACCTATTTGCAATGCGCTCCACATACCCGATAATACGGCTGTACTTCCTTGACACTACCTTGATGATACGCGCAATGTAGCCCCGTCTGGTCCGTTCAATCCTTACCAAAACCGTATCACCAACAATAGCGTGTAACGGATTGATAAGTGACGGGAGTCTCAGTTCGCCATCCGATGTAGAGAGCATATAAGTGCCGTTTTTGCGCACCAGAACACCAAGGAAAACCTGTTCCTGCCTCTGATCCGGAACAAGTATGTACCTGCCACCTTTGGTCTTTTTGATTCTCCCCTGTCTCCTTAATTTCTTCAAATCCTTATAAAAGCTCTTTTTCTGATGTTTTCTGATGCCCAGTTTCCTTCGTATCTCACTTTCGGTGGCTGGCTTGTAACCGGCTGAAGCAAGCAGCTTTAAAATAGCCTCTATATGTCCCGACATCGTCTTTCCCTGCTGTTTGGTATGGAGAGTTCCTTTCTGTATTTGGTAACAGTACGACGGGTAATACGGATTCCCTCTTTCTCAAGAAGAGCCTTTATTCTGTCGTCGTTTAATGGATTGTTTTTGTCCTCCGCTTCTATAAGGCTTTTAATACGATTCTTTATAAAATCCTTGGAGACATTCTCGTTTACCCCGAACGAGAAAAAGCGTTTCAGTGGAAAGATCTTGCCCTCATATTCCACAAACTTGTTGCTTACAGCCCTTGTAATGGTTGAAACGTTGTATCCAAGCTCATCTGCAATATCCTTGCGTGTGAGCGGCATGAGAACACCGTTCTCAAAGAATTGTCTCTGCTTTTTAAGGATAAGGTTAACCGTCTTTAATAGTGTTCTGTTGCGCTGCGTAATGGCAAGCATAAACTGTTTTAGCTGTCTGTACTTCTCCTCTATAAAATCCTTTGCCTCTTCGCTGTTCAAATACTGTTCCAACATCTCTTCATCGACATGGAGTCTCGAAAGACTCCTCTCGTTTAAAACGGCCACAAGCTCAGAACCTATACGCTTTATGTACACATCCGGTTCGATGTAAATCCTCTCATCATTGATAGGGTAGTGCTCAAGCGGGTAAAGCGAATAGCTGGAAAGCTCATCCAATAACCGTTTGAAAACCTCTTCATCTACATCCAGCTGTTGCCTGATCCTTCGCAGATTAACCCTGTTTGAGCCGTTTATTCGGTCAATAAGCTCAAACAGCTTTTCCTTGTATGTACAGTCGCTCATAGCGGCTTGAAGCTTCAAAAATTCTACAAAATTTCTGGAGGCGCACCCCAAAGGCTCAAGCTGCATAACCTTTCGCCTTATGCCTTCTACCCTGTCAGGTTCAACACCAACAGCGTCGGCTATCTCATCTACAGACAGATCTAAGAATCCCTTTTCATCAAGGCTGTGTACAATAGCTGAAACAATCCTTTCCGACTCCTCATCCAGGTCAAACTCCATCTTTGCCTGTCTGATAAGCGATTCCTGAAGCGACTCCTTTCCAGGCGTAAATGTCTCAAACGGATCAGGCCTATCCTCAGCATCGAAGCGTTCCCTGTATGCCTCATCCAGCTCTTTGAAAGCATCCTCCAGAGCAGTTTTAGGGGAAGCCTCCACACTTATCTGCTCATCGTCCTCAATAACTACAAGCGGATTTTCCTCCGCAAGCTCCTTTAGCTTCTCCTCTATTTCAAGTACATTCATAGCCAGTATCTTGAGGGACAGGTCTATGTTGGGTGTAAGCAGCAGCCCAACCGAGACGGTAACATCCTGCCTGAGCTCAATCATGCGCTAAAACTCTTTCCAAGATAGATGTCTATCATTTCAGCATCCCTTTTCAACTCTTCGGGCCTTCCTTCCCGGGCTATCCTGCCGTTGTACATAATGTAAGCCCTATCGACAATATCCAGTATTTCACGAACATTGTGGTCTGTTATTATTATACCTATTCCGCGTTCCTTCAAACTTTTTATGATCTCCTTCAGCTCATCCACTATTATTGGGTCTATGCCGGAAAAGGGCTCATCAAGCAGTATGAACTGCGGTCTGGTTGCAAGCGCCCTTGCCACCTCCACCCTTCTCCTTTCTCCACCGGATATCGAGTAGGCCTTCAATCTGCGGATATGTGAGATGTTCAAGTCCTCAAGCAGTTTCTGGGCAATCAGTCTGCGTGTTTTAGGATCCTTGTAGACAAACTCCAGTATTGCATAGATATTCTCCTCTACGGTTAAACCTCTGAAAACTGAAGGTTCCTGTGGTAGGTAGGCCAGCCCATCCTTCGCCCTTTTGTACATGGGATAGTGTGTTACATCCCTGCCGTTGATAAAAATCTGACCCTCATCAGGTTTAACCAGGCCCGCAATCATATAAAAGGTTGTTGTCTTGCCTGCACCGTTTGGTCCAAGCAATCCAACTATCTCTCCCTTTTTGGCGGTTATGTTTACGCCATTAACGGCAATTTTTTTTCTGTAGAACTTTTTTAAGCCCCTGCACTCTATCATAGAGTAAATTTTACAACAACAACCGGGTATTTACAACGAACTTATCAGTTCGTTTATGGTGGAGGGACCATCTTCAGCAGAGAGCAGATGAAAACCAAACTCCTTCAAACGAGCTATGTGTTTGATAAATCTACGTGGCACTCTGAAACGTCCTGCAAGATCCATCTCACCAGCAAAAACTGCCCTCTCCGGCAGCTGTCTTTTTTTCAAAGAAGATAAAATGCTTGCCACCACAGCCATATCAGCAAGCGTTGAGGTCAGCTTTATTCCACCTGCTATGTTGAGATACACGTCGTATTTGAACATGGGCAAATTCAACCTTTTCTCTATCACGGCAAGTATCATATGCAGCCTGTTAAGGTCGAACCCTACACTTACCCTTCTTGGTATAGCCAGTGGCGTCTCCACACAAAGAGCCTGTATCTCCACAAGAATTGGATATTTGCCTTCAACTATAACACCCTGCGCCACACCTTCAGTTGCGCCGGCTTTGCTAACAAAGCGCATCGTCGGATCGCTAACGAGTTTCAAGCCACTCGAATCCATCTCCATGATCAGCGCTTCGTCTGTTGAACCGAACCTATTTTTACTTAACTTCAGGACCCTTAGATCTTCTCTGTTATCCAGAAATGCAACACAATCAACCATATGCTCGAGCATCTTCGGACCAGCTATCGAACCCTCCTTGGTTACATGGGCTACAATAATCAGCGTTTTCATGGAAAGCTTCGCCTTTTCTATCAACATCTCCGCACAGTAACGAACCTGCTGAACGCCCCCTACAACCGAATCAAGCGCATTACTATGTATGGTGTGGATTGAGTCCACAATAAAGCAATCAGCACTCTCAAACTCTATAAGCGAGGCTATGGCTTCGCTTTCAGTCTCACTAACCACATCCACAGACTCGATATTCAGCCTACCAGCCCGCATGGAGATCTGCTCAAGCGATTCCTCTGCGCTTATGTACACCACACGACTGCCAGTTTTGGAAAGCATATCTGCAAGTTGCAGCAGCAGGGTCGATTTGCCCACTCCCGGCGTACCGGATATCAGGTAAACGCCACCCTTTACCAGGCCACCGCCGAAAAAACCATCAAAGGCACTATTTGTTTTCAGTCTGGGGTGCTCACCCTTTATGCTGCTTATTTTGACAGGCTTTTTGTAGCTACCCTTAGTCCTTTTGGCATCACTTTTACCCTGTGCGCTTTTCTCAACGAGTGTTCCCCACTGCTGGCAGGAAGGACATTTACCATACCATTGATAGGTTGTATAGCCACAATTCGAACAGACATAAATTGTGCCTTTTGCCACGCAAGCAAGTATAGGGTTTTAGCCTGCTTCAAGTCAATAATTTCTTTGAATTATGCCAAATTCTTTGTATAATCTGCCGTATGGTGCAGGAGGGCATTATGAATAAAGAATTTGCGTTGCGAAGGGAAAAACTGGCTTCCATACTCTCCAGGAAGAACATAGATGTTGCTCTGATTATGCAAAATGCCGATATGTACTACTATGCCGGCACAATACCCTCGGGTGTACTTGCCATTTCAAAGAACGGCAAAACGCTCTTTGCCATAAGAAGAGGGTTCGATCGTGCCGTTTTTGACGCAACACTCGACATGGAGGAATTGACAAAGATAAAAGGTTTTAGTGAGTTGCCACACCTTTTCTCAGAGCACTCCATCGAGTACAAACGCATAGGCGTTGAGATGGATGTCGTGCCTGCTGATATATACTTCAGAATAGCAAAGGTGTTTCATGAGAGTGAGATTGTCGATATTTCCACAGATATTCGCTTCCAGCGCAGCATAAAATCCGATTTTGAGGTTTCACAGATCAAGGAAGCGGCAAGGCTGCTTGACTGCACCATGGAAGATGCAAAAGAGATCATCAAAGTAGGAATGAGGGAAATAGAAATCAGTGCAAGACTGGAGTTCAGGGCACGTAAGCGTGGACATCAGGGCAGAAGTAGAATGCGAGCCTTCAATGGAGAGATGTTCATGGGTCATGTGCATTCTGGATACAGAAGCCCATTTCCTTCTGGATACCAGAAACCAACCGCGGGTATGGGTATGCACCCAAGCTATCCTGAAGGGGCATCTAACGAAAGGATTGAGAAGAACACACCAATAATCGTGGATTTCCTTTCCAATTACCACGGATACATGGCTGATGAGACAAGAACATTTGTTGTTGGTAAACTGGATAAAGAATTTGAGAGGGCATACGGTTTCTGCCTGGAATTGATGGAATGGCTGGAAGAGAATGCTTACCCAGGACGTGTAGCTGCCGATCTTTATCAACAATGTGTTGAGATGGCTCAAAAGGCCGGTTACGGTGACAATTTCATGGGCGTTAAAGGTAATCAAACCACCTTTGTTGGTCACGGCATAGGTCTTGAGCTGGACGAGTTCCCATTCATTGCCAAAGGTCAGAACTATCCATTGAAACCCGGCATGACTTTCGCCTTTGAGCCAAAGGTCTCGTTTGCCGGCAAGGGTTCTGTCGGAATAGAGAACACGTATCTTGTCACGGAAAACGGTATCGTAAGTCTTACACGCTATCCAAGGGAGATAGTACGACTATGATTTACGACTACACCTTTCAGACACGCTTCAGTCGCATAAGGTTAAACGAACTAATAGCAAGAAAGATACTGGGGGTAGATGAGAACGACCCGGAGTGGATAATAAAAAGCCGTTATTTGAAGCTTGCAAAGCGCTACCACCCGGACATAAATGGTGGCAACGCCGAGATCTTCAAGGATATCAATACTGCATACTCAATCTTAACAAAAAAGGACTTCGATGTGGAGAATGCGCGCTTTCTAACGCTCAGTGAGGATGAAATCAGGCAGATAGAAGAGGAGAGCAGAACAATAAAACCAAAAGAAGACAACTATTACGATTTCTGGAAAAACCGTTTCTTCTGAATAAAGAAAGGGGGTAAATAGAAACATGGTAATCAGGGTGGCAATGCCCGTTGTGGGAAATCGACTCTCGGAACACTTTGGACATGCTGAGAAATTTCTATTCTTCGACATAGAAGATGGCAAAATAACAGCTATGGAGATAGTACCAGCCCCTGAGCATATTGAAGGGAGCTACCCACAGTGGATAAAGGACAACGAAGCCAACATACTTATAGCTTCCGGCATAGGACCCAAGGCAATCGAAATGCTGAAAAGCTTTGGCATAACCGTTATAACCAACGTTGTACCAGATGATCCAAGGAAAATCATCGAAGACTTCCTGGCTAACAGGCTTGACACCACATATCAGGAGGTGTGCGACCACGAGCATCACCACCATTAAGCAAAGGAGGTAAAAAATGCAACTCACCATCAGTGCCAAGAACACAGAGTTAACCGATGCTCTGAAACGGTATGTTGAGAAAAAGATAGGCAGACTTGAGAGAAAAATCGACAATATAATATCCGTAGATGTAATGCTGAGCGTGGAGAAGTACAGGCATATTGCGAACGTGAAAATGAACGTTGCGGGGGAAACGATCATTGCCGAGGAGTCGTCCAAGGATATGTACTCATCCATAGACCTTGTCTATGAGGTGCTTGAAAAGCAAATAGAGAAGCTCAAGGACAAGATGAGATCCAAGAAACGCAGCTCGCAGGAGGAGATGTATGTACCAAGAGAAAGCGAGGCGAGGGAGCCGCGTATCATCGAAGAGGAGTTTATACCAAAACCATTGACGCTTGAAGAGGCAATAATGAAGCTGGAGGATGACGATAAACATTTTGTTGTTTTCAACTCGGCGGAAAACGGTAAGGTATGTGTTCTCTACAGAAAGAAAAACGGTGATTTAGGCTACATAGTAACCCGATGAGCGATTACATCTATCAGTCGATAAAGACCTTTGTTCCAGATATCGAATGTAATGACAAGGATGGCTGCTTGAGGGTTTTCTCAACAGAGCTTTCAAAGGCAAGCGGTATTGATGAAAACGAGATATTCAGTCTGTTGAAGGCACGCGAACGATTCGGGTCCACAGCCCTTGGGGGCTACTTTGCTCTACCCCATGCAAAGACGGATCTGGTAAAGGACATTGTGGGTGGTGTATTCACCACAAAGGAACCCATTGATTTCGGCTCCATTGACGGAATGCCCACACAGATCTTTTTTGCTCTGCTGGCTCCGGCTGTAAAGCCATCCATTTTACTTAAGGCGCTGGCAAGGATAGCCAAGATTTTCAAGGATAACGATCTAAAGGAAAAGATACTTGCCGCAAAGAGTCTTCAGGAGGTTATAGAGACAATCAAAGAAAAAGAACTGACACTATGAAGAAACCCGCAGAGGTAGTTTTTATCACAGGCCTGTCAGGCTCAGGTAAAAGCACGGCATTGGACGCACTGGAGGATGCGGGTTTCTTTCCTATAGACAACCTTCCGCTTGATCTTCTAAAAAAGCTTATAGAGCTCGCAGAATATGCTGATATAAACAGAATTGCCATAACCTGTGACATAAGGGATATCAAGGTAAAAGAGAAACTGACCGGGGCACTTAAATGGTTGAAGGAAAACGGTCTAAAATCAACTGTGCTTTTTTTGTATGCCAAAAAAAGTGCCATCATTACTCGATACGAACAAACCAGAAGGAATCACCCACTAAGTGTACTAAAAAAGATACCGCTCAGTGAAGCTATCGATGAGGAGATGCAGAGAATTGAACCTCTAAAGGAGTTTGCCGACATTCAGATAGACACCACGAACCTTTCACCCACCGAGTTACGGAGATTCATCTTCAGCCACTTTTCAAAAAGCGGCAGACTCGTGATAAACCTGATCTCCTTTGGTTTCAAGTATGGGATTCCAATAGAAAGTGACAACGTCTTTGACATCCGGTTCATCCCCAACCCATATTTTATTGAAGAGCTCAAACACACAACAGGGCTCGACGAAAAAACTTACAATTTCGTTATGGAACAGGCAGAAACAAAGAGTTTTCTGAAGATAGCAAAAAGCGCTCTAAAGCAACTCATCCCCCTTTACGAGAAGGAGGGAAAAAGCTATCTCACTATTTCCATTGGTTGCAGCGGCGGAAAGCACAGATCGGTAGCTATTGTTGAATATCTTAAGGAGTATATCAATCAATTGGGCTTTCATGTAGAGGTGCTGCACAGAGATATTGAGAGGTGATGTATGGCTAAAAATCTACTGGGCATAAAGTATATGGATAAGCAGCAAATTCAGTGGATAATCAATAAGGCGCTTGAATACAAGAATAACACATCCAGTTATCGCAACACACTTTCATCAAAAACAATTATCATGCTCTTCTTTGAGAACAGCACACGCACCAGAACATCGTTTGAGATAGCGGCAAAGAAGATGGGTGCAGATGTCATCAACATAGATTATGAAAAATCAAGCCTAAAAAAAGGCGAAACGGATTTCGATACGATTAAGAATCTAAGCGCCATGCATCCCAACGCCTTTGTGGTACGACACTTCGACTCTGGCTATCCGGTTTTTCTCAGTCAATTCACGGATATACCAATAATCAACGCCGGCGACGGGACTGGAGAGCACCCATCACAGGCTCTACTCGATGCTGTAACAATGTATGAAGTCAAAGGGCGCCTTGAGGGATTACGCGTCAGCATAATCGGTGACATAGTTAACAGCAGGGTTGCAAAAAGCCACATGGAAATGGCTCGCATCTTTGGATGGCATTTAAGTTTCTACGGACCTAAAACAATGCTGCCTTCACAGGAGTGGCTGAAGGGCATAACCATTGAGAGAAACCTTCATGATGCGTTATCAAATAAGGATTTCGTCATTTTATTGAGAATTCAGCTTGAGCGGAAAAGCGGTCAAAACCTGCCCTCTCTTGGTGAGTATGCACGTTTCTTTGGTGTAAAGGAACTTCCAAAAGATACTTACCTGATGCACCCTGGACCAGTAAATCGCAACGTAGAGCTTGCAAGTGGATTAATGGACAGATACGAAAAATCCCTCATACTCAAACAGGTCGAAAATGGTGTTTACACACGCATGGCAATATTTTCTTACACGATAGAAGGTTAGAAGAAAAGCCTCTCTGCAACGGGCAGTATCTCCTTCGGCTCATTAACAATAAAATCTACCCTGTGATCCTTAAGGATTGATCTGTCTCTAAAGCCGTAGGAGGCCCATGCTATCTTGGAACCAACGCTGTTTGCTGCGATTATATCGTTCTCTGAGTCGCCAACCACAAGTGAATTCGACAGATCAACAGAGTGTTTAGCGGCAAGCTTAAAGAAAGGTTCTGGATGTGGCTTCTTATTCTCAAAACTATCTCCACCCACAACATCAACAAAGAAACCACCGAGCCTTAGACCCTCCAGTATTCTCCGCGTAAACCCGATACTTTTGTTTGTGACCACAAACAGTTTTAAACCTGCACCACTTAATTTTTCCAATAGGCTATAAACACCAGGATATGGTTGCGTGTTATCCAAGAGATGTTCAGAGTAGTAGTTCAAAAAATAGGCGTAAAACTCATCCAGTATATCAAGCTTACCGTGGTACTTCAACGTATCAACAAGGAGTTGCCTGACGCCGTTTCCCACAAAACTATAGATGGTTTCATTGTCCAGCCTCTCAAGGGAAAAGCGCTGGAGTGTAGCATTAACGCTGTTTGCCAGATCCAGTTTGGAGTCTATAAGCGTACCGTCAAGATCGAAAAAAACAGAACCGGAGGGCAAGCCGCTTCACCTCCCCGTTTAAAGAAGGGCTATCTCAATCAGCCTGCCCTTTTAAACACAATAACAGCGTTTGTACCACCAAATCCAAATGAGTTGGACATGGCATAATCTATCTTTTTCTCTACAGCTTCGTTTGGTGCGTAAAAGAGATCACACTCAGGATCAGGGTTATCAAGGTTCATGGTGGGTGGTATGACTCCTTCGGCGATTGACATCACTGTAAAGACAGCCTCTATACCGCCAGCTGCTCCCAAAAGATGTCCTGTAACAGATTTGGTGGAACTCACCACCAACCTGTAGGCGTGATCACCGAAGACACGTTTAATAGCCTTTGTCTCAATAATGTCGTTAAAATATGTCGACGTACCATGCGCATTTATGTAGTCCATCTGCTGCGGCTCAATGCCAGCATCCCTCAGTGCCATATTCATGGCGTAGGTAGCACCATCACCCTCCGGATCAGGTGCCGTAAAATGATAGGCATCGTCGCTCATGCCGAATCCGGC
Source organism: uncultured Desulfurellales bacterium (assembly GCA_964544085.1). Lineage (GTDB taxonomy): Bacteria > Campylobacterota_A > Desulfurellia > Desulfurellales > Hippeaceae > CAZIZT01. The sequence goes on from CAZIZT010000038.1 coordinate 25,074, forward strand.
AAACTCGGCAAGAATAGGCGCATTCCTTTTTTTTGCGTGTTCATACTCCTCCAAAACCAGTACACCGGCACCCTCACCTATGATGAAACCGTCTCTATCCCTATCAAAGGGTCTGGAGGCCCTATGTGGTTCATCGTTTCTTGTTGAAAGCGCTTTCATATTCGCGAAACCGGAAACGGCAAGCGGCGTAATGGTGGATTCTGTGCCACCACATACCATTACATCTGCATCACCATAAGCAATGGTTCTTGCCGCAAGACCTATTGAGTGCGTTCCTGTGGCACACGCCGTCACATCGCTGAAGTTTGGTCCTTTCAACCCGAATTGCATAGCTATATTGCCGCCTGCCATGTTGATAACGGCAATGGGAATAAAAAATGGAGAGACCCCTTTCTGCCCCTTCTTCAGATAGGCTTCGTTGTACTTCTCGATGGTAGACAGACCACCTATACCACTACCGACGCTAACACCGATGCGAAACGGATCCTCTTTCTCAAGATCCAGTCCGGACATTTCCAGAGCCTCTTTTGTGGCAGCTATGGCATAAAGGGAAAAGAGATCAATCTTTTTGACCTCTTTTCTATCCACATACTTTAACGGGTCAAACCCCTTTACCTCTCCAGCTATGCGAACAGTCAGGTTGCTTGCGTCGAAACGGGTGATTCTATCTATCCCACTGACGCCCTTACAGGCGTTATCAAAACTCTCCCGAGCCGTTAGCCCTACAGGTGATACTGCACCAACACCCGTAACAACAACCCGTCTCATACTCTACCCTATACGTTGTTTACGTGCTGCTCAACATAATCGATAGCATCCTGAACCGTTACTATCTTTTCCGCATCCGAGTCGGGTATGTCTATGCCGAACTTCTCCTCTATTGCCATAACAAGCTCCACCGTATCCAGTGAGTCAGCACCAAGATCCTCAACGAATCTTGCTTCAGGTTTAACCTCTTCCTCATCAACACCCAACTGCTCAACAATGATCTGTTTTACCTCATCAGCAATGGACATAACTCAAACCTCCTCCTTGTTTTTATATGTACAAACCGCCACTAATATTTATGACTTCGCCGGTAATGTAAGAAGCCTCTTCACTTATCAAAAACTCAACAAGCGCAGCCACATCCTCCGTGGTGCCAAGCCTCTTTAAGGCAATTGAACTGATAAGCGCCTTCTTTTGAATGATATTTAACTTCTCCGTCATTTCAGTTTCTATGAACCCGGGTGCAATTGCATTAACCCTTATATTTCTACTGCCCAGTTCCTTTGCAAGGGATTTGGTGAGGCCTATCAATCCAGCTTTGGATGCTGAATAGTTTGCCTGACCGGCATTACCCATAAGCCCTACAACGCTTGAAATGTTGATTATAACACCGAACCTCTTTTTTATCATCCACCGTGCAGCGTGTCTGCAACAGTTGAATGCTCCCTTGAGATTTACCTTTATAACGCGATCGAATTCCTCTTCACTCATCTTTAATACGAGATTGTCAGCTGTAACCCCTGCGTTGTTTATAAGATAATCGAGACGGCCATATTTCTTCACGATGGCTCCTATAGCCTCGCCAACCGCATTGTAATCCGATACATCGAACTGCATCAATTCACAATACCCGCCTTCTCTGCGAATCTCATCCGCTACGGCAGTTGCTGCCTCCATGTTCTTGGAGTAGTTGGCTATAACCTTCAGGGATCTACCAGCCAATCTCCTTGCTATCTGAGCACCTATCCCCCTGGATGCGCCCGTAACGAGCACCACCTCGCCTGAGAATCTCATATCTTTTCCTTATAGCCGTTAAAACTCTCCAAGTCAACCACGTAATTCACATTAGCTTTGCGGTAATCCCGCTTTAGCATCGATGCAAGCACGTTCCTCGGACCCAGTTCGACAAACTCATCGCAGCCAAGTTCAAATGCTCTCTCAACATTGTGCATCCATTTCACCGGACTGGTTATCTGTCTTATCAGATACTCCTTTACCGGCACAGCGCTCTTTATTATCTGCGATTCAACATTTTCAATAACAGGCTTCTCTGGATCCCCGATCTCAATTCGGTCCAGAACATCAGCCATTTTCTCTTCTACAGGCTTCATCAACTTACAATGGAAGGGTGCGCTTACGTTCAGCGGTATAGTTTTGCCAAGCTTCTCACTTTTGGCAATCTCAATCACTCTATCCACACCTCTTTTATAACCTGACACAATTATCTGCTTTTTGGCATTGTAATTGGCTATATCGCAATAATACTCGTCGTTGCGACTCACATCCTTGCATATCTCAGCCACACGCTCGTGTTTGTCCGTTAGTATCGCAGCCATGGCGCCAAGACCCTCTTCTACAGCCTCCTGCATGAACTTCCCACGTTTGTTGACAGCTATCACGGCGTCCTCAAATCTCAGTGTACCAGTAGCCACAAAACTCGTATACTCGCCGAGCGAGTGACCGGCTGTCACATCAAAATCGAAACCACATTCCTCTTTCAACAGCTCATAAATAGCTACAGACATAGTGAGTATTGCAGGTTGTGCGTTCTCTGTAAGCCTCAGCTTCTCTTCAGGACCTTCAAACATCAACGAGGTCAAATCGAAACCAATAGCCTCATTGGCCCTATCGAAGATACGTCTGACCACCTCAAAGTTGTCATAGAGATCCTTTCCCATACCTACGAATTGTGAACCCTGTCCTGTAAACATCAGGAATCTCATGGCAATCTATGCCTCCATAAGGGCGCTCAATTTTTCCACTATGGATTTAGCCTCCTCAACCATATCCTTTATGATTCTCTCCACAGGCTTAATGTCGTTAATAAGCCCCGCGATCTGGCCAGCCATCACACTTCCGTTCTTTACATCACCTTCCCTGGCTGCAATTCTTAACCTTCCTTCACCAAACTTTTCAAGCTCTTCCTTTGTTGCGCCGCTTGCCTCAAGCTTGAGAAACTCTCTTGCCAGTTTATTCTTAAGGATCCTGACAGGATGGCCAGTCGTCCTTCCGGTAACAACGGTATCCCTGTCTTTAGCCTTCACTATCATCTCTTTGTATGCTTCGGAAATCGTACATTCAACAGAAGCGACAAAGCGAGTACCCATCTGAACACCCTGAGCACCCAAAGCCAAAGCCGCTACAAGACCGCGTCCATCGGCTATTCCACCGGCAGCAATGACAGGAATACTCACAGCATCTACAACCTGTGGCACGAGAGCCATTGTGGTCAAATCACCAACATGGCCACCGCTTTCCATACCCTCTGCTATTAGAGCATCCACGCCAACAGACTCCATTCGCTTTGCTAAAGCCACGGCTGAAACCACCGGTATAACCTTGGCTCCAACAGACTTGAAGCGTTCCACGTATTTGCCAGGGTTTCCTGCTCCGGTCGTTATTACTTTGACTTTATGCTTTATCACAACATCGACCACATCGTCCACATAAGGCGAAAGGAGCATAATGTTCACGCCAAAGGGCTTATCTGTGAGCTCTTTAGCCCTCACAATCTCCTGTTCCACCCAATCTGCAGGCGCATTGCCGGCTGCTATAATGCCAAGGCCACCGGCATTGGAGACGCTTGCTGCCAGCTCGGCATCTGCAACCCATGCCATACCGCCCTGAATTATTGGATATTCTATGTTGAGAATCTCGCAAATTTTCGTCTTAATCATCTATCCTCCCTACCATTTGATTATTCCGGCAGACCAGGTTAAGCTTGCACCGAAGCTGTTTAACAGCAACAGATCTCCCTTGCTTATCTTACCATTCTTGTTCGCCCAATCCAGGGCAAGCGGAATGGAGGCTGCAGCCGTATTGGCATGGCGATCAATGGTTATGATTACATTATCTTCTGAGAGCCCCGCTCTCTTTGCTACACTCTCAATGATGCGTTTGTTTGCCTGGTGGGAGATCATGAGTTTAACATCCTCAAAACCCAATCCGTGACGCGAAAGCACCTCTTCACTAACATCCACAAGATGCCTTACAGCCATTTTAAAGGTCTCATTACCCTTCATTTTGATATAAATCTGCTTGCTTCGTATGGCATCATCTGAGCAGGGTATTCTGCTTCCAGGGGCGGGAACCTCCATCAGATCTGTGTAACGACCATCGGAGTGCAATGTTATGCTCAAAATACCCTCATCATCTCTGTCTGTTGCAGTAAGCAATACACATGCAGCACCGTCACCGAAAATAACACAGGTGCTTCTATCCTCCCAATCAGTAATCTTGCTAAGCACCTCCGCCCCAATTACAAGGGCTTTTTTGACAGCACCTGTGCGGATATAGCTATCTGCAATAGACAGTGCATACATAAAACCACTGCAGGCAGCATTAATATCGAAACCAAACGCATTCACAGCACCAAGCTTTTCCTGTACAAATAACGCCGTAGCAGGAAGCGGCTTGTCAGGAGTAACTGTAGCAACAATAATCAAATCTACCTCTTCAGGCCCAACACCTGCGCTTTCAAGTGCATCCTTTGAGGCTTTATAGGCAAGATCAGATGTTACCTCATCCTGAACAATATGCCTCACCTTTATCCCTGTACGCTGAGTTATCCACTCATCAGAGGTATCAACCATTTTCTCAAGATCATGGTTGGTTAGAATCCTGGAAGGCAGATAGGAACCTGTTGATAGGATTTTAGCCCTCATCCTTTTCAACCTTTCTGTATTTTTGTAGCACGGTGCAATTCTCAAGGGCGCTCTCTATCTTATCATTTATCTTCTGTTTTGAAAACCGTATAGCTTTTAATATGGCGTTCTTAATAGCGGTTGCATTGCTCCTACCATGACTGATAATGCACGTACCATTAACACCAAGCAGCGGTGCGCCGCCAAACTCCGAATAATCCACCTTGTTTTTCAAAAGCCTAAAGGCTGGTTTTGCCAGAAGAAAACCTATCTTGTACCATATACTTTTCTTGATCTCCTCTTTGAGGAACTCCGCTATAACCTGTGGAACAGATTCACTCGTTTTAAGAACGATATTTCCAAGAAAACCATCACATACTACGACATCGGCCTTCGCTTTGTAAATCTCATCACCCTCAACATTACCTACGAAATTTAGCCTGCTGCGTGAGAGCATATCATATGTTCTCAATGTCAGTTGATTGCCCTTACCCGGCTCGGACCCATTGCTCAAGATACCTATTCGTGGGGACTTAATACCAACCATATACTTCATGTAAACCGCGCCCATCAAAGCAAACTCCATCAAATGGGTAGGTTTACAATCGGTGTTGGCCCCCGCATCCACAAGCAAGACGTGTCCCTTTAAAGCCGGCAGCAGTGTAGCTATAGCAGGCCTTGTAACACCCTTTATGCGCCCCAGTATAAACATGGAAAAAGCCATGGAGGCTCCGGAGTTACCGGCAGTAACGAAGGCATCAGCCCTATTCTCCTTTACCAGCCTTATACCCTTCGCCATGGAGGAATCCTTTTTTCTCAACGCCAGCGAAGGTTTATCCATCATGCCGACGACTTCACTGGAGTCCTCAATAATCAACCTTTTGTGATCATAATCAAAGCCCTCCAGCAGCCGTCTAAGCTTCTCCTTGTAGCCGGTGAGAACAATCGTTAGATCCTTGACTTCCTCCAAAGCCTTTATGGCTCCCCTGACTATCTCTTCAGGGGCATGATCGCCACCATAGGCATCAACAGCAATACAACTCATCACTCTTGTGGCGTTATAACTTCCCTATCACCATAATAACCACAGTATGGGCAAACCCTGTGAGGCAATTTGTACTCACCGCAATTGGGACATTTGGTCAATGGAACGTTCTTCAGCTTCTTGTGTGTTGCCCTCTTGGCAGCCCTTGAGTGACAGGATTTCCTTTTTGGCTGAGCCATATCAACATCCCCCTTCTTCTAATCTACTATCTCCAGTGCATTGAAAAAATAGCCTATTTCAAAAGCAGCGGATTCCTTGGAATCAGAACCATGCACAGCATTCCTCTCTATATCCGTTCCGAATAGAGCCCTAATTGTACCCTCCTTTGCCTCCTTCGGATTGGTGGCACCCATGAGCTCTCTATAATCGGCAATGGCGTTTTCCTTCTCAAGAACCATAACAATAACGGGACCTTCCGACATGAAGCTCGTCAGTGAATCATAGAAAGGTCTCTCTTTGTGAACAATATAGAAACCTTCAGCCTGGGATTTTGTCAATTTGATCTTCTTCATTGCAACTATCTTGAAACCCCTGGATTCAAGCATATCGATTATCTTTCCTGTGTTCTGCCCCGCAACACTATCGGGCTTTATAATAGCAAGCGTCCTTTCCTTCACCCCTTCTCAACCTCCTTTTGTTCATTTTTGGTTCCTGTACTTCCAGTCCCTTGGTTCTTTTTATCAGTCGATTGCGGTGGTGAGCTTTCACTGCGATTGTTGTTCTTGTAGTCTGTAACGTACCAACCACTGCCTTTAAGTACAAATGACGTTGGCGAGACAACTTTGTGTATACCCCCCTGTTTGTGACAATGCGGGCAAACTGAGGGTGGTGGATCACTGAACTTCTGAAGCACCTGAAATCTGTGGGAACAGAACTTGCACTCATACTCGTATATTGGCATCTATTCTTCAAGCCTCCTTAAAACGTGCATGATTTTCTCATCATCGAGGCAACCTATTTCAACCCTTTTGATGCGCGATCTGGCACCCTTTTTAATCTCTATACATCCCTTAGCCACGTTAAAAAAATCCGCAAGAAGATCGATCAAAGCCCTGTTTGCTTTACCCTCCACAGGCGGCTGCTTAACACTAACCTTCAGGGTGCCATCATCGAAAGCCTCAACGCGGCTTTTCTTTGCTCCCGGCTTCAGCTTCACATCGATTATCACATCTAAAGCTCCGGGGGCAGGTTGCCCATCCACAAAAAGCCTCAAGAAAGTAACATAACTCTTCACAACAGTCAAATTTTTTTGAACCTTCCGCAAAAAACGAAAAAACACAGACCTTGAGAAAAGTTAACTTTTTAAGGAACAATCCAACTTATAATTAAATCTATTGCATAAAAAGGTTAGCTCATATATAATTAAAACCGAGATAAAACAATAAAAGGAGGTGTGTATGAAGAGGCTTGCCGCCGTATTGGTCACTGCTGTGGTGACAGCACTTTTTTTCTCAAGCCCAGCATTCTCCAAGATGCCCACATATTCAAAACTGTGTGAGATACTGAAAGAGAACTTAAGTTCGTACAAAATGCAGAAGTGTACCGGAGCCAACATGACATACGGCAGCTATCAAACAACAATGGCCAACACAATTGTTAAAATTAACGGTGGTAAAATCACCCTTACAGTAGCTTCAGGTAACATGCTGGGAAGCTGGAGCCCCATGTTTACGAAGAACTTCAGCATGGAAACCGAAAGCGCGAAGGTAGAATCAAAAAAGATAGATGGTTTCAACGGCGGCATAATGATCAACAAGAAAGAGAAAAACAGTGGAGCTGTCTTCGTTTGTCTTAAGCCTTATAGAAACGTGTGCGTTGCGGCAGTTCTGGCTGAATTTTCGGGGGTTCCTGTAAAAACTGCACTCTCTACAGTAAAAAGACTCGATCTTGAAAGATTAGCCGAACTTTTTAAAGACGTTAAACCACCATCACAGCCGATGCAACCTGTACCAGGAATGCCACCTATGGCGCCTCCGGTGGGAGGATACAACTAACTTCTGCATCGATTTTCACATCTGTGTTTTTTACGTAACTGAAGGGAAATTGCTTGATATTGCTCAATATTTGATTTAGAATAATTCTGCCAGTAGTGTAGAAACTTATGGGGGTTCTTTTTCGATATGTGCGGATCAGTGTAATTTTTAACTGAAGAAAGGAGTATGCCCATGGAAACTCTTACTATTTGCGTGCCCTTTTTTGCCCTCCCTGGCCTTCCTGAGGAATGCGAAGAGCTCGTAGGCAACCAGAATCTCATCTTAAGAGACATCCTCGGCTTAAACCCCTTGAAAAAAGGTGAATATGAGAACGGTCCCTACCTTGAAGGGTTCAATGCGGATGGAAAGCTCGATTACGTTTTTTACTTCGAAGAGGTAGAAAAGATACTTGAGAAAAAGGAGTATGACACAATCTATGTGCTTTTCAGGGCAATCTATAAACCCTTCAACGCATCTACGCAACACCTGGCGATAGGCTACTACATCGTGGAGAACACGCAGGGCGTCGAGATTGCACCTGGTGTTTACTCGATAACAGGAACCGAAGGACACTTTGTAGAATACAAGGATGCACTGGATATTACAGAAACGATTGTTGGATACAATCTGCAGGATTCAATCATGAAAAGCAATAGCCAGAACCATCCCGAGTACAAGGAGATGCTGAATACATGGCTTGAACATATAAAATCGAAAGAGAACAAAATAGATGCTTACATAGAAAGAAGCAGGATGCTAAGAGCAAAAAGAACAGAAGAGGCTTTCAGACAGCAGCTCGAATCCTGTCTGAAAAAATAGAGGTGGGAGGTATTCTTTGTTATGGGAGTAGATATCAGTAAAAAAAGGGTCGTAACAATCTGCGGAAGTGGCGGCTGTGGCAAAACAACATTAGCCGAAGATATCCTCTTTACAACAGGCAAGATCACAAGAAAGGGTTCACCTGAAAAGGGCAATACCGTAATGGATTTCGACCAGGAGGAAATAGAGAGAAAGATTTCATTGCAGCTTGCCGTGGCTCATACGCAATGGAATAAGCATCTGATTTACCTCATCGATACGCCCGGGTACCACAATTTTATAGGTGATGCCCTATGCGGTATCAGAGCCGGGGATTCGATCCTCATGGTTATAGATGCAAAAGACGGTGTTAAAGCGCAAACTGAAAGGCTTTTCGATGAAGCCAAAGCTGAATCCAAACCAGTGATGTTTTTCATAAATGGCATGGATAAGGAGGATATCGAATTTGACGCAACGGTTGATTCCATAAAAAACGGTCTGACATCCAAAGCCTACCTGCTGCAATACCCAATTATTGAAAATGGGAACTTCACTGGCTATGTGGATATATTACAAAAGAAAGCTTACTCCTTCGAGAAGGGAGAAATGGATATCCCCCAGGATCTTGCCGATAAAATGGAAGAAAAATACATGGAGCTTGTGGAGGAGATTACCACCTACGACGACCAGTTGATGGAAAAATATTTAGAGGGCGAAGAGCTGGATAAGAAAGAGCTACTTGAGACCATGCATAAAGCCGTAGTGGAAGGTAATCTCTATCCGATACTTGTAGGTTCTGCACTGAAGGGTCTGGGCACAAAGGAGCTGCTTGACGATATTGTAAATCTGCTGCCAGCTCCCAAAGAAGAGTACGATGAGCCTGCAGCGCTTGTTTTTAAAACATACAACGATCCGCAGCTCGGAAAAATAAGCCTCTTGAGGATCTGCTCGGGTGTGTTTAATTCCGACTCCACCTACTACAACGTAAATAAAGAACAGGAAGAGAGGATCGGGGCACTACAGAGCGTCATGGGTAAAAACTTCTCCAAAGTTGAGAGTGCATCGACAGGCGATATAGTGGCAGTAGCAAAATTGAAGGTAACACAGACAGGCGATACACTCGCCAATAAGGGATCCAGCATAAAGTGCGAGTTTGTCGAAATGCCTTTGCCGTTTATCTCCTATGCAGTCTACGGCACCTCAAAGGGCGACGAAGAAAAACTCGGCGCTGCCATAAGCAAGATTATGGAGTCTGACCCAAGTTTGAAGTTTACCCGCAACGATGAAACAAAAGAGTTCATCCTGACAGGTATGGGTAAAATGCACCTGGAGGTAGTAGCATCCAAATTGAAGAAGAAGTACGGCGTTGAGGCCATCCTTAAAACACCAAAGGTTGCCTACAAGGAGACAATTAAAGGAAAAACATCATCCCATGGAAGATACAAAAAACAAACAGGTGGACATGGCCAGTTCGGTGATTGTGTGATAGAGATAGAGCCACTTCCGCGTGGTAAAGGATTCGAGTTTGTTGACATGATTGTAGGTGGTGCTATACCAAGGCAGTTCATTCCTTCGGTTGAGAAGGGTATAAAAACGGCTATGGAGCAGGGTATTCTGGCTGGCTATCCGATGGTAGACATCAAGATCAAACTCGTTGATGGCGCCTACCATCCCGTTGATTCGAGCGATCTTGCATTTCAAATGGCAGGCTCTATAGCCTTTAAAGAGGGAGTGGTGAAGTGTAAGCCTGTACTGCTTGAGCCCATCGTCGAGATGGAGGTCTATGTACCAGATGAAAACATGGGAGACATAATTGGTGATCTAAACTCCAGAAGAGGCAGAGTTCTGGGCATGGAACCCTACGAAGGAAAGAAGGGATATCAGAGAATAAGGGCGCTTGTGCCAGAAGCAGAGATACTTGAGTATGCTCCAGCTCTGCGCTCATTAACTGGCGGAAGGGGCTTTTTCAAATACAAATTTGCAACGTATGAAGAGGTGCCGCAGCAGATAGCTGAAAAGATAATTGAAGAAGCCAAAGCGGAAGCCGAAAAATCCTAAAAAAACGAAAACCCACACCCCATAGATGGGGTGTGGGTTCATCCATTCAATAGCACCAAAGGGCTACCTGAGTTTAACCTCAAGTACCGGTTTTGAAGACATTCTCATTACTTTTTCCGTTACGCTACCGAACATGAAACGCTCTATGCCACTTCTTCCGTGAGCACCCATGACAATAAGGTCAATCTCATTTTTATCGGCAAACTCAACTATCTTCTTTGCCGCATCACCTATCTCAATTACCACCTCTACATTGTCATTCAAATTATACCTGTTTCTTAAATGTTCAATTTCCTTGAGCGTCTCCTCTCTCATGGCATTGATTATCTGCTCAACCGGCAAAGAAGGAACATATCCCACTGCAGTGTTCAAATCGGTTATACAGTGATAGATGTACAACTTCGCATCAAACTTGTCAGCCATCAGCTTCGCATACTGCAATGATTTTTCGGAATTTTCTGAAAGATCAATAGGAGCAAGCACCTTCTTAATCACAATCTCCTTCATATCTCACCCCTTCATCAACATAATAGGTTTAGTTACCCTGAATAATCCTCTCAGCTATCTGAATGGCGTTTAACGCTGCCCCTTTGCGTATTTGATCGCCAACCACCCATAGTGAAAGCCAGTTTGGACCATTCAGATCCTGCCTAATTCTACCCACCTCGCAATCGTCTCTACCGCTTACATATAGAGGCATAGGATATATGCCATTTGCAGGATCATCAACAACTTTCACACCGGGAAACGCATCTATGAGCTCTCTTGCCTTCTCCGGTGTAATCTCATCCTCGAACTCGATAGTCAAAGCCTCCGAGTGGGCTCTAAACACCGGTATTCTAACGCATGTTGCCGATACGATAATCCTATCATCGTGCATAATCTTTCTTGTTTCGTTGATGGTCTTCATCTCTTCCTTTGTATAAGCACTGTCAAGAAAAACATCTACCTGCGGTATAACATTGAATAAAAGCTGATAAGGAAACTTCTCAACAGGGATATCCCTCCCGTGCACCCACGCAACAACCTGTTTTTCAAGTTCTTGCATAGCAGAAGCTCCAGCGCCTGACGCAGCCTGATACGTTGAAACAATCACACGCTTAATCCTGGAGTAATCATAAAGCGGTTTTATAGCCATAAGCATGATTATGGTCGTGCAGTTGGGATTGGCAATTATACCTTTATGCTTAAAGATATCATCAGGATTAATCTCAGGCACCACAAGTGGTACATCCTTCTCCATTCTGAAAGCTGAGCTATTATCTATTACTACCGCTCCCGCTTCAACCGCGTAGGGCGCAAACTCCTTACTCCTGGAAGAACCAGCTGAAAAGAGGGCTATATCGATGCCCTTGAAGGAGTCCTTTGTGGTTTCCTGTACTTCAATTTCCTTATCCCTGAATAGTACCTTCTTGCCAGCCGAGCGTTTCGAGGCAAGCAATCTCAACTCACCGACGGGAAAGTTCCGCTCCTGAAGAATTTTTAACATCTCCTGTCCTACGGCACCCGTTGCACCCACGATCGCAAGATTGTACTGTTTAGCCATTAGCAAGCCCCCCTACAGATATTCCTTAACCAGTAGATCCACGATTCTCAGTATATTAATCGACGATCCACCACTTAAATTGTCTGCAACTATCCACATAGACAGAGCATCCGGGTACTCATCGTTGAGTATTTTGAGCCGCCCGATGGAGATGTAGTCTTTACCCACCATATCAACAGGCGTTTTATAAGATCTGTAATCCCTTTCAAGCTGACACCACCTGGCTTTCTTTAATGTTTTAACTACAGCATCGGGTTTGAATTGTTCCGAAAGCTCGGCAATCACATACGCGCCATGTGAGCTAAAAACCGGTACATACACACTGTTGACCACAATCCTCAAACCATCATCACCTAAAATCCTTTTTACCTCACCAGCTATCCTTTTTTCTTCGGCACAAAAACCCTGCTTATCTATAACACCTGCCTCGGGGATGCAATTAAACGCAATTCTTCGCGGTAACCTTCCAGCTGTCTGCTTTGCATAGTCGAACTCAAACCAACTACGCGTCTGATTCATCAACTCTTCCACTGCCTTCATGCCCATGCCGCTAACCGCCTGATAGGTTGAAACAACCACCCGCTCAATCCCAAACTCCCTCTCCAATACGGAAAGCGGACTGGAAAGCATTATGCTAACAGGGTGTGGCGATGCAATTATGCCCCTGTTCTTATATAGCTCTATATCGTCGGAATTGACGCCGGGCACAACAGTGGGTACATCCGGCTCAAAGACAAAAAGACCACTACAATCAATCACAACTGCGCCACTCTCTGTGGCTTCCTCAGCAAATTGCCTGCTCACATCGATGCCAGCAACAAAAACGGCAATATCCACATCCTTAAACGCAAGTCTATCCAACGAATCCACGTATATCTCTTTCGAAGAAAACTCCAGCGTTTTCCCTATGGAGTCATCGCTGCCAAGAAGCTTCAACTTCTTAATGGGAAGATTACTCGTTGATAGTGCGGAAACCAACTCTCTGCCCACTGCGCCAGTGGCACCTACTATGGCGAGACTGCAATTCCTCACTATAACCCCCTGTTTTTATTACCGTAACTTACATATATTATTTTTAAGAATTTCTCAAGCCTTTTTGTTGTAGGTGCTCATGGCGTGCTGAAGACCATTCCTCATTATATCAACTACCGCTTCGCGGGCTTTATCCACCATCTCTCTTACAATGGGTAGATCCTCTTTATCAAACTCACTGAGCACATATTTTGCAGCATCATCGCCCTTTCTACCGATACCCAGCTTCACTCTGATAAAATCCTGAGTGCCGAGAAGCTCTATCACGGAAGCAACACCTCTGTGCCCGCCACTCGACGAATTCTTCTTTATACGAATGCGACCCAGGGGCATATCGATGTCGTCGTGGACTACAATCAGCCTATCTGGCTGTATACCATAATGGCTTACAAATGCCCTAACACTCACACCACTTGCATTCATGTAGGTTAAAGGTTTCAATACCAGCACATCCTCGCCATCAAGCTCGAATCTGCCCACCAGACCCCTTATTGCGCTGTCGGATCGGAAATAAAAACTAAAAAAAATGGACAGCAGGTCGCATACCATAAAACCCACATTGTGGGGTGTAAATGCGTACCTGCTGCCCGGATTCCCCAGACCCACAACACCGAACATGAATGGGTTATCCTTCCGTAGCCTCCTGCTTCTCTTCCTCTTCTGTAACCTCTTCCAGTTCCTCTTCCGCTTCCTCGGTCTCTTCTTTTACCTTTCCAACAATTGCTACAAGCGTGTAATTCTTGGAGGACTTGATCTTAACGCCTTCGGGCATTTCAAGATCGAAAACGTGAATAACATCACCTATATCAAGGTCGCTAATATCAACCTCAATCTCCTTCGGTATAGCCTCAGGGAGCGCAACAACCGTAATACTCTTTCTGGGCTGATACAGATCACCGCCAAGTTTAACGCCTTTAGCCTCACCAACAAGCTTAATAGGCACATCAACAGTAATTGGCTGGCCCTTGGTAAGTTTGTAGAAATCGATATGAACAATCTCATCTGTCACTGGATGCCACTGGATAGATTTAACAACCACCTCATACTTCTCGTCGCCCTTCACATCCAGCTCAAATACATCGTTTCTATTGCTTTTTCTCAATATGCTCATTAACTTGGATTTATCCAGCGCGATATGCTTATTCTCAAAATTCGCACCGTAAATCACACCGGGCACCTTGCCTTCCCTTCTCAACTTCCTGGCGAGTTTCGGCTTAACCTCTCTAACTTCTGCCGGGATAATCATCGCTTCCTAACCTCTCTCTCTTGATTTTTATTCAAAAATGGCGCTCAACGACTCTTTGTGATAGACCCTTCTGATAGCTTCGCCGATCAAAGCACCCACAGAAAGCACCCTAATCTTATCCGTTGGAATTGGTCTGTCAAATTTTATGGTGTTCGTTACAGCAAGCTCCTTAAGTGGCGAATTGTTTATCTTTTCTATAGCGTTGCCGCTTAATACAGGATGAGTGCAACAGGCATAGACCTCTTTGGCACCCTCTTCGTAGAGCGCAGCGGCAGCATTCGTCAGAGTACCTGCTGTATCAACAATATCATCAACGATAATTGCAGTTTTGCCTTTTATGTCGCCGATTATGTGCATTATCTCGCTTACATTGGGTTTGGGTCGGCGTTTATCAATTATGGCTATTGTGCATCCGAGTTTCTTTGCATAGTAGCGCGCCCTCTCCACGCCGCCAGCATCCGGTGACACAATCACCATCTCATCAGCGCCAAGCTTTCTAATATACTCAAGTAGAATCGGCGATGCATAGAGGTGATCAACAGGGATATCAAAGAAACCCTGAATCTGTCCGGCGTGGAGATCCATAGACATTACCCTATCTGCACCTGCTGTGGTAATAAGATCAGCCAGTAATTTAGCAGAAATAGGAGCTCTCGGCACAACCTTTCTGTCCTGGCGTGCATAGGCATAATAGGGAATCACCACATTTACCGATCTTGCACTGGAGCGCTTCAGTGCATCCAGCGTTACAAGCAGTTCCATAATATTGTCGTTAACCGGTCTTGAAAGTGACTGTATTATAAAAACATCGGCTCCACGCACACTTTCGTCTATCTGGACATATATCTCACCATCGGCAAATCTGGAGATCTCCGCCTTAGCGAGAGGTTTTCCAAGATAACTACTGATCTCCTTTGCAAGCTCAATATTCGCAGTACCACTTATAAGCTTTAGATCTATCATTATCCATCACTCACTCTTTTTGTTATATGGCTGGGGTGGGTGGACTCGAACCACCGATCGAGGATCCAAAGTCCTCTGCCTTACCGCTTGGCTACACCCCAAAAAAAAGACTGCAGCCCCTAAAGGAGTCTATCCAAAGTATGGGGCGCAGTCAACCGGTTAGAATCAGGCGTTTTCTTCCTGCTTCTTTTCAGCAAGAACCTTCTCGTACTCACCAAGAACGGCGTCTTCGAGCTTCTTTCTCATCTCGTTGTTCAGCGGATGAGCCACATCCTTGAAGCTACCATCCTTCATTTTCCTTGAAGGCATGGCAACGAAGAGCCCTTTTTGACCATTGATAATTTTAAGGTCCCTTACAACAAACTCGTTGTCAAAAATAACAGTTGCAAAACCTTTCAGTTTTTCATCACCCTCAATCGGGCTTACCCTTACCTCTGTAATCTCCATAAGGCTTACCTTCCTTTTTTCGAGAAATTTACTCTTTTAAAGAACACACCCCATGAGACCAATAGATCTTCAATCCCCCTCTCGTCCGCTTTCACCTCCGGATTAATTATTGAAAACATACTGGAGCCGCTACCGGACAGTAGCGCGTTGCCAAAGTGTCTGGTTAACACAGATTTAATATCCCTCAACCGACCAAATTCCTTAAGGACCACCCCTTCGAGATCGTTACACAGGTAAGGCATGATGTCTTCAAGATCACACCTTTCCCCTATGATAACAAAAGGCATTTTATTTATACATTGCTTTTTTGTCAATACTAATTTTGAATAAATTGTTGACGTTGATATGCTTATAGGCGGTATTGCTAAAAAAATTGAATAGCCCTCTGTGTTGCAGGTTAACTCATCGATAATCTCTCCTCTTCCAGTAGCTATAGCAGCCGGAGAATCGTAGAGAAAAAATGGAATATCACTGCCTAAAGTAGCCGCAATAGTATAAAGCTCATTGAAGGTAAGAGGAAAATCGAACATCTCATTTAAAAGCAGTAATGTAGCTGCAGCGTTCGAACTGCCACCACCCAAACCGCTTCCCGGTGGTATACGTTTTTCTATCTCTATTCTCACCTGTGCTCTTATGCCGGATCTTGAGAAAAACTCATCGGCTGCTATGTAAGCAAGATTGTTTTCGTTGTTCAACTCATCCATTGTGGTAAGTATATCAATCCCCGGCGTTGGCTTAGGTTTCACTTCAACAGTATCAAAGAAATCAATTTTATGCATCAGGGTGTATATTTCGTGAAACCCATCACTGCGTTTGTTCAAAACATATAGAAACAGGTTAACCTTTGCGGGCGATTTTATGATCAAAATACTGCTCCAAGCTTCTTGGCGATTCTTTTTACTTCAAATACTATCTCGTCCTTATCCACAGTTGTAAACTCGCCATCCTTATAGACTACCTTGCCATCAATTATCACACACCTAACATCACGCGAGTTTGCCGCATAGGCAAGATAGGAGTACGGGTTGTACATGGGGATGGCTTCAAAGGAGTCAGTAGAAATCACTACAATGTCAGCCTTATAACCAGCACTCAATTTACCCGAATTTTCAAACAGGGAGTTTGTGCCTATAGCAAGGCTCTTTTTAGCACCCACTACCGTGCTATCCCTCGATAGCGCTTTCTGTATAAGACTCATTACCCTTAACTCTTCGATTATATCAAGGTTATTATTGCTCGCCGGTCCGTCTGTCCCTATAAATATATCAATTCCCATTCTTTCCATCTTATACATGGGTGCAATACCGCTTGCAAGCTTCAAGTTGCTCTGGGGTACGTTAACCACACTGCACCCTTTTGCCTTCATCATTCTTATATCATCATCACTACTCGCAACGCAGTGAACAAGATAGATGTCCTTATCCAAAAGACCTGTCTCTTTAAGCACATCCATGGGTCGTTTGCCCTTTGTTCTCATAACAGTAGTTATCTCCTCGGAGCTTTCATTCACATGTATCTGAACAGGAGAACCATCATCAGCAGCATCAGCAACAAGCCTTAAACTCTCCTCTGATAGCGTATAGGTGGAATGGGGCGCATAGCTAACCTTTATCGTTTCGGATTCAAACTCCCTCTTCAGTGCTTTTGTCTTCTCTATTGCCTCCCTGGCACTTGATGCATCCGGCGTTTTAAAATCAAGGATTCCCTCACCAATCATAGCCTTCATACCGATACGCATAGCCGCTCGAGCTACCTGCTCTTCATAAAAGTACATATCCGCAAAGCAAGCCGTGCCGCTTCTTATCATCTCAAGCATAGACAGGCTGGAGCACCAATACACCATTTCAGAATCCACATACTTGGCTTCCGCTGGAAAGATATGATTGTTCAGCCACTCCATAAGGTTGAGATCATCGGCCATGCCCCTGAACAGGCTCATGGCAAGGTGCGTATGAGCATTACAGAATGCTGGAAGAACAATACAGTTATCCGCATCAATAACCGTATCGACTTCTGCTTCAATTCCTTTCTCTAAAGAAACAATACGATCATCCTCCACCAACACATCAAGGTGACCTTCCTTCTCACCCAGGCAATATCCGTTTTTTATAAGCAAACTCATGTCAAACCCTCGAAAAATCTATTTAAAACAGCCGAAAGCTTTTTTGATGCAGCCCTTGCCTGTTTTATAATCTCGTTAACATCCGTTTTTGCCATGCAATCCGGCCTGTTCACATTGGTTATTACTGAAATAGCGGCACAGTCAACACCCATATGATTCAGGGCAATAACCTCTGGCACTGTCGACATACCAACAGCATCAGCACCTATCATTCTTAGAAAACGTGTCTCTGCCGGTGTTTCTAAACTGGGCCCCGGTATAGCCACATAAACTCCCTCTTTCAGCTCTATACTTTCGTCCATTGCCGCCTTTTTCAATCTATCTATCAAATCCGGAGCGTATGGTTGACTCATATCTGGAAAGCGCTCACCCAGCTCATCAATATTGACTCCACGCAAGGGGTTAGATGGAATCATGTTTATGTGATCCCTCACAACCATGAGATCCCCCTGCTTAAACAGGGGATTCAGTCCACCAGCCGCATTGGTTAGCACAATAGCTTTGGCTCCAGCAAGGGCAAGCAGACGCACAAGAAACACTACCTCCGATGCCGGATAACCCTCGTAATAATGGAAACGCCCATTGGCTACAACGAGATTGCTACCAGATAGGTTGTACGAATCAAAATGCCCCTTGTGGGATGGTGCGGTTGCAACAGGCATGCCCGGTATCTCATCGTAACGCACCGAGGTTAGCTTTTGTGCATTTATCTCTATCTCAATGCCTGTGCCCGTAACAACAGCATAATCCAGATGTCCTACGAGTTCAACCAGCCTATCCCGAGCTCTTTGAAGTCTGGCAAACATAGTACGAGCCTCCGTTTTACAGGCACTTTTACCACAAAGAGTGCATTTTTTCAAGCTGACAGGCTTTTATGGAACGATCTTCCCAAGCATCACAAAGGTAAAGTTTACATCACTGTGCCAGTATGCTATAATCATTGTGTGAATTTCCTTGTGAAATGGGCAATCAACACCATAGCTTTAGGGTTAACGGTCATAATCGTAAAGGGCATACATGTATCTGGGATTCTACCCCTAACCATAGCCAGCCTCCTTATTGGTCTTCTAAATGCTGTGTTAAAACCGATCATGCTAATTCTAACGCTTCCATTGAACATTCTAACACTGGGAGGGTTCACATTTGTTATTGACACCATCATGATACTTATTGCATCTCAATTAGTGCGTGGATTCGACGTTACTGGCTTCTGGGCAGCCTTCGTAGCATCACTTATAATGGGTATTGTGAGCTTTTTGCTGGAGTTGTTTGTCTCAATCACAGAAGGGGATTAAAATCATAAGAAAGAAGTAAACCATCTGCGGGGGTTTAAGGATATGTCTTCTGCTTTCCCTGGGCTTACTATTGGTGACCTAAAAGCAAAAATAGCCATCATTCAGGGAGGAATGGGCGTTGGTATCTCCATGTCATCGCTTGCCTCAGCTGTGGCAAAGGAGGGAGGTATCGGTGTAATATCGGCAGCTGAGATAGGCTTTATTAAAGATTACTTTTTCAAAAATCCGCAGCAGGCCAACAGAGATGCATTGACAGAGGAAATCAAAAAAGCAAAAAGCGCCACAGACGGCATAATAGGCGTCAATATAATGGTTGCTATGAGCGAGTTTTTGGACCTTATAGAGGTTTCAATTGATGCCGGTGCAGATATACTCTTTTTTGGCGCCGGATTACCCCTTGGCGTTCCCATAAAAAAGATAAAAAACAGCAATACCAAGATAGGCGTTATTGTATCATCAGACAGAGCCACCAAGTTGATTTTCAAGTACTGGGATAGGCATTACAACCATATACCGGATGCTGTTGTGGTTGAAGGACCCAAAGCAGGTGGCCATTTAGGTTTCAAATACGAGCAGATAAATGACCCGGCTTATGCATTGGAAAACCTGATAGGACCAGTAAAAAAGGCACTTGAACCATTTCAGGAGAAGTACTCAAAAAGGATTCCGGTGATAGCCGCTGGAGGCATATATACCGGAGCCGACATATACAAGTTTATCAACATTATAGGAGCAGACGGAGTACAGATGGCAACACGCTTTGTCGCAACATATGAGTGCGATGCCGATATAGCATTCAAAGAAGCCTATATAAAAGCTAAAAAAGAAGATATCGTTATTATAAAAAGCCCGGTAGGATTACCCGGAAGAGCGATAAGAAACAGATTTCTTGAAGAAGTAGAAAAGGGTAAGAAACAACCGTTTAAATGCATCTGGCAATGCCTGAAAGGCTGCGAGTATAGAAAGGCTCCATACTGCATAACCCAAGCCTTAATCAATGCTCAAAAAGGTAGATTCAGCGGTGGTTTTGCATTTGCAGGCGCAAATGCCTACCGCGTGGATAGGATCGTATCTGTCAAAGATCTAATCGAGGAGCTGAAAAGGGATTACATTAATACTTTTGAAAACGCCCGTAATAACAGGGTAGGAGGAATAAGGGATGTATAAAAGTATCCTTGTAATGACGGATTTTTCGAAGGATTCAGACTTTGCCGTGCAAACGGCGTGTGAGCTTGCATCCAAGTTTGACGCAAAGCTCTACGTTATGCATGTTGGTCATCTCGATCCAGGATTCACAGTTCTGCTGGACGATGAAGACCTGAAGAAAGTGGAAAGGAGAATGGACGAAAGTGTTGAGAACGAGTTTATAGAACTTGAAAGAAGGATTCCCTGTATCCTTGAGGTCAAATACCAGAGGGTTTACAGAAGAGGTGTACCATACGAAGAGGGTCTTAAGGAGACAGAAACAGGTAAATACGACCTGCTTGTGCTCGGCTCACACGGACGAAGCGGTATAAAGCGCTTTTTCTATGGTGGCACTACAGCTAAACTGGCACGTAGAGCCCCTATTAGCACATTGATTACAAGACTAAACGATTAAAAAACAAAAGCCGGAGAGATAATCCCTGTCTCTCCGGCTTGCACTTTTTAGGATCGATTCGTTAACCTGCCTGTGCGGGCTGTGCTTTCTTTACCCGCATCTTTTGCTCAAAATAGAGTAGAGCCAAAACAATCAAACCGGGGATATACATGAAATACTTCAAGTCCTTTGGTAAATGGAAAGCCTCTATGGGTCCTGCTGGATTAAGCAAAACCCACATAGCAAACAGGAAAAACGGAATTTCCCACCATTTGTTCTTTGTAATAAACCAGCCCTGTAGCGCTGACGCAAAGGCAAACGAGCCCAGAATAGCCATGAAGAAAATCATGATAATCTGCGGCCAGCTTGAGATGTGATAAAGAATCAAATCAGGGTTGAAGACAAACATAAACGGAAGAATCGCTGTGCGCATATCGTAGATGAAACCCTGAATCGCTGTAGGTATCGGATCCGTTTCCGCCAGCGCCGCCGCCGCATAGGCAGCCAACCCAACCGGCGGCGTATCATCCGCTATAATTCCGAAATAGAAGCAGAAGAGATGAGCTGCCATTAAAGGCACAAAGAAACCGTAGTTATGGGCGATTGTAACAATAACAGGAGCTGTCAAAGATGCCATAACAATGTAGTTAGCAGTCGTTGGAAGGCCCATACCCAGAAGCAGGCTCGCAAGTGCTGTGATCACCAAAAGCAGGTAAATGTTGCCATGAGAAAGTGTGTCAACCAGCTCTGTGATCATGCTGCCTATACCGGTAGCAACAAGTCCTACCACAACACCGGCGCTGGCACATGCAAGCGCCACAACAACCATGTTTCTCGACCCGGCAACAAATGCCTCGATAGTCAGGTTAAGTGAGTTTTTTAGAGCCTGCAGGAAGGTTATACCCTCCTTTTTGATCTTCCTCAATTCCTGATACAGAATCGTGAAGATAAGCAGTATTATCGTCCTGAAAGCTGACATAGCAGGCGAGTGCCTGAGAACCATCAGCTCAATTACCAGCCACGTTATCGGTATCAGGTAATGAAAACCGTTTTTCAAAACCTCCTTTGCGTTTGGCAGCTCTTCCTTGGGGAGACCCTTTAAACCGAGTTTGCTTGCTTCAAGATGGGAAACATAAAACAGGGTGATGTAGGCAACTAAAGCCGGAATAAATGCTGCTTTAACCACCTGAATATAAGGCACGTTAACATACTCTGCAATAATGAAAGCTGCTGCACCCATGATAGGTGGCATCAGCTGACCGTTAATGCTGGCCGCAACCTCTGTTGCACCTGCCTTTGTGGGCGGATAGCCGGTCTTTTTCATTAATGGTATTGTAAATGTTCCTGTTGTAACAACGTTAGCAACAGAAGAGCCTGAGACAAGTCCCGTAAGTCCACTTGCAACAACAGCCGACTTTGCAGGACCACCTTTGTATCTACCAAGACCAGCAAATGCAAGATCGATAAAGAACTTACCGGCACCGGCCTTTTCAAGCATTGCGCCCATCAATACAAACAGATAAACTATGTTGGTTGATACCCTCAGCGGTATTCCAAATATTCCCTCTGTGGAAAGCGAAAGCTGGCTAACATACTTGTCCAGATCAACCCCTCTGTAGGCAAGTAACTCAGGTAAGTGAGGACCCATGAAGGCATAGAGTGTAAAGAGTATACCCACCATTGGTAGCGCTGGACCTATGGCTCTCCTCGTAGCCTCAAAGACCATAACCACCGTCAAAATGCCAAATATCTTATCGGTGAGATTTGGAGAGCCCATTCTGAAGGATATAGCCGTCCAGGCAACCGTAATGTACAATGCCGAAGCAACACCGATTATTGCCATTATGTAATCTATTGGAGGTATGCCATTTCTCTGCGAAAGCCAGGGCAAACCTTTAATATGGTGCCTCTTCAAGAAAGGCGTACTCAAAAAGATCATTGCCATTGCAAAGGCAAGATGGATTGAACGCGCAAACGTTGAGTCGATAGTAAGCCAGCTTGCTATGGACAGCTGGAACAAAGCCCAACCTACTCCTACAGCGTATACAAGGTATTTCTCAAACTTTCTAAAGTCCCTTAGGGTACCGGTATCTTCTTTTAGTAACTCCTCAAGCTCTTTCTTTCTATCCTTATCCATGTGAACCCCTTTTCATGTTAATGTTTTTTCGAAAAAAATGGGGTGACATCGATCGCTAATGCCACCCCAAACCTAACCTACAAGGATAAGGCTGGTATTTTATTACTTAAGAATGAGCTTTTTGGGGATATACTTTATCAAACCGGTCTCCCTGTAGTACTTCAAGGCACCACGATGAATAGGAGCAGTGAGACCCTCAAGCATGTTCCTCTTGGTCAGCACCTCAAATGCCGGATGGAGCTTCTTAAATGTATCAAGATTGTCGAATACTTCCTTTGTAATGGCATAAACGATCTTTGCAGGCTCTTTTTTGCTCGTAACAACGGTAGCTTTAACGCCGATCGTCTCAACAACCGGCTGAGTGTTTGCAGCCATAGGATAGTACTTCTTAACGAAGATCTTTGCCTTTGCATAGTATGGATGCGTCTTTAAAAGCTTCTCCACCGGAGGTCCGGAAATAGGAATAATCCTGACCTTGATCCTTCCACTTGTAGCCTCTTTAATGTTACCATTTGGATGACCGACCGTATAGAAGAAAGCGTCGATCCTACCGTCCTGAAGCAGACCAGGTGCCTCAACGGCCTTGACGTACTCAGGAGTAATGTCCTTAAGGGAAATACCGAAAGCCTTCAGAACGTCCTTGGAGTTCTGAAGCTGTCCAGAGCCCGGATTTCCGAGGTTAACCCTCTTACCCTTAAGATCGTAGACACTCTTAATACCGCTTTTAACAGATGCAACAAGTGTAATTGACTCAGGATGCAATGCAAATACGCTTCTCAGATTCTTCTGTGGCCCCTTTTTCTTCCACTCGGCAAGACCGTACCATGCCTGATATTGCCTATCAGACTGACAAATTCCAAAATCCAGATCGCCACTCAGCACAGCATTGATGTTGTAAACCGAACCGGCGGTAGACTCAACGGTCATCTTGATGCCATACTCTTTAAATTTCTTGTTAACCATCTTGGAGATAGCACCACCGGCTGGATAGTAAACGCCCGTAACGCCGCCCGTACCAATTGTCACAAAAATCCTTTTACCATAGCTCAATGAAACAATGCTTACCAGAAACAACAACGCCATCACCAAAATTCTGCCTTTTCGCATAGGCAACACCTCCTAAAAAATTTTCCTAAACAACTCAAGCATGATCAAAAATTGATCGTTAGTTTTCCAATCTCACACTCATTTAATACCAAAATTTTTACTTGATGTCAAAAATTAAGTGAATTAAGGAGAAAATTGAACTTTAATTTAAACAAACTTAAAAATAAAGTGGTAGTAATTAATATTTGTTTAGAAAGCTTAAATGTCAAAATTAACAATCAGCGATACAAGGAGAAGGGGGGAGGCCTCACTTGGGGGAGTGAGGCATCGTGTGAGTGTGGTCGTAGTTAATTCATGTTGCAGTATAAATCATCTTTCTATTTAATGCAAGTAAAATATTTCGTTTTTTCGTTTTTTATAAAATCTCGTTTATTTGGTTGATATAACAATCTAACACATCTTTAAATTGTTTGAAGTAATTACGTACTCTCGAAGCAAAACCCTTATCATCCATCAACCCAAGTAGCTGCCGATGTGCTTCTTCTGGCGTTTTCGCCCTCCTGATAAGATTATATCTTTCGAGCATCTCCACCTCGGTTTTGAAGCTTTCAACATAGATACCCGTTACAACGGGCTTTCCGTATACAAGGGGCTCCATGGGATTGTGACCTGCAAGCCGCCTGTCACAGCTGCCAGCCACAAACACAGCATCAGCAATCCTGTAGATTCCTTCAAGTTCACCCATTGTGTCAAGCAACAGTATACGCCGGCCCGACTTTCGCATACTTCTTCTTCCTATCCCAGAAAACTCAGCTGAGAGTTTTGAAAAGAAGAGCTTATTGTCCTCCATATGGCGTGGTGCTATAACAACATAAAACTCATCGATAGTCAATCTTATAAGCTCCAAAATGAAAGCCAGCTCTTCCCTGTGGGCACTTCCTATAGCCAGCAACGGTTTATCGGAATCAATAAGAAACTCATCCTTCAGGTTTTCAACCTCCTCAATCGTCACCTGAATCGGCTCACGGTATGATTTGATATTGCCACATACCTCAACCGGTGCACCAAAATATCTGTATCTTCGAGCATCCGATTCGGATTTTGCAATAATCTTATCAAACGAACGCATTATCGGTGCAAAGAAAAAACCAAATGTGCGGTATAACCTGAAGCTCCTTTCCGACATCCGGGCATTTACCAGGATGAGTTTACAGCCCCGTTTTTTTAGAAAAAAAATGTATGAGGGCCATATTTCGGTTTCGAAGAAAAAAGCAGCCGTGGGTGTCTGCTTAAAAATTACGCTGTAGAGTGGTAGCAGGTCAATTGGCATCAAGAAAACACTCTTTTTTTTAGCCTCAAGAAACCTATATGCTGAATCACTCAGGACACTAAAATATACTCCCCTCTCAAAATGGGATTTAATCTTTTCAGAAAACTGCAAAAGCGCTTTGGTTTCTCCATAGCTGGCGGCGTGGAACAAAAAACCATCAGGATCCCTGAACCTGTATTTAGGCACGATCCTATCCATGAATCTGAACCTCAGACGTTTATCAAACAGGATGCGCACGATGATATAGGGTAAAGAGAGAACAAATGCCACAAAAAGCAGTAGATTATACAGATAAATCATTATTCTGGAACTGTATATCGCATAGCTTTTTATAGTAGGAACAGCGTTTTAGGAGCTCTTCGTGTTTACCCTCATCAAGAATGCGACCATTCTTCATTACCACAATCTTATCAGCACCTATCGCTGTAGATATTCGATGTGCAGCCATTAGAACGGTCCTATCTTTCATCAAATTCTTCAATGCTTTCTGCACAATGTATTCACTTTCAGAATCAAGAGCGCTTGTAGCTTCGTCGAGTATAAGAATCTCGGGATCTTTCACTATTGCCCTGGCGATTGCTATACGCTGCTTCTCGCCGCCAGAGAGAATCACCCCCTGCTCCTTCAGATTGGTATCGTAACCATCCTTCAGTTTAACAATGAAGTCATGTGCATAAGCCGCTTTTGCTGCTTCAATTATCTCATCAAGACTCAAATCATCCCTACCGTAGGCTATATTCTCACGAACACTCCTGTTGAACAGAAGTACCCTTTGAGAAACAATTGCTATCTTCCTTCTTAGCGATCTAAGGTCAAACTCTCTTAGATCTATACCATCAATGGTTATTTTGCCAGAGGTGGGATCGTAGTAGCGCGGCACAAGTTCCAGGATAGTCGTTTTTCCGCCACCACTTTCACCAACAAATGCTACAGTGGTTTTTTTAGGAATGACGAGGTTTATATCTTTGATGGCGTACTCTTTGGATCCCGGGTACTTAAACGACACACCCTCAAATCTTATCTCCTTTTTGACCCCCTCAAACGGGATAGTACCCGAATCTACCGTCTCTTTTTGTTTGTCTATCAGCTCAAAGATACGCTCTATCGAGGCTATGGATGTATTAATCTCGTTGTTTGCCTTGGCAACAGTCTTGAACGGCTTGTACATCATAAAAAGCGCCGCAATAAAGGAGAAAAAACCACCCACAGTGATCTCACCCTTGAAAACCAAAAAACCACCTATCCATATCAGAAAAGCGATGCCTATGGCACCTATAAACTCCATCAACGGACTTGTAAGCTCATCTATACGAATTGTTGCAAGCTTTATATTCAAAAAATTGTCGCTTTCTTTCTCAAAACGATCTGCCTCCTCATGTTCGGTAGCAAATGCTTTAATGAGACGTATGTTGACCAACGCTTCCTGTATGAGGGTTGTTACTCCGGCTATGGAAACCTGCCTTTTCTTACCCAATTTTTTCATCCGTTTACCGAAATGGACAACCGGATATGCGGCTATGGGGAATACCACAGTGGCTATTATGGCAAGCTTCCAGTTGTTAATGTAAAGCACACTGAGCAGACCCAGTATGGTGAATATCTCCCTGATAGTGTTGGGGATCACATTGGCTATACTGTTCTGCACCTGCTCTGTATCGTTGAGAAGTCTGGAGATTAATTCACCGCTATGATACTCATCAAAGAAGGACGTGGGTAGATAAAGCAGGTGTGAAAAGAGCTGATTGCGTATATTGAACAGGATCTTTTCGGAAATGTAATGTGTCTGATAGCCCTGTAGATAGGTAAAGAGACCCTTGAAAAAGTAGGTTGCAATGATAGCAAGCGGAAGCAGCATCAGCATCTGTTTGTTTTTTGAAATAAATATATCATCCAGTGCAGGCTTTATAAGATAAGCTGCAAGTGCAGATAGACCACCCACAGCAAGCATGCACAGAAACGCAAAAATAAGGCGCCAGATGTAGGGCCTCAGATAGTCGAATAGCCTCTTAATTGCCTTCTTGTTCATACAACCGCCCTAATATCTCCTGCAGATTCTCAACCCTGGTTTCAACATCCACATAGTAGAAATCACTACGCTCGATTTTCACAAAATCCTTGTAGGTTGTAAGCAATATATCAGCCCCGCATTCCCTTTTCAGACGCCTAAGTTCATCGAGTTCCTCATCGTTGTAGATGTGGTGATCGGCAAAAAAACGATAGCCCAGCACCTCGATGCCGTTACGCTTAACAAACTGCAAAAAAGCCTGAGGGTTACCGATGCCACAGAAGACAAATGCGCTGCTTACACTGCTGAGCCTTCTGTGTTTATAATCAAATACGCCGAGAAATTCAAATCTGGCTCTATGGCAATCAAAAGACACCTCTTTTGAAAGGCTACCAGACTTATCAAAGCAGATGATAGCATCGCAGCGCTCAAGCGCCTTTTTGGGTGCGCGTAGCATTCCAGCCGGCAGGTATAAACCATTGTCAAATGGCTCTTTCATATCCACAACGCAAATCTCAAGGTTCTTTTTTATTTCGAAGTGATGAAGCGCATCATCCATTACGGCAAACTCCATATTCAAACCTACAGCTAGTTCAAGGGCTGCCTTCCTGTTCTTTGAAGATATAACAGTTACCGGCACCTTCCTGGCAATCATATACGCTTCATCACTAACAGCAGGCGGGTGTTTGAAAATCCTTCTACCATCAGAAACCACTATGGTTCGTCGATCCTTTACAGGATAGTTGCCTGTGATAACACATGTTTTCCCCTTCACCATTAATCTCTTTGCAATTTCGATAACAACCGGCGTTTTTCCACTTCCACCTGCCACTATACCACCAACGCCCACCACCTTCAGCCTATCAAACTCATGCGCCTTAAGCACACCTATATCGTATAGTGTCTGTCTGATATTAACACCGCCACCAAACAGAACAGAAAACGGCAGAAGCACAGGTCTCAATTTCCTTTGTATCTTTTTGGCCTTATCCGCATCCATTGAGCCTATCCTTTAGTGTACGCCTAAACTGTGAAAACTCACCCTTGTTGTGCACAAAAACCGGTGCAAACATTCTAAACTCTACCTTACTGAAAGGTTTAGGTATAGCCATTCTGTCCCAGCTACCAACCCTCCAGCATCTGCTTGCCTTCATACAGAGACAAACCACACCCTTCCCGCCGAGATAGGCAAGCTCCACAACACCATCTTTCAATTCCCGTCTGGGTCCTTTTGGACCGTCAGGTGTTATCCCGATATCGACACCGCTTCTCAGTCTTGAAAGCATCTCAAGAAAGGCTTTCCTGGGCTGCCTGTGGCTTGAGCCCCCCACAGTGCCCAGTCCAAAGTACCTTATAACCCTGCTTGCAAGCAATCCATCCCGGTGTGTGCTTATTAGAATATCGATCTTTCTTGAACGTGGAGCAACAAACGGCAGAAACAGGATGTACTCATGCCAGAAGGCAAAAATCAGTGAATCGGGGTATCTCTCCACATCGAAATCGGTTCGCAACTCTATCCGCAACAAAAGCCGATATAGCCTTAATAACCAGTAAATCAAAAGCGACTTCATTGCAGGACTTCATACATCCGTCTGGCGATTTTCTCACTCACAGGATATTCACCAAGCACAGAAACAACACCGCGCAAGGCTTCACGCTGTTTCTTTATCCTCTCAGGATTATTATAAAGCTCCAGGCATGCATCAGCAATAGACTGCGCATTTGCAGCACCACCGATTAGCTCAGGTACCACAGAGGCACCAGCAATAAGATTAGGCAGAGAGATATGTTTTATATTCTTGATTAACAACCTTCCCAAGCCGAGACTCAGACGTGATAGTCTGTAAACAACCACCATGGGCAGGTTAAATATTGCCGCTTCGAGTGTTGTGGTTCCACTTTTCAAAATACCCATAAGGGATCTATCCATCCACGAATGGGAATCACGCACCACTTTTACAAAAGGGTAGCGTTCTAAATAATCGAGAATGAGCTCCTCCGGTAGATGAGGGGCCAATGCCCACACGAACGACACGCCATTGAGCTTGCTGGCTATCTGTTCGGATGCTTTAAGCATCTCTTCGGCATTATGCTCAATCTCTGAAACCCTTGATCCTGGCATAAGCAGAAACACATTCTCCTTCTTATGTTTTCCTATCCGGTTGTGTAAAAGATCAACCAGTGGATGACCAAAATAGGCTATACGATTCTTCTCAACACCCCTGACGCTGAAAAAAAGCCTCTCAAATGGCAAAATGGGTACAACCAGATGGCTGTATTCGAACAATGACCTTGTCCTGTAGCTCCTCCAAGCCCAAACCTGAGGCGAGATATAGTAAATAACCTTCTTCCCTGCTGAATAGGCGAAACGGGCAAGGCGCATGTTAAACTCAGGAAAATCCATCAGAATAACCGCATCTATTCCACCATCTGTAATAAAAGCCTTAACCTTTTTCAGCAAGGCAAATGCTCGTTTGGCGACACCAATTGCCTCTTTTATACCAATTACAGATATCTCCCTGTAATCTGCGATTTTATTTGTGGTTTTAGAAAGCACATCAGATGAGACGCTGTAGAAAACCAGTGAAGGATCAATGCGTTTAAATTCATCCACAAGCAGGGATGCGTAGTTTTCAGCCGATCGCTCCCCGGTGACAATGAGAATGTTCATCTATCCCTGCAAAAACCCCTTTTTGAGTGTTTAAGAAACTCTATCATGTGGATAACGTTACTGGAAGTGCTCTCCTTGAGCTTCTCGTAAGCCTTTTCGAAGGTCAAGTTGCGCTTAAAAAGGGTTTTGTACGCCTCTTTGAGTTCGACTATCTCCTCATTGGAGAAACCAGCACGCCTCAAACCAACAAGGTTCAAGCCGTTGAGGCGGGCTCTATTTCCCGTAGCAAGGCAAAATGGAGCCACATCCTGAGCAACACCGCTCATACCACCTATCATGGCAAGTTTACCTATGCGCACAAATTGATGAACGGCACTCATACCACCAATAACGGCACTCTCTTCAATGACAACATGTCCAGCGAGCTGCACAGCGTTTGCAATAATTACCCTATCGCCGATTATGCAATCGTGAGCAATATGCACATAAGCCATAAGCAGTACATTGCTTCCAATTTTCGTTAAAGCACCCCCGCCCTTTGTTCCCCTGTTTATCATACAAAACTCTCTTATGGTTGTGTTGTCACCTATCACAAGCTCACTCATCTCACCTTTGAATTTTAGATCCTGCGGTATGGTGCCGACAACAGCAGATGGAAATATGCGGCAATTCTTACCTATGCGTGTGAAGGATCCTATGTAGGCGTTGGCTTCTATGCGTGTATTATCACCAATCGTAACGTCACTTTTTATACACACATAGGGTCCTATAACCACATTCTCACCCAGCTGAACGTTCTTCTCTATTATTGCAGTTGGATGAATCTCAGCCATGCCCAGAAACCCCTAATCCAGTTTTGCCATCATTACAGCTTCAGCCACAAGCTTACCATCTACGTAGCACTCGCCACGCATCTTCCAGACCTGAAGCTTGCGTTTTATGATCTCCACATGCATCTGTAAAACATCACCGGGCACCACGGGTTTTCGAAAACGTGCCTTCTCTATCTGCATGAAATACACCATCTTATTACCGCCAATGGAGCTTTCAAACTCATCTTCGTCCAGCGATAGAAATGATAGAATTCCGCCACTTTGAGCCATAGCCTCTATTACAAGCACACCCGGCATAACCGCTTTCTGTGGAAAATGTCCCACAAAGAAAGGCTCATTGATGGTCACGTTCTTTATGGTCTTTATCCACTTGGAGCGTTCATAATCAATCACCCTGTCCACCAACAGGAACGGATATCTGTGTGGCAGTATCTTTTTTATCTCTTCTATGCCCATCATTGTTTTTTCAGCTCCTCCACCATTTTCTCAAGCGCCTGTAATCGCTTATACATCTCATCAAGCTTCGGCACAACTGCACTCACCCTCAACCACTTCTTGTGATCGTATATCGGAATACCACTGTAAATACCGGGCTTTCTGACACTTCTTCCCACGCCCGATTTTGCGGTAATTGTCGTATCATCGGCAATGGATATGTGTCCTGCTATGCCGGTTTGACCAGCCAGGATCACCCTATTACCCACTTTGGATGAGCCCGAGATGCCCGTTTGTGCCACAATTGCACAATCCTCACCAACCTCAACATTGTGAGCTATCTGAACGAGATTATCTATCTTCGTACCCCGCTTGACCAGGGTTGCATTCAGGGCTGCTCTATCTATCGTTACGTTTGCACCTATTTCCACATCATCCTCAATTATCACCCTGCCAATTTGCGGTATTTTCACGTATTTCCCTTCCGATGTTCTTGCATACCCAAACCCGTCGCTACCTATAACACTGCCCGACTGGATCATTACCCTGTTGCCAATCTTTGTTCCCTTCAAGATTACAACCGAAGGATGTATAAGACATTCATCACCAATCTCAACGTCATCCCCGACGTAGGTAAACGGCATTATGGTTGTTCTTTTACCTATCTTTGCGTTTTTGCCAATGTACACAAACTCTCCCACATGGGCACTTTCATCAATCTGAGCACTCTCATCCACACAAGCACTACTCGCAATGCCAGCCCTAAGGGGCTTATAACCGTAAAAGCTGTTCAAGAGTCTGGCAAAAGCAACGTAAGCATCATCACAAACAATAAACGTTCCTTTCCTGTTTGATATGTCCACATCCCTGCCAACAATGACACATCCAGCCTGCGTCGAATCTAAATAGCGCTCATATTTCCTGTTTGCAAGAAACGTTATCTCCGATGGTTTCGCACTCTCAATCGGTGCAACCCCGGTAATCTCTACGTCTGGATTGCCTACAAGTTCAGCGTTAAGAAGCCTGGCTATCTCAGCAACCTTCATTGTTCCTCACTTCTTCCCGGAGTACTCTTTATCGTAGAGCTTAAGAATCTTCTTTGTTATATCAATGTTGTCGTTCCAATAAATCGTATTTATGCCCTGACCAATCTCAAAGACAGCATCGATTTTATGCGCTATTGCGTATTTCTTTATTACCTGAATTATGCCATTTATGATCTTCGTCGTCAGCTGCTGCTCCTTTTGCCTGATCTCGTCTGCAGCGTCACTCTTGTATTTCTCAAGATCCCTGATAGCTTGCTGATATTGTTTGGTCAACTTCTCCTTTTCGCTTTTTGATAGGTTTTTCTTGCTCAGTTTAGCAGCAAGCTTTTTCACCTTCTCTATCTTGCGGTTAATAACCTCCTTTTTGGCAGAAATCAGCGTGTTGATCTGCTCTTTAGCTGCTTTACCGGCTTTTGACTCGGTCATAACCTTACCAAGGTTCACAACAGCAATTGTTGATGCCTCAACCGAAAACGAGACGGCAACAAATGCCAAAACTGCAAAAGCGACAATTAAACGCCTCACCTAAAACCTCCTTGCTTTTATTTCCTTAAAAGAGAGCGCCCACCGAGAGCTGGAACACGGTGCTCTTTTCGTCATTTCTCGGGTTCAAGTTTTTGCCGACCTCTATCCTAACAGGACCAAGCGGCGAGAGCCATCTTATGCCGGCACCTGCATCATTCCTTAGATCGGAAAAGTCAAACCTGTTTAACCAGGCGTTACCGGTATCGTAAAACACAACCCCGTACAGATTGAGTGCGCTTAATATCGGGAATATCACCTCAGCAGTGGCATAGAATTCCCTGTTACCACCGATGTAATTGCCCTGCTCATCCATAGGTGATACCTTCCCCGTCTCAAAGCCCCTAAGATCTTCTATGCCACCGAGAAAGAAACGTCTATTTATAGGTACATCTTTACCGCCCCACCCCCTTGCATAGCCAATCTGGGACTTAACATGGCCTATGAGGTGTAGCGGAAGCCTGTGGAAATACTCGCCAAATAGTATGTACTTAAAGTATCTCCTTGTGCCACCCAAACCGGCTATCCTCAACGACGTATAG
This sequence comes from uncultured Desulfurellales bacterium, assembly GCA_964544085.1. Taxonomy (GTDB): domain Bacteria; phylum Campylobacterota_A; class Desulfurellia; order Desulfurellales; family Hippeaceae; genus CAZIZT01. Next base: position 58,317 of record CAZIZT010000038.1, read on the forward strand.
GCATTCACACCCCGTGTGGGGAAAATTGTACTATCGAGAGTATTGTACTTCACGAAGGGCTCAATGGCACTTTCAATATGTCTACCCTCCTGCTGCTGAAGGTAGTATCCCGGGTTGTCCGTGTCCACTATCACCTTATCGAAGGTAAATGAGTATTTACTACCAACGGATAGATCATCATCCCAAAAACGTCTGGCTGCAGTCACAACAAAACCGGCTGTTTTCTCTGTAAAGTCACTCCTATCGTACTTCTCATGGAAAATGTTTATGCCAAGCGAAACAGGTCTATCGTTGACCCATGGATCCACAAGATCAAGATTGAACAACGTCTCCTTAGAGCTCAAGTTGGCGGAGAGTTTGCCGAAAATACCTGTTCCAAAAAGGTTAGTTTCAGAAACAGAGCCCATAACACTAAACCTTGTGTATGAACCATATCCAACGCCAAAGGTCAGCATGCCGGTAGGCTTTTCTTTAACCTTAACAATAAGATTGACGCGATTTTTACCAACGCGCTTGGTCTGTATTTTCACACTTTTAAAGAAGTTGAGGTTCATAATCTTCTGTCTTGAGCGTCTAATCTTGCTGATTGAATACAGATCTCCCTCGTGTAGCCTAATCTCTCTCCTTATGACATTATCATGGGTTTTGGAGTTGCCCGTAATCACTATGCGGTTGATGTAAACCTTGGGTCCCCTGTTGATGATTAGTTTCAGATAAACATATTTGCCTTTCTTCTTTATCTCCGGATTAACATCTGCAAACGCATAACCCTTATCGGCAAACATCTCGGTTATTTTCTGGATATCTTCTCTCAAGCGTACAACATTTATAGGTCTGTTGGGCTTGAGTTTCATCACTGCTTTCAGCTGTTTAGGGCTAAACGGTGCCGTATTCACCAGTTCAACAGACTTCAAGATATAACGCTTGCCCTCCTTTATTGAAAAATCAATGTGGGCCGCACCTGTATCGGGTTCAACGTTTACAAGTGGCCCTCTTACCACCACATCGAGATAGCCTCTGGAAAGGTATTTATCCCTGATTTTCTGCGTATCACTATCCAATTGATTGACCCTTAGTTTGCCGGTGTAGAACCAGGGCAGGAATGTAAGAATGTAGGGACCCTTCTTCCTGTGGTTGGCAAGGTCGTCTATCAACTCATCGGTAGGTATATGTTTGTTACCAATAACATTGACATCCCTGATTACCACCTCTTTGCTTTCACGTATGTGAAAGACTATATCCACCCTGTTGTTTTTAACGGGTTTCAGTTTGTAGGTTATGCGTGTAAGGTACATACCCTTGGCGGCATATAGACCCATCATCGCACCTATGGACTGTTCTATAAGGCTCCTGTTTAAGATGTTGTATGGCTTTATCTTTAGCACCTTCATCAGCTTTTTATCAGAAATCTCCTTGTTGCCCACAAATGTAATGAACCTCACGGATGGTTTTTCTTTTACTTTGAATATCAACCTGTATCCGCCCGATTCATCCTGAAGGATTGCACTTACTGTCCTGTAAAAACCAAGGTGATAGATGTTAAGAATATCCTTATCCACACGCTTTATGTTGAACTCCTCACCGACGCGGGATTTAACCACATTCAAAACGGTTGCTTTATCGCTTCTTACGGTACCCTTAACGTCTATTGAAACAATGGGTTTTGCGAATGAGTCGATGGCAGAAAGGAAGATAAAAAAGGCGGCAATGAGTAGAATTTCAGGTGACACTCTCTTCACTTATTACTCCCCCGCTTAACAAAAGAATACGGTCGCAACGGCGTGCAACTTCACCACTATGGGTGGCTATGATAAAGCTTTTTCCGCTGGACAGGTTTATGTTTCTCATCGTTGTAACTATATCTATTGAGCTTGCTTTGTCAAGATTTGCGGTCGGCTCATCGGCTATCACAACGTCGGGATCGTTCATCAGCGCCCTGGCTATCGCAACGCGCTGCATCTGACCACCAGAAAGTTTATAAACCATCCTGTTGGCCATGGAAGGATCGAAACCGACAAGCTCAAGTAGACGCAGGGCTTTGGCCCTATCCGGAGTCAAACCACCTATCATTGCAGGCAGCATCACATTCTCTAATACATTGAGTTCGCTTATAAGCGAGTAGAACTGAAACACGAAACCTATTTGTTTATTTCGTCTCTTTGCGAGCATTGTTGTATCGCTGAAGTCCACCCTTTCAGAGTTGAAGTACAGCTCACCGCTATCGGGGGGACTTATCAATCCAAGTATATGTAAGAGAGTTGATTTACCGCTACCGGATACACCCATAATAGCCAGCATCTCGCCACGTTTGAGCTCAAGATTGATGCCCTTCAATACCTCTATGGTGCCTCCGCCACTGGGAAAGGATTTGGTGATATTAACTGCCCTTATTATCATCCCCTTAGTACCTCGACGATGTTTAAACCTGCAGCTTTCTTTGCTGGATAGAGACTTGCAAGTATTACAAGCAAGAAACTAACAACAGAGATAAGCACAACGTAAACGGGACCAATCTGAACCGGTATGGTACTTATGTAGTAAACATCACTGGGGAGGCGTATGAAGTGGTATCGCTTAAGGAGATAACTCAGAAGCAGGCCAAGTATATCACCCACAATAATGCCGGAAGCACCGATTATAGCCGCCTGGCGCAAAAATATACCCCTTATGGTTTTTCTTGTCGCGCCAAAAGCCATCAGAACAGCCATGTCCCTGACCTTTTCCATGGCAAGCATCATCAGGGAACTTGTAATATTGAAAGCTGCAACTATAACAACAAGTGTCAGTATTACAAACATGGCGAACTTTTCAAGCTTCAGGGCGCTAAAGAAATTGCTATTGAGCTCAATCCAGTTGCTTGTATAGAAACCGTAGGGAAGTATCTGCTGAAGCTTATAAGAGAACTCCTTTGCTCTGTAGGGATCCTTAAGGATAATAGCTATCGTGTTTATCTTGCCCTTCAGATCGGTTTTAGACCAGAGAAGCTTAAGCGGCACGTAAACGAAAGTGGTGTCATAATCGTACATGCCAGATCTGAATACACCTGTCACCCTCAGTTTGAATGATAATGGAGCAAATCCAAACGGTGTGCTTCTACCAAAGGGTAGTATGACGCGCACGGTATCCCCAACCTTCAGCCCCAGTATCTTCAACAGTTCGCTGCCAATAACAGCCCCTTTGAGACTACCCTTCATGAACCGTCTAAGATTACCAAGCCTTTCAACATCGACACCGTTGAGCACCGCGCCACTTGAAAATGTACCAGAGCTAACCATGCATTGGACACTCAATACAGGATAAACATCTTCCACACCGCTCTGCTTTTCTATCTTCTCTATCATCTTTGGGGAGTAGTCGAAGACCCCCGAGTAGCTCTTCACAAACACGTGGGGGTTTACACCGAGTATCTTCTGCTCCAGCTCTGTATCAAAACCATTCATAACACCCATTACGACAATTAGAGCAGAGACACCCAGAATTATGCCCAGGATGGACATAAAAGAAGAGAAGGAGATAAAGCGCTCCTGCCTTCTGGATTTGATATAACGTAAAGCCAAAAAGGACTCAAATCTCACTTGTTTCCGATGGGCTCCTGAAGGGCTATCTTCAACACCTCTTCCATATTCTTAACAAAATGGTACTTCAGTTTCTTGGATTTTATCTGACTCTCTATCTCAGCAGCATCCTTTCTGTTACCGTGTGGCACGATTATATCATAAATCCCTGCTCTCAAGGCAGCAAGCGTCTTCTCCTTCAATCCTCCAATGGGCAACACTCTGCCTGTGAGGGTTATCTCTCCCGTCATTGCAACCGTATTCTTGACAGGAATATTGGTCAAACAAGAGATTATCGCTGTTGCCATTGTAATACCCGCACTGGGGCCATCCTTGGGCGTTGCACCCTCAGGGACATGGATGTGAAGATCGTACTTCTGATAGAAGTCTTCCTCCAGATTAAGCATCTTATAGCGGCTTCTTGCAAACGTCACAGCAGCCTGGGCAGATTCCTTCATCACATCTCCCAGAGATCCGGTTAAGATTAACTTTCCGGACCCTTTCACCTTGGACACCTCTATAAACAGAACAGCCCCACCTGTTGGTGTCCATGCAAGCCCGGTAGCAATACCCACATACGGTTTATCCAGCATCTCACTAACCGTAAAGGGCGGCACACCCAGATACTTCGGTAGAGCATTTGCAGTGATGGTAACGGACTCTATCTTCTTACCTTCGGCTATCTGCCTTGCGATTTTGCGCAACACCTTGGATATGGTCTTCTCCAGATTCCTCACTCCAGCTTCACGTGTATAGTTCTCAATGATCTTTCTAATCGCGCCATCGGTCCACCTGATGTCGAACTTTTCAAGACCATGCTCCTTTATCTGGCGCGGTATTATGTACTTTTTGGCTATCTTTATCTTCTCATCCACCGTATAACCCGAAAGTCTAATCACCTCCATTCTGTCGAGCAACGGTGGCGGGATAGTTTCTGTGGTATTTGCGGTGGTTATGAAGAAAACCTCAGACAGATCAAAAGGTACGCCCAGATAATGATCCTCAAACTCGTTATTCTGTTCGGGATCCAGTACTTCCAGCAGAGCACTGGAAGGATCACCGCTAAAATCCCTGCCCAGCTTGTCTATCTCGTCCAATACAAATACAGGATTCTTTACACCTGCCTGTTTGAGACCCTGGATTATTCTACCGGGCAAAGCACCCACATAGGTTCTTCTGTGACCCCTGATTTCTGCCTCATCCCTCACACCACCAAGAGAAACCCTCACAAGCTTTCGATTAATGGCACGGGCTATCGACTTTGCCAGGGATGTTTTCCCTACACCCGGAGGACCCACAAAACACAAAACCGGTCCTTTCATATCTTTTTTTAGTTTCTTAACAGACAGATACTCAAGGATTCTTGTCTTCGCCTCTTTGATGTCGTAATGATCCTCATCCAGGATACGTGCAACCTCCTTGATGTCTATCTTCTCTTTGGAGCGCTTATTCCAGGGCATTGAAATCATCCAGTCGAGATAGGTTCTGATTACATTGGCCTCCGCTGAATCGGGGTGCATCTTTGACAGCCTCGAGAGCTGTTTTTCTGCTTCCTTGAGGGCTTCAGGTGGCATCTTGGCTTTCTTTATCTTTTCTCTCAGCTCCTCTATCTCGTCCGATCCATCACCCTCTCCCAGTTCCTTCTTGATCGCCTTCATCTGCTCGCGCAGGAAGTACTCCTTCTGGGTTTTGGATATCTCTTCCCGTGCCTCATTCTGGATTTTTGTTTGCAGTGCAAGCAGCTGAAGCTCCTTATCGAGGATCTCGTTGAGCTTTCTAAGCTTATCCCTTACATCCTGTGTCTCCAAGAGCTTCTGCGCCACCTCTGTTTTAAGCTGGATATTGCTTGCTATTATATCCGCAAACTTGTCCGGCTCCTCTATATTGTTGGCAATCACGACAATGTCGTTAGGGATATTTTTATTGTATGCCACAAGCTGCTGGAGTTGCTCCTTAATGGAACGCATGAAGGCTTCGGTCTCCATGCTTTTTGCTTCTGTATCCGGCAGTATGTCCGGATACTCTTCTACCTCAGCCTCTATATACGGTGCAAACTGTGTAAACTCCTTAACCCTGACCTTTTTCAACCCCTGCGTGAGCACCTTCACCCTGCCATCTGGCATCTTCAGCATGCGCAAGATAAGGCAGACGGTGCCCACGTGGTAGAGATCCTCCTCGCCTGGTGCATTCTCCTCAGGAGACTTCTGTGTCAGAGCCAGGATCATTCGTTCTTTCGAAAGGGCCTCATCAATAGCCTTAATCGAAAAATCACGCCCCACAAACAGTGGGATTATCATATACGGAAACACCACAATATCCCGCAGTGGAAGCACGGGCAATCTCTGCGGCGTCTCCACTTCACCTTCAACCCTGATTGTCTCTATATCACTCATAGATTAATCACCCCTTTTTCTTGAGAATTACTCTGAGAACACCCTTCGAGTAGCTAACCTCTTCCACCTTCTCCACCTCAAAGGGCAGCTCGATGGAACGTTTGAAATGCCCGAACATGCGTTCGGCACGCGTGTAGTGAACCCCATCAAGCTCGATGCGCCTTTTCAAACCTGCCACAACCAGCCGATCCGGATAGAGATCAATTTTTAGATGCTCCTTATCAAGGCCCGGCACCTCAAGTTCCACTATCAGTTTTCCACCGTACTCAAACAGATCACAAGCCGGCTCAAACGCCTCATCAGACTCGATAATAATGCTTATCAGTTCAACGAAGTTTTGCATCTTCAACAAACCTTCAAGAAGGTATCCTGCTGATATATTTACTGTTGGGATAGCGTTTTTTCAATTCATTAAAAAAGGCTTCAGCCTCTTTCTTTTTGCCAAGCTGCCAATACACCTTGCCAAGCAAATAGAGCATCTCGTCATTGAAATTTACATCCTTAAAATGGCGATACATGTAATCCAGACGGTTCTTGGCAGCCTTCAGGTAACCCAACTTATCGTAGAAACGTGCAACAAAAAGCTCATGTTTATACACCTCCAAGGCACAGTTGGTCAGATACGTGTAGATTCTGTCCCTGTAAGGGTTGTTAGGATACTCATCCAGTAACTTTACGAAAGCTTTTATGGCTTTCTTGGCCGGCGTTACATCAAGTTTATATCCGTTTCTGGATTTGTAATAGCTCATCGCTATCTTGAAACGTGCATACACCACATCTTTACTTGTGGGATACACCTTTATAAATCGCCTGTAGTAATCCCGCGCAAGCATATACTCCCCTTTGGCGAAATAGACATCGCCCAGTGCAAGCAGTGCTTTCTTGGCATAGATGCTACCCGGATGCTGCTCTCCAACCATTTCAAGGTCGTGCTTGGCCTTATCGTACTCGTGGTCTATGTAAGCCTGCATACCCTCGTTGTACCAGGTGTATGCACTCTTTTCCACCTCTGTGGGTACTATCTTCTTATTAGATGAGCACGCTGCAAGCAAAACAGCTGACCCCACCATAACAGCGATCCAGTCCTTTTTAAATATCATAGAAACTCCTGTAACAACTCAATCTCAGCAGCCAGGGTTTATGCCGCTTGGATCTTCCATCCAGTCGTCGTCATCGTCCCAGGTTTTTTCGGAGATCTTCTTGGTCTCTTTGGATTCCTCTTTCTCCTCAGGCATTGCTCAAACCCCTTTGAACTCAATTCGTTTCACAACATCTCGTCCCAACCGCTTGTTTATCCTATATATTATCTCTTTCTCAAAAAAAGACAACTCCATACCCCATACAGCCGACGGCACACGGACCCTTAATGTACCATCCCTAAACGAAATCACCCTTGTATGGCGCGCAAAGTCACCGCCTATGGCCTCCTGAAATGCATCCACGATGTGCCAATAATCCAGCGCTTTGCGCAGGTGGGGCTCTTCTGAAAGAGACTCTATGATTTCAGAGATGCTCTTTAGGCTCATACTGGCGTACCCGGGGGGACTCGAACCCCCAATCTTAAGATCCGGAGTCTTACGCTCTATCCAGTTGAGCTACGGGTACTTCGTTCTTAATCATAACGATCCACTCAGAGGCACCCTTTCTAAGAACGGTGTCCACCGCAGCCTTTCTGAGTGATACAAAGCGCGCAATTTCCGCTATAAGTTTGTAGTCGGTTACCCTTACGTTTACATAGTGGGAGCAAGCTACCTTTTTCAGAGCACTTGCAAGCTCTTCTTTCAAGCGATCAACGGAGAGTGATTCTGCATCTATCTCCACTTCCACAACAAAATCACTCGCCGCTAAGCTCATCAATTCCCCTTGTTGTTCAGGTAGCCTTTGTACTTCTTTGTGAACTTTTCAACCCTACCGGTCTCGTCCACTATCTTCTGCTTACCTGTAAAGTAAGGGTGGCATTTCGAACAGACCTGAACGGTTAGGTTCTTCACAGTTGATCGTGTCACTATTTCGTTTCCACAAGCACACCTAATTGTCGTTACCTCATAAGGCGGATGCAAACCCTTTTTCATCTTTTCCGACCACTCCTTTCTGCTACTTCTCAAAAATTCCCTGGCTAAATTAGCACATTTTGTGATCTTAGGCAAGAGGTATTAAAAACTTACTACTGTTAGAGTGCTCCTGTTTGACAACAATTTACTTTTAACCTATGATTGCAAATGGTAAAGGGGCTTCTACTTTAGCACGATGCAGACCGGGAAATCAATAGTTTAGGAGGTAAAATATGAAAGGGCCATTCGAAGAAGTAAGGTTGGGCAATCTAACACTTAAGAACCGCTTCGTCATGGCACCGGTTAAAACAGCTTACGGCAATCCCAGAGGTGAGGTCAACCAGAAGCATCTCAAATTCTACGGAAAAGTGGCACAGGGTGGTATTGCCCTTATCATTACCGAACCCGTTGCCGTTTTGAAAAGCGGACGAGAACATCCAAAACAGCTATGCATAGACGAACCCCATTGCACTGAGGAACTCAAAAAGATCACAGAGACCATTCACAAAAACGGTGCACTGGCATGTCTAAATATTACGCACGCCGGAAGAGCCGCAAATCCGAAAGCGTCGGGCACAAAACCACTGGCACCATCGCCGGTTACATGCCCAGCAACAAATCAAACCCCATCTGAACTCACACTCCAGCAGATTGATGAAATTGTAAACGCATTTGCCAACGCAGCCAGAAGAGCTCAGGATGCCGGCTTTGACGCAATAGAGTTGCAGGCTGGGATGGGCTACCTCATTGCACAGTTTCTAAAGGAAAGAACAAACAAAAGAAATGATGAATACGGCAAAAACAGAACCCTGTTTGCTGAGCGCGTGTTTAAAGCCGTATTTGAAGCTACGAATCTACCCATTATAGTCAGAATCTCGGCAAACGAATTTGTAGAGGGAGGCATAACACCGGAAGACAACCTGCCAATAATCAGACTTGCTGAAAGTTACGGCGCTGTTGCAATACATGCGGGCCTTGGTAACGCATGTGATACACCGCCATGGTACTACAGCGCTACATTCACACCCGTTGAACAACAGATAGAAGCTTTCAAGAAGATCAAGTCGCTCACCTCCTTGCCGCTTATTGTGGATGGTAGAATGGCAAACAAGGACAAAATCAACCAGGCGCTTCAAGAGGGCTGGGCAGACCTGATTGGATTGGGAAAATCAATAGCATGCGATCAGTCGTTTGTAAACAAACTCAAAGAAAACAGAGAGGACGAGATCTACTATTGCGGCGGGTGCCTGCAGGGTTGCCTGCTCAAGGTTAAAGCCGGTGTTGGATTGGGCTGTATCATCAACCCGTTCCAGTATGAGGATGAATTTGAAAAAGGAGGTCAGTCGCTACGCTTTGTTGTTGTGGGTGGAGGGCCTGCCGGCATGGCCTGTGCAATCTATGCGAGCATGAAGGGTCATAGCGTTGTACTCTTCGAGGAAAAAAGACTGGGCGGCCAGTTTGTGCTTGCTACCAAACCACCTTTCAAGGAAGCAATGGAGCGGCCGCTTAACTCAATGATCAAACAGCTTGACCGATACGGCGTTGACATTCGTTTGGAAAAGGCCGATTACGAAAAAATCAAAGCGCTCAATCCTGATGTGGTTGTTATAGCAACAGGCGCAAAACCGGCCATACCACCCATTGAAGGCATAAATGAAGAGTATGTCATGAATGCCTTTGAATATTTCGAAAACACCAAACAGCCCAAAGGTTCAAGGGCTCTCGTGCTGGGTGTAGGATTAATCGGTAGAGAGACAATGGAAGATTTACTCATAAAAAAAGGCTTTGAAGAGGTGGTTGGCGTTGACATACTCGAAGAGCTGCCAGCCGATTTTACGCTTGCCCGCTTAAAAGCCAATCCTAAAGCAAAAATTATCACAGGCGCAAAGGTAGAACGATTCACAAAAGATGGCGTGATTATAAGTAAAAATGGATCCGAAGAAAACATAGGCAAATTTGACACAGTCATAACAAGTATAGGAACAAAACCTGTAAGGGATCTCTATGAGTCCATCAAGGAAAAATTCGAGCGCGTTGAAATTATTGGCGACGCAAACAAGGTGGGAGATATTTATGAGGCAACACACCAGGCATTTGAACTGATCAAGCAATACTAAAGGGGGGAGAACCCCCCCCTTTTTTTCTACTTGAAGCCTATTCTCAACCCACCCCAGTGTTTGCCTTCGAAGAATACCGGCGTAGATATATCGTACATCAGAACACCCACATCCCTTGGATAGGGCTGTAGCAGAATCTTTCTGAGATTGCGTGCAGCCGCTAAACCTGTAGGATCGTCGAATATCCTTCTTGAGCGGTTACCAATCAGGTCCGTCTTATAGTCACCGGTTAACGGCTTGTCGTATTTGGTGTTGTGAGCCGGCAGGTAGCCATTCTCATCGACCAGCACAACAAATATGAAGCGTCTGTTCTTTTCAAGGCAGGCGTCTTCTATTGGCTGAATATACTTCTTGGCAAACTCGGTAAAGCGTGTCTCGTACTTCGGGGGATCTGTGCCCTCAACCGGTATGTAATTTCTGTCCCATAGATCCTCCGAGGTAACAAAACCATCCCTCAAAGCCCTCTCAAAAGCCTCCTCAACTTCCGATTTACATTCAAGCAGCGTCTTGCAAATCTCATTATACTCGGCATCTTCTTCGACATGGAAATCTATCACATCCCATTCGCCCTCCTCCCTCATGTAAAGGCCATCTTCGCCTTTGTAGATTCTTATAGCCTTGTCGTAAAAGCTATTTTTTATAGCAATATCGAGAAATACCTCAAATAGATGTGGGTAAGGACAGACAGCAAATCCAAGCTGAGCGCCACCAACACCGGTAGGGCAATACATACAGCCATCCCGGTTTATCTTCAGGCTTGCTACATTTTCCTTAAACTCCACCAAGTAACTATCACTGAAATAGAGAAAATCATTGAGCTTCTTAAACAGATATTCGAACATTTCAGCGCCAATCTCCATACCGTCTACAAAAGGAAACTCCTTCTTTTGCATCAGATGCAGTGCGAGTCTCTGGGCTGCTGTCTTCATGGAGGGTGTCAGCATCGCTTTGCTCATTATTCCAAGATCGAAGGTGGCACCCATAGTGCTTGCCCACAAAAGATGCGGCCCCGTTAACCTGTCAAATCTTTGCTTCTTCTCCCTTTCACCCATGACAGCCTCCGATATGAAATAGTTTTCAGTAATAACTTTATATTAATTGCTGTTTAGGGTCAAGGAGTAAGAAAGTTATCTAATATTTAATATTTTACTAAAATGTAGACATCAGTGACATTTGTACGGGTATCATCAGTTACAATGGAATCACCAAGGGTGTAGAAAAACGTGTAGGAATCGTTTCTTTTCAAAAACTCATCCGGATCGAGTCCCAGCTTGCGTGCTCGATACACCGTGGTGGGATCGGCAATGGCGCCTGCGGCATCGGCACTTCCGTCTTTTCCATCAGTGGCAAAAGCAACAAAGAGGGCATTCTTACCCTCAAGGTAACTGCTCATGATCAATGCAAGCTCGTGGTTCCTCCCGCCTTTTCCGTCGCCCTTAACATCAACAGTGACTTCACCACCAACAACAAGCGAAAATCTGCCTTTCCTGTTAAGATAATCCCTGAAGAAGAGGCTTGCCTCATGCACATTACAGGTTAAGGAAACATCCGTATCCACCGAAGGATATCCAGCCCTCGAAAGAGCCCTTCGTAAAGCAGATACGGCGTGTTTATTACTTGAAATTATAATGTTGTTTACCCTCTGTGGATCAAACTGATCCTTCTTCAATGTCTCCATATCAGGGTTAGCCTGAGCTATAAGATCAACCACCTCCGAAGGAAGCCTCTCCTTTAAACCCCTTTGCTCAATTAAACTCATGGCATCCTCAAACGTGGTGTCGTCATACCACGTCAGGCCTGAAGCAATAGATGAAAGATCATTATCGATTACATCGGATACGATAAACGAGATCACATGGGCACTGAGCCCCTTTAGGAGTTTTCCACCTTTAATAGCAGATATGTGCTTTCTAATGCAGTTTATCTGATGTATGTCAAGATCGCTTTTCAGAAGGAGCTGCGTTGTTTTGCGCAGAGCATCAAGGGATACATATGGTTTTTCGACAATTGCAGATGCACCCCCCGAGATGCAAAAAACAACAAGATCACCCTCTCCAAGAGAGTTTAAAAGCTCAAACAGCTTCTGGCCAGCCAGAAGAGAACCCCTATCTGGAACAGGATGAGATCCCTTTATACATTCAACACACAAATCTTCAATGCATCTTTTGTTTGTGGCAACAACCCCATCAACGGGTTCCAATTTTTCGCAAACCGCCATTGCCATTGGTACAGCAGCTTTACCAACGCATGCGCAATAGAGGTTTTTGTACTCTGAAAAGTCGTATTCATCAAGGGCCGCCCTGGTTGCATAGTAACTATCTATACGCAAAAGCATATGCTCAATGGCATCAATAACAGCTGCCTTTGCCTTTATCAGCTCTTTATCGCCATTTCTTAATAGCTTCTCTCTGTTGAGTATCATAGTTACATTTTAGGAATTGATCAGGAGAAAATCAACGGGATCCGCCCTCTTCGGAAATGGGCGGATCCCAAAATAGGGTGGGAGAGACGCCCTGCTACTTGGACGAGAGTGTCTCGTGGATTGAACGCGCAGCCTTCTTACCGGCACCTACTGCCAGTATTACAGTAGCAGCACCGGTTACTATATCGCCACCTGCCCACACCTTCGGGTGGGTGGTCTTTCCAGTCTCCTCGTCGGCTATAAAGTAACCCCATTTGTTGGTCTCAACACCCGTAGCACTCCGTGCAACAATCGGGTTGGCACTCTGTCCAATGGCCACAATCACATTGTCTACATCCATTACAAAATTGGAACCTTTAATCTCGACAGGTCTACGTCTACCGGACTCATCGGGTTCACCAAGCTGCATCCGTACGCATTCCATACCGATCACATTGCCGTTCTCATCTCCAAGGATTCTCACCGGGTTTGTTAGAAGCTCAAACTTGATTCCCTCAGCTTCAGCATGCTCAATCTCTTCGGCTCTTGCTGGCATCTCCTTCCGGCTCCTGCGATAGACTATTATTGCCTCCTCAGCGCCGAGCCTTTTTGCCGTTCTCACAGCATCCATGGCAACATTGCCACCGCCTATCACGGCAACCCTTTTGCCAACATTGATAGGCGTATCGTAGTTTGGAAAATCGAACGCTCTCATGAGGTTGGAACGTGTCAGAAACTCACTTGCTGAGTAGACACCATTCAAATTCTCGCCGGGTATTCTTAAGAAAGATGGAGCTCCAGCACCATTTGCCAGAAACACAGCATCATACTCTTCAACAAGCTCATCCACGGTTTTTATATAACCGATAACATAATCTGTGAAAAGCTTTACACCAAGCTTTTTTATCTGCTCCACTTCGTATTCCACAATGGATTTAGGGAGCCTGAACTCAGGAATGCCGTAGACAAGCACACCGCCGGGCTTATGTAACGCCTCAAAGATGGTAACATCGTAACCGTAGTTCGCCAGATCTGCAGCACAACTCAACCCCGCTGGTCCTGAACCAACTATGGCAACACGCTTATTCTTCTTCAAACCAGCATCCACTTCCTTATCCACTATACCATGCTCTCTTGCCCAATCAGCCACAAACCTTTCAAGTCTTCCTATAGCTATAGGTTTACCCTTTTTGCCCATTATACACTTCTCTTCACACTGCTCCTCCTGCGGACAAACACGACCACAAACCGCTGGGAGGGCATTAGTAAGCTTGATCTCCTTGAAAGCTGCCTCTATATCCTCATCAATAATCTTATCGATGAACTCCGGTATGTGCACTTCAGCAGGACAGCCTTCAACACATGCAGGAGGCTTGCACTGAAGACACCTTTGAGCTTCCCTGATAGCCTCTTCAAGCGAATAACCGTATGGCACCTCATCAAAATTCTTTATCCTCTCTTTAGGGTCCTGCTCCCTCATCGGGACCCTGTCACGCTTAAACTTCTCAGCCGGTCTTAATCTCTCAGCCATTACGCTATTCCCTCCTTTGCTTTGTATAGCTCAAGGGCCTGTCTTTCTTTTTCTACGTATTGTCTCTGGCGAGCCATCAGCTCATCGAAATCAACAAGCGTACCGTCAAACTCCGGACCATCAACACATGCAAATTTTGTCTGACCACCAATGCTAACCCTGCACGCTCCACACATACCCGTACCATCAACCATGATCGGGTTAAGAGAAACAATAATCGATGCGTTGAACTTCTTCGCAGATTCCACGCAGGCCCTCATCATGACCGGCGGAC